>NZ_JBIBYO010000013.1:0-194500 GCF_043083385.1 Streptomyces sp. NPDC014733 | reverse complement strand
AACCGCTCGGCACGCGACGCACGACGGATGTGCGCCGCGTCGACCACCCACTCCACACCGCCCGTCAGCGACCGCAGCGACCACGCCCCCGCCAGTTCCCCCTTGGCGATCCCGAGACAGCGCCGCTCGGCGTCCGCGACGAGTTCACCGACTGCCGGGCGGTACGGGACCTGATCGCGCTTTCCGGACTCCCGTTCGACAGACACGAAGGTTCCTCTCTGTAGTCATTCCACTACCAGGGAGGTTCAGGCTGGCCTAGCGTCGGAGGTCGTTCAACCGAGCCGGAAGAGGATGGAAGGTTGGTGAGAGCCCTTGAATCGCAAGGAGTTGAACCCGGACGCGTCGCTCAGGGCGGCTTACGGCGCCCGTCTGCGCAGCCTGCGGGAGTCGCGCGGCTGGACACAGGACGATCTGGCCGAGCACATGGGCTATTCCAGCGTCCACATCTCGGCTGTGGAAACCGCGCGCAAGCCTCCCACTCTGCGCCTTTCGCGTAGCGCGGACGGGGCATTCGGCCTGGAGGGTGCGGATACCTTCGTGCGCCAGTGGCGCGAACTCCGGCAGGGCTCCCTGTTGGAGGGCTTCCCGGAGTACGTGGGGTACGAGGGGCGGGCGGTGGAGTTGCGGCTGTACGAGATCGGGATCATTCCCGGACTGATGCAGACGCCGGAGTACGCACGAGTGTTGGCGGAGAGCTCCGTGCGCCGGGGCGCCATCTCGCCCGAACAGGCGCTGGAACGCGTTGATTTCCTCGCGGAGCGCCAAGCAGCGCTGGAGCGGTCCCGCCCGCCCATGGTGATGGTGGTGATGGACGAGAGCTGCATCCGGCGCTGGGTCGGCGGGGACGAGGTCATGGAGGCGCAGCTCGACAGGCTCATCGAGTTCGCCGGCCGGCCCAATACGGTTCTCCAGGTGGCGCCGTTCAACATAGGAGAGCACCGACCGTTCGACCTGCCGGTGAACCTGCTGACCATGGCCGACCGGTCCGTCATGTACTACGCGGAGTCTCAGGCTCAAGGGTTCGTCGACCGTGAATCCACGTCCGTCATGCCCGTCCTGACGACCTACCATCAACTACAGGCCCAAGCGCTCTCCCAGGCGGAAACCGTGGCCATGATTAGCCAGTTGAGAAAGGGCACCCCGTGACGACCGAATTCCCCCGTTGGTTCAAGTCCTCGTACAGCAACAACGGCGGCAACTGCATCGAGGTCGCCGCCAACCTCGTCGCCTCGCGTGGCACCGTGCCCGTCCGTGACTCCAAGGACCCGCAGGGCCCGGCGCTGAGCGTCGACGCCACCGCCTTCGCGTCCTTCGTCGCGGGCGTGAAGGCGGACGCGTTCCGCGCCTGAGCCGGGCCGCGTACGGCGAAAGCCCCGTTCGGCCTCCTGAGTTCGAGGCCGGGCGGGGCTTTTTCGGAAAGAATTCTTGGCGCGCGGTGGAGGGGGCTCGGGTGCAGCGATTGCTGAGCTTGCTCGTGAAGCGTAGCGTGGGTGACGGTGGATTAGTAGCATGCTGGCGCTTACGCCAACGAGAGACTCGTTCGAGAGCGGCGGGAGCATCTCATGGACTTTCCTCTCGGCAAGCTTCTGGAACTCGACGTAGAAAAGACCCAATCCCCTGACCATCAGGACAGGGTGGTCCTGACCAGGGGAGACTTCCAGTTCTTCCCCTCTTCCGGTCTCATTACCGTGCGTCAAGGTGATGCGTTGGACCTGGACAGCGAGGATGTCTTCGTGCCCTTCGGCGACGGTGACGTCGAACTCACGCTGAAAGCGGTGAACCAGCCGGGGAACCCAATTTCCCTGGGGTCGATATTCCTCAGGCGTGACGAAGTCAATGTGGGGGAATTGTCGAAGAGATTCGAGGGCGGCGGGGCTCTGTACGATGTGAAATATAAAGTCCTGCCTCCCTGAGGTCGTACGGGAGCGGCGGCCCGCCGCTCCCGTACGACCCGTTGCGTCAGGTCAGATCGTCGACGTGTCGATCACGAAGCGGTAGCGCACATCGCTGGCGAGGACGCGCTCGTACGCCTCGTTGATGCGGTCGGCGCTGATCACCTCGATGTCGGCGGCGAGGGAGTGCTCACCGCAGAAGTCGAGCATCTCCTGCGTCTCGCGGATGCCGCCGATCAGCGAACCGGCGAACGACCGGCGCCCGCCGATCAGCGCGAACGGCGCGACGGTCAGCGGCTTCTCCGGGGCGCCGAGCTGGACGAGGGTGCCGTCGGTGCGCAGCAGCGAGAGGTAGGCGTTGAGGTCGAGGTCGGCGGAGACCGTGTTGATGATCAGGTCGAAGGTGCCGGCCAGTTCCTTGAAGGTGTCCGGGTCCGAGGTCGCGCGGTAGTCGGCGGCGCCGAAGCGAAGACCGTCGTCCTTCTTGCGCAGCGACTGGCTGAGCACCGTCACCTCGGCGCCCATCGCGTGCGCGATCTTGACGCCCATGTGGCCGAGACCGCCGAGGCCGACCACGGCGACCTTCTTGCCGGGGCCCGCCTGCCAGTGGGCCAGCGGCGAGTAGACCGTGATCCCGGCGCACAGCAGCGGCGCCGCGGCGTCCAGCGGGATGCTCTCGGGGATGCGCAGGGCGTAGTTCTCGTCCACCACGAGGTGGGTGGAGTAGCCGCCCTGGGTGGGCTCGCCGTCCCGCCCGACGGCGTTGTACGTGCCGACGTTGCCCAGGTCACCGGTGCAGTACTGCTCGATACCGGCGCGGCAGTTCTCGCACTCGCGGCAGGAGTCGACGAAGCAGCCGACGCCGACGCGGTCGCCCACCGCGTAGCGGGTGACGGCGGAGCCGGTCGCGGCGACGACACCGGCGATCTCGTGGCCGGGAACGAGCGGGAAGTGGCCGCCCTCGCCCCATTCGGCGCGGGCGGTGTGGATGTCGGAGTGGCAGATTCCGGCGAACTTGATGTCGATCAGGATGTCGTGGGCACCCAGCTCGCGGCGCGGGATGGTGGTCCGCTCCAGCGGTGCCTTCGGTGCGGGCGCGGCGTACGCGGCGACAGAGGTGTGGGTCATGCTCCCGAGGATGCAAGGGCGGCCGGAGCGTAGCCAGTGCCCCCTGCAACGTATGACCGGCGTTCCTACCACCGGGAGGGACACCCAGCGGGACCCGGACGCTTTTCCCGGTGCGGCGGTCCGTACGCATACTTCGGGTATGGACCAGCGCACCGAATTGAGCGAGTTCCTGCGCTCGCGGCGGGCCCGGCTGCGGCCGGGGGACGTCGGGCTGCCCGAGTACGGCAGACGGCGGGTGCCCGGGCTGCGGCGGGAGGAGCTGGCGCAGCTGGCCGGGGTCAGCGTCGCGTACTACATCCGGCTGGAGCAGGGCCGGGTCGGCAACGTCTCCGCCGCGGTACTGGACGCGATCGGCGACGCGCTGCGGCTGACCGGCGCGGAGCGCGACCACCTCGCCCACCTCGCCCGCCCGGTGCCGCGCCGCCGGGCCCGCCCCGCCGTCCGCCCGCAGCGGGTGCGGCCCGCCGTCCAGCAGCTGCTGGACACGATGGACGCGGTGCCCGCGTACGTCATCGGGCGGCGGCTCGACATCATCGCCTGGAACGGTCTGGCCTGCGCGCTGCTCGGCGACTTCCCCGCGCTGCCGCGCAAGGAGCGCAACCTCGCCTGGCAGGTCTTCCTGGACCCGGCGGCCCGCGCGCTGTACGAGAACTGGGAGGCCAAGGCGGCCGACGTCGTCGGCTACCTGCGGCGGGACGCCGGACGCCACCCGGACGATCCGGCGCTCGCCTCGCTGATCGGCGAGCTCTCCCTCAAGAGCGAGGACTTCCGGCGGCTGTGGGCCGCGCACGACGTCCAGGACAAGGGGTTCGGCACGAAGGTGCTGCGGCATCCGGTGGTCGGCCGGCTGACCCTCGCGTACGAGACGCTGAGCCTGCCCGCCGACCCCGGTCAGCAGCTGATCGCCTACCACGCGGAGCCCGGCTCGCCGTCCGCGCAGTCGCTGCGGCTGCTCGCCTCCTGGTCCCTGGAGCCGGCCCGGCCCCGCCCGGAGGGGGCGGAGGACGGGACGCGGACCGGGGACGACGCGCAGCCGCGGCCGTAGGTCTAGCGGCGGTGGAAGAGCACCGAGCGGAGCTTGAGCCGGTCGGTGGCGTGGCCGCCGTCCGGGCGGAGGGTGAAGGAGTCGCCGTCGCAGCCCGCGCCGGTGAAGACCGTCACGAAGTCGTCGGTGTCGTTGCGCGGGGTGTGCGCGGGCGCCACCCAGTCCTGCGCGACCTCGGGCAGTGTCAGGCAGACCCCGCTCGGCGGATCCGCCAGGGTCCCCTCGTGCACGGCGCCGTCCTGGGCGTCGACGAGGTACGTGAACGAGCCGGTCGCCGCCTGGGCGGCGGAGGCGGGCAGGGCGACGGTGAGCGCGAGGGCACCGAGGGCGGCGGCCACGGAGTGGCGAAGGCGCATGGGTGTTTCCTTCCGGGGAACGGACGCACCCCGTAGCGGGGCGCGTGCCGGGAGGAACTGCCCACACCGGGCGGGGAGATGTGCGCCCCCGGGGCGCCTCACACGAAGGAGTGCGGGGCCCGACAGCCGTGCGGTGGCGGGGCCCGGCGCGTGCGGCGAGGGTGCCCCGACCGGGCGGTGGGGAGCCCCCTGTTCCGCCGGCGGGCGCGCGGCGTCACGTCGCCGGGCGCGCCGCCGTCTCCCGGCTGCGGAGCACCGCCGCGATCCGTTCGCACCAGGCGCGGGTCTCGCGTTCGAAGGCGAGGCCGCGCAGACAGGTCAGATACGGGCCGATACGGGTGCCGCGGAGGAGGAAGGTGGCCTCGTCGAGATCGCCGCGGAGCCGTTCCAGGACCCGGTCGAAGATCTCGGTGCGCCCGGCGGCGATCCGGGCCCGCTCGGTGAGCTGGGCGATCACCGGGGCGGCCGGTAACCGGTCCACGGCCTGCACCTTGACCAGCAGGTCGTCGCGGAGGAAGGACGGCCGGACGGTGGCGGCGGCGAACCGGTGCAGCTCGCCGATGCCCGCCTCGGTGACCGTGAACAGCCGCTTGTTCGGGCGCATCTCCTGCACCACCTGACGGCCGGTGACCAGGCCGTCCCGCTCCAGCCCGGAGAGTTCGGTGTAGAGCTGCTGGGGGCGGGCGTACCAGAAGTTGGCGACGCGGGTGTCGAACTCCTTGGCCAGTTCGTAGCCGCTGCACTCCCCGTCCAGCAGTGCGGCGAGCACGGCGTGCCGCAAGGTCATCGCGACTCCTCTCGGACGCGGCGGGGCGGGCCGCCGGGGGCGGCCCGCCCCGCCCGGTCAGACGCGTTCGGTGGCCTCCTCCAGGGCGATGGCGGCCGCGGGGCAGACCGCGGCGGCCTCGCGGACCGCCTCGTGCAGCTCGGCGCGGGGCCGGGCGTCGAGGAGGACGACGATGCCGTCCTCCTCGCGCTGGTCGAAGACGTCCGGGGCGGACAGCACACAGCTACCGGCGCCGCAGCACTTGTCCTGGTCGACGGTGACGCGCATGGGGTTGCTCCTCGGGTGGGGCCGGGCGGCGGGCCGCCCGGTGCCGGTGGGTCGGTGGACCGGTGGTTCGGTCGGTGGCGCGCACGGCCGAAGTGCCGTACGCGCCGGAAGGGTCGGCGGGACGCGGGGCCGGAGGGCTCTTGGTCACCAGCCGACCGGGAGGGCGTGGACGCCGTAGATGCCCATGTCGTGGCGGAACGGGACCTCCTCGAAGGGGATCGCGAGGTGCAGGTCCGGCAGCCGGCGCAGCAGCGTCTCCAGGGCGATCTGCATCTCGATGCGGGCCAGCGGCTGGCCCAGACACTGGTGGATGCCGAAGCCGAACGCGACGTGGAGGCGGGCGTCGCGGGTCACGTCGAGGCTGTCGCCGCCGGGGAAGACGGCCTCGTCGCGGTTGGCGGCGTTCAGGGTGCAGAGCACGCCCTCGCCCGCCCGGATGGTGGTCCCGCCGACCGTGACGTCCTCGGTGGCGGTGCGCGGTACGCCGTTGTGGACGATCGTCAGATAGCGCAGCAACTCTTCCACCGCGCCCTTGATCAGGGAGGGTTCGGCACGCAGCAGTTCCAGCTGGGACGGGTTGCGCAGCAGCGCGAGGGTGCCGAGGGCGGTCATGTTCGCGGTGGTCTCGTGACCGGCGATGAGCAGCAGCCGGCCCATCCCGGCGATGGCCTCGTCGGAGAGTTCACCGCGGGCGACGAGCCGGCTGATGATCCCGTCGTCCGGCTCCTCGCGCTTCTTCGCCGCCAACCGCGTGAGGTAGTCGAGGAGTTCGCGCTGCGAGGTGCGGACCTCGTCAGGGGTGGAGCGGAGGCTGAGGAGTACGCGGCTGCGGTCCTGGAAGAAGGAGTGGTCCTCGTACGGGACGCCGAGCAGCAGGCAGATCACCAGGGACGGCAGCGGCAGGGCGAATTCCGCGACGAGGTCGGCGGAGGTGCGGCCGTCGGTCATCCGGTCCAGGAGGTCGTCGGTGATCTCCTGCACCTGCGGCCGCATCGCCTCCACCTTCTTGATCATGAAGTCGGCGGTCAGCATCCGGCGCAGCCGGGCGTGCTCCGGGTCGTCCTTGCGGATGAAGCTGAACGAGCTGTCCTCGGCGAGCACCCGGGTGCCGGCGGTGAGGAAGGGAAACCCGGGGCGCTTGGTGTCCGCGCTGAACCGCGGGTCGCCCAGCACCTCGCGGACGTCCTGGTGGCGGGTGACCAGCCAGACGGGCGAGCCGTCCCACAGGGTGGCCCGGGTGACCGGCGCCTCCTGTCGGGCACGGTCGACGGCGGGCGCCGGGTCGAAGGGGCAGCCGGGTGCGCGGGTCGCGGGGACGGCGAAGGGGGCCGAGGTCGTTGCGGGGGCGGTGTGGGGTGCGGTCGTCATGGCGGGTCCTTCCACGTTCGGGCACGGGGCGCCGCGGTGAACGGTGCGGGTGACGCCATCGGCGCGCGGGCGGCGACCGGCCGGCGCGGGGGGTCGGCCGACCGGTCGCGGTGGTGCCCGCGCTCCGACTGTTACCTGACTAAAGCAACTATCGAGGCCACGCTAACGCGCCCGCGCCAGGGGCGTAAGAGTGCATTCCGGCCGCTTCGACGGTGGCCGATTCCCGTGCGGTAAGGGGCGGTTGGCGGGGGACCGCTAGGGTTCCTGCATGTCGGATCCCGCCCCGGACCAGGACCCCGTCGTCGCGCTGCAACGCGCGCTGGTCATGCTGTCCTACCTGCTCACCCGCTCCCAGGCGCACGAACGCCTCGCCGAGCGGGCCGGGGTCTCGGCCCGTCGGTCGGACCTGTGGCTGCTGATGGCGCTGGAGGGCGTCGGGGGCGTGAGCCGGGTCGGCGATCTGGCGGACCACCTGATGGTCGAGCCGTCCCATGTCACCCGCCAGATCGGCCGGCTGGCGGCGGAAGAACTCGTCGCCCGCACCCCGGACCCGCTCGACCGGCGGGCCCGCCTGGTCGCCATCACCCAGCACGGCCGCACGGTCCTGGGCCGCCTCCAGGGCGCCCGCCAGCACACCCTCCACCAGGCCCTCGACGGGTTCGACCCCCGTGACGTGGCAATCACCGCCGAGGTCCTGAACCGGCTCACCGAGCACGTACGGGAGCGGGAGGCGGGAGAGGGGTGAGCGGCGGCCCCGGCGGGGCCCGCCCGTAGGGGACCGGTCCGAGGCGGGCGCGGTCCCGCAGGGGCCCGGCGGTGCGCGAGGCCGGGCCCCGTACGGGCCCCGCACAGGGCTCGGTCCCGTACGGAAAGACCCGTACGGGGCCGAACGGTGCCGGTCAGCGGCTTCTCACCGGCCGACCGGCGGCTTCCCGGCTACTCGATCCCGATCCGGCCGTCGTCCTCCGGGCGGCGGGCGTCGGCCGAGGCGCCCGTACGGGGACGGGCGTCGCCGGACTGCTCGCCGGTGGTCTCGGGCGCGCCCAGGTTGCGGCGGACCGAGTCGAGGATGGTCAGGCCCTGGCCGACCAGACCGGCGGCGATCTCGCCGAGGCCGTCCGCGCCGTTCAGGACGTTGACGTTGGCGCCGGACAGGCCCGCCGACGCCTCCTTGACGATCTGCGGCAGCTGATCGATCAGCATCCGGTCCAGCGCCACCCGGTCGTACGACGCCGCCGCCTCCGCCTGGATCTTCATCCGCTCCGCGTCGGCCAGCGCCAGCAGCCGGATCCGCTCCGCCTCCGCCTCGGCCGGCTTGACGACCTCCGCCACCAGCTCCTGCTGGCGCAGTGACGCGGCCCGCTCGGCCAGCTCCGTACGGGCGGCCAGCACCTCCTGCTGGGCGTGCGCCTCGGCCAGCGGGCCCGCCTGTGCGGCCTGCGCCTGGGCCCGGTCGACCTCGGCGTTGTACTGCGCCTGGACCACCGCGGTCTGCCGGGAGTACTCGGCCTGGTTCCGCGCCGCCTCCTGCTGCGCCTCGGCCGACGCCTGGGTGGCCTTGGCCTGCGCGATCTGCGCCTGCCGCTGGATGGCGGCCTTGTGCGGCGCGGACATCGCCTCGATGTATCCGGTCTCGCCGTCGTCGATCGACTGGATCTGCAACGAGTCGACGATCAGGCCGATCTTGGCCATCTCCGTCTTCGAGGTCTCCAGCACCTCGGTGGCGAGTTTCTGCCGCTCGGTGACGATCTCCTCGACGGTCATCGAGCCGATGATGGACCGCAGATGGCCGGCGAAGATCCGGCCGGTCAGCACGGACATCTGGTCCTGGTCGGACAGGAAGCGCTGTCCGGCGTTGACGATCGACTCGGTGTCGTTGCCGACCTTGAACGCGATCACGGCGCGCACGGTCAGCGCGATGCCCTGTTTCGTCACACAGGTCTCGGCGACCTCCGACTCGCACATCGCCAACGTCAGGAACCGGGTCTTGCGGAAGACCGGCAGCACGAACTTTCCGTGGCCGATCACCACGCGGAACGGGGCGTCGCCGTGCCCCCGCCGACCGCCCGAGATCAACATGGCCTCATCCGGGGCCGGTACGCGGTAACCGAACATCTCTCGTCTCCTCAACCGGCGCCGCCGGCCCGGGGGCGGTCCGCGGCGCGGGGCGCACGCGCACGGAGGCTCCCTAACCGTTCAGCGCGTCCAACGGATCGGACCAGGCGAGGACATCCACCTGCCGGGTGCCGCGCGAGGCGATCACCAGCACCTCCGTGCCGGTCGCCAGGGGCTCCGCCGACCAGGCCAGAAACGTCTCGGACCCGCCCCTGATCCGCACCTGGACCTCACCGGGCCCGGCCTCGCCCCGGGTGCCGATGAGCAGCACCCCGATGCAGCCGATCACGGCCTCGTCCCGCGCCATCGACGGCTTCCCCCTCGCCTTGCTGGTCCTGCAGCCGACCTTAGCCCCCGGCCAGGCCCTTTACCCGCGCCGGAGCGGACCCGGGGACGGGCATTACCTGACTTTGACGCGGGCGGGCGGGCGGAGCGGGGCAGCAGTACGGCGCCGGAATTCCGTCTCTGCTCGGCCACACTGGTGGATATACACTTCACTATATGGCCGATGCCTGGGAGATCGAGATCGAACCCGAGGTCCGACACTGGCTGGACACCCTGTCCGACCGTGGCTACCTGCACGCCGAGCACATCGCCGAACGCCTCCTGGCCTCCCCTACGACCCTGGGTGAGCCGTACTCCCGCCATTTGGGCAAGGGGTTACGGGAGCTCCGGTTTCACCTCGGGCATGACGGCGACGCCGTTCGGATGACCTATTGGCTTGCGCCGGGGCGGCGCATCGTCTTCCTGACGGTGTTCCGCAAGACCCGTATGCGCGAAGACGCTGAGGTGAAGCGGGCCCAGCAGGCGCGGGAGCGCTGTGCGGCAGAGGGGCACACCGCTCATGACGAGTTCACCCGTGAGATGTCGAGGGGAGAGGGACGATGAACCACGCCCGATGGAAGGTCGCGCGTGACCGAAGGATGTCCGAAGGCGACGCCGATGCATCCGAGGCCGAGGCGATGCGCAGTGAGATCCGCCTCGCCTTCGACCTGGGACAGGCCGTGTACGACCGTCGGACGGAGCTGGGGATCTCGCAGAGTGAACTCGCCGAACGAGCGAGGATGACCCAGCCGCAGATCTCGAAGCTCGAACTCGGGGGCACGGTCCCCACCCTTCCGCTCCTGGCACGGCTCGCCGACGCCCTGGACGCCTCTCTCAACATCGCGCTCGACAGCGGCACCTCGACCGTTGTCTTCACCGCCCACGCGGCCTGAGCGCAGGAATGCCCGCGCCGCCGAGCGCTGCCGGAAACCGAACGCGGCCCCGGCAGCAGACCTGATATTGGCAGCGGTACGGCCCGGCGGAGATCACCCGCCGGGCCGCGTCCGTTCGTACGAACCGGGGCTACCCCAGCACCTTCGCCAGCGATCCGAGCGCCGACTCCAGGTCCTCGCGGGTGATCGTCAGGGGCGGGGCGAGGCGGATGGTGGAGCCGTGGGTGTCCTTGACGAGGATGCCTTCGGCCAGCAGGAGTTCGCTGATGTGGCGGCCGGTGCCGAGGGACGGGTCGATGTCGATGCCCGCCCACAGGCCGCGGGAGCGGAACGCGACGACGCCGCGGCCGGTGAGGGCGGCCAGGCCCTCGCGCAGCACCTCGCCCAGCTCCGCGGCGCGGCGCTGGTACTCGCCGGTGGCCAGCAGGCCGACGACGGCCGAACCGACCGCGGCGGCGAGCGGGTTGCCGCCGAACGTCGAGCCGTGTTCGCCGGGGCGCAGCACCTCCATCACGTCGCGCCGGGCGACGACGGCGGAGACCGGCACGATGCCGCCGCCGAGCGCCTTGCCCAGCAGCAGGACGTCCGGGACGACGTCCTCGTGGTCGACGGCGAGGGTGCGGCCGGTGCGGCCCAGCCCGGACTGGATCTCGTCGGCGACGAAGAGGCAGCCGTGGCGCCGGGTGAGCTCGCGGACGCCGGTGAGATAGCCGTCGTCCGGGATCACGACGCCGGCCTCGCCCTGGATCGGCTCGATCAGCACCGCGGCGGTGGTCTCGTCGATCGCCGCTTCCAGGGCGGCCAGGTCGTTGTACGGGACGATCCGGAAGCCCGGGGTGAACGGGCCGAAGCCGTCGCGGGCGACCGGGTCGGTGGAGAAGCTGACGATCGTGGTGGTGCGGCCGTGGAAGTTGTCCGCGGCCACCACGATCGTCGCCCGGTCGGCCGGGACGCCCTTGACCTCGTACGCCCACTTGCGGGCCAGCTTGATGCCGCTCTCCACCGCCTCGGCGCCGGTGTTCATCGGCAGGACCATGTCCAGGCCGGTGAGGCGGGCGAGCCCGGCGGCGAAGGAGGCGAGCTTGTCGTGGTGGAAGGCGCGCGAGGTCAGCGTCAGCGCGTCGAGCTGGCGGTGGGCGGCGGCGGTCAGCGCCGGGTGGCGGTGGCCGAAGTTGAGGGCGGAGTAGCCGGCCAGCATGTCGAGGTAGCGGCGGCCCTCGACGTCCTCGACCCAGACGTCCTCGGCGCGCGCCACGACCACCGGCAGCGGGTGGTAGTTGTGCGCGAGGACGGGCGCCTCGGCGGCGATCACGGACGCGGAGGAGGCGGCGGCACCGGAGGCGGGGCCGGTCTGTACGGGAGCGGTCATCAGCGGATCTCCTGGGTGCAGCACTTGATGCCGCCGCCGGCCTTGTGGAACTCCGACAGGTCGACGGGGACGGGGACATAGCCCTCCTGGGCCAGCCGGTCGACGAGCCCGGTGGCCTGCGGGGCGACGAAGACATGACGGCCGTCGGAGACGGAGTTGAGGCCGAACGCCATCGCGTCGTCGCGGGAGGCGCGCACCGCCCGCGGGAACAGCCGCTCCAGCACCTGCCGGCTGCCCGCCGAGAACGCCTCGGGGAGGTACGCGACGTTCTCGTCGTCGAGGGCGAACAGCGCGGTGTCGAGGTGGTAGAAGTACGGGTCGGTCAGCTGGAGGGCGACCGTGGGGACGCCGAAGAACTCCTGGATCTCGGCGTGCGCCGCGCGGCTGGTGCGAAAGCCCGTACCGGCCAGGATCAGCCCGCCGACCGGCACCAGATCGCCCTCGCCCTCACACGACGACTCCGGGCGGCGCACCGCCTGCCCGTCCGCCGCGAACCACTTCTCGTACGCGGCGGACTCCGGGCGGCGCTCCGGGGCGTGGAACGACGAGCCGAAGACCTTGCCGTGCAGGCAGAGCGCCGCGTTGGCGGCGAAGACCATGTCGGGCAGGTCCGGTTCGGGCGTCACGGTGTCGACGGTGTGGCCGTGCGCCCGGTAGGCGGCGGCCAGCGTCTCCCACTGCCGGGCGGCGCGCACGGTGTCGACGGGGGCGTCGCCGCTCATCCAGGGGTTGATGGCGTAGCGGACGTCGAAGTGGTCCGGCGGGCACATCAGGAAGCGGCGCGGCCGGGCGGTGCGGCGCGGCGCGGGGAGCGCGTCGACGGTGGCGCGCAGGGCGGCGTCCGCGGCGGTGGGGGCGAGGTGGCCGGCCGGGGTGGCCGGGCCGGTGGGGCTGCCGGGCGTCGCCACGGCCGTTCCGGCGGCGGGCGCGGTGGGCGGTGCGGGCTCGTGGCTCATCGGGGCGGGCGCATGACTCGTCGGCACGGCAGAACCTCCGCTTCTTACGGGGCACGACCGGTCGGCCCGCGGCGGGCGACCGCGGGACTGCCGGATACGTCTCCACGGTAGGGAGCGCCCGATGCGCGGGACAAGACGAACATGCTGCGCGAGGACGCAGCATCGCTGCGTGATCAGAGCCCTCAGGGAAGGATCGTTGCGTCGGCCGGTGGGTCGTCGGGGGCCGCCCGGCGGGCGCCCGCCTCCGCGGAGTCCGGCAGCAGATGGGACAGCACGAGATAGCTGATCGTCTTCCGGATGAAGGGTTCGTCGCGGATCCGCTCCAGCACCTCCTCGAAGTGCGCGACATCGGTGGCCCGGACGTGCAGCAGCGCGTCGGCGGCGCCGGTGACGGTCATCGCGGCGGCGATCTCCGGGTGGTTGCGGACCACCTCGGCCAGCCGCCGGGGCGGCGCCGCGCTGTCGCAGTACACCTCGACGTACGCCTCGGTCCGCCACCCCAGCGCCGAGGGCCGCACGGTCGCGGTGAACCCGGTGATCACCTCGGCGTCACGGAGCCGGTCGACCCGCCGTTTGACCGCGGTGGCGGAGAGCCCGACGGCCGTACCGATCTCCGCGAAGCTGGTCCGGGCGTTGTCGATGAGCGCCGCGACGATCTTCCGGTCGAGCTCGTCGAACGAGGCGGGGCGGGGGGCGCCGGGCGGCGCGCCCGGGGGCTTTCCGGCGCCGGGCGCACCCGTGCCGTGCGGGGCGCCGTTCCTGGGGGGCTTGCTGGTCATGGGGGCTCCTGGTGGGTGGGTGGGGGCACGGTATCCGGGGGCCGCGGCCGGCGGGGGCGGAACTGCCGGGGGGCGTCGGTCGTCGTGGGAGTGGTGCGTCGGCCGTGCGGAACGGCGCGGAGGCGCGGGGACGAGGTCGGACGAGGAGAGGGGCCCGGCGCCGGAGTGGCGGCCGGGTCCGGTGGGATGAGGTCAGGATGGGATACGGGAGGGGTGCGGTGCGGGTCTGTCTGCTGACGGACAAGCCCGGCCATCCGCTGCTGGCGGCGGCCTCGGCACTGTGGGCCGAGCGGGGCACGGTGGTGGCGTACGACCCGGATGCGGAGGGCCCGGAGGCGCCCGGGGTCCCGCGCGCCGATGTCTATCTCCTCAAGGCGCACACGCCGCGCGCGTTGGCGCTCGCCGCGCGGCTGGAGGGGGAGGGCGCCGCAGTGGTCAACTCCGCGGCGGCGACCGCGCGGTGCCAGGACCGTACGGAGATGGCGGAGCTGGCGCGGGCGGCGGGCCTGCCGTTCGCGGCGACCCGGACGCTGGACCGGCTCGGGCCGCTGGCGGCGGCCGGGGAGCCGCCCGCCCCGCTGGTCGTCAAGAGCCGCCGCAGCCGCCGCGGCGACCTCGTCGCCCGCGCCGACACCGCCGCCGACCTGCGCCGGCTCGCCGCGGCCTGGCCCGATGAGCCCGTCGTGGTCCAGGAGTTCACCCCGAACGCCGGCTGGGACCACAAGCTGTGGGCGATCGACGGCCGGCTCTTCGCCGCCGTCCGCCGCTCGGAACTGGCCCCGGGCGGGCGTGGCGCCACCACCACCGTCGCACCGGGTCAACTCCCCTGCGGATGGGCGGAGGTGGTGCACCGCGTCGGCGAGGTCTTCGCCCTCGACGTCTACGGTGTCGACCTCCTGGACGCGGGCGGCGGCGCCCCCGTCATCGTCGACATCAACGCCTTCCCCGGAGTCCGCGGCCAGGCGGGCGCCCCGGAGGCGTTGGCGGCGCTGGCGGCGCGGAGGGCCGCGGGAGTGCCGGCGGGCGCACCGTCCCCCCGGTGAGCCGCCGGTGAGACGGGTGCGCGCTCAGGCGCCCCGTTCCGTCTCCGGTGCCGCCGTCGCGGCCGCCCCGGGCGTCCGCTCCCCGGCGGGCTCCGGCCGGGCGGCCGGGCGCAGCCGCCGCAGCGTGACGGCGCTGAGCAGGGCCAGGGCGATCAGGCCGAGGCAGTAGAGCGTGACGCCCGGCCAGGCGGCGGCGGAGTAGGCGACGCCGCCGACCGTGCCGCCGACGGCGCTGCCCATGTAGTAGAAGAAGAGGTAGACGGCGGCGCCCTGCGCGCCCAGCGCGGTGGCCCGGCCGCCGACCCAGCCGCTGGCCACCGCGTGCGCGGCGAAGAACCCGACGGTGAAGACCACCAGCCCCGGCACGACCGCGCCCAGGTGCGGGACGAGCATCACCACCAGCCCCGCGACGGTGGTCAGCAGCGCCGGGATCAGCACCCGCGGGCGGCCGAACCGGTCCACGAGCCGGCCCGCCGCCGCCGACGAGAACGACCCCGCCGCGTACGCCACGAAGAGCAGTCCGGCGGCGGTCTGGGAGAGGTGGAAGGGCGCCGCGATCAGGCGGAAGCCCAGGTAGTTGTAGACGGTGACGAACGCGGCCATCGCGACGAAGCCGATGAGGTAGAGCCGCAGCAGTCCGCTGTCCGGCAGCGCCCGGCCGATCCCGGCGGCCAGCGCGCGCGGGCGCGGATCGCGGCGGACGAAGCGGACCGACGCCGGGATGGTCAGCCGGAAGAGGACCGCGCAGACCGCCGCGACCACCCCGACCGCGCCGATCGCCCACCGCCAGCTGCCGGTCACCTCCAGCACCCCGTCCGCGACGAGCCGCCCCGCCATCCCGCCGATGCCGTTGCCCGCGACGTACAGGCCCATCGCCTGGCCCAGCGAGGAGCGGTCCACCTCCTCGGCGAGGTACGACATCGCGGTGGCCTGGAGTCCGGCCAGGGAGAGGCCCTGGAGGACGCGGATCACCAGCAGCGCCGGGAAGTTGGGGGCGAAGGCGGCGGCGATGCCGAGGAGGGCGGCGCAGCTCAGCGCGAGCGTCATCATGCCGGTCCGGCTCCAGGCGTCGGAGACGGCGGTCAGCGGCACCACGGCGAGCGCCATCGACGCGGTCGAGACGGAGACGGTCAGCGAGGACGCGGCGGGGGTCAGGTGCAGGTCGAAGGAGAGCGCGGGCAGCAGCGCCTGGACGCAGTAGAGCGTCATGAACGTGGTCAGCCCGGCCGCGAAGAGCGCACCGGTGGCGCGCCGGAAGCCGGGGGCGCCCCGTAGGTGGGCGGCGGGTATCGCGGCTGCGTCGGTCACCCGGCGACGGTAGGCACGGGGCAAATGATGCGTCCAATGCATGGATCGGCGAGGTATGTTCCGGATATGGAACAGGTGAGCGAGCAGGGTGGTGGGGACGGAGCGGCGCGGGCACGTCGTACGGGGCCGGCCCCCGGCGGGCGGGCGCCGTGGGAGCCGCGGGGGCTGCCCGAGCTGACGGGGCTGCCGGGGGCGCGGGGCCTTCCCGGTCCGCGGGCGGCCGGGCCGCTGGCGGCGGTCTGCCCGGACCTGGTGCGGTTCGTGGCCGTCGCCCGGCTGGAACATCTCTCGGCCGCCGCCGACGAGCTGGACGCCCCGCAGTCGACGGTCAGCCGCGGCATCGCCCGGCTGGAGAAGGCGGTCGGCACCCCGCTCTTCGACCGCGAGGGGCGCGGGCTGCGGCTGACCCGGCACGGCCGGGCGTTCCTCGCCCGCGTCCAGCGGGGCCTGGAGGAGATCGCCACCGGCTGCGAGGAGCTGCGGCTCGCCACCGGCGCCCCCGGCACCGTCGCCCTCGGCTTCCTGCCCGCGCTCGGCACCGCCCCCGTACCGCTGCTGGTCAGCTGGTTCCGCGAGCGCCATCCGCAGGCCCGGTTCCAGCTGGTGCAGGACAACGCCGAGGGGCTGCTGGCCCGGCTGCGCGCCGGGGAGGTCGACCTCTGCCTGACGTCCCCGCTGCCCGACGAGGCGGGCATCACCACCGTCCCGGTCGCCCGCGAACCGCTCCGGCTGGTCGTCCCCGCGGGCCACCGGCTGGCCGGCCGCGCCCGGGTCCGTCTCCTCGATGCCGCCGACGAGGACTTCGTCATGGCCACCTCGGGCTACGGCCTGCGCCGCCTGGTCAACGGCCTCTGCGCGGACGCCGGATTCACGCCCCGGGTGGCGTTCGAGGGCGCCGAGATCGCCACCATCCGCGGTTTCGTCGCGGCGGGCCTGGGCGTCGCGGTACTGCCGCCCTCCCCGGTGGCCGTCCCCGGCCTCGTCGACCTCCCGATGGACGAACCCGCGGCCCACCGCACCGTCGGCCTGACCCGCGTCACGGCCCGCACCCCGACGCCCGCGGTCGCGGACTTCATCGCCCTGCTGACGGAACGGGCGCAGGAGTGTTTCGGGGTGGGGGCGGCGGGGTGAGAGGACGGCCGGGGGCCGTCGGCAACTGCCGGGGCGGGCGGGCCGGTTCGTGCCTTCGGTGACACTGGCGGGCGGGGGTCTCGCACGGGGCGCCGCGCCGGTACCTCCCCACCCACCAGACGCTGCTCTCGGCGGTCGCCCGGCGTGGTTTCGAGGACCTCGGCGCCCGGTCCGGGGCCGCGGTCGCGGGTGCGGACACCCCGCGCGGCCAGGTGGCGGCCCTGGCGCGGGCCTGTGTGGCGTACGCGCAGGAGCGGCGCGGCATGTTCAGCCCTCCACCCCTTCGAGCGCCTGCTCCGTCCACACCGTCTTGCCGGTCGGGCCGTAGCGGCTGCCCCAGCGGGTGGTCAGCTGGGCGACGAGGAAGAGGCCGCGGCCGCCCTCGTCGGTGTCGCGGGCCTGGCGCAGCCGGGGCTGGCTGTTGGAGGAGTCGGTGACCTCGCAGACCAGGACCTGGTCGCGGACGAGGCGGACGCCGATCGGGCCGCGGGCGTAGCGCAGGGCGTTGGTGACCAGCTCGCTGATGACCAGTTCGGTGCTGAACACCAGGGCGTCCAGGCCCCATTCCGTCAGCTGCCCGGTGACCAGTTCGCGGGCGAGGGAGACCGCGGTGGGCCGGGCGGGGAACTGCCAGGCGGCCAGGGAGGCCGCCGGGATCGCGCGGGTGCGGGCGAGGAGCACCGTGATGTCGTCCGGGCGGTGCGGCGCCGAGCGGACCGGCGCGATCAGTTCCTCCCCGATGGTGTCCAGCGACCGCCCCGGGCCCGCCGCCTCGGCCAGCCGCCGCAGCACCGCCGCCTCCGCGTCCTCGAACGAGTCGGAGGTGCCGCGGCGCTCCGCCTCGATCAGCCCTTTGGTGTAAAGCGCCAGCACGCTGCCGGGCGGGATCTCCACCTCCGTCACCTCGAACGGCATCCCGCCGACGCCGAGCCCCGGCCCCGGCGCGACATGGATGAACCGGGCCGTGCCGTCCGGATGCACCACCGCCGGCATCAGATGGCCGGCGCTCGCCACCTGGCACCGGCGGTCCACCGGGTCGTAGACCGCGTACAGACACGACGCGCCCATCGTGTCCGGGTTCTCGGCCTCCTCCGCCATCCGGTGCACCAGGTCGTCCAGCCGGGTCAGCAGCTCGTCCGGGCTCAGATCGAGGTCGGCGAGGGTCTGTACGGCGGTGCGCAGCCGCGCCATGGTGGCGGTCGCGGACAGCCCGTGACCGATGACGTCGCCGACCACCAGCGCGGTCCGCAGCGACGACAGCGGCACCGCGTCGAACCAGTCGCCGCCCACCCCGGCCTCGCCCTCCGCCGACAGGTAGATGCCCGCGGTCTCCGCCGCCGCGGTGGAGCGGGAGACCGGCGGCAGCAGGCTGTTCTGGAGCATCACCGACATGCGGTGCTCACGGGTGTAGCGGCGGGCGTTGTCCATGCCGAGCGCGACGCGGCTGACGATCTCCTGGAGCAGCTTGGCGTCCTGCCTGTCGAACGGGGCGCCCTGCCGCACGCGGTAGACCTGGACGTAGCCGAGCACCAGCCCCCGCGCGACCAGCGCCGCCCCGATGGACGCGCACAGCTCCGCCGGCACCATCCGCGGCACCGCCGGGCCGTTGCCGAGGATCGCGGCGTAGGCGTCCGGTTCGTTGACGACCAGGACCTTGCCGCGTTCCAGATCGCGGAAGCCGGGGCCGTTGGGGATGTCCGGGAGCATCTCGCCCGCCTGGATCAGCTCCTCCGGCCAGGGGCCGTGCGCGTGCTTGACGGCCAGCCGCCGGAAGTCGCCGTGCACGCCCGCCACGCTGCGCGGCGGCTCGCCCCCGCGCAGCGTCGCCTCCGTGATCTCCACCGCCGCCAGGTCGCCCATCGACGGCACCAGCAGATCCACCAGGTCCTGGGCGGTGCGCTCCACCTCCAGACTGCCGCTGATGGACCGCGTCGCCCGGTAGACGAGGTCGAGGCGGCGCGCGGAGCGGTACCGCTCGGTGACGTCGACGAGCGAGGTCAGCGCACCGTTCGGGCGGCCCCGCAGGTCGTACAGCGGCGCCGCGGTCAGCGAGTAGACCAGGTCCTGGCTCCCGGGCGTCTCGGAGTGCAGCACACCCGAGGCGTCCACCACCGGCTCGCCGCTGTCCATCACGTGCCGCAGCAGCTCCTGACCCGTGCGGCCGCCCTCCAGGCCGGGCATCGCGCACAGCGGGTCGTGGCCGTCGGCGGTCAGCCGTCCGGCCCGGCCGACCGCGGGGCTGGCCTGGCGGATCCGCAGGTCGGAGCCGTGCACGGTGAACTGCCACAGGTCCTGGGCGAGCAGCGCCCGGCCCACCGCCGTCTCGTCGCTCCAGGTGGTGAGCGCCTCCGCGGGAAGCCCCAGGGCGAGCACCCCGGCACCGGCCAGCGGCAGCAGCCGCACCCATACGGGGACGGGGTGCCCGTCGCGGTGGCGCAGCGGGAGGACACGGCCGCCTGGGACGCCGGACGGTTCGCCCGTACGGGGGACGGGCTGTGCGGACCGCGGCATGACCAGCGCGCGGGCGGGCGTGCCGAGCACCGCGTCCGGCTCATGGCCCAGCAGCTGCGCGGCGGACCGCGTCCAGTGCGTGACCAGGCCGTTCTCGTCGATCACGACCGCGACGACGCCCGTCATCGGCGCCGGCGGCTCCGGTCGTGGCACGGCCATCTGAACACTCCGTACGTCGAACGGACCGATCACCTCAGTGTGCCCCCCTCCCACGGATCGAACGAGTGCTGGCAGCCGGTCGGGAACGGGACAGGGGTGGGGCGGGCGTGGTCCGGCACCGGCGCGCGCAGGGCGGGCGCGCGCCCCGCCGCCTGCCGTCCCGGCCCGGGCGCGCGGGAGCAGCCGGGCGCGCGGGGGCGCCGGGCGCCCGGGAGCCGGGCGCCCGGGAGCCGGGCGCGCGCCCCTTCCGGCGGGCCGGGCCGTTTCCCGTACCCCGTCCGCCTCCGGGCGGCACAATGACCGCCGTGTTGCACGTACGAGTGATCTCCCCGGCCGATCGCGCCGACGAGGTGGTGCGGACCGTCGCCGCCTGCGAGGCCGCCACCCATCTCATCCGGCTGCCGGGCGCCGCCTGTGTGCCGCCCGGTGACTGCGTCGAGTTCGACGTGGCGCGGGAGGGCGCCAACGACGTCCTCGCGCAGCTGCGGGCTCTCGGCCTCGAAGAGAGCGGCGGCATCACCGTCGAGCAGCTCGATCTGACCGTGTCGGCGGCGGCCGACCGCGCCGAGGCGTCGGCGCCGGGCGATCCGGACGACGCCGTCGTCTGGGCCGAACTCACCGCCCGCACCGCCGCCGAGTCCCGGATGACCTGGGCGTTTCTCGCCTTCCTCACGCTGGCCACGCAGATCGCGGCGATCGGCGCGCTGCTGGACCAGCCGATCCTGATCGTCGGCGCGATGGTCCTGGGGCCGGAGTTCGGGCCGCTGGCGGCGCTCTGCTTCGCGGCGCTGCGGCGGGACGTCCGGCAGGCGGGGGTCGCGGTGCGGACCCTCGCCGTCGGCTTCGGGGCGGCCATGGCGGTCACGCTCGCCTGTGCGGTGGTCAGCCGGCTGCTGGGCTGGATCACCCCGGACATGCTCGGCGCCCGGCCGCTGACCGGCTTCATCGTCCACCCCGACCGCTGGTCGTTCATCGTGGCGGTGCTCGCCGGGGCCGCCGGGATCCTGTCGATGACGGCCGGGAAGTCGTCCTCGCTGATCGGCGTCTTCATCTCCGTCACGACCGTCCCGGCGGCCGGGAACATCGCCCTCGCCCTCGCCCTTGGCCACTGGGACGAGGTCGGCGCCTCCTTCGTCCAGCTCGGCGTCAACATCGCCGGAATGCTGGTCTCCGGCACCCTCACCCTCGCCGCCCAACGCGCCCTGTGGTCCCGCTACGGGCCCCGCCTCGGCCCCGCCCGCCCGGCGGAGCCGTACCGGAGGGCCTGACGACGGGAGGCCCGCGGCGCCGCGGCCCGCGCCCCCCGCCGGCGAGCCGCACGCCCCCACGGTCCGCCGCGCCCGGGCCCCGCCGCGCCCGCCCGGCGCTCCGCGCTGCTCCATCCGCCGTCGCCCCGCCCGCGCCGCCACGGCCCGGGGCGTACCGCTGCCTAATCTCGCCCCGTGGCCACCGTGACCGGACTGTTCAAACGCCTGCTCCTCGGCCGGGCCCGGCGGAGCGAGGAGCTGGGCGAGACGCTGTTGCCCAAACGGCTCGCGCTGCCCGTCTTCGCCTCCGACCCGCTGTCGTCGGTCGCGTACGCCACCCAGGAGATCCTCCTCGTCCTGACCCTCGGCGGCCTCGCCTACGTGTACGTCACGCCGTATCTCGCCGCCGCCGTCGTCGCCCTGATGACCGTGGTCGTCCTCTCGTACCGGCAGGTCGTGTACGCCTATCCGAGCGGCGGCGGCTCGTACGAGGTGGTCTCCACCAACCTGGGGCCGTCGTCGGGGCTGGTGGTGGCCGCGTCGCTGCTGGTCGACTACGTGATGACGGTGGCGGTGTCGGTCGCCTCCGGGGTCGACAACGTCATCTCCGCGCTGCCCGCGCTCGCCGGGCACCGGGTGCTGCTGGCGCTCTGCTTCGTCGCGCTGCTGACCGCGATGAACCTGCGCGGCGTCCGCGAGTCCGGCCGCGCCTTCGCCACCCCCACGTACCTCTTCGTCGGCGCCGTCCTGATCATGGTGGGGACGGGGCTGATCCGGTACCTGATGGGGGACGCGCCGGTCGCCGAGAGCGCCCGCTACGGCATCGCGCCCACCCCGGGCTCGGCGCAGCTGACCGGTCTCGCCCTCGTCATGCTGGTGCTGCGCGCCTTCTCGTCCGGCTGTACCGCGCTGACCGGCGTCGAAGCGATCTCCAACGGCGTCCCGGCGTTCCGGCGGCCCAAGCCGCGCAACGCGGCGGCCACACTGGCGGCGATGGGCGCCATCGCGGTCACGATGTTCGCCGGGGTCACCACCCTGGCGATCGTCGCCAAGGTCCACATCGTCCAGGATCCCTGCCGGTTGACCGGCCTCGCCGGCTGTGCCGGGTACACCCAGCGCACCGTCATCGCCCAGCTCGCCTCGTCGGTCTTCGGCGGACCGCACTCCGTCGGCTTCTTCGTCGTGCAGGCGGCCACCGCGCTGGTCCTGATCCTCGCCGCCAACACCGCCTTCAACGGCTTCCCGCTGCTCGCCTCGATCCTGGCGCAGGACCGCTACCTGCCGACCCAGCTGCACAGCCGCGGCGACCGGCTGGTGTACTCCAACGGCATCCTCGTGCTGGCCGTCGTCGCCGGGCTGCTGCTGTTCGGCTTCAAGGCGGACGTCACCCGCCTCATCCACCTCTACATCCTCGGGGTGTTCACCTCCTTCACGCTCTCCCAGACCGGCATGGTCCGGCACTGGAACCGTGCGCTGCGCACCGACCCGGACCCGGCGCTGCGCCGCCGCCGGCACCTGGCGCGGGTGGTCAACGCCACCGGTGCGCTCGTCACCGGACTGGTGCTGGTCATCGTGCTGGCGACGAAGTTCCTCCAGGGCGCCTGGCTCGCCGTTCTCGCGGCGGTGGTGCTGTGGCTGATGATGCGGGCGATCCGCCGCCACTACGACGCGGTCGCCGCGGAGCTGACCGTCACCGACCCGCGCGCCGACCTCACCCCGCCGCCCCGGGTGCTGGCGCTCGTCCTCGTCGCCGACGTCCACAAGCCGACGCTGCGCGCCCTCGCCTACGCCCGCGCCTTCCACCCCGACCGGCTGGAGGCGCTCACCGTCGACGCGGACCGCGCCGCCACCGCCCGCCTGGAGGAGCAGTGGGCGCGGCTCGACACGGATGTGCCGCTGACCGTCGTCGCCTCGCCGTACCGGGAGATCACCGGTCCGGTCGTCGCGTACGTCCGCCACGCCCGCCGCACCAGCCCCCGGGACGTGGTCGGCGTCTTCATCCCCGAGTACGTGGTGGGCCGCTGGTGGGAGAACCTGCTGCACAACCAGACGGCGCTGTGGCTCAAGAGCCGGCTGCTGTTCACGCCCGGCGTGATGGTCACGTCCGTGCCCTGGCAGCTGACCTCCTCGGCGCACGCCCGCCCCACCGTCCGGGGCGCGGGCGCGGTCCGCCGCGGGGTGCCCGCCACCGGCTACGGCCTCACCCGGCCGCCCGGCGCCGCCGGGCCGGGCGACGGCCCCGGGCCGGCGGGCGGCGCGCCTACGCCGGACCGTTCCCCGTGAGCAGCGTCCGCGCGGTCTCCCCCTCGGCGCGCTCGGTCAGCTGCCGCAGCGCGGTCGCGCCGCACAGCAGCACGCCGGAGGTCTGCGCCGTGCGGGCGCCGGTCGCGAAGAGGTGCCAGAGCGCCGGGTTGGCGAGCAGCACCCGTGGGTCGAGGACCAGCCGCCGCCCCGCGTCGTCGCGCAGCACCAGCCGCTGGGCGACCCCTTCGGACCAGCGCACCGACACCAGCCGGTCGGTGCGGACCAGCCGCCGCCGCAGTGGACCGCGGGCCGCCAGCCAGCCCTGACCCGCGGTCACCCGCGGCGGCAGCAACAGCCCGCAGAGCGCCACCGCCAGCGCCGCCCACAGCCCGCAGCGGAGCGCGTCGAGGCTCCCGGCGACGGCGTCCACGGCGACCAGCGCCGCCAGCAGCAGGGCCCCGCTCACCACGGCGTCGCGCAGCGCGGCGGGCCAGTCCTCGTCGGTCGCGGTGCGCTCCGGGGGCCGCACGGTGACGGCCGCCGGCCGCACGGCGGAGCGGGTACTACGTCGTCCCATGCCGCCGAGGCTAGGCCCGCCACCGCCCGCCGGACGGCCCGTTGACACGGCGCTGACGGCCCCCGAGCACACCTTGACGGAGTCCATACGCGCCCCGGGGCCGCGGCGCACCGCCCGCCGCCGACCGTCCCCGGCGGCGCCCGGTCGTGAGCCGACACCACGGCCTGAGCTGCGGAAACGGTCGGGCGGGGCGACGGCGCCGCGGTTGCGGGGAGTGCGCTCCGAGGCTCGTACCCCGCCCCGGGGGCGCTCCCGCGCCGCCCGTGGCCGAAGGTGGCGTACGGGACGCGTCAAGAGCGAGCCCGGAGCCGTAAGGGACCCGTCAACGGCCTACGGCGGATGGCCGAAAAGAGGTTTCGTCGAGAGGTCCACACGGCCGGGTGTTCGCACCCGGTCGTCCTTCTTGTCCCTTCCTCCCAGGAGTTCACGATGGCCGACGTGGCCTTCGTCGTCACCACGCTCGCGGTCTTCGCGCTGGTGGCCGTCATCGCCAAGGGGGTGGCGAAGCTGTGAGCGCCCAGACCATCGAGAACGTGATCGGGCTGCTCGTGGCCGTCGCCCTGCTCGGCTATCTCGTCCTCGCCCTCATCAAGCCGGAGAGGTTCTGACGGTGAACTCCCTCGCTGCCGCCTCCGGCGCCCTGAGCCCCGCCGTCGCCGCGATGCTCCAACTGCTCGCCCTCGTCGCGGCGCTGGGCCTGGCCTACCGCCCGCTCGGCGACCACATGGCCCGCGTCTACTCCTCCGACCGGCATCTGCGCGTCGAGAAGTGGATCTACAAGGCCATCGGCGCCGACCCGCACACCGAGATGCGCTGGCCCGCCTACCTCCGCGGCGTCCTCGCCTTCTCCGTGGTCAGCCTCCTCTTCCTCTACCTGCTCCAGCGGCTCCAGGGCAGCCTGCCCGGCTCCCTCGGCTTCGCCTCGATCGACCCGGACCAGGCGTTCAACACCGCCGCGTCGTTCGTCGCCAACACCAACTGGCAGTCGTACGCCGGTGAGCAGGCCATGGGGCATGTCGTGCAGACGGCCGGGCTCGCGGTGCAGAACTTCGTCTCGGCGGCCGTCGGCATCGCCGTCGCCGTCGCGCTCGTCCGCGGCTTCGCCAGGTCCCGTACCGGCGAACTGGGCAACTTCTGGGCCGACCTGGTCCGCGGCACCGTCCGGGTGCTGCTGCCGATCTCCGTCGTCGGCGCGCTGGTCCTCGTCGCGTGCGGCGCGATCCAGAACTTCTCCGGCGTCCACGAGGTCGGCCAGTTCCTGGGCGGCACGCAGCAGTGGCGCGGCGGTGCCGTCGCCTCCCAGGAGGTCATCAAGGAGCTGGGCACCAACGGCGGCGGTTACTTCAACGCCAACTCCGCCCACCCCTTCGAGAACCCCGACGGCTTCACCAACCTCTTCGAGGTCTTCCTGATCCTGGTGATCCCGTTCGCGCTGACCCGCACCTTCGGCCGGCTGACCGGCTCCCTCAAGCAGGGCTACGCGATCCTCGGCACCATGGCCGTCATCTGGATCGGCTTCACCGTCCTGATGTGGGCGGCCGAGTTCGGCGGCCACGGCCGGGCCTTCGACCTGGCCGGCGGCGCGCTGGAGGGCAAGGAGACCCGCTTCGGCATCGGCGGTTCGTCGATCTTCGCCGTCGCCACCACCCTCACCTCCACCGGCGCCGTGGACAGCTTCCACTCCTCGTACACCGGGCTCGGCGGCGGGCTGACGATGCTGGGCATGCAGCTCGGCGAGATCGCGCCCGGCGGCGTCGGCTCCGGCCTCTACGGCATGCTGATCATGGCGGTCATCGCGGTGTTCCTCGCCGGGCTGATGGTCGGCCGGACGCCGGAGTTCCTCGGCAAGAAGATCGGCACCCGCGAGATCAAGCTCGCCGCCTGCTACATCCTCGTCACCCCGGCGCTGGTGCTCTGCTTCACCGCGGCGTCGCTGGTGCTGCCCACCCCGCCGCACTCGATGCTCAACTCCGGTGCGCACGGCTTCTCCGAGATCCTCTACGCGTACACCTCCGGCGCCAACAACAACGGCAGCGCCTTCGCCGGGCTGAACGCCGACACCCCGTGGTTCAACACCACCATCGGCCTGGCGATGCTGCTGGGCCGCTTCGTCCCGATGGTCTTCGTGCTGGCGCTCGCCGGTTCGCTCGCCGAGCAGCAGCCCGTCCCGAAGACCGCGGGGACCCTGCGCACGGAGAAGCCGCTCTTCTCCGGCCTGCTGGTCGGCACGATCATGATCGTCGCCGGTCTGACCTACTTCCCGGCCCTCGCGCTGGGCCCGCTCGCCGAGGGACTGGCGTCATGACCGCCGGTACGCAGCGATCCACCGGTACGCAGGGATCCACCGGCGCACAGCGATCCACCGACACACGGCGATCCACCGGTACGACGTGGCCCACCGGCGCGCAGGCGCCCACCCCTTCCGAGAAGCACGAGGACGATGCGATGTCCACCGTCACCCAGGACCGGGCGCCGCAGCAGGACGCGCCCGCCCCCGAACACCCCGGAGGCGGCCGCGTCGGCGGCGGGCTCTTCGACCCGAAGCAGCTGGTCCGCTCGCTGCCCGACGCGTTCCGCAAGCTCGACCCCCGGGTGATGGTCAAGTCCCCGGTGATGTTCGTGGTGCTGATCGGCTCGGTGCTCACCACCGTGCTGGCGCTGCTCCACCCCGGCGAGTGGTTCGGCTGGGCGATCACCGCCTGGCTCTGGCTGACCACCCTCTTCGCCAACCTCGCCGAGGCGGTCGCCGAGGGCCGCGGCAAGGCGCAGGCCGACACCCTGCGCAAGGCCAAGACCGACACCGTCGCCCGCCGGCTGACCGGCACCACCGAGGAGAGCGTCCCCGGCACCGACCTGCGCGTCGGTGACCTGGTGGTCTGCGAAGCCGGTGACGTCATACCGGGCGACGGCGATGTCGTCGAGGGCGTCGCCAGCGTCGACGAGTCCGCCATCACCGGCGAATCGGCGCCGGTCATCCGGGAGTCGGGCGGCGACCGCTCGGCCGTCACCGGCGGCACCAAGGTCCTCTCCGACCGCATCGTCATCAAGATCACCACCAAGCCCGGCGAGACCTTCATCGACCGGATGATCAACCTCGTCGAGGGCGCCGCCCGGCAGAAGACCCCCAACGAGATCGCCCTCAACATCCTGCTGGCGTCCCTGACCATCGTCTTCCTGCTGGCCGTCGTCACCCTCCAGCCCTTCGCGGTGTACGCGGGCGCCGAACAGTCGATGATCGTGCTGACCGCGCTGCTGGTCTGCCTGATCCCCACCACCATCGGCGCCCTGCTCTCCGCCATCGGCATCGCCGGTATGGACCGGCTCGTCCAGCGCAACGTCCTGGCGATGTCCGGCCGCGCGGTCGAGGCGGCGGGCGACGTCTCCACCCTCCTCCTCGACAAGACCGGCACCATCACCTACGGCAACCGCCGGGCCGCCGAGTTCGTCCCCGTCCCCGGCGTCACCGAATCCGAACTCGCCGACGCCGCCCAGCTGTCCTCACTCGCCGACGAGACGCCCGAGGGCCGCTCCGTCCTCGACCTCGCCGAGGAGAAGTACGGCCTCCCCGCCCGGCAGCAGGACCAGCTGACCGGCGCCGAGTGGATCGAGTTCACCGCCCAGACCCGGATGTCCGGCGTCGACCTCCCCGCGGACGGCGCCGCGGGCCCGGCCCGCCGGGTCCGCAAGGGCGCCACCGCCTCCGTCGCCGCCTGGGTGACCGAACGCGGCGGCACCGTCGCCGACGACGTCGACCGGATCGCCACCGCCATCGCCGAGGCGGGCGGCACCCCGCTGCCCGTCGCGGTCGACGACGCGGACGGCGCCCGCGTCCTGGGCGTCATCCACCTCAAGGACGTCGTCAAGGACGGCATGCGGGAGCGCTTCGACGAGCTGCGCCGGATGGGCATCAAGACCATCATGATCACCGGCGACAACCCGCTCACCGCCAAGGCCATCGCCGCCGAGGCGGGCGTCGACGACTTCCTCGCCGAGGCCACCCCCGAGGACAAGATGGCCCTCATCAAACGGGAACAGGCCGGCGGCAAACTCGTCGCGATGACCGGCGACGGCACCAACGACGCCCCCGCCCTCGCCCAGGCGGACGTCGGCGTCGCCATGAACACCGGCACCTCCGCCGCCAAGGAGGCCGGAAACATGGTCGACCTCGACTCCGACCCCACCAAGCTCATCGAAATCGTCGAGATCGGCAAGCAGTTGCTGATCACCCGCGGCGCCCTGACCACCTTCTCCATCGCCAACGACGTCGCCAAGTACTTCGCGATCATCCCCGCGATGTTCGCGGTCGTGTACCCGGGCCTGAACAAGCTCAACATCATGGGCCTGACGTCCCCGCAGTCCGCGATCCTGTCGGCCGTCATCTTCAACGCCCTCGTCATCGTCGCGCTGGTCCCGCTCGCCCTGAAGGGCGTCCGCTACCGCCCGATGAGCGCGGACCGCATGCTCCGCCGCAACCTCACCCTCTACGGGCTCGGCGGCCTGATCACGCCCTTCCTCGGCATCAAACTCATCGACCTGCTCCTGACCCTCATCCCTGGCATCGGGTGACGCCCACCATGAACACCTCCCTGGCCACCACCGCCCGCCTCACCGGCGCCGCGCTCCGCGCCCTCCTCGCCCTCACCGTCGTGTGCGGTGTCCTCTACCCCCTCGCCGTCACCGGCCTCGCCCAGGCACTCTTCCCGCACCAGGCGAACGGCTCCGAAGTCCGCAGCGAGGGCAAGGTCGTCGGCTCCTCCCTCATCGGCCAGCGCTACGACCTGCCGCTGACGAAGGGCGACTCCACCCCCGCCCCCGACCTGCGCTGGTTCCAGCCCCGCCCGTCCGACGGCCTCGGCGAGAACACCGTCAACACGCAGTACAAGCTCCAGGTCTCCGGCGCCACCAACCGCGCCGGCGACAGCCCCGACCTGGTCAAGGCCGTCAAGGCCGCCAAGGCCGCGGTCCTCGCCGACAACACCGCGCCGGGCTACACCCCCAAGCCGTCCGACATCCCCGCCGACGCGGTGACCTCCTCCGGCTCCGGCCTGGACCCCGACATCTCCCCGGCCTACGCAGCCCTCCAGATCCACCGCGTAGCGGCCCGCAACCACCTCCCCGTCCCCGAGGTCACCCGCCTCGTCACCGCCCACACCACCAACCGCACCCTCGGCTTCCTGGGCGAGCCCCGGGTGAACGTGCTGGAGCTGAACGTGGCGCTGGGGGAGGTGGTTCGGAAGGGGTGAGGTGAGGGGGCGCCCGTCCGGCTGGGGCCGGGCGGGCGATTTCAGTACCGTCGGGCAGCCGAACTCCACGCCGTCCTCGATCCGTTGACGTTCCGATCCGGCGATCCCGCAGGGGATCGCACCCGAACGGAACGAAGAGGAACCCACCGTGCCCGACGTCTTCATCAATTACCGGACCGGCGACGAGGAGGCCACCGCCACCCTGCTCGACCGTGAACTGTCCCGGCGCTTCGGCAGCGAACGGATCTTCCGCGCGAGCAAGTCCATCGCAGCGGGCCGCAATTTCCCGCAGGCGCTGCTCACGGCCGTCCGGCGGTGCCACGTCCTGCTCGCGGTGATCGGCCCCCGCTGGACGGAGGCCCGCCCCGCCGACGGCGGCGCGCCGGGCACCCCCGGGGACTGGACGCAACGGGAGCTCCAAGAGGCGCTCGGAGCGGCGACGACGGTCGTTCCGGTGCTGGTCGGCCCGGTCGCCCGGCTCCGCCGCACCGAACTGCCCGAAGCGCTCGCCGCACTCGCGGACCTCCAGTACCGGCGGCTCCACCACCGCACCGCCGACGCCGATCTCCGGCGCATCGCCGACGATCTGGCCGCACTGGTCCCGTCTCTCGCCGCTGTCGACCGGTTCCGGGCCGGGGAGCGGGCGCACCACACCGGACCCGCCCCGCTCCCGGCGGAACTGCCGTGGCAGGAACGCTGGGTGGACCCCGTCCGGCTGGAGAGCGCCCGGCCCGACCACCCCTTCCTGTTCTCGGCCACCGTCCGGTGGCGTCCCGCCCGTACCGACGCGAGTCCTCGGGACCCGGGCCTCGCCGACCTCGCCGTGTCCACCGTGGTGTCCCGGGCCCGGGCCCTCGTCGCCGGGGAGAACCCGGAGCACCGGGAGACGGCCCTGCTGCTGCTCCGGGGCGAGCTGGGCTGCCCGTACACCGATCCCGCGGCCCGGATCACCGTCCGCGCGGACGACACGGACCTGAACCTGGACGAGGCCGATCGCGCCCGGCTCGCGGAGCTGTCCCGGCTCCGTAAGGAGGCGGGCGCCCGGGAACTCCACCGCCTTCTCGAACGGAGCCGGCACCCCCACCCGGACGACGCGGCGGCGGAGCACGCCGTCCGGCTGGTCGACGCCCTCGGTCTGGCACCGGGCTCACCGGAGCGTGCGGCCTACGCGAAGCGCCTCGCCCGCGCCACCGCCGCAGTCGGCCGGACTGCCGCCGCGGCGCAGATACGGCAGCACCTCGCGGCCTGCCGCTGCACCTCACCCGCGGAGTGAGCACCGTCCGCCCCGCCGCCCGGGGCCCCGCGAAACCGCCCCTCTCACCCCACCCCACCCCATCCCGTCCGCGATACTGCCTACGCAACTGACGCCACAGGCAGGGGGAAGCGGTGCGTCCGCTGGGTAAGGGGGATCCGCGGCAGATCGGGCCGTTCCGGCTGGTCGGGCTGCTCGGGGGCGGCGGGATGGGGCGGGTCTATCTGGGGCGCGGGGCGGACGGGCGGACCGTGGCGGTGAAGACCGCGCGGGCCGAACTCGCCGACGACCGCGGGTTCCGCAAGCGGTTCGCGCGGGAGGTGGCGGCGGCCCGGCAGGTCGGCGGGCCGTTCGTGGCGCCGGTCGTCGACGCGGCGCCGCACGACGAGATCCCGTGGATGGCGACGGAGTACGTACCGGGCGTCTCGCTCAGCGACGCCGTGCACGACACCGGGCCGCTGCCGGTGCCCACCGTGCGGGCGCTGACGGCCGGGCTGCTCCAGGCGCTGGCCGCGGTCCATGCGCAGGGCCTGGTCCACCGGGACCTCAAGCCGTCGAACATCCTGCTCACCGCCGATGGCCCCCGCGTCATCGACTTCGGTATCGCCCACTCCGCCACCGACACCGCCCTGACCGCCACCGGCACCGCCCTCGGCACCCCGGGCTTCATGGCGCCCGAACAACTCACGCTCTCCGGCGGCGACATCACCGGCGCCGCCGACGTCTTCGCCCTCGGCGGCGTCCTCGTTCACGCGGCGACCGGCAGCGGCCCGTATGGCGCCGCCGAACCGCAGATCCTGATGTACCGCACCGTCCACGAACGGCCCCGGCTCGACGAAGTCCCGGAAGCCGTCCGGGCGTTGGCCGCGGCCTGCCTGGTGAAGGAGCCGGAGCGGCGGCCCTCGGTGCCGGACCTCGCGGCCCGTGTGGGCGCCCCGGGCCCGTACGGGAACTGGCTCCCGGAGCCGGTCATGGCGCAGCTCCGCGGCCTCTCCGAGCGATTGCGTGATCCCCGGCGGCCGGAGGGCGCGACGGACGGCGCGGACCGTACGGCCGGCCCGCTCGCCCCCGGCGCCGCCACTCCGCCCGCCGCGCCCTGGGGCGCCGCCGTCCCGGGCGCCGCCACCCCGCCCCACGCGCTCCCCACCGCCCCCGCCGCCCCGCCACACGGCGCGCCCGGCCCGTCCCACGGCCTCGCCCCGACGCCGCCGCAGGGCCGGTACGGTCCGGCGCCGGTCATGCCGCCCCCGGGGGACGGCCCGGCCCCGTACCCGGGGGGAACGGGCGGCGCGGGCGGGACGGCCCCCGGCGGACGCCCCGGCGGCCCCACCCGCCGCCGTGCGCTGGCCGGGCTGTCCGCCGTCGGGGCCGGCGCCCTGGCCTGGTTCCTGTGGCCCGCGGGGGAGGCCGGCCGGGATCCGTCCGTCGGCTCCACACCGCCCGACCGGAAGCCGTCGTCCGGCGGCTCGCCGAGGGCCGGGCTGCCGGCCGAGGTCCGGGACCGCGGGCGTCTCGTCGTCGGCTCCGACCTCAGCTACGCGCCGATGGAGTTCGTCAAGGAGGGCAAACCCGCCGGGCTCGACATCGAGCTGGCGCGGGCCCTCGGCCGCGACCTGGGCATCGACGTCAAGATCATGAACGGTTCCTTCGACTCGCTCCTGCCCGGTCTCGCCTCGGGCCGCTACGACCTGGTGCTCTCCGCCCTCACCGACACCGTGGAACGGCAGCGGGGCACCCCCTCCGAGCCGGGCGGCGGCGTCGACCTGATCGACTACTTCCGCTCCGGCTTCGCCCTCGTCGTCCCCCGCACCGCCCACGCGACGATCAAGGGGCTCGACGATCTGACCGGCAGGACGGTCGCGGTGCAGCGGGCTTCGGCCGCCGGTGAGCACCTGGCCGGGCTCGGCCACCGGAAGCCGAAGGTCCGCGCGTTCGACACGGCCGACGAGGCGTACGCCGACGTCCTCAAGGGCGGCTCCGACGCCTGCCTCGACGAGTACCCCGTCGCCGTCCGCACCCTCACCGTCCACACCGCCCTCGTCACCACCGGCGGGCAGATCGCCCCGCGCCCCTTCGGCATCGCCGTCGCCAAGGCCCAGCAGGCGCTCCGCGACGCGGTCCGCGCCTCCCTGGACCGGCTCATCGAGGACGGCACCTACGGGAAGATCCTCGGCAAGTGGGGAGTGGCGGAGTGCGCCGTGGAGCGGGCGGAGATCAACGGAGGGCGGTGAGCGGCACCCCGCCCCGGGAAGGCCGGACCTCTCCCGGGGCGGGGGCCGAGCGGTGCGGTCTCACTCCGGCCATTCCGAGTTCTTGATCACCTCGACGAAGTCGCCCCGGACGAACCCGGGCACGTAATGCGCCAGCACATCGGCCTTCACATTGCCGAACGTCGTCCCCGGCCGGTCCTTGATGCCCTCCGTGAACGCGGCGAGGATGCCGTTCTTGAAGTCCGGCCGGGGGTGCGCCGCGACCACCGCGGCCCGCTCCTCGTCGGAGACCGCGTGGTAGCCGATGCCCAGCACGTCCAGCTCCACACCCCGGGTGACCAGCGCGATCTCCGGCGCCATGTGGAGCGGGATCTCGGGTGTGGTGTGCAGCGCGACGGCCGTCCACACCCGGTCGGCCGCTTCGCCGGTGACGCCGTGGGCGTGCAGGAACCGGCGGGCCTCGTCGGCACCGTCGATCTCGAACCGCTGATCCGTCCGGCGGTGGCGCGCGGTCAGCCCCAGATCGTGGAACATCGCCCCGACGTACAGCAGCTCCGGGTCGAACGTCAGCCCCTGCTCCCGGCCGCGCAGCGCGCCCCACAGGAACACCCGCCGCGAATGGTCGAAGACCAGCGGCGACGCCGCCTCCCGCACCAGTTCGGTGGCCTCCCGCGCCAGCGCGCTGTCCGGGATCCGCACTCCCGCGATCGATGCACTCATGGGTACCCGTCCTCTCTTCCGCTCCCCCCCAGACTCACCCCCGTCCCTACCCTGATGCCATGTCCTCACGGCCGGATGAACCACAGATTCGGACATCCCGCCGGGGCGCGGCCACGCCCCGGCGGGTGGCGTTCGTCGTCTTCGACGGGGTGACCCTCCTCGACGTCAGTGGCCCGTCGGAGGTACTGCACCAGGCGGGCCGCCTCGGGTGCCCGTACGAAGTGGTGCTGGTCGCACCCGGCGGCGGGCCGGTCACCACCGCCGCCGGACCGGCGCTGACCGGCACCGTCACGGCAGAGCGGGCCGGGCCGATCCACACGGTGCTGGTCGCCGGCGGCGACCGCCTCGCCGAGGAGCCGCCCGACGACGCCCTCCTGGCGACCGTCCGTGCGCTCGTCCCCGGGGCGGCCCGTATCGCCTCCGTCTGCACCGGCGCCTTCGTCCTCGCCGGCCTGGGCCTGCTGGACGGCCGCCGCGCCACCACCCACTGGCGGCACGCCGCCGCCCTCGCCCGCCGCCACCCGCGGGTACGCGTCGAGCCGGACGCGCTCCACCTCCGCGACGGCCGGTACGTCACCTCGGCGGGCATCAGCGCGGGCATCGACCTGGCGCTCGCGCTGGTGGAGGACGACCACGGTGCGGAGGTGGCCCGCGAGATCGCCCGGGAGATGGTGATCTTCCTGCACCGGCCGGGCGGTCAGTCGCAGTTCTCCGCGGCGCTCGACACCCCGCCCCTCCGCGGCGACCTGCTCCGCCCGGTCCTGGAGTCGGTCCTCACCGACCCGGCCGCCGACCACAGCCTCCCGGCGCCGGCCGCCGCCGGGACCGGACGGTTAGCCGGGTGTTAGCGACGGGGCAGTCAGGCGGTAGCGGCCCCCGGCAGAGTCGGTGCCGTACCGAGGAGATCACGACACCGACGCCCCGGGGAGACCCCGCATGAACGCCAGCACCACCGCCCGCACCCCGCGCCGCCGCACCCTGCGCGTCGCCCTCGCCGCCCTGACCGTGGCCGCCGGACTCACCCTGACCGCCTGCTCCGGCGCGGACGCCGCCGCCAGCAAGCCCGCAGGCCAGGCGGCTGCCGCCGAGGCCGGGGGGACGGGCGCCGCCGCCGGTGCCAAGGCCGGCTCCGGTGCCGGGGCGGGCAACGCGGCCGAGACCCGGTCCGGCGCCGAGGCCACGCGGTCGGGCGGTACGTCCGCCAGGAGTGAGTCGGGTGCCCCGGACAAGACCGTGACCCTGGTGGACGGCAGCAAGGCCGAGGTCTACGACCTCGGCAACCAGAACTTCCGCGCCCGAATCGTCCACGACGGTGAGGTCCTGACCACGCTGGAGACGAAGGATTCCGACGCCGCGGCCGACCTCAACGGCATGTACGTCCTGCTCACGATGGGCGGCGACGTCCACTCCTGGGAGGGCGGCGCACAGACCGGACCGGGCACCTTCACCCTCGCGGGCGGCTGGCAGGCCAAGGTCACCAAGGTCGGCGAACTCCACTTCCGCGCCGAGATCATCGGCCACGAGGGATCGGTGGACGCCACCCTGGAGGCGAACGAGCACGCCGACGGCGTCGACGCCAACGGCATCTCCATCGTCCTCACCGCCGGCGGCGAGATCAGCGCCCACGAGTGACCACGGGCCCGGCACCGGGCCCGTTCCCCCTAGGTGTTGTCCCCGGGCCGGGCCCGGCCTCCGCCTCCGCCCCCGTCGACGTGCACGGGCGGCCGGGCGCGGCGGCCGGGCTCGGCCATTTCGCGGGTGATCACCCGGTCGCTCACGTTCGTCGAGTAGACGATCGTCGTCGACAGCGAACCGATCTTCGTGATGCGCGCGGTGACCTCTTCGAGATGGCCCATCGAACGGGCCGCCACCTTGGCGACGAAGCAGTCGCTGCCGGTCACGTGGTGGCACTCCACGATCTCCGGGCAGTCGCGGAATACGCGGAGGTATTCCTGGTAATTGCTGCCCGGGAACACGATGTTGACGATGGCCAGGATCGGCAGTCCGAGCCCGGGCAGATTGACCCGCGTCCGGTATCCCTCGATGATCCCGGACTGCTCCAGCCGCGGGACCCGCTCGGTGACCGCCGGAGGCGTCAGGGAGACCCGTCGTCCCAGCTCACTGAAGGTGATGCGGGCGTTGGCCTGCAATTCCTCCAGGATCCGCCAATCGGTCGCGTCGAGCGCCGCTTTCACCTCTTCAGCCATCGGCCAAGAATACGGAAATTTCCCAGGTGAAGGCCGCCGAACTCCTTCAACTTCCCCTGTGGGGGCGGCAGACGCGCGCCCTAGCGTGAAGCCGACGCGAAGGAGGACGAAATGGCGCCCGCCACCCCGCCCCGGAACCGCCCCGCGCATCCGGGCCGACCGCCCCGCTCACCGCACCCCGCGGCCCCCGTTCCGGCCGGCCCCGGGCGGCTCAGCCTCGCGCAGGGCACGGCCCTCTACGTCGGGGCGGTGCTGGGCACCGGCGTCCTCGCCCTCCCCGGACTGACCGCACGGGCCGCCGGTCCCGCGTCGCTGGTGGCCTGGGCGGCGCTCGTCGTGCTGTCGGTGCCGCTCGCCGCGACCTTCGCCGCACTGGCCGCCCGGCAGCCCGACCCGGGCGGCGTGTCGACGTATGTACGACGGGCGTTCGGGGGGCGCGCCGCCACCGTCGTCGGCTGGTGGTTCTACCTCGGCGCCCCGGTCGGCATCCCCGCGCTGGCCCTGTTCGGCGCGTCCTACCTGGAACGCAGCACCGGCGGCGGCCCCGCGGCGACCACCGGCTACGCGGCGGCCCTGCTCGCCGCGGGCTTCCTGGCCAACGCCTTCGGCGTACGGGTCTCCGGACGCGTCCAGCTCCTCCTCTCCGGCTCCCTGGCCCTGCTGCTCGTCCTCGGCATCCTGGTGGCGCTCCCGCACACGGACCCGGCGCGGCTGCACCCCTTCGCCCCGCACGGCTGGTCGGCGGTCGGCCCCGCCGCGGCGCTCCTCGTCTGGTCGTTCACGGGCTGGGAGACGGTCACGCACCTCTCCGCGGAGTTCGCCCACCCGCGCCGCGACATCAAACGCGCGACCGCCGCCGCACTGCTCACCATCGGTGTCCTCTACCTCGCCCTGGCCACCGTCACGGTGCTGGCCCTCGACGCCGCCGCCGGCACCTCGGCGACCTCCCTCGCCGCCCTGCTGGAGCTGGGCTTCGGCCCGCCGGGCGCGGTCCTCGCCGGGGTGATCGCGATCCTCACCACCCTCGGCACCATGAACGCCTACATCGCCGGCACCGCCAAACTCGGCGCCGCCCTGGCCCGTGACGGCGCCCTGCCCCGCGCCCTGGGCACCGGCGCCGAACCGGGCGGCGTCCCCCGCCGCAGCCTGGCCGTGGTCGCCGCGATCGCCACCACCGTCTTCACCGCGGCCACCCTCACCAGAGCCCCCGTACAACCCCTGGTCCTGAGCACCACCGCCTGCCTCGGCGCCGTCTACGCCGTCGGCTCGGCCGCCGGCGCCCGCATCCTCCGCACCCGCACCCGCCGGGGCACGGCCGCCGCCCTCGTCTCCCTTCTGCTCATCTGCGTCCTGCTCGCGCTGACGGGGGTGTATCTGGTGTGGCCGGCGGTGCTGACCGCCGCCGCGCTGCTGTGGTGCCGCCGGGCGTCACAGAACCCATGAGACCGTCCCGCCCGCGGTGACCAACACCACCAGGACGGCGAGTACGACGGCGGCGGGGCCGAGGAAGACATTGGCCACCAGGAGCCCGGGAAGGCCGAGGACGAAGGAGGCGACGGCCATGCCGTCGGGCTCCCGGGTGTCGGCCCCCCGCCGACGGGGCGCGTCAGGACGGTCTTCTCCACGGTGGCCGACGTCATGTCGGATATCTCCTTCGCGGCGTCCGGAACGGTGCGCACGTACCAGGAAGACGAGCAGCCACGCGGTGAACAGTGAGCGGCGACGATGCTGACGGGCACCGAGGGGTGTGCGCCTGCGGCGGGGGCCGTACCTGTCCTGGCCTGCGGCTGAGGGTGTGAGTTGTCCTCGTCCGAACGTCTCCGGACGGGGCTGAACGAGACCAGGGCTGAGACCGGAGATCCGTGCGGGCGGCCGTGAGGGGGGCGGAAGCCGGTCATTCGGCGAAGCGCGGGACGACCAGGCCGGACTCGTAGGCGATCACCACCGCGTGGGTCCTGTTCTGCGCGCCGAGCTTGGTCAGCACGTTTCCGACGTGGGTCTTGATCGTCTCCAGGCTCACCGTGAGGGACTCCGCGATCTCCGGATTGGAGAGCCCGACAGCCATCAGGCGCAGGACCTCCTCCTCCCGGCCGGTCAGGGCGGCTTGCGGCAGGGCCTCTGCGGAGCCCCTCGGGCGGGCGGCGACCATGCGGCCCAGTGCGGCCGGGAAGAGAACCGCTTCGCCTGCCGCCACCACCCGAACCGCCTCGGCGATCCGGCGGACCGGGAGGCGTTTGAGGACGAAGCCGCTGGCGCCCGCGCTGAGGGCGGCGGTGACGTAGCCGTCGTTCTCGAAGGTGGTGATCACTACTACCTTCGGCGGGTCGTCCGCTCCGGCCAGCAGTCGGCGGGTGGCGTCAATCCCGTTGAGACGGGGCATCCGGACGTCCATGAGGACCACGTTCGGCCGCAGGCTCCGTGCCCGGTCGACCGCCTCGACACCGTCGGCGGCCTCGCCGACCACCGTGATCCCCGGCTGCGCGCCGAGCAGCATGCCCAGGCCGCTGCGGGTCACCTCGTCGTCGTCCGCGATCAGGAGGGTGACGGCGGGGCCGGCTTCTGCGGTGAGGGCCATGTCGCCGTCCGCGCCGGATCCCCTCACGCCGACGCCCGTACCGGCAGCCGGACAGCGAGCCGCCAGTGCCCCGTCCCGTCCGGGCCGGACCGGAACTCACCGTTCAGCAGCCTGACGCGCTCGGCCAGTCCGGGCAGGCCGTGACCGGACGTCGAGAAGGGGCCCGGGGCCGGCCCCGTCCGTGCTCCGGTCCGGTTGACCACCACGAGATCCAGACTGTCCGGTCCGGCCGCCACCTGGACCTCGACAGGGCCGCCCGCCCCGTGGCGCAGCGCGTTCGTCAGGCCCTCCTGGAGGATCCTGTACGCCGCCCGGGAGAGCGTCCCCTGCACCTGTGCCAGTTCACCCGAAACCTCCGGTGCCACCACCGCCCCCGTGTGCCGCAGGCGTTCCAGCAGTTCGGGAAGGTCGGCCAGAGTGCGGGTCGGTGCCGCTCCCGGCTGTTCCTCCCGCAACACTCCGAGCGCGTAGTCCAGGTCCTCCAGCGCTGCCCTCGTCGAGTCCTCGATGCTGCGCATGGCGGCCCGCGCCGCAGCAGGGTCTTCGGAGAGCATCTCGCCGGCCACCGCCGCCTGGATGGTGGTCGCCGTCAGCGTGTGCCCGATCGAGTCGTGCAACTCGTGGGCGATCCGGTTGCGTTCGGCCAGCAGCAGTTCCCGCTCCGCAGCCAGCACGAGCCGTTCGGCCGCCGACGGTCCCAGCAGCCGTGGTGCCGACCACCGCAGGGCTTTCGCCACCAGTACGCAGACGGCGACCGCCAGGAGCAGGCACACCGCGGCCGCCACCCAGCTCCACCCGCCCGACAGCCGGACCGACGTGCCGAACAGGCTCACCCGCACCTCGCCGCCGAGCCAGTTCGCCGGCAGGGAGAAGCCCATGACGAACAGCACTCCGCTTGCCAGCGCCCCCGTCCACCCGACGGCCACGTGCAGGACCAGCCAGAGCGGGGTCCGCCAGCGGTCGAGGCCGAGTGAACCGGAGGCGCGGCGGCCGGTCACCGGATTCGGCAGCGGCACCCGCAGCATCCGGCGGGCGGACACGACCAGTGCTCGCCGTACAGGGCGCGCCAGTCCGACCACGCCGACCAGCGCCGCCCAGACCAGCAGGACCACGACGACCTGCACGTTCTCGGGGGCGGATCGCCACGACAGCGCCGGCAGCAGGGCGAAAGGCAGCAGCGGAAGGCTCGCCAACGCGCCGCAGTAGGCGAACAGCACACCTGAGTACGTGGAGCCACGCAGCAACGGCCGAAATCCCCTGATCATGGCCGTCAGTATCGCCGGGCGGCCCACCGGCGGCCTCCCCCGATCGGGGGAGCGACTTCTCCTGCCTTCCCGCGATGTGGCCGAAGGGCCCCGCGAGCCAGGATTCCTGTCCCGACCACGATCTTCCGGGAGATGACTTATGCGTGCTCAGACACGGCAGGGCCTTCGCTTCTCGATCCGGCGCCAGTGCGGCCGACGGCGACGGGCCGTGACGGCCGCGGCCGCAGTCACCATCGGCGTCATGACAGCGGGCATCCTCGCTCCGCCCTCCGCCTCCGCCTCCGCGTCCGCGTCCGCCTCCGCCAGGCCGGACGCCGTGCAGCGGGCCCTGAACACGCTGGTGCGCGACGAGGCGATGCCTGCCGCACTGGCGAGCGTCAAGGACCGGAACGGCCGTACCCGCACCTACACCGCCGGAGCCGGTGACCTGGCCACCGGGTCGAAAGTGCCCAGGGACGGTCAGGTGAGAATCGGCAGTAACACCAAGTCGTTCACCGCGGTCGTGGTGCTGCAGCTCGTCGGCGAGGGAAAAGTCGACCTCGACGCCTCCGTCGACACCTACCTGCCCGGCCTCGTACGCGGAGAGGGCATCGACGGGCGCCGCATCACGGTCCGTCAGCTCCTCCAGCACACCAGCGGACTTCCGGAGTACAGCAGCCATCTCGGGGACGACGTGCGGTACTACGCCCCCCGTGAACTGCTCGCCACAGCACTCCGCTACCCGGCCGAATTCGCCCCCGGGAAGAGCTGGAAGTACAGCAACACCAACTACGTGCTCGCTGGCCTGATCGTCCAGAAGGTCACCGGCCACCCACTCGCCGACGAGATCGACCGGCGCATCATCAAGCGCGTCGGGCTGCGTCACACCTACTTCCCCGCTCCCGGTGACGCGAGCATCCGAGAGCCCCACCCTCACGGCTACTACCGGGAATCGGCGAAGGCGCCGCTGCGCGACGTCACGGAGATCGACCCGTCCTGGGGCTGGGCGGCAGGCCAGTTGATCTCCACCAACTCCGACCTCAACCGCTTCTTCACCGCGCTCCTCGCCGGCCGCCTCCTGCCCTCGGCCCAGCTCGCCCAGATGCGCGCCACCGTCCCGGCCGAAGCGACCTTCGGCCCGGGCGCCCGCTACGGTCTGGGACTCGTCAGCAGGCCGCTACGGTGCGGCGGCCTCTCCTGGGGCCACGGCGGCAGTTTCCCCGGGTACGAGACGCGGGGCGGTGTCACCGACGACGGCCGCGCCGCCGATGTCGCGGTCACCACGCAGCTCACCGGCGCGGCGGCCCGGAGGAGCCTCGAACGCGCGGTGGATACCGCCCTGTGCCGCTGAATCCCGCCGGGGTGCTTCGTGTTCCGTCGATCCGGAAATGACGTCAGGCCCGTGGACACGTCCCCGGTGCTTCCGGTCGCGGATCTGATCGGCCGGCTCTGGAATCGTGCTCCGGATCCCGTGTCTGCGCAGGTGAGCACGGTTGGCGCGCGGGGAGTACGCCCTGTCTCACCGCACTCGCAGGGGTTTGCGTCTGGGGCGCCCATCGCCGGGCTCGGGAAGGCGGATGGCTCCGAGGACCGGCTCGAACTGCGGGCTGTCGCCCCGCCGGCCTGCCGTGACCAGCGGCGACAGCGGCTTCTGGCCCTGCTCGCACGCCAGATGGATCTTAGTGGTGAACCTTCAGGTGACCTGCCCAGCCCGTGCCCGATCCGCTGATCAAGATCCTTCGCCGGCGCCAGGAGGTACAGGAGCGGGAACAGGTCGCGGCCGACGCCGACGGGGAGGGCAAGGGGTACGTGTTCGCCTCACCGGTAGGTGGACCGCTGAGCCCGAACACCGAACTTCCACGTCCGGAAGCGGTCCCTTCGGGATGCGGGCGCACGGGACGGCCGTCCTCATGACGCTCGCCACACCGCCGCGACCGTGCTCCTGATTCTCGGCGTCCCGGACGTCGTGATCGACTCGATCACGGGTCGGGAGGCGGGCACATCCGCCCGGATGAGCGCGCGGTACCTGCATGTGCCCGACGCCATGCTGAAGAACGTGGCGCAGAAGCTCGCGGAGGCCATCCGGGGCCCTCGCCCAAAGCTCTTGTGGACAAAACCAGGCCAACGAGGTCTGAGGAACGCCGAAGGGCCCCGCTGCAAGCAGCGGGGCCCTTCAACATCGTGCCCGGTGAGGCACTGGCGGAGGATACGAGATTCGAACTCGTGAGGGGTTGCCCCCAACACGCTTTCCAAGCGTGCGCCCTAGGCCACTAGGCGAATCCTCCGCCGCAAACAATACAAGACGTTGAGGGGTGCTCGCGACCATGATCCGGAGGGCGGGGATCCGGGTGGGGGTGAGAGGGAGTCGCAGGTGGGGGCGGGTCGTGTTCGGGGGCGGGGATCGGCTACTGTGGTGCGCAGCCCCTCACGTGGCGCTATCTGACTGAACTCCCCCAGGGCCGGAAGGCAGCAAGGGTAGGTCGGCTCTGGCGGGTGCGTGAGGGGCGTTTGCGTTTGCGGGCGGCCCGATTGTCGGTGGGGGCCGATATCGTCGTATGCGTGTCGTCCCTCGCGCTGTACCGCCGCTACCGACCCGAGACCTTCGCCGAGGTCATCGGGCAAGAGCACGTGACCGATCCGCTCCAGCAGGCTCTGCGGAACAACCGCGTCAACCACGCGTATCTGTTCAGTGGCCCGCGCGGCTGTGGCAAGACGACCAGTGCGCGCATCCTGGCGCGCTGCCTGAACTGTGAGGAAGGTCCCACCCCCACGCCGTGCGGCACCTGCCAGTCCTGTGTGGACCTGGCGCGCAACGGCCGGGGCTCGATCGATGTGATCGAGATCGACGCCGCCTCCCACGGTGGCGTGGACGACGCCCGTGACCTGCGGGAAAAGGCGTTCTTCGGGCCCGCTTCCAGCCGGTACAAGATCTACATCATCGACGAGGCGCACATGGTCACCTCGGCGGGGTTCAACGCCCTGCTGAAGGTGGTCGAGGAGCCGCCGGAGCATCTGAAGTTCATCTTCGCGACGACGGAGCCCGAGAAGGTCATCGGGACGATCCGTTCGCGTACGCACCACTACCCCTTCCGTCTGGTGCCGCCCGGGACTCTGCGGGACTACCTCTCCGAGGTGTGTGAGCGGGAGTCGGCGCCGGTCGAGGACGGGGTGCTGCCGCTGGTGGTGCGCGCCGGTGCCGGTTCGGTGCGTGACTCGATGTCCGTCATGGACCAGCTGCTCGCCGGCGCCGGTGACGACGGTGTGACGTATGCCATGGCGACGGCGCTGCTGGGGTACACCGACGGATCGCTGCTGGACGCGATCGTCGAGGCGTTCGCGGCCGGGGACGGCGCCGCGGCCTTCGAGGTCGTCGACCGGGTCATCGAGGGCGGCAACGACCCGCGCCGGTTCGTCGCCGATCTGCTGGAACGCCTGCGTGACCTGGTCATTCTCGCCGCGGTGCCGGACGCGGGGGAGAAGGGGCTGATCGATGCGCCCGCCGATGTCGTGGAGCGGATGACGGCACAGGCGTCCGTGTTCGGCGCCGCGGAGCTGAGCCGCGCCGCCGATCTGGTCAACACCGGTCTGACGGAGATGCGCGGCGCCACCTCGCCCCGCCTCCAGCTGGAGCTGATCTGCGCCCGGGTGCTGCTGCCCGCGGCGTACGACGACGAGCGGTCCGTGCAGAGCCGGCTGGACCGGCTGGAGCGCGGTGTCGGCGCGGCCGGGCTCGCCGGGGGCGGCGGGGCCGCGTTCGCGGGCGGCGGTGCGCCGGTGGTCGAGGGCGGCGGCCCCGCCGTCGGGTACGTGCCCGGGCCGGAGGCACATCCGGTGGGCCCGCCCGCGGGTCCGGCGGGTCCGGCGGCGGCGCGGGCGGCGGTGCGCGGGGCGACCGGCGCTCCGGCCGCTCCCGCTGCGGCCCAGCCCGCCGCGGCTCCGCCCGCGGCCGCTCAGCCGCCGGCCGCCGGGCCCGCCGAGGTCGCGGCGCCGCGGAGCGGTTCGCACGCGGCCGAGCAGGCCGGGGAGCAGGCGCGCCCCGCCGGCGCCTGGCCCGGCGGTGCGGGCGGCCCGGCGGCCGGTGCGCCGGAGACGGCCGCTGCGGCGCCCGCCGCGGCGGGCGAGGCCCCGGCTCCCGCGCGGCCCGGTGCCTGGCCCGGCAGCGGTGGCGCAGGTCAGGGCGAGACCGCGCGGCGGCCCGGTGGCTGGCCGTCGGCCGCGGCCCCGGGACAGGGGACGCGTCCGGCCGCCCCGGTGCCCGCAGCGGCTCCGCAGCAGCCCGCCGCGGCGGCGCCCGCACCGCGGGCCCCGGCCGGGGGCGGGCAGGGCGCGGCGCAGGTACGGCAGATGTGGCCGCAGATCCTGGATGCGGTCAAGGGCCGCCGGCGCTTCACCTGGATTCTGCTGAGCCAGAACGCCCAGGTCTCCGGCTTCGACGGCACCACGCTCCAGATCGGCTTCCCCAACGCCGGGGCACGTGACAGCTTCGCCAACGGCGGCAGTGAGGACGTGCTCAAGGACGTGCTCGCCGAGACGTTCCATGTGCAGTGGCGGGTCGAGGCCATCGTCGACCCCTCGGGCGGCGCCAACCCGCCGGCCGGTGGCGCCCGCGGTGGCAGCGGCGGGGGTGGCTTCGGCGGCCAGGGCGGCGGTTACGGCGCAGGTCAGGGCGGGGGCTACGGCGGCCCCGCGCACTCCGGCCCGCCGTCGTCCGCGCCCGCGCAGGGCGGCCCGGCGGCCGGGGGAGGCGCCTCCGGCGGCAGCCAGGGTGCCCGGATGGCGCGGGAGGCCGTGTCGTCGCCGTCGGCCGGCGGCCCGGGCGGCCGTTCCCCGGAGCCCGAGGTCTCGCCCGAGCCGCCGCCGGTGTCCGTCGAGTACGACATGCCGGAGGAGGACGACCCCGATCTCGTCGACTCCGCCCTGAGCGGCCACGACCTCATCGTGCGGGAGCTGGGCGCGACGGTGGTGGAGGAGTTCAACAACGAGTGAGACGGCGGGGTGCCCCGGGCCCGGGTGAGGTGTCCGGGACCCCGCCGGGCCGCTCCGCGCAGGTTCCGGCGGGCAGCCGCCGCCCGTACCGCCGCGGGTGGTCGGACGGCTCCGTTCCGTTCACCCCGTAGGGGGAGGATGAGGGGACGGAGCAGGCCGGGCGGACGGGTGGCGGCTCGTCCGTACGGCGTAAGGCGCCGGTCCCGGGAAGCACGTAGGCTCGGGCTACCGCACCAATCGTTGTCGTATGGCAGGAGTCACGTCGTGATCCCCGGTGGTCAGCCCAATATGCAGCAGCTGCTCCAGCAGGCCCAGAAGATGCAGCAGGACCTTGCGGCCGCCCAGCAGGAGCTGGCGGAGACGCCCGTCGAGGGTTCGGCGGGCGGCGGCCTCGTCAAGGCGACGGTGACCGGCTCCGGTGAGCTGAAGAGCCTGGTCATCGACCCGAAGGCGGTCGATGTCGACTCCGCGGAGGAGACCGCCGAGACCCTCGCCGACCTGGTGCTCGCGGCCGTCCGGGACGCGAACGCCAGCGCCCAGCAGCTTCAGCAGAGCAAGCTCGGCCCGCTGGCGCAGGGCCTGGGCGGCGGAATCCCCGGCCTGCCCTTCTGAGGCCCGGGGCCGGCCGCGGTCTCCCCTTTCCGGCGGTGGCCAACTAGCGTACTGAGCAGGGCAGAAGAGAAAGAAGACGTTCCGTGTACGAAGGCGTGGTTCAGGATCTGATCGACGAGCTGGGCAGGCTGCCCGGCGTCGGTCCCAAGAGCGCGCAGCGGATCGCCTTCCATGTCCTGCAGGCCGAGCCGACCGATGTCCGCCGGCTCGCGAACGCGCTGATGGAGGTCAAGGCGAAGGTTCGGTTCTGCAGCGTGTGCGGCAACGTCGCACAGGAGGAGCAGTGCCGGGTCTGCCTGGACCCGCGCCGCGACCCGGCGGTCATCTGCGTCGTCGAGGAGCCCAAGGATGTCGTGGCGATCGAGCGGACGCGGGAGTTCCGCGGCCGGTACCACGTGCTCGGCGGGGCGATCAGCCCGATCGAGGGCGTGGGGCCGGACGATCTGCGGATCCGGGAGTTGCTGGCCAGGCTCGCCGACGGCACCGTCACCGAGCTGATCCTGGCCACCGACCCGAATCTGGAGGGCGAGGCCACCGCCACCTATCTGGCACGCATGATCAAGCCCATGGGGCTGAAGGTGACGCGACTGGCCAGCGGACTGCCGGTCGGGGGAGACCTGGAGTATGCCGACGAGGTCACGCTCGGGCGGGCCTTCGAAGGGAGGAGACTTCTCGATGTCTGATGCCACGCTGCACAACGCGACGCAGAATCCCGATGACTTCGCCGTATCGATCTCCGACTCGATCGAGAGCTTCATCGTCGCGGTGACCGAGGTCGCCAAGGGTGACGAGCCGGACAGCGCGGTGCCGTTCCTGCTGCTGGAGATCTCCCAGCTGCTGCTCACCGGCGGACGCCTCGGCGCCCACGAGGACATCGTCCCGGACGAGCGATACGAACCGGACAGCGGCCCGGAGCCGGACGCCGACGAGCTGCGCGAGCAGTTCGCCCGCCTCCTGGACCCGGTCGACGTGTACTCCGAGGTCTTCGACCCGTACGTGCCGCGCAGCGAGCCGGTGGCCTGCCGGATCTCCGACGACCTCGCCGACATCGTCACCGATCTGCGGCACGGGCTCGCGCACTACCGGGCGGGCCGGGTCAGCGAGGCGCTGTGGTGGTGGCAGTTCTCCTACCTCACCAACTGGGGTCCGACCGCGTCGGCGTCGCTGCGTGCGCTGCAGTCGCTGGTCGCGCACGTCCGCCTGGACCAGCCGCTGGACGCGCTCGACGGGCTGGACACCGACAGCGGTGCCGGCGGCGACGAGGAGCGGCTCGCCGAGGAGGCGGGCAAGGTCATGGCGGCGGAGATCGCCGGGCCGCTGGGGCTGGACCGGGCCTGAGCCGCCGGGCCCGGCGGTCTCCGGACGGCCGGGCCGAAGCGGTGGCGAAGCCTCCGGGGGGCGCGGTCCGTGGCCGGTGTGCGGGGCGGTACCGGAGGGGTGGGCGGGGCGCGGCCGGAGTGGCGGAAACCGTGTGCGCCGGGGCCGTGGCGGTGTGTGACCTGGCTTACGTTCCCGTGTGCTCCGTGCCGGAGCGGGCATGTGCTGGCCGAGCGGGCGCGACGGGGCGCCACGCGGAGCCGCCGCGGGACACGGTGATCATCGGCGTACGAAGATGATCGATGGCTGAGCATTGTGTCTCACCATGCGGTATCAGCGAGGCGGTTTCCGCCTGCTCGTTAAACTGAGTCGACCGCAGTACCCCCATTTCCGGGGGTCCGGGAGGAAACTCCCGAAGAGACAGTTGCGAGGAGCGCACGTGGGCCTTGTCGTGCAGAAGTACGGCGGCTCATCCGTTGCGGATGCCGAGGGCATCAAGCGCGTTGCCAAGCGAGTCGTCGAGGCCAAGAAGAACGGCAACCAGGTTGTCGTGGTGGTTTCGGCGATGGGCGACACGACGGACGAGCTGATCGATCTCGCTCAGGAGGTGTCCCCGATTCCATCGGGGCGCGAGTTCGACATGCTGCTGACCGCCGGAGAGCGAATCTCCATGGCGCTGCTGGCGATGGCGATCAAAAACCTCGGTCATGAAGCGCAGTCCTTCACCGGCAGCCAGGCCGGTGTGATCACCGACTCCGTGCACAACAAGGCGCGGATCATCGATGTGACGCCCGGCCGCATCCAGACCTCCGTCGACGAGGGCAACATCGCCATCGTCGCCGGGTTCCAGGGCGTCTCGCAGGACAAGAAGGACATCACGACGCTCGGCCGCGGCGGCTCGGACACCACCGCCGTCGCGCTGGCCGCCGCGCTGAACGCCGATGTCTGTGAGATCTACACCGACGTCGACGGCGTCTTCACCGCCGACCCGCGGGTCGTCAAGAAGGCCCGGAAGATCGACTGGATCTCCTTCGAGGACATGCTGGAGCTGGCCAGCTCCGGTTCCAAGGTGCTGCTGCACCGCTGCGTCGAGTACGCACGCCGTTACAACATCCCGATCCACGTCCGCTCCTCGTTCTCGGGGCTCAAGGGCACGTGGGTCAGCAACGAACCGCAAGGGGACCAGCCGATGGAGCAGGCAATCATCTCGGGCGTCGCACACGACACCTCCGAGGCGAAGGTCACGGTCGTCGGCGTGCCGGACAAGCCGGGCGAGGCCGCGCGCATCTTCCGCGCCATCGCGGACTCCGAGGTCAACATCGACATGGTCGTCCAGAACGTCTCGGCCGCCTCGACCGGACTGACGGACATCTCCTTCACGCTCCCCAAGGCGGAGGGCCGCAAGGCCGTCGCCGCCCTGGAGAAGACCCGCGCGGCGGTCGGCTTCGACTCGCTCCGTTACGACGACCAGATCGCCAAGATCTCCCTGGTCGGCGCGGGGATGAAGACCAACCCGGGCGTCACCGCGACGTTCTTCGAGGCGCTGTCGAACGCCGGGGTGAACATCGAGCTGATCTCGACCTCCGAGATCCGTATCTCGGTGGTTACGCGCGCCGACGACGTGAACGAGGCGGTGCGCGCGGTGCACACCGCCTTCGGGCTCGACACGGACAGCGACGAGGCCGTGGTCTACGGCGGCACCGGGCGCTGACCCACCGGTACGGACCGGGCGGTCCGCTCCCCGCGCGTGACGCGGGGGCGGGCCGCCCGCTTTTTTGGCCGGCGCGGAGCGGCGGCGCCGGGCGGCTTCGGAGCGTCACCGGCCGGTCGGGGAAAGGCGTTCCGAAAGGCGTTCCGGGATTCGGGTGTCGCGGCGCCGACCCCCTACGACATACTTGCGAAACGTGTGAAGATTCTGTGATCGGGCCAGGGATTCCGGTGTCCTGTGCCTGGTCAGAGGCGTCTCGGCGCATCCGGTCAGGAGGCCCGGAACCGTCCGGGAACCGGCGGTCGGGAGCGGAGCGTCTTGGGCCCTGCCCCGCGGGGCGTCGGGACGGGCGAGGGCCCCGGGGTGCGCGGCGCCCGGGTGGTCGCGGCGTACCGGCGGCGGTCCCGGCGCAGCTGAGGCCGGAGTGGACGCGTCGGGATATATGGGGCACCGAGGAAGAGCTGGGGCGCAATGAGGGCATACAACGCGACACCGGAGACGGTGGCGTGCGCGTACAACCCTGACGGGGAGATGTGTGTCCAACAGGCGTGGCAGAGGTTCTCGCATTCACGATCGCCCCGGGGGGCGCAGCGGGCGCGGCAGTGCGTCCGCCGCACGCCCGTGGCGCCGGGGGCATGCCGGTGATCGCGCCCTGGCCCACCACGCGGCCCGGCAAGCTCCCCGCCCCGCGTGGCGACGCCGACCAGCGCGGTGACGCCGACGACCCGGCGGCCACCGGCACCAGCGTCGACCACCTCACCGAGACCTACCGCGCCCACTACCGCTCCCTGCTCGGGCTCGCCGCGCTGCTCCTCGACGACACCGCGTCCTGCGAGGACGTCGTCCAGGAGGCGTTCATCCGCGTCCACTCCGCCCGTAACCGCGTCCGCGAGCCGGAGAAGACGCTCGCCTATCTGCGGCAGACCGTCGTCAACCTCTCCCGCTCCGCGCTGCGCCGCCGCATCATCGGCCTCAAGTTGCTCTCCAAGCCGATGCCGGACATGGCCAGCGCCGAGGAAGGCGCCTACGACCTGCTGGAACGCGATGAGCTGATCCGGGCGATGCGCGGGCTCCAGCGCCGCCAGCGCGAGGTGCTGGTGCTGCGCTACTTCGCCGACATGACCGAGGCGCAGGTCGCCGAGACGCTGGGCATATCGCTCGGCTCGGTCAAGGCGTACGGCTCACGCGGTATCGCGGCGCTCCGCGTCGCGATGGAGGCACCGGCATGAACGGCAACCCCCTCGACCCGGCCCGTGCACACTCCGGGGCGGGCGATCCCGTCGGCCCGGACGGTGCCGGAGATGTCGTGCATTCCGGAAGTGGGGACGGCGGCCACGCCGGTCCCGGCTGGGCGCAGGGCGCCCGGGACGCCGGCCACCGCGGCGAGAGCCCCGGCTCCGGCGGCGACGGATTCGGCGACGAGGAGGCGCTGCGGCGGCTGCTGCAGTCCTCCGTCGGCGACCTCGAACCGGCGCCCGACGCCCTGGACCAGATCCGGCACGCGGTCCCCGCCCGGCGCAAGCGCCGCCGGCACGCCGTGGTCGGCGCCGCCGCGGCCCTGCTGCTGGGCGGCACCTCCATCCCGGCGATGGTGCAGGTCGTCCACCTCGACGAGGCCCCCGGCGACCGGCCGGCCAACGCCGCGGGGAACCGGCAGACCGACGCCACCGACGGCGCTCCGGACGGCGGCGCCACCACCCGCGGACGCAAGCCCGCCGACGGCGGCGCGGCGGACGGCGGCAGCGGCCACCCCGCCGGCGGCCGTGGCACCTCGGCGGAGCCCCACCGCCCAGGGGACGGCCACGGCGCGGGCAGCCCGGACCCGTACGAGACGGATGACGTCACCTCGCCGGCCTGCGGACGCGACCAGCTCGGCAAGGGCACCGGCAATGTCGCCCCGGCTGACTCCGAGGGCCGCGTCTACGGCGCCTTCCGCGTCGTCAACACCTCGGCCACCCCCTGCTCCGTCGACGGCGCCGGCACCGTGGACGTCGTGGCGCAGGGCGCCGCCGACACCGCCCGCATCCATGTCGTCGACCACACCAGCGGCGATGAGGCCACCGGCCTGCCCGACCCTGCCACCGCCCCTGACCAGCTCGTTCTCAAGCCGGGGCAGGCATACGAGATCAAGTTCGCCTGGATTCCGGCGTCCGGTGGCTGCAACGGCTCCAAGCCCTCGCCGTCGGCCTCCCCGTCCAGCCCCTCGGAGGCCCCGGCCGCCGACGACAACGGGCAGGACACCGGCGGGGGGAGCGGTGACTCCGGCGGGGGGAGCGGCGGCAGTTCGGGCGGCGGTGGCGCCGCGGCCGGCGGCATCGTCCTCAGCCACACCCCGGAATCCGGCGACCCGATCGCCGCCGACGCCACCCTCACCGATGCCTGCGCCGGGACCGTCTACCGGACCGGCGTGCTCAACGGTAAGTAGCCGGTACGGGGAAGAGCCGGTACGGGAAGTAGCCGGTACGGGTAAGGGCCGGTCGCCGTGGGGGCCGCCTCCGGCGGGCCCGGCAGGGGGCGGCGCTCTGCGAGGGGGCGGTGCGGGAGCGTGGCGCGGGCCCCGTACCGTGGGAGGCGTGTACCGGTTCCTGCTGACCCCGCGGTGGTGGGGAATCAACGTCTTCGCCGTACTGGCGATCCCCTTCTGCGTCTTCATGGGCAGCTGGCAGCTCGGCCGCTTCGAGGACCGCGTCGACTCGCATCAGCAGCAGGCGGACCGGGCCGCGGCCGCCGAGACGGCCGCCGCCCGGCCGCTCGACAGCCTTCTCCCCGTCGACCAGGTCACCTCCGGCCGCCAGGCCCGCGCCCGCGGTACGTACGACGCCCGGCACCAGCTGCTGGTCCCGGACCGCACCCTCGACCGCAAGGCCGGCAGCCGCCCGGGCTTCTACGTCCTGACGCCGCTGCGCACCGACGGCGGCAAGGCGCTGCCGGTCGTCCGCGGCTGGCTGCCCGGTGACGCGGACAACCCCGCCGACACCGCCGAGGTGCCCGCCCCGCCGACCGGTGAGGTGACCGTCACCGGCGCCCTCCAGGCGTCCGAGAACGTCGGCACCAGCGGCGTGCGGTCCGGTGGCGGCCTGCCCGCGGGGCAGCTCGGGATGATCAGCGCCGCCTCGCTGGTCAACATCGTGCCGTACCCGGTCTACGACGCCTGGATCACGCTCGGCGAGACCTCAGCGCCGCTGAAGGCCGTACCGCCGGCCGCCGCGGAGGGCAGCGGACTCGACCTCAAGGCGTTCCAGAACCTCGGCTACACCCTTGAGTGGTTCGTCTTCGGCGGGTTCGTCGCCTTCATGTGGTTCCGGCTCCTCCGCCGCGAGGTGGAGGCGGCCCGGGACGCGGCGCTGGGGATCGGGGCCGATGTGGCGGAGGGGGAGCCGGAAGGCGTTCCGGCCGGTTAGCGGCTCCCCCTCCGCGCCTCGGCTCAGCTCTCCCGCTCCTTGAGGTACCGCAGCGCGAAGTCCAGCTCCAGGCGGACCTGCTTGATGCGCTCCTCGACGACGAGGGAGCCGTGGCCCGCGTCGTAGCGGTAGACCTCGTGCGGGTGGGCGCGCTGCTCCAGGCGCTCGACGTAGTTCTCCACCTGCCGGATCGGGCAGCGGGGGTCGTTGACGCCCGCGGAGATGTAGACCGGGGCCCGCACCGCGTCCACGTAGGTGAGCGGGGACGACGCCTCGAAGCGCTCCGGGACCTCCTCCGGGGTGCCGCCGAGGAGGGTGCGGTCCATCGCCTTCAGGGCCTCCATCTCGTCGTGGTACGCCGTGACGTAGTCCGCGACCGGGACGGCGGCGAGGCCGAGGGCCCAGGCGTCCGGCTGGGTGCCGAGGCCCAGCAGGGTGAGGTAGCCGCCCCACGAGCCGCCGGAGAGGATCAGCCGCTCGGGGTCGGCGAGGCCGGAGGAGACGGCCCATTCGCGGACCGCGGCGATGTCCTCCAGCTCGATCAGCCCGACGCGGTGCTTGAGCGCGTCCGTCCAGGCGCGGCCGTACCCCGTCGAGCCGCGGTAGTTGACGCGGACGACCGCGAAACCGTGGTCCACCCAGGCGGCGGGCGCCGAGGCGAAGGCGTCGCTGTCGTGCCAGGTGGGACCGCCGTGGATGTCGAAGACGGTGGGGAACGGGCCGTCGCCCGCGGGCCGCTGGACCAGGGCGTGGATCCGGCCGCCCGGCCCCTCCACCCAGGCGTCCGTGACCTCGACCGAGGCCGGGGCCTTCATCCCGGGCGGGTCGAGGACGACCGCGCCGCCGGTCGAGCGGACCTCCGGCGGCCGGGCGGCGGACGACCAGAGGAACTCCACGGTGCCGTCGGGCCGTGCCGTCGCGCCCGAGACGGTGCCCGCGGGGGTGTCCACCCGCGTCAGTCCGGCCCCGTCCGCGCCGAGGCCGTGGCGCCACAGCTCGCTGCGGGCCTGGTACTCGTGCTCGATCAGCAGGGCCGAGCCGTCCGGGTACCAGTCGGCGCCCACGTCGCCGGGGAGGTCGATGCCGAGGGCGGTCTCGACGCCGGTCAGCGGGTCCCAGATCATCGGCTCCCAGCGGCCGCGCCGCTGGTGGCCGACGAGCAGCCGGGTGTCGCCGGCGACCGGCGCGAAGCCCATCACGGACAGCCCCAGCTCCTCGGTGCCGCCCTTGGTGTCGTCCAGCTCGGCGACGGTCGAACCGTCCGGCCGGACGACGCGGATCGCCGAGTGCATGGCGTCGCCGTGCTCGGTGTGCTCGATGGCGATCAGCGAACCGTCGTGGGAGTAGTCACCGACGCCGGCCGATTCCTGGTGGCGGTAGATCTCCACCGGCTCCTGGCCGGGCCGCACGACATGGATCGTCGAGCCCTCCTCGTCCGTGGAGCGGCCGACGACGGCGGAGCCGTCCCGGCCGAGGGCGAGTCCGGCGGGGTAGGAGGGGGCGAGACCGGGCGTGGCCGGTTCGTCGGCGCCGCCGTCGAAGGGCTGCCGCAGCCACACCCCGAACTCGTCGCCGTCGGTGTCCGAGAACCACCAGATCCACTCGCCGTCGGGCGACAGCGTGCCGTCGGTGGTGCCGTTCGGCCGGTCCGTGGCCTGACGTTGGTGACCGGTCTTCCGGTCCCAGGCGTACAGCTCGAAGGTGCCGGTCGCGTTGGAGACGAACAGTGAACGGTCGGGGGCGTCCTCCGCCCAGTCGGGCAGGGAGACGCGCGGTGCGCGGAACCGCTTCTCCCAGGTGGGCATGGACTCAGCGTCAGTCATGCTCCCTATCAAACCTGATACGCCGCAAACGGTGCACGGGCCGTTCCACGGGCGGTTCCCGGGCCCGTCGTGACCGGCCGGCACACGGCCCCGGAGGACGCGGTGCCCGGCGGCGGCGGTCGGCACCGGCGCCCGCAAAATGTGTGGCGACCGTCCACACCGGTGGATAGCTTCGCGGTATGCGACCACACACCGGCCCCGACGACTGGCGCGAGGCCAACCGCGCACGGTGGGACGAGCGGGTCCCGCTCCACCTGGAGAGCGACTTCTACGACCACGAGGGGTTCCGGCGCAGCCGGGACGCGATCCGCCCCTTCGAGGCGGCGGAGGTCGGCGAGGTCACCGGTCGCTCCCTGCTGCACCTGCAGTGCCACTTCGGGCAGGACACCCTCTCGTGGCTGCACCGCGGCGCCTCCCGCGTGGTCGGCCTGGACTTCTCCGAACCGGCCGTCGACGCCGCCCGCGAGACCGCCGCCGACCTCGGCCACGACACCGACCGCGCCTCCTTCGTCGTCGCCGATGTGTACGACGCGGTGGAGGCGGTGCCCGACAGCGCCTACGACATCGTCTACACCGGCCTCGGCGCCCTCAACTGGCTGCCGGACGTGGAGCGGTGGGCCGAGACCGCCGCGTCCCTCGTCGCCCCCGGCGGCTTCCTCTACCTCGCCGAGTTCCACCCCTTGTGCGACGCGCTGGACGATTCCACGGGCTCCCGGGTCACGCACGACTACTTCAGCCGCGACGCGTGGGTGGAGGAAACCTCCGGTTCGTACACGGACTTCGGTGCCCCGACGGTCAACAACCGCTCCGTCGAATGGCAGCACCCGATCGGCGACGTGGTCAGCGCGGTCGCCGCGACGGGGCTGCGGATCGAGTTCCTCCACGAGCACGACATGACGCTCTTCCAGCGCTTCGGCGCACTGGAACGCGACGCCGACGGCTTCTACCGCCTGCCCGCCGGCCGCCCGCGCATCCCGCTGATGTACTCCCTCAAGGCCACCCGGCCCGCCTGACCGGACAGGGGGCGCCCCCGGCGGGCGCCCCCGCGGGAGTACCCCTACGCGACCACCCGGGCCAGCGCGAAACCGTCGTACCCCTTGCTGCCGACGGTCTGGATCGCGGTCGCCGACAGCCTCGGGTCCGCGGCCATCATCTCCAGGCAGCGACGGGTGCCCCGGATCGCGGGCTCCGGGGCGGCCGGGTCGGCGACCTTTCCGCCGCGGACGACGTTGTCGCAGATGATCAAGGACCCGGGGCGGGTGAGCCGCAGCGCCCACTCCAGGTAGTGCGGGTTGTTGGGCTTGTCCGCGTCGATGAAGACCAGGTCGAACGGCTCGGCGCCGTCGTCCGCCAGCGCCGCCAGCGAGTCGAGCGCCGGGCCGACCCGGACCTCGGCCACCCCGGACAGCCCCGCCCGGTCGAGGTTGGCGCGCGCCACCTCGGCGTGTGCCACGTCCGCCTCCAGGGAGATCAGCCGCCCGTCGGCGGGGAGCGCGCGCCCCAGCCAGATGGTGCTGTAGCCGCCGAGGGTGCCCAGCTCCAGGATCCGGCGCGCGCCCTGGGTCTGCGCGAGGAGGTGCAGCAGCTTGCCCTCGGTAGGGGAGACGGCGATCGGCGGCAGCCCGGCGGCGTCGCTGGCGCGCAGCGCCGCGTCCAGGGCGGCGTCGTGGGGGGCGAGCAGCGGGGCGAAGTAGCTTTCGACGGCGTTCCATTGGTGCTCTGACACGGGGACTTCCCTCATCTCGTCGGCGTCGCCAAGGAACGTACCCGGCCGCGGTTCGCGGTGTCAGGGGAATACGTCGCCGGCGGTCGCCGCCTCCACGTCGGGCCCGGCGGGCACCGCGCCGTGCTCCGGCGCCGCGCCCGGCCGCTCGCCCCATGCCAGCCGCAGCGCCACGGCGACCAGCGCAGCGAGGGCGAACGCGGCGCCGGTCCAGGGGAGCGCGCGGGTGCCGAGCGCCGCCAGCGACCAGCCGCCGACCGTCGTGCCCACCGTGATGCCCAGGTTGGAGAACGAGACGAAGAGGCTGTTGCCGAACTCCGGCGCCTGCCGCGTATCGCGCCCCAGCCAGCTCTGGCACACGATCAGCCCGCCGGAGTGCACCACCGCCCACACCGGAACCAGCGCCGCCACGGCCGGCAGCCGCGCCCCCAGGGCGAACAGCGCCGCGAAGACGGCCAGGCACAGGACGGGGAAGGCGGCGGCGGTGCGGCGCACCCCGCGGCGCAGCAGCGCGGCGAAGGCGAAGTTGCCGAAGATCATCACCACGCCGAACACCAGCAGCATGGCGCTGATCCAGGAGCCGTTCATACCGGTGACGGTCGCCAGATACGCCGCGAAGTAGCCGTAGACGGAGAACAGCGCCGCGAAGACGAGGACGACCGAACCGAGCGTCAGCCACGTCCGGCCGCTGCGCAACACCCCCAACTGCGTGCCGTACGAGAGCCGTTCGGTCACCGGCATCGCGGGCAGGAACCGCACGAGGGCCACCAGGCCGAGCAGGTTGACCGCGGCGCCGCACCAGAAGGCGGCGGGGAGGGAGAAGTGGTCGGCGAGGTAGGACGTCAGCGGCACCCCGAAGGCGAAGCCGACGGTGACGCCCGCGAAGACCCGCGCCGTCGCCCGTGCCGGTTCCGCCGCCCCGCCGAGCCGCACCGCCGTGGCCAGTGCGACGGAGAAGAAGACCGGGTGCAGCAGCGCCGGTACGACCCGGAAGGCGAGCGTCAGCCCGAAGCTCGTGCTGAGCGCGTAGACGGCGTTCGACACGGCGAAGACGCCCATGGTCACCGCCAGCACGACCCGTCGGTCGACCGCCGACGACACCAGCGTCATGAACGGCCCGGACACCGCCACGACCAGCGCGAACACGCCCACGAGCAGGCCCGCGGTGCCGGTGCCGACCCCCAGCCGGGCCGCCATCTCCGGCAGGACGCCGACGATCCCCATTTCCGTGGTGATGATGCTGAACACCCCCAACGCGAGCGCCGGAAGCGCCACCGCCTCTCTCCTCATCGCCGGGTCCTTTCCTTCGGGGTGGGTTCCTGTCCGTAGAAGCAGCGGTGCAGCGGGCAGCGGCATCCATTGATCTACGTACCGGGGTTTCTCGATATGTTTGCCTGTGTGGCTCCCGGGCCTGTCAGGGCTCAGGGGGCTCAGGGGTTACGGGCGGCTCGCCGGTTCACGGGCCGGGCCGGGGTGTGGGCCGGGTCCGGCGACTCAGAGTGTCTCGCGGACGTACGTCGCGAACGCCTCGATGGTGCGCTCGTTGCGCCGGTAGTAGGTCCACTTGCCGATCCGCTCGGACTCCAGCAGGTCCGCGTCCCGCAGGATCTGCAGATAGCTGGAGACCACGGACTGCGAGAGGCCCGACCGGCTCCGGATGTGACCGACGCAGACCCCGATGTGGAAGCCGAGGCCCTGCCGGCGGTAGGCGTCCTCGTCGAAGTGCGCGGCCGGATCCTTCAGCCACTCCAGGAACTGGAGCCGCGCGGGGTTGGCCAGCGCCTTGTAGATCGCCAGGGGGTCCATGGTGCCGCTCCCTCCGCTCCGGTCGCCGCGTCCACCTCGGACGCGTCGCATCTACTTTTTGCGATGTGTCGGTGAATGTCAAATGCGGGCCGTCGGGTGCGCCGGGCGTGCCGGGCGCGGCCGACGGGGGCCGGGGCGGTGAGGAGACGCACCTACGGGGCCCCGCCGCCCCGGCCCGCCCCGTTCGTCACGGGCCAACGGGGCGTCAAATAAGTTCCCCCATATATCAGAAGAGTGATTCCCCGCAGGTCCCTTTTCGTATTGCTGACCTGCTCCGTATCGGGAAGTCCGAAAACATGTGACCCGTCTGCTAAACCTCAAGCCGCCCAAGGTCACCGCATCGAGGTAACACCGGCGCTCTTATTTGCGTGAGCTGGGAGTCCTGCCCCTTTACTGGTCTCCGGGAGTCGGACGGAATTCTGAAATCCGTCCGCTTACCGCAATTTCCCCGCGCCCCCCATCCTCTTTCCACCTTTTCTCGGTGGCCCGCGCACGCCGCCACCCCCTGCGAAGGAGAGCTCGCCAGATGACCGTTGAGACCGGCCAGGAGGCCCTGCCGGCCCCCTCCGAGCAGTCCAGCCTGAGCACCGCGGCTGCCCGCAATCTCGCCACCACGACCAAGTCCGCCCCGCAGATGCAGGAGATCACCTCCCGCTGGCTGCTGCGGATGCTGCCCTGGGTCGAGGCGAAGGGCGGCGCCTACCGGGTGAACCGCCGACTCACCTACACCCTCGGGGACGGCTGCATCGAGTTCGTCCAGGACGGCTCCGACGTCCGCGTCATCCCCCGCGAGCTGGGCGAACTGGCCGTGTTGCGCGGCTTCGACGACGATCAGGTGCTGAAGACCATCGCCGACCGCTGCGTCCAGCGCGACTTCCGCGCCGGTGAGGTGCTGGCCGAGCGCGGCGCCCCCGCCGAACGCATCCACCTCGTGGCCCACGGCCGGATCAGCCAGACCGCCGAGGGCAAGTACGGCAGCGACGTCCCCGTCAACATCGTCGCCGACGGCGGCCACTTCGGTGAGCAGGCCCTCCTGGACGGCGAGGCCACCTGGGACACCACCGCCACCGCGGAGACCGCCGGTACCCTCCTCACCCTCTCCCGCGCCGACTTCGACGCGGTCATGGACAACGCACCGCAGCTCCGGGCCCACGTCGAGCAGGTCCGCTCCCTGCCCCACCAGCGGCAGAACAAGCACGGTGAGGCCGAGATCGCGATGTCGGCGGGCCACACCGGCGAGCCCGAACTCCCCGGCACCTTCGTCGACTACGAGTTGAACCCCCGCGAGTACGAACTCTCCGTCGCACAGACGGTCCTGCGGGTCCACACCAGGGTCGCCGATCTCTACAACGGCCCGATGAACCAGACCGAGGAACAGCTCCGGCTCACCATCGAGGCGCTGCGCGAGCGCCAGGAGTACGAGCTGGTCAACAACCGCGAGTTCGGCCTGCTCCACAACGCCGATTTCAAGCAGCGGATCCAGAGCCACTCCGGCCTGCCCACCCCGGACGACCTCGACGACCTGCTCTCCCGCCGCCGCGGCACGAAGTTCCTCTTCGCCCACCCCCGGGCGATCGCCGCGATCGGGCGCGAGTTCAACGCCCGCGGCCTCTACCCGGACCACGTCGACCTCGGCGGCCAGCAGGTCCCGGCCTGGCGCGGCGTCCCGATCCTGCCGTGCAGCAAGATCCCCGTCACCAAGGAGAACACCAGCTCCATCCTCGCCATGCGCACCGGCGAGGAGAACCAGGGCGTCATCGGTCTCCACCAGACGGGCCTGCCGGAGGAGTACGAGCCGGGCCTGTCCGTGCGGTTCATGGGCATCAACGAGCAGGCGATCATCTCGTACCTGGTCTCCACCTACTACTCCGCCGCCGTACTCGTACCGGACGCGCTCGGCGTGCTGGAGAACGTGCAGATCGCCCATCGGCGCAGCTAGGGGGCGTCTTCCCGGTCTTCGTGGGGTCGTGACGCCCGGCACCGCACCTCGCCGCGTTGCCGCCCCACCCACGGACGACCAGTCCGCGGGAGAGGCTCCGCCTTGCGATCCACGGCACCGGACGCCACGACCTGATCCTCGAAGACCGAAAAGACACCCCCTGGGGCCCCTCCGCCCGGTCCCGCGGGCGGACGGCGGGACGGCGGCCGCACCGGCCACGACGGCCCGGACCCTCCCGGGCGAGCACGCCCGGGATCCGGGGCAGCCCACCCCATCTCACCAAGGAGCTACGGATGTCCGATCCCGGGCCTTCTTCCCTGCAGCCGGGTCTTCCCGCCGCTGCGGCCCGCGCCGGGGCCCGCCCCGCCGCGGGCGCCCGGTCCGCGCTGCCCGGCCCGCCCTCGTTCGCCCGGACCGTCCGCACGGGCGCGCCCGGCGGCGCGCAGGCCGGCGGCGCCGCGCGGGAGGGCGCCGCCGCGGTGGAACGGCCCGCTGTCGAAAGGATCCTGCGCGGCCCCAGCGGCCTCGGCACCGTCGGCCTGCGGCCGCGCCGCCGGGAGGAGCCGGCCGCGCCGCAGGAGCCCGCCCCGTCGGGCCCGCCCGCCGCCGGCTCGCCGATCCCCGGGCTCTACCACCACCCGGTGCCGGAGCCCGACCCGGTGCGCGTCGAGGAGGTCGGCGAACGGATCAAGCGGTGGGCGGTCGACGAGGTTCAGGCGTACCCACCGGAGTGGGAGGACCAGTTCGACGGGTTCTCCGTCGGCCGCTACATGGTCGCCTGCCACCCGGACGCGCCGACCGTCGACCACCTGATGATCGCCACCCGGCTGATGGTCGCCGAGAACGCCGTCGACGACTGCTACTGCGAGGACCACGGCGGCTCACCCATCGGCCTCGGCAGCCGCCTCCTGCTCGCCCACACCGCCCTCGACCCGCTGCACACCACGAGCGAGTACGAACCGGCGTGGCTCGCCTCGCTCCAGTCGGACGCCCCCCGGCGCGCCTACCGCTCCGCCATGGAGTACTTCGTCCGGCAATCCAGCGACTCCCAGGCCGACCGGTACCGGCACGACATGGCCCGCCTGCACCTCGGCTACCTCGCCGAGGCCGCCTGGGCGCAGGAGGACCATGTGCCGGAGGTGTGGGAGTACCTGGCGATGCGTCAGTTCAACAACTTCCGCCCCTGCCCGACCATCACCGACACCGTCGGCGGTTACGAACTTCCGGCCGATCTGCACGCGCTGCCCGCCATGCAGCGGGTGATCGCGCTCGCCGGGAACGCCACCACGATCGTCAACGACCTTTACTCGTACACCAAGGAACTCAACAGCCCCGGCCGTCACCTCAATCTGCCCGTGGTGATCGCCGAACGGGAGGGCGTCTCCGACCGGGACGCCTATCTGAAGGCGGTCGAGGTCCACAACGACCTCATGCACACCTTCGAATCCGAAGCCGCCGCCCTGGCCGCCGCCTGTCCCGTGCCGACCGTGCTCCGCTTCCTGCGCGGGGTCGCCGTATGGGTCGACGGCAACCACTACTGGCACCAGACCAACACCTACCGATACAGCCTGCCCGATTTCTGGTAAGAAGTGGATTTCTCTGTGACCAGCACCGAGCTCACCACCGGCACCTCTGTGTTCATCCCCGGCGCGGCCTCGCCCTACCAGGGAGAGATCGCCCGCTACTGGGACCAGGAGGCCAGGCCCGTGAACCTGCGCCTCGGCGATGTCGACGGGCTTTACCACCACCACTACGGCATCGGCGCCGTCGACCACGCCGCGCTGGGCGACCCCGCCGACAGCGAGTACGAGAAGAAGCTGATCGCCGAACTCCACCGCCTGGAGTCGGCCCAGGCCGACGTCCTTCTGGAGAACCTCGGCGCGATCAACAGCGGCGACACCCTGGTGGACGCCGGCTGCGGCCGCGGCGGCTCCATGGTCATGGCCCACCAGCGGTTCGGCTGCAACGTCGAGGGCGTCACGCTCTCCGCCAAGCAGGCCGACTTCGCCAACAACCGTGCCCGGGAACTCGGCATCGAGGACCACGTCCGCGCCCGCGTCTGCAACATGCTCGACACCCCCTTCGAGACCGGCCAGGCCGCCGCCTCGTGGAACAACGAGTCGAGCATGTACGTCGACCTGCACGACCTCTTCGCCGAGCACTCCCGCATCCTCGGCGTCGGCGGACGCTACGTCACGATCACCGGCTGCTGGAACCCGCGCTACGGCCAGCCCTCGAAGTGGGTCTCGCAGATCAACGCGCACTTCGAGTGCAACATCCACTCCCGCCGCGAATACCTCCGCGCCATGGCCGACAACCGCCTCGTCCCCCAGGCCGTCATCGACCTCACCCCCGCCACCCTCCCGTACTGGAAGCTGCGCGCCACGTCCTCCCTCGTCACCGGCATCGAGGACGCCTTCATCAACTCCTACGAGGACGGCTCGTTCCAGTACGTCCTGATCGCGGCGGACCGCGTCTGACCAGCCGCCGAACGCCGATGGCCCGGCGTGGGGCCCGGTTCCGTCATCCGACGGGGCCGGGCCTTCGGGCTGTCCAGGGGCCGGGCGGCGTTCCCGGGCGGCTCCGCCTGCCGCCGCCGGCCTGCTGCCGCCCGGCGAGACCGAGAGCCTGCCCCGCGCCCGCGGATCAGGCCCTCACCGCACTGCCGCTCCCGCTCCGCTCCGTGATCCACCCCGCCATACCCCGTACGCCGATGCCGATGGCCCGCTCGTCCGGGGCGAAGTCGGGGTAGTGCGGGTAGCAGGTGGTGACGGGCGCGCCCGGGGCGCGGACACCGAGGAAGGTGAACGTGCCGGGCACACGGTCCAGGTAGAGGGCGAAGTCCTCACCGCTGAACGGCGGGAAGGCCGCACGGAGTTCGACCACCGCACCCCGACCGATCCGGCCCCGCAGCCGCCGGGCGAGCACCCGGGCCGTACGCCGCTCCTGCCCGGGCCCCTCGGGATGCCGATGGATGTCCCGCCGCAGCCCGACCAGCTCCCGCTCCAGCCGCGCCACCTCGCCGTCCACCACCCCCTGCGGCAGCCCCTGCGCCCATCCGCCGGCCACGGCCCTCCCGCCACCTCCCCACGCGACCCCCGCCCCGGCCACCCCGGCCGGCACCGCGCGCCGCGCAATGCCCCGTTCTCCCGGACGATCCACCGTTCCCCCTCGTGATCGTTGAAGTGGCCCCGGAACACCTGACAGGCAGTCGGCTCCCGCCACCACCCACCCGGCTCGCCGCCACCGGACGAGCGGAGCCCCGAAGACGACACGATCGCCGCCCGCACCTGTCATTGCCCATGGGGCGGGCCCCCTCCAGGGAGTGGGGGTATCCCCCTCACCGCGACCGCCGCCATCCGCCGGCAAAAGAAATCACCCCGAGGGCGAACGGCACCCTCAGGGAAAAGAAAGGCGAGTGAGTCACATCACAGAACTGCTCCCGAGCGAATCGGAAGACCCGGTCACGCAGTTGATCGCCCCCAACGCAGGAGAGGCACCTACCGAATCCGGTAGGTGCCTCTTACCTGTGTTCCTTCAGTCGGGGTGGCGGGATTTGAACCCACGACCTCTTCGTCCCGAACGAAGCGCGCTGCCAAGCTGCGCTACACCCCGAAGCAACGAGCTCTACTTTAGCGGACTGATCCCCAGAGGTGAAATCCGCTCCCGGGGGACCGGTGCGGGGCGCCCCGCCTGGGGTTCGTCGGGCGCCCCGCGGAGGGGTCACTCCTTGGCGGTGAGGGTGAGGAGGGTGGCCTCGGGCGGGCAGGCGAAGCGGACCGGGGTGTAGCGATTGGTGCCGCAGCCGGCGGAGACGTGGAGGAAGGAGGTCCGGCCCTCGGCGGTGTGGGTGGACAGGCCCTTCACGCGGTTGGTGTCGAGATCGCAGTTGGTGACCAGCGCCCCGTAGAAGGGGATGCAGAGCTGACCGCCGTGGGTGTGCCCGGCGAGGATCAGCGGATAGCCGTCGCCGGTGAAGGCGTCCAGGGTGCGCAGGTACGGCGCGTGGACGACGGCCAGGGAGAAGTCGGCGCCGGATTCCGGGCCGCCGGCCACCTCGGCGTAGCGGTCCCGCTTGATGTGCGGGTCGTCCAGACCGGTCAGGGCGATCTCGACGCCCTCCAGCTTGAGGCGGCCGCGGGTGTTGGACAGGCCGACCCAGCCGGCCGCTTCGAACGCGTCGCGCAGCTCCTCCCACGGGTTGTGGACGACACCGACGGCGGGGGCGTTGCCGTTGAGGCCGTGGCGGCCCTGGACCTTCTCGATCAGGTAGCGGGCCGGGTTGCGCAGCTTGGGGCCGTAGTAGTCGTTGGAGCCGAAGACGTAGGCGCCGGGGAACTCCATCAGGGGGCCGAGGGCGTCGAGGGTCTCGGGGACGCCCTCGGGGTCGGAGAGGTTGTCCCCGGTGTTGATCACGAAGTCGGGGCGCAGCCCGGCGAGCGACTGCAGCCAGCGCTGCTTCTTGCGCTGGCCGCCGACCATGTGGATGTCGGAGACCTGCAGGACGCGCAACGGCCGCATGCCCCGGGGCAGTACGGGCACCGTGACGCGTCGCAGGCGGAACGAGCGGACCTCGAAGCCGGCGGCGTAGGCCAGGCCGGCCGCGCCGACTGCGGTCAGGGACAGGGGAACTCCGTATCGCGCGCGCATGGTTCCATCGTCGCAGAGTGCCGGGCCCGCGGCGGCAGCGGCGAAGGCCCGGCGTTCCGGCTGTTCCCGGGGGTGACAAGGGGCCGTCGGGCAGGGAAAAGGTGCGACGGTTGCCGGTGGGGGCGGGCATACTCGACGGCATGACCACGCTCAAGTCCAGACTGCAGGACGACCTCACCGTCGCGATCAAGGCGCGCGACGAGCTGCGCTCCGCCACCCTCCGTCTCACGCTGACCGCCATCCACAAGGAGGAGGTCGCGGGCACCGAGGCGCGCGAGCTGTCCGACGCCGAGGTCGAGAAGATCATCGGCCGGGAGGCGAAGAAGCGCCGCGAGGCCGCCGAGGCGTTCGACAAGGGCGGGCGCGCCGAGTCGGCCGAGCGCGAGCGGGCGGAGGGCGAGATCCTCGCCGACTACCTGCCCAAGCAGCTGACCGACGAGGAGCTGGAGAGCCTGGTGGCGGCCGCCGTCGCGGAGGCCACCGGCGCCGGTGCCGAGGGCCCGAAGGCCATGGGTGCCGTCATGAAGATCGTGAACCCGAAGGTGGCGGGCCGGGCCGAGGGCGGCCGGGTCGCCGCGGTCGTCAAGAAGCTGCTGGCCGGCTGAGGCGCCGGCCGTCCACGCCGAAGGGGCGCCCTCCCCGGTGGGAAGGCGCCCCTTCGGCGTGCTCGGCGAGCGGCCTCAGTGGTGCTGCTTGAGGCGGTCCAGTATGTCGCCGGGGAGGTGCCAGCCACCGCCCGGCTTGTTGCCGTGGTTGCCCGGCTTCCCCGGCTTGCCCTTGCCCTTTGCGGGCTTGCCCTTGCCGTCGTCCGCCGGCTGGTCGCCGGGGTCGTCGATCTGGACGGTCGGCAGGTCCGGTGCCGGACGTCCGGCGAGGGCGCCGTTCATCGCGTCCCGCCAGATGGGGCCGGGGGTGTCGGCGCCGTAGACCTTCTCGTGGAAGGTGCCGCCGATGGTGATGTTGAACATCTTCCGCTTGTGCATCGGGTCGCCGACCCAGACGGCACCGGCCATGTTCGGGGTGTAGCCCACGAACCAGGCGGCGTAGCGGCTGTCGCTGGTGCCGGTCTTACCCGCGCTGTCCCGGCCGCCGAGCCCGGCCTCCTTACCCGTACCGTCCTCGACCACGCCCTTGAGCAGGGCATTTATCGTCTTGGCGGTGTTCTCGGACATCGCCTGCTTGCAGTCGGTCTGCGGGACGTTCATCGGCTTGCCGGCCGCGTCGGTGATCGAGGCGATGGCGACGGGCGTGCAGTAGGTGCCGTTGTTGGCGAAGGCGGCGTAGGCCCCCGCCATGGTCAGCGGCGACATCTCCTGCACGCCGAGGGTCATCGACGGCACTTCCTGCATCGGCTTGCCGTCGGCGCGCTCGATGCCCAGCTTGTCGATCATCTTGACCGCCGGGCAGATACCCATGTCGCTGATCAGCTGCACGAAGTAGGTGTTGACCGACTTCGCGGTCGCCTCCTTCATGGCGTACGGGCCGACCTCCGACTTGTTCTCGTTCTGCGTCGAGTCGTGGCCCTGCCACTCGCCGTCGCAGGTCTGCACCGGGCTCGGGTACTGCATCCGGTACGGCGAGGAGTATTCCTGGTACGGGCTCATGCCCTGGTCCAGCGCGGCGGCGGCGACCAGCGGCTTGAACGTCGAACCGGGCTGGTACCCGGCGCCGCCGCCCATGTCGTGGTTGACGGAGAGGTTCAGCACCGTCTCGTTCTTGCCGAACCCGTAGGGGCGGGACTGGCCCATGCCGAGGATCTTGCCGGTGCCGGGCTCCACGATCGTCGCGGCGCTGGCGACCTGGTCGTCGCTGTGGACATGACCGCCTATCGACGCCTGGACGGACTTCTGGGTCTGCGGGTCCAGGGTGGTGCGGATGGTCAGACCGCCCTGGTTCCACCGCTTGGCGCGCGCCTTGGCGGTCTTGCCGAACGCCTTGTCGTTGAGGAAGACGTTGCGGACGTAGTCGCAGAAGAAGCCGGCGCCGTCGGTCGCGGTGATGCAGCCGCTCTTGGGGCGGCTGACGGCCAGCTTGATCGGCTGCTTCGCCGCGGCGTCGGCCTCGGCCTGCGTGATGTCCTTCAGGTCGGCCATCCGCTGGAGCACGGTGTTACGGCGGCGGGTGGCCTCGTCGCGGTTGTTGAGCGGGTCGTAGCGCGTCGGGGACTGTACGAGACCGGCGAGCAGAGCCGATTCGCCGAGGCTGAGGTCCTTGGCGGATTTGCTGAAGTACCGCTGGCTGGCGGCCTCGACGCCGTACGCCTGCTGTCCGAAGAAGGTGATGTTCAGGTAGTTCTGCAGGATCTTGCGCTTGCCGAGCTCCTTCTCCACCTGGATCGCGTACTTCAGTTCCTTGATCTTGCGGCCGATGGTCTGCTGCGTGGCCTGCGCGACCTTGTCGGGGTCGTTCCCGGCTTCCTCGATGAAGACGTTCTTCACGTACTGCTGCGTGAGCGTCGAGGCGCCCTGGGAGACGCCGCCGGACTGCGCGTTCTTGTTGACCGCGCGCAGGATGCCCTTCATGTCGACCGCGCCGTGCTCGTAGAAGCGCGCGTCCTCGATCGCGACGATCGCCTTCTGGACGTACGGCGACATGTTCTTGAGATCCACGACCGTGCGGTCACGGGAGTAGATCTTGGCGATCTCGGTGCCGTTGGCGTCCTGGATGATCGTCCGCTCGCTCAGCGGTGGCGCCTTGAGGTCCGAGGGGATCTCGTCGAACCCTTCGACGGTGCCCTTGGCCGTGAGGCCCAGTGCTCCGGCGGCGGGAAGGGCGAGACCCGCGAGAACGGCTCCGGCCAGCACGCTGACACCCAGGAATCTCGCGGCCTGCTGGGTCTTGCTCAGACCCCTGCCGTCGCGCTTCTTACCCATGAGGGCACCCTACGTTCTCAATCGCCGGACAGGGGCGCAACTGTTCGCCTACGCTGTTTCACATCTGCCACAGCGGAGCTTTCCGCCCCAGCGTGCCCGTCCTCCCCCTTCCGGTCCGCCCGCGCGTGGGGCCGCGCCCCGAACATCCGCTCGTGTCGCCGGAATTCCGGTATGCCCCCGGCGACCTGTCCTGCTATGCGAGAAAAGCGACGTATGCCGCTCGCTCACTCCGTTGGGTGATCTGCCGCGTACGCATAGTCCGTTAGGACCATTCAAGATTGGGCCCGAAGGGGGTGTTGCGCCCTGCCTGCCTTCCGTAACGTCCTCAACTGGCAACGGTGAATATGCCGCTTGCCGCCGTGGGGGAGCCTCGATTTCGGGAGAGGACGGCGCCAGCATGAGCTGGGTAACCGACTGGAACGCACAAGCAGCCTGCCGCACCACCGACCCGGACGAGCTCTTCGTCCAGGGGGCGGCCCAGAACCGCGCCAAGGCCGTGTGCACCGGGTGTCCGGTACGCACCGAATGCCTTGCCGATGCGCTGGACAACCGGGTGGAGTTCGGCGTCTGGGGCGGCATGACCGAGCGCGAACGCCGCGCGCTGCTCCGCCGCCGTCCGACCGTGACGTCATGGCGGCGCCTGCTGGAGACGGCGCGCACGGAGTACGAGCGCTCCACCGGCATGCTGCCCGTGGAGTGCGAGGACGAGGCGTACGACACCTATGCGGCGGTCAGCTGACCGCAGAGAGACGTCACGGCCACCGGGCCGGCGACGCGTCAGCGCGCGAGCCGGGCCGTGAGTTCGCCGTGTCGACAGCAGGGCTGTCGGGCCGTCATGTCCGCCGTGTCCGTACGGCGCCAACGCCGTGCGTGCGAACGGCAGGTGGGACGAACGGCGGGTGGGACGGGCCGGGCCACCGGACCGGCGTCTGCCGGGGCGGGCGGCCGGGGGAGCGAGGTCAGTCGGTTGTGCCGGTGCGGGCGGGGTCGAGGGCGAGGCGGGCGCCGATCAGCCGCAGACCGTCGAGGTCGTGGACGTCACCGGGGAGCGCGGCGATCTCGGCGACCGGGACCTCCGGATGCAGAGCGGTGAAACGATCCCGCGTACGACGTTCACGGTCGAGCACCTGCATGCGCTCGGCGTGCAGACGCAGGAGACCGGCGGCGAGTTGCTCGGCGGAGACCGGGGGGTGTCCGTCAGGCGCCGCCGGGGCGGGAGAGGGGCCGTCGGCGGTACCGGAAGCAGCCTTCCCGTCGCCGTGATCCACAATGCCGCCCGGCGCAAGATTTTCCGCCGGGCCCGGGGCGTCCCCGCCGGAGGCGTCGGCCTCGGCCTCCTCCGCGGCGCGGTCGGTCAGCGTCTCGGCGGCGGCCAGCGCCCGCTCCGCGCTCAGCTGCGCCGCCCCGCTGCCGTGCACGCGGTTCAGCACCAGGCCGGCCAGCGGCATCCGCTCGGCCGCCAGCCGCTCGACGAAGTACGCCGCCTCCCGCAGCGCGTCCCGTTCCGGCGCCGCCACCACCAGGAACGCCGTACCGGGTGCCTGGAGCAGCCGGTATGTGGCGTCCGCGCGGGTGCGGAAGCCGCCGAACATCGTGTCCATCGCGGCGACGAACGTCTGGACGTCGCGCAGCAGTTGGCCGCCCATCAGCTTGCTGAGGGTGCCGGTCATCATCGACATGCCGACGTTGAGGAACTTCATCCCGGCCCGGCCGCCGACCTTCGCCGGGGCCATCAGCACCCGGATGAACTTGCCGTCCAGGAACGACCCGAGGCGCTTGGGCGCGTCCAGGAAGTCCAGCGCGGAGCGGCTGGGTGGGGTGTCGACGATGATCAGATCCCACGCGTCGCGGGCGCGGAGCTGGCCGAGCTTCTCCATGGCCATGTACTCCTGCGTGCCCGCGAAACCGGCCGACAGGGACTGGTAGAAGGGGTTGTCCAGAATGGCCCGGGCGCGGGCGGCGTCCGCGTGGCCCTCGACGATCTCGTCGAAGGTGCGCTTCATGTCCAGCATCATCGCGTGCAGCTCGCCGCCGGCTGCGCCGTCGACGCCCTTGACCTGGCGGGGGACGTTGTCCAGCTCGGAGATGCCCATGGACTGGGCGAGCCGGCGGGCGGGGTCGATGGTCAGGACGACGGCCCGGCGCCCGCGCTCCGCGGCACGTACGCCCAGCGCGGCGGCCGTGGTGGTCTTGCCGACACCGCCGGAGCCGCAGCACACCACGATGCGGGTGCCGGGGTCGTCGAGCAGCGCGTCGACCTCCAGCCACGGGGCCGGGGCGTCCAGCGTCGGGTCGTCGGCGGTCATATGGGCCCCTGTCTCCGCAGCTCCCTCGCCAGGCGGTAGAGACCGGCGAGGTCCACTCCCTCGGGGAGCAGCTCCAGCTCGTAGGTGGGCAGGCCGAGCGCGGTCAGCTCGGCGTGCTCGGCGCGCTCCAGATCGACGCGCTCGGCGTGCTCGCGGGCCTGCTCCAGCAGCGGGTCGATCAGCCGCTCGGCCAGCCCGCCGCGGCGCGCCCCGCCCAGCCCCGCCTGGGACAGCGCCTTGGCCACGCCCGCGCGGGCGCCGCGGGCGGCGATGTCGAGATCGCCGGTGCCGAGGACGGCGGGACGGGTCATGTTGATGACGACGCCGCCGACCGGGAGTCCGGCGGCGCGCAGCTCCGCGATGCCGTCGGCGGTCTCCTGGACCGGCATCTCCTCCAGGAGTGTGACCATGTGCACCGCGGTCTCGGGCGACTTGAGGACCCGCATGACCGCCTGGGCCTGATTGTGGATCGGGCCCATCTTGGCCAGGCCCGCCACCTCGTCGTTGACGTTCAGGAAGCGGGTGATGCGGCCGGTGGGCGGGGCGTCCATCACCACCGCGTCGTACACGTACCGGCCCTGCTTGTCCTTGCGGCGCACCGCCTCGCACGCCTTGCCGGTCAGCAGGACGTCCCGCAGGCCCGGGGCGATGGTGGTGGCGAAGTCGATCGCGCCGAGCTTCTTCAGGGCCCGGCCGGCGCTGCCGAGCTTGTAGAACATCTGGAGGTAGTCCAGCAGCGCGCGCTCGGCGTCGATGGCGAGGGCGTGCACCTCACCGGGGCGGCGCCCGCCGCGGGCGGCGTCACCGGCCGCGGCGCCGTCCGGGCCGGGTGCCACGGCGATCTTGCGTTCTTCGTACGGCAGGGCCTCGGTCTCGAAGACCTGGGCGATGCCCTGGCGGCCCTCGACCTCGACCAGGAGGGTCCGGCGGCCCTCGGCGGCCAGGGCAAGGGCGAGGGCAGCGGCGACCGTGGTCTTTCCGGTGCCGCCCTTGCCGCTGACGACATGGAGCCTGCTCACGTCAAGGAGCCTAACCAGTCCCCGCCGCGGCTACGCACGGGACGACCCCGGATCCGTCCCGGAGACGTTCCCCTACGGGTCGGCCCGCCGGGTGCGGGGAGTGCGCTCGCGGCGGGCATTCCCGGTGCTGTCCGGACATGGTCGGGGCATGCGCGGGCAGGTCGCCGGAGAATGCTGGACGCCCTCGCGCCTGGAGCGCCTGCGGCGCCGGGCGGCGGACGGGGAGGCCGGGGCGGAACCATGCACTCCGGCCGCCTGACCCGCGCTTCCCGGCGGAGAGCGTCCGCCGCCGCGACGCCGGGGGGCGGCGGCGTCCGGGGCCGTCCCGGCAGGCATTACGCTCGCCCCATGACCAAGTGGGAATACGCGACCGTGCCGCTTCTCGTACACGCGACGAAGCAGATTCTGGACACCTGGGGCGAGGACGGCTGGGAGCTGGTCCAGGTCGTTCCGGGCCCGAACAACCCCGAGCAGCTGGTGGCCTACCTGAAGCGGGCCAAGGCGTGAGCGCCGTCGAGACGAGGATCGCGGAGCTGGGGCTGAAGCTCCCCGAGGTGGTGCCGCCGCTGGCCGCCTACCAGCCCGCGGTGCGCTCCGGGAACTACGTCTTCACCTCCGGCCAGCTGCCCATGGTGGACGGCGCCCTGCCGGCCACCGGCAAGGTCGGCGCCGGGGTCACCCCGGAGGCGGCCAAGGAGCTGGCCGCGACCTGCGCGCTCAACGCGCTCGCCGCCGTGAAGTCCGTCGTCGGCGACCTGGACCGGATCCAGCGCGTCGTGAAGGTCGTCGGCTTCGTCGCCTCCGCGCCCGACTTCACCGGCCAGCCCGGTGTCATCAACGGCGCCAGCGAGCTGCTCGGCGAGATCCTCGGCGACAAGGGCGTGCACGCCCGGTCCGCGGTCGGTGTGGCGGTACTGCCGCTCGACGCGCCCGTCGAGGTCGAGATCCAGGTCGAGATCGCGGAGTAGTCCGCACCTCCGGCCGTCCGTACGCCCGGCCGCCCCGGGGAACCGGGCGCGGCGCGGGCGGACATCCGCGCCGCGCCCGCAGCGGGCGCCGGCGGCGGGGCGCCGAAAAGAGCCCCTCGAACATCCGCGCGTGAGCGCATAGCATCCGGCCATGTCGTCGACGACCAATGGCCAGTGGTACCCGCCGGAGTGGCCGGGCCTCATCCGGGCGCTCGTGAACGGTGAGCTGACCCCCGCCGAGCCCCGGCGCGCCGCGACCGTCCTGCTGCTGCGGGACGGCGACGGCGGCCCCGCCGTCCACATGCTGCGCAGACGCGCCTCCATGGCCTTCGCCGGAGGCGCGTACGCCTATCCGGGTGGCTCGGTGGACCCGCGCGACGAACGGCCGGTCGCCTGGGCCGGGCCGTCGCGTGCCGAGTGGGCCGCGCGGCTGGGCGTCGACGAGGCCGCCGCGCAGTCCGTCGTCTGCGCCGCGGTACGGGAGACGTTCGAGGAGTCCGGGGTGCTGCTCGCGGGCCCGTCCGCGACGACCGTCGTCGCGGACACCACCGGCGACGACTGGGAGGCCGGCCGCGCCGCTCTCGTCGCGCACGACATCTCCTTCGCCGACTTCCTCGACCGCCACGGGCTGGTGCTCCGCTCCGACCTGCTGGGCGCCTGGGCGCGCTGGATCACCCCCGAGTTCGAACCGCGCCGCTACGACACGTGGTTCTTCGTCGCCGCGCTCCCCGAGGGGCAGCGCACCCGCAACGCCTCCACGGAGGCGGACCGCACCGTGTGGACCCGCCCGGCCGACGCCATCGCCGGATACGAGCGCGGCGAGCTGCTGATGATGCCGCCGACCCTCGCCACCCTGCGCGCCCTGGAGCCGCACGGGTCCGCCGCCGCTGCCCTGGAGGCGGCCGGGCGGTGCGATCTGACGCCGGTGCTGGCCCGCGCCCGGCTGCGCGACGGCGAGATCGAGCTGAGCTGGCCGGGGCACGAGGAGTTCACCAAGCACATCGAGCCCGGTGGGACGGCCGGCCCCGCCGAAGGGGGCCGGGCATGACCGACGCGGCAGCGCTCCCCGGACAGCCCCGGGGCGCGGTGGTCTCCGGGCCGGCCACCGACCGCGCCCGGTGCGTCCTGGCGCCCAATCCGTCGGCGATGACCCTGGACGGCACCAACACCTGGATCGTCGCCGAACCCGACTCCCCGCTGGCCGTCGTCATCGACCCCGGGCCGCTCGACGAGGGCCATCTGCGGGCCGTCGCCGACGCCGCCGAGCAGGCCGGCAAACGCGTCGCGCTGACCCTGCTCACCCATGGGCACCCCGACCACGCCGAGGGCGCCGCCCGTTTCGCGGAGCTGGCCGGCACGGCCGTCCGCGCCCTGGACCCGGCGCTGCGCCTGGGGGACGAGGGGCTGGGCGCCGGTGACGTGATCACCACCGGCGGGCTGGAGCTGCGCGTCGTGCCCACCCCGGGGCACACCGCCGACTCGCTCTCGTTCCATCTGCCCGCCGACGCCGCCGTCCTGACCGGCGACACCGTCCTGGGGCGCGGCACCACGATGGTCGCCCACCCCGACGGACGCCTCGGCGAGTACCTGGACTCGCTGCGCCGCCTGCGCTCGCTGACCGTCGACGACGGCGTGACGACGGTGCTCCCCGGGCACGGCCCGGTGCTCGACGACGCCCAGGGCGCGATGGAGTTCTACCTGGCGCACCGTGCCCACCGGCTCGCCCAGGTGGAGACCGCGGTGGAGAACGGCCACCGCACGGCGTCCGAGGTCGTCGCCGCGGTCTACGCCGACGTCGACCGCTCCCTGTGGCCCGCCGCCGAGCTGTCGGTACGGGCGCAGCTGGAGTACCTGGGGGAGCACGGGCTGATCTGACGCACCCGGGGCGCGCCGGGCCGCTCAGGGGCGGGGCGCCTTCGGGCCGTGGACGGCCAGGTACTCGTCGGCCAGCCAGGGCGCGAGATCGGCCAGCAGCGCGTCGAGCAGCTCAGGGTGGTCCGCCGGGGCGCGGGCGGCGCGGGCCGCGGCGCGCATCTGCTCGGCGCGCGCCGGGTAGTAGCGGCCGAACACCTCGGCCATCTCGGTCAGATCGCTGGTCCAGCCGCCCCACCGCGGCATCACCAGCGTGAAGCCGGTACGCACCAGATGCCGGCTCATCCCGCGGGTCAGCCGCCGCCGTTCCGCCTCCGTACGCGCCGCCGCGGCGCGCTCGCGCATCCCGGGCAGTACGCGGAAGAGGTCCCCGTTGGTCTCCCGGGCCAGCAGTGAGGTCGGACGGTAGCGGGGCAGCCGTTCGCCCAGGTCGGGGCCGCTGAGCGGGGTGCACAGACAGGCCACGAACCAGCCCAGGTCGTACCGCTCGGGCGCGCTCAGCAGCCGTGGCACGCCCTCGGTCAGGACCCCGGCGCCGTCGATCTGCGGGAATTCCGCGTCGAGTTCCGCGCCCAGCGCGTCGGCCGTGGCGTGGTCGTCCGGGGTGGGGGGTGCGTGGAGCGCGAGCAGCAGGTCGAGGTCGGAGACCCCGGGGACGGCGGTGCCGCGCGGGATGCTGCCGTAGAGGTACGCGCTGTGCAGCCGGTCGCCGAAGCGCGCGGCGCTCCGCTCGCGCGCGGCCGCCGCCACAGGGGCGAACTCGTCGGTGATCAGGGAGAGCGCGCCCTCCCGGAGGATGTAGCCGTCCTGGTCGAGCCCCGGGCCGGTGGAGTCGGTCATGGCGCCAGCATGACGACGCGGCCGACGGCCGGGCCACCGGATTTCGCGGCCGGGAGCGTGGGGCCTGGGCGCGTACATGCCCACTCAGACGCCGTACGCGGCCGCTCAGGCGGTTTTCCCGGCCCCGGCGGACCTGGGCGCACCCAGCCGGTCCGCGGCGCCGTACGGGCCGGGAGCGGGGCGCCGCCGCGGGGGCGGCGCCCGGGGGTCAGCGGGAGCGCTTCGCCAGCCGCTCGACGTCGAGGAGGATCACCGCACGGGCCTCCAGGCGCAGCCAGCCGCGGCCCGCGAAGTCGGCGAGGGCCTTGTTGACCGTCTCGCGGGAGGCGCCCACCAGCTGGGCCAGCTCCTCCTGCGTCAGGTCGTGCACCACGTGGATGCCCTCCTCGGACTGCACGCCGAAGCGGCGCGACAGGTCCAGCAGGGCGCGGGCGACCCGGCCGGGGACGTCCGAGAAGACCAGGTCGGACATCTGGTCGTTGGTCTTGCGCAGGCGCCGGGCGACGGCGCGCAGCAGGGCGGTGGCCACCTCGGGCCGGGCGTTCAGCCACGGCTGGAGGTCGCCGTGGCCCAGGCCGAGGAGCTTGACCTCGGTGAGGGCGGAGGCGGTGGCGGTACGCGGGCCCGGGTCGAAGAGCGACAGCTCACCGATCAGCTCGCCGGGGCCGAGGACGGCGAGCATGTTCTCGCGGCCGTCCGGGGAGGTGCGGTGCAGCTTCACCTTGCCCTCGGTGACCACGTACAGGCGGTCGCCGGGGTCCCCTTCGTGGAACAGGGCGTCGCCGCGAGCGAGCGTGACCTCTCCCATCGAGGCGCGCAGCTCCGCCGCCTGCTCATCGTCGAGCGCCGCGAAGAGCGGTGCGCGCCGCAGAACGTCGTCCACGAGATCTCTCCTTGTCGACATGCTCCGGGGGACTGTGGTCCCCATCATGCCGGAATGCAAAACAGTGCGATCAATCACAAGTTTGCCGGACCGATGGCCCGAGCCCTACGCCAGGGGGCCGATCGGGGTGGTGAAAACCGGTGATCGAGTCGGATGTCGGTGGGTGGTCGTAGTCTGGCCGAGTGTCCAACACGCCGGTGAGAACACGGGACGAGGGGGGCTGGGCGAGTGACCGCCGAATGTGATTCCGCTCTGGGCGAACGGCCGTCGGTGAACGCCCCGGAAGCGCACGTAAGCACCAAATCGCCGGTCCCGCCGAGGCACGCGTGGCAGGCACCGCGGACGCCGCGGACCCCCGTCGCGGCGCGCCCCGGGAGGCGCCCGGCGGCGGACCCGGTACGGAAGTCGGCACGGCACGAGTCGGTACGGAAGAGGGCGGCGTGAAACACCCAGCGAAGACGACGGAGACGACCGCACCCCCGGCCGGGCGGAACGGCGCGGAGGCGGCCACGTCGAGGGCGGCGGTCAAGAAGGCGGCCGCGAAGAAGGCCGCGAAGAAGGCCGCGGCGGGTGCGCCCGCCAAGAAGACGCCCGCCAAGAAGTCGGCTGCCACCGAGAAGCCGGCCGCCGCCAAGAAGACCGCCAAGAAGACCGCCGCCCGTAAGCCGGAATCGCGGGTCGCGCTGGTGCGCCGGGCGCGGCGGATCAACCGGGAGCTGGCGGAGCTGTATCCGTACGCCCACCCGGAGCTGGACTTCACCAACCCCTTCGAGCTGCTGGTCGCGACGGTGCTCTCCGCGCAGACCACCGACCTGCGGGTCAACCAGACCACCCCGGCGCTCTTCGCCGCCTGCCCCACACCGGAGGACATGGCGGCGATGGACCCGGAGCGGCTGGAGGAGCTGATCCGGCCGACGGGCTTCTTCCGGGCCAAGGCACGGTCGCTGCTCGGCCTGTCGGCGGCGCTGCGGGACCGCTTCGGCGGTGAGGTGCCCGGCCGGCTGGAGGACCTGGTCACGCTGCCCGGCGTCGGCCGCAAGACCGCCAACGTCGTCCTCGGCAACGCGTTCGGAGTGCCCGGCATCACCGTCGACACCCACTTCGGCAGGCTGGCGCGCCGCTTCGGCTGGACCGCCCAGGAGGACCCGGAGAAGGTCGAGGCGGACGTCGCCGCGCTCTTCCCCAAGAGCGAGTGGACGATGCTGTCGCACCGCGTCGTCTTCCACGGCCGTCGCGTCTGCCACTCCCGCAAGCCCGCCTGCGGCGCCTGCGGCATCGCCCCGCTCTGCCCGTCGTACGGCGAGGGCGAGACCGATCCGGAGAAGGCGAAGAAGCTGCTCAAGTACGAGTTGGGCGGGCAGCCGGGGCAGCGGCTCAACCCACCCGCCGGTTTTCCCGGCCGTCCCGCGCCCCCGCTGGGGGCCACGGCCTCATGACACCGGCCACCGCCGCACCGGCGGTACGGGCCGCACCGGCGGCCCCGGAGGCGGGCCGCGCGGCCCCGCGCCCGGGCGCCGCACACCGAACCAGGGCCTTGAGGGGGCGCGTATGACGAGTGCACGGGAGCAGTACGGCGAACGGACCGGCGAACGGACCGGCGGCCGGGCCGGGGAGGGGCGGCCCGCGGCGGCCCCGGGGAGCGGCCGGATCTTGCCCGGCGACGGTCCGGAGGCCCCGTCCGGGCCCGGCGTGCCGCCCACCGCCACCGGCGTGCCGCCCGCGGTGCCCGAGGCCCCCGGCGCCGGGCGGCTCCCGCAGGCGCGGGTGAGCACCGAGGGGCTGCCGGAGTGGCTGGACCCGGTCGTCCGGGCGGCGCAGACCGTCGAACCGCACCAGCTCAGCCGGTTTCTGCCGCCCGAGAACGGCGGCCGCCAGTCCGCGGTGCTGGTCCTCTTCGGGCAGGGCGCCCGTGGCCCCGAACTGCTGCTGATGGAGCGCGCCGGGACGCTGCGCTCGCACGCCGGGCAGCCCTCGTTCCCCGGGGGCGCGCTCGACCCGGAGGACGGCGATCCGGAGGGCAGCGGTCCGGTGCGGGCCGCGCTGCGGGAGGCGCAGGAGGAGACCGGGCTCGACCCGGCGGGCGTGCAGGTCTTCGGCGTGCTGCCGCGGCTCTACATCCCGGTCAGCGGCTTCGTGGTGACGCCGGTGCTCGGCTGGTGGCGCGAGCCCAGCCCGGTCGGCGCGGTCGACCAGGCGGAGACCGCCCGGGTGTTCACGGTCCCCGTGGCAGATCTCACGGACCCGGCCCACCGGGTGACGGCCCGCCATCCGCGGGGGCACACCGGTCCGGCGTTCCGGGTCGAGTCGGCCCTGGTCTGGGGTTTCACCGCCGGGGTCATCGACCGCCTGCTGCACTTCGCGGGTTGGGAGATTCCGTGGGACCGCACGAAGCAGGTCCCGCTGGACCGGAGCGCGTGAGACGGTGTCCGGCGTGAACGTCCTGGACATCCTGTTGCTGGTCGCCGCCGTGTGGTTCGCGATCGTCGGCTATCGGCAAGGCTTCGTCGTCGGCATCCTGTCCGTGCTCGGCTTCCTCGGCGGTGGCCTGATCGCGGTCTACGTACTCCCCGTCATCTGGAACGAGGTCACCGACGACGCCACCCCCGGCACCTTCGCGGCCATCGCCGCCGTCGCCATCGTCATCATCTGCGCCTCGGTCGGCCAGGCGCTCACCACCCATCTGGGCAACAAGCTGCGCCGCCACATCACGTGGTCACCGGCGCGGGCGCTGGACGCCACCGGCGGCGCGCTCGTCAACGTCGTGGCGATGCTGCTGGTGGCCTGGCTGATCGGTTCCGCGCTGGCCGGTACGTCGCTGCCGACGCTCGGCAAGGAGGTCCGCAACTCCAAGGTGCTGCTGGGTGTCTCGCGGGTGATGCCGCAGCAGGCCACGACATGGTTCACGGACTTCTCCTCGGTGCTCGCGCAGAACGGCTTCCCGCAGGTCTTCACGCCGTTCTCCAACGAGCCGATCACCTCCGTCCCGGCGCCCGACCCGAAGCTGGCGCACAGCCCCGTCGCGGGGCGCGCCCGGCAGAGCATCGTCAAGGTCGTCGGCACGGCGCCCAGCTGCGGCAAGGTCCTGGAGGGCAGCGGCTTCGTCTTCGCACCGCACCGCGTGATGACCAACGCCCATGTCGTCGGCGGCGTCTCCGAGCCGACCGTGCAGGTGGGCGGCGAGGGCACCACGTACGACGCCAAGGTCGTGCTCTACGACTGGGAGCGCGACATCGCGGTCCTCGACGTCCCGGCGCTGCGGGCGCCCGCGCTGAAGTTCACCGGCACCGACGCGCAGAGCGGCCACAGCGCCATCGTCGCGGGCTTCCCGGAGAACGGCGGCTACGACGTCCGCTCGGCCCGTATCCGCGGCCGCATCCAGGCCAACGGCCCGGACATCTACCACCGGGGCACGGTCGCCCGCGATGTGTACTCCCTGTACGCGACGGTGCGGCAGGGCAACTCCGGCGGCCCGCTGCTCACTCCGCAGGGCGAGGTGTACGGCGTGGTGTTCGCCAAGTCCCTGGACGACGCGCAGACCGGCTATGCGCTCACCGCCGACGAGGTCCGCCAGGACGTCGTCAAGGGGCGGCAGGCCACCCGGCCCGTCGACAGTCAAGGATGCGCGATCTGAACCAACCGGAAGGCGGCGGGTACCGGCACGGGCTCCGTGCGGTGCCCGCCGTCGGCGTTTCAGCCGCGGGGATGGCGCAGCCGGGCAGACATCCACCGCGCTCTGCGGCGCAGGATGCGGGGGATGCCCATCGGGTGCGCGGAGTCCGGGTGCGGGGGACCCGCGGGCCCGCCGGCCCGGAGGTCGGGAGTGCCCCTGTCCCGCGTACCCACGGCAGCGGCACTGCTGCGGCGGTTGCGTGCCACGTCACGGTAGTCGTGCGTCCAGCCCATACCCTCGACTCTGCCCGTGGCCCGAGGTCCGTAACCGCCGGGCGGCCCGCCAATCGGCCTATGCGCCGGGCAATTGGCCACCCGTCACCGCCGTGTTCGTCCCCGGTTCGCCGGGCCGCTTCCGGGGCGCTGGGCGGGGCCCCGTCAGCGGTCCGGCTCGGGGTCCCGGAGCCAGTTGACCAGCTCCGTGGAGAACGCCACCGGGTCCTCCTCGTGGGGGAAGTGGCCGAGCCCGTCGAAGAGCCGCCAGCGGTACGGCGCTTCGACGTACGCGCCGGAGCCCGCGGCGGTGCGGGTGCGCATCACCGGGTCGAGCGAGCCGTGCAGATGCAGCGTCGGGACGCGTACCGGCAGCTTCATCCGGCGGTTGAACTGCAGGCCGTCGGGGCGGGCCAGCGAACGGACCAGCCAGCGGTACGGCTCGATGGAGCAGTGGGCCGTCGAGGGGATGCCCATGGCCCGCCGGTAGACGGTGACGGCGTCCTCGTCCGGGGGCTGCGGGCCCGACCAGTCGTGGAGCATCTCGCCGACCCGGGCGGCGTCGTCGGCGACCAGCGCCCGCTCGGGCAGCCAGGGCCGCTGGAAGCTCCAGATGTGGGCGCTGCGCCGGGTCTGCCGGGCGTCGGCGAGCATCGCGCGGCGCCACAGCCGCGGGTGCGGCATCGACGCGACGGCGAGGCGGCGCACCAGCTTCGGCCGCATCACCGCCGCCGTCCAGGCGAGGTAGCCGCCCAGGTCGTGGCCGACGAGCGCGGCGTCCGGCTCGCCCAGGGAGCGGATGACGCCGGTGACGTCGAGGGCGAGGTTGGCCGGGTCGTAGCCGCGCGGGGTGCGGTCGCTGCCGCCGACGCCGCGCAGATCCATCGCGACGGCCCGGTAGCCCGCCTCGGCGAGCGCCGGCAGCTGGTGCCGCCAGGCCCACCAGAACTGCGGGAAGCCGTGCAGCAGCAGCACCAGCGGGCCGTCGCCCATCTCCGCGATGTGGAAACGGGCGCCGTTCGCCGCGACGTCCCGGTGCGTCCAGGGACCGTCGGGGCGTACGACCGGTGCGGTGCTGTCGGGGACCGTCATGCCGAGGTGCGTGTCACGGACTCCAGGACCGGGTGGTCCGCGGGCTCCGGGCGGGGGTGCGGCTTGGCGTTCTGGAGGACGGCCGCGGTCTGCTTGGCGGAGGCGATCGACTTCTCCGGCTTCTTGATCTTCTTCACCTTGGCCAGCGCGATCAGGGCCAGCAGCAGCGCGATGACGATGAAGGCGCCGCCGACGATGAGGAAGGACCAGGCCAGGCCGAGGCCGAGGTTGTGGATGCCGTACGCCGCCGCGAAGCTCAGCACCGGCAGGGCGAAGAGGATCAGCACGCCGGCGACGATGAAGGCGGCGCCGCCGATGCCCGCCCGCTTCGCGTCCAGTCGCAGCTCGGCCTTGGCCAGTGCGATCTCGTCGTGCACGAGTGCGGACAACTCGGCGGTGGCCGTCGCCACCAACTGGCCGAGGCTGCGGTCTGCGCCGTCGTCGGCTGAACTCATCGCCGTCTCCCTTATGTCTGCTGCGTAGGCAAAGCCTCTCAGATCATGCCGGACCATCGTCCCCGGGCTCGGCGCCGGAGGCCACTTCGGCAAGCCGCCGGTGTTCCGCGGCCTTCGCCTCCAGCATCGCGGCCATCCGCAGGTGGTACGCCGGGTCGCCCTCCTCGTAGACGTCGGGGATGCCGTCCTGGTCCTCGTCGCGCTCCTCCTCGGCGAGGAGGGCGCGGTACTTGTTGTTGCGGAGTTTGAGCAGGATGGTGGCGCAGGCCGCGGCGATCAGCGAGCCGAGCAGGACGGACGCCTTGATCTCCTCGGCGAGCGCCGGGTTGTCGCCGAAGGCCAGTTCCCCGATGAGCAGCGAGACCGTGAAGCCGATGCCGGCGAGGGTGGCGACGGCGAACAGGTCGGGCCACTTGAGGTCGGGGTTGAGCCGGGCGCGGGTGAAGCGGGCGGTCAGCCACGTACCGCCGAAGATGCCGAGGGTCTTGCCGACGACGAGACCGAGGACCACACCGAGCGTCTCGGGGCGGGTGAAGACCTCGCGGACGGCGTCGCCGGAGACGGCCACCCCGGCGGAGAAGAGCGCGAAGAGCGGCACGGCCAGGCCCGCGGAGAGCGGGCGGACCAGGTGCTCGATGTGCTCGCCGGGGGAGTGGGTCTCGCCCTCGCGAGGGGCGCAGCGCAGCATCAGGCCCATCGCGACGCCCGCGATCGTGGCGTGCACCCCGCTGTTCTCCATCAGCGCCCAGATGACGACGCCCAACGGCACGTAGACGTACCAGCCGCGGACGCCCTTGCGCAGCAGGAGGTAGAAGACGCCCAGGCCGACGACGGCGAGGCCGAGCGCCAGGAAGTTGATCTGCGAGGTGAAGAAGACCGCGATGATCAGGATGGCGAAGAGGTCGTCGACGACGGCCAGGGTGAGCAGGAAGGCGCGCAGCGCGGACGGCAGGGACGTGCCTATGACGGCGAGGACGGCCAGCGCGAAGGCGATGTCGGTGGCGGTGGGGACCGCCCAGCCGTCGAGCGAGCCGTGGCCTATGCCGCTGACGACGAGGTCGACGATGGCGGGCATCGCCATGCCGCAGAGCGCGGCGATCACCGGGAGCGCGGCGGCCTTGGGGTCGCGCAGCTCACCGGCGACGAGTTCGCGTTTCAGCTCGATACCGGCGACGAAGAAGAAGATCGCGAGCAGACCGTTGGCCGCCCAGTGCTCCAGGGAGAGGTTGAGGCCGAGGGAGGCGGGGCCGAGGTGGAAGCCGCGGACCGCCTCGTAGCTGTCGCCGAAAGCGTTTGCCCAGATCAGCGCGGCGATGGCGGCGATGAGAAGGAGGACACCGCCGACCGTCTCGGTGCGGAGCGCATTGGTGAGGAAGTTCCGTTCCGGCAGCGGCAGTCGGCCGAGGAAGAGGGAACGGCGATTCTGGGGTGCGCTCACGGGGGCTGACCTCCGGCGGTTTCGGCAGCTGAGTACGGCTGTGGTAGTTGCCGACCAGACTTCCCGGCGCACCCTGAGATCTTGGCGTTTTCTTGACGCCGCTCCCCACTCTACCGGGCGGGCGCAAGGCGCTGCGGGGCGTTTTTTACTTTACGGACATATCGGAAGGGTCGCGGGTCCTCGCCGAGAGCGGGAACGCCGAAGGGGCACCGGCCGTCTCGCCGGTGCCCCCACGGGCCGGTGCGGCGCTCGCCGCGCACGGATCAGTCGTCGCTGGACGCGCCGGGCAGCTTCGCCTGGATGAGGTCCATGACGGAGGAGTCGGTGAGCGTGCTCACGTCACCGAGGTCGCGGTTCTCGGCGACGTCCCGCAGCAGCCGGCGCATGATCTTGCCGGAGCGGGTCTTGGGCAGCTCCGCGACCGGCATGATCCGCTTCGGCTTGGCGATCGGCCCGAGGTGCTGGGCGACATGCGCCCGCAACTCCTCGACCAGCGACTCGTCCTCCGCATCCGCCGAACCGCGCAGGATCACGAAGGCGCAGATCGCCTGGGTGGTCTGCGGGTCGGTGGCGCCGACCACCGCGGCTTCGGCGACCTTCGGGTGCGAGACCAGCGCCGACTCCACCTCGGTGGTGGAGATGTTGTGGCCCGAGACGAGCATGACGTCGTCGACCCGGCCCAGCAGCCAGATGTCGCCGTCCTCGTCCTTCTTGGCGCCGTCGCCCGCGAAGTACTTGCCCGCGAAGCGCGACCAGTACGTGTCGAGGTAGCGCTGGTCGTCGCCCCAGATGGTGCGGAGCATCGACGGCCACGGCTCGGTCAGCACGAGGTAGCCGCCGGCGCCGTCGGGTACCTCGCGGCCCTCGTCGTCCACGACGGTCGCGGCGATACCGGGCAGCGGCCGCTGCGCCGAGCCGGGCTTGGTGGTGGTGACGCCCGGCAGCGGGCTGAGCATCATCCCGCCGGTCTCGGTCTGCCACCAGGTGTCGACGATCGGGGCCTGGTCGGCGCCGATGTGCTTGCGGTACCAGATCCACGCCTCGGGGTTGATCGGCTCACCGACCGAGCCCAGGACGCGCAGCGACGACAGGTCGAACTTGGCGGGGATGTCGTCGCCCCACTTCATGCAGGCGCGGATCGCGGTGGGCGCGGTGTAGAGGATCGAGACGCCGTACTTCTGGACGATCTCCCACCAGCGGCCCTGGTGCGGGGTGTCCGGCGTGCCCTCGTACAGCACCTCCGTCGCGCCGTTGGCGAGCGGACCGTAGGTGATGTAGGAGTGGCCCGTCACCCAGCCGACGTCGGCGGTGCACCAGAAGACATCGGTCTCCGGCTTGAGGTCGAAGACGGCGTGGTGGGTGTAGGCCACCTGGGTGAGGTAGCCGCCGGTGGTGTGCAGGATGCCCTTGGGCTTACCGGTGGTGCCGGAGGTGTAGAGGATGAACAGCGGGTGCTCGGCGTCGAACGCCTCGGGCGTGTGCTGGTCGCTCTGGCGGCCGACGGTCTCGTCCCACCACTGGTCGCGCCCCTCGGTCCAGGCGGTGTCCTGGCCGGTGCGGCGGACGACGAGGACGTGGCGGACGTTCTCCGTGCCGGGCTTGGTCAGCGCCTCGTCGACGGCGGGCTTGAGGGCGGACGGCTTGCCGCGGCGGTACCCGCCGTCGGCGGTGATCACGACGCGGGCGTCGGCGTCCTGGATGCGGGTGGCCAGCGCGTCCGCGGAGAAGCCACCGAAGACGACGGAGTGCGGGGCGCCCAGGCGGGCGCAGGCCAGCATCGCGATGACCGTCTCCGGGATCATCGGCATGTACAGCGCGACCCGGTCGCCGGCCTCGACACCCAGCTCGGTCAGGGCGTTGGCCGCCTTGGAGACCTCGCGCTGGAGCTCGGCGTAGGTGATCGCGCGGCTGTCGCCGGGCTCGCCCTCGAAGTGCAGCGCGACGCGGTCGCCCAGACCGTTCTCCACGTGCCGGTCCACGCAGTTGTACGCGACGTTGAGCTTGCCGTCGGCGAACCACTTCGCGAACGGCGCGTTCGACCAGTCGAGCGTCTGGGTGGGCGGCGTCTGCCAGCTCAGGCGCTTGGCCTGCTCCGCCCAGAAGGCCAGCCGGTCCGACGCCGCCTGCTCGTACGCCGCTGCCGTGACGTTGGCGTGCGCGGCCAGCTCGGCGGGCGGCGCGAACCGCCGTTCCTCCTTGAGAAGATTGGCCAGACTGCTCTCGTTGCTCACGACATCTCCCATTCCCAGGGCGTCCGGTGTATCCCAGGTCATAGCTCATCAGCCCGCGGTACGCCCTGACAAGGGTTGCCGGGAAAAATTGGTGTAGACCTGTAAAGCTCGCAGGTCAGGCCGGTATCGGCGCGGCTTCGGCGCGTACGGCGCAGAATCGCCCACCGACGTCGTCCAGGACGTACATCTGGGCCTCGCCGACATGGAAGTACATGCCGTGAAGGGTGAGCGAGCCCTCCGCCACCCGGCGGGCCACGCACGGGTACGCCCGGAGCGGCGCGCTCGCGCGAGGCGCGCGGGCCGCGGTGGCGCTGTGGAGGCGCGAGCCGATCGGGGGAGCTTCGCGTAGGGCGGGCTCGATCACTCTCCGTGTTCAGTAAACGGATCGTAATGTCGCGTAAAGAGCGAGAGAAGTGTTTTCGTGCAAGCGAACTATGTATTCGCTCCAATGGGTGAATGGAATGGGCGTCGCCTTGCTTTTCGCTCACCTTTTTCGGTGGGTTCCTGCTCTGAAGGGTTTCTTCCGGTAAAGCCGCGCGGACGGCCGGGGTGCGGGAAAGGCGGGCGCGGGCGCGGCCGGCGGTGACGCTCCGGCCACCGCCGGCGGCGAATCAGGCCGGCTGCGGGGTCGCCGCCCCCTCGGAGAGAAGGAATGCCGGATCGACCTGCGCGGCGAGGTCCGCACCGGTCTTCGCGTTACCCCAGCTCTCCGCGTTCCGCAGATGGAAGTGGACCATCTGGCGGGTGTAGCGCTGCCAGTCGCGCTGCGGGTACGTGGCATCGGCGGCGCCGTGCAGGGTCTCCAGGGCGCGGCGGTTGACGCCCTCCAGCTCGGCGAAGGGTGCCGGGCGGCCCTTCTCCATGGCGCGCACCCAGTCCGAGTGGCCGACCGTCACCAGCAGGTCGTCGCCGACCTCCGCGCGCAGGAACGCGAGGTCGTCGGGGCCCTGCACCTTGTTGCCCACCACCTTGAGGCTGACGTCGAAGTCCCGCGCGTACTCCTTGTACTGGCGGTAGACGGCGATGCCCTTACGGGTCGGCTCGGCGACCAGGAACGTCATGTCGAAGCGGGTGAACATCCCGGAGGCGAAGGAGTCCGAACCGGCGGTCATGTCGACGACGACGTACTCCTCCCGGCCGTCCACCAGGTGGTTCAGGCACAGCTCGACCGCGCCGACCTTGGAGTGGTAACACGCGACACCCAGGTCGGACTCGGTGAACGGGCCGGTGGCCATCAGCCGCACCGAGGAGTCGTCGAGGGGCACCGTGCGGGCGCAGGTGTCGTAGACGGGGTTGTCGCCACCGACGCGCAGCAGCTGCGAGCCGTCACCGGGGGGCGTCGTCTTGATCATCGTCTCGGCGGAGGCGATACGCGGGTTGCTGCCGCGCAGATACTCCTTGATCAGCGGCAGCTGGGCGCCCATCGCGGGCAGTGCGGCGGCGGCCGCGTCGTCCAGGCCCAGGGCGGCCCCCAGATGCTGGTTGATGTCGGCGTCCACCGCGATCACGGGGACGTGGGCGGCCGCGAGATGGCGGATGAACAGGGAGGACAGGGTGGTCTTGCCGCTGCCGCCCTTTCCTACGAAAGCGATCTTCATGTTCACCAACAGTAATCTGCTTATCGCGCTCAGTGAGAAGCTCGCGTGAAGAAGACCACTCCATCGGGGGGCGCGGCCACCTGGTGCGTAGGGTCGTACCCATGGCTGCAGACACCCGGGGCACGGCCCCGAAAACCCCGCAGGCGGGCGCCGATCCGCTGGCGGCTCTCGCATCGCTCCCGGGCGTCGTCGACGCGGTGGACTCCGTACGCAAGGGCGTGGACCGGCTCTACGGGCACCGCATCATGCGCCGCCGCAGCGTGGAGGTCACGTCCGAGGCGGCGCTGCGTGGATCGCGTGGCTCCGCCGCGCTCGCGGGGGCCGACTGGGCGCTGGAGGAGGTCCGGCGGCGCACCGACTTCAGTGCGGACGGTGAACCGGCGACGGTCGGCGCGGCGCTGCGGCTGACCGCCGAGGCGGGCCAACTGCTCAGCGTGTGGCGGCAGTCGCCGCTGCGGGTGCTGGCGCGGCTGCACCTGGTGGCGGCCGGTGGCGGCGGCGCGGACGACACCGCCGGGCGGCCGCGACTGGCGGGGGAAGGGGTCGACGAGCCGCTGATCGAACTGCCGCTGCCCGGCGCGGACGAGGTGGCGGGACGGCTGGACGGCCTGGCGCGGCTGCTGCTCGCGGGCAGTGAGGCGCCCGCGCTGGTGACCGCCGCCGTGGTCCACGGCGAACTGCTGGCGCTGCGCCCCTTCGGCTCGCACAACGGTCTGGTCGCGCGCGCCGCGGAGCGCATCGTGCTGATCGGCAGCGGCCTCGACCCCAAGTCCATCTGCCCGGCCGAGGTCGGCCACGCGGAACAGGGCCGGGCCGCCTACGCGGCCGCGTTGGAGGGGTATGTCTCCGGCACGCCCGACGGGGTGGCCGCCTGGATCGCGCACTGCGGGCGCGCGGTGGAGCTGGGCGGCAGGGAGTCCACGGCGGTCTGCGAGGCGCTGCAACGCGGCGCCGCCTGAGTGACGCGGGCGGCCTTGCCACTGCCGGGGATCCCGGCAGCGCGGCCGGGGCCGGACAGGAGTTGCGGCGGTACGTGGTGCTGATACGTACCGCCGCTGGCATGTCCGCCGCGTGACCATGCGTGCACTTTCTTTGCCCATCAGGCCGGAGAACTCTGTCCGTCGCCTGGTGCGGCTGGCCCGTAATCGACGGGTCGGCGTCGCGTGGGTGCGCGGCATTCATGCATCGGTCCGTGGGCCTTGCTGCGTTTCAGGTGATCCTCTCGGATGTCCTTGGTCTCGCGGGCCGTGATTCCTTTGTACCCCAGCCCCGGGACAAGGGGAACCCTTCATCTCAGATCTTTACTTTTGCCTTCAATAACGGGCAACACGGGTAAAGGGGATGGAGATCCGTCAGATATGCGATGCCCCGCCATCGGGGATTCCCGCGGGCCGGCGCCGCCTTTCCGGGAGATCTCCGGGGTTCGGCCGCGAAGGCGTCAGGGGATATTCCGGGCCGGGGCAGGGGCGCCTCGGGGTTTCCTTCCTCGGCGTCCCGCCACTCAGGCCAGGAAGCTCCGGCGCCGCCGCGCCGCGTACCGCACCAGGCTCGCGCCGACCGCCGCCGCACCCACTGCCGCGACCAGGGCGAGCACCGGCCGGGAGGGCAGCGCGGGCAGCGGCCGGGTGAGCGGCACCGGGCGGCTGAACGACAGCACCGGCCACTCCCGGGCGGCCGCCTCCCGGCGCAGCGCCCGGTCCGGGTTGACGGCGAAGGGCCGGCCGACGGCCTCCAGCATGGGGACGTCCGTCGCCGAATCGCTGTACGCGAACGACCGCGTGAGGTCGTACCCCTCGGTCGCGGCCAGCTCCCGCACCGCCTCCGCCTTGGTGGGCCCGTAGGCGTAGTAGTCGATCTCGCCGGTGAACCGGCCGTCGTCGCCGACGGCCATCCGCGTCGCCACCACCCGGTCGGCGCCCAGGAGTTCGCCGATCGGCTCGACGACCTCCGCGCCCGAGGTGGACACGATCACGACGTCCCGGCCGGCCGCATGGTGCTCCTGGATCAGGGAGACGGCCTCGTCGTAGATGATCGGGTCGATCAGATCGTGGAGCGTCTCGGCGACGATCTCGCGGACCTGTGCGACGTCCCAGCCGCGGCACAGCGACGAGAGATAGGCGCGCAGCCGCTCCATCTGGTCGTGGTCCGCGCCGCCCGCGAGGAACAGGAACTGCGCATATGCGGTACGCAGCGCGGCCCGGCGATTGATCAGGCCACCGCGGTAGAAGGACTTGCTGAACGTCAGCGTGCTGGACTTTGCAATGACCGTCTTGTCGAGGTCGAAGAAGGCAGCGGTACGGGGCATCGAGTGGCGCACGGAGGGGTTTTCCACAGGGCGAGCATAGGCTCCCTCCATTCGGGGGTAAGGACTGCGCGTGGGTTTGCTTGAGAAGGCTCTCGGGTACACCATGGAAGTCACGGATCGTTCGCGACCGTGCTAACCCGGTCCGGCTCCTCCCCCCCCCGAGTCGGCCGAGGAAGACGACCCCCGCTCTCCCCCCCGGCGGGGGTCGTCGCATGTCCGGACGCATTTCTCGGCGCCCGGCCGGGGCGCCGCCCTCCTTTCCCCCTCTTCTTCGCGCTGCCGCGCCCTCGCGGCCGAGGCGCCTCTCCGGTCACTCTTCGTATCCATCAAGCTGCTCTGTGGATGCTCGCCAATCCGCCGCGCGGCATGCGCACGGTCGCCGGAATAGGTGACGGGAATATGCACAACACGGAGTTGTCCACAGGTTTTGACCAAGATCCCCGCGGATTTCCCGATCGCCCCACGCTAAAAGTCCGCGACAGCGCGGAAGAGCGGTACGCGATGCGACAAGGGGGATGGAACATGCCTGGATCCATGGTGTCCGGCGAGGCAGGCGTAACGGACGAGGAGCGTCCGGGACCGCTTCTCGTCACCGAGGACGAGCAGTTGCTGGACGACCTCGTGCGGCTCTGCGCCGCGGCGGGTGTGGTGCCGCAGTCCCGGCCGGATCTGCCCCCGCGCGGGGCGTGGCCGCAGGCACCGCTGGTGGTCATCGGGGAGGACTGCGCGGCGCGGCTGCGCGGGGCGGGACGCCGCGACGGCGTCGTCCTCGCCGCGCGGGACGCGGACCGGGCCGAGGTCTGGCGGCTCGCCGTGGACCTGGGCGCGGAGCGGGTGATCACGCTGCCCGAGGGGGAGCGGTGGCTCGCCGACCGGATCGCCGACGCGGTCGAGGGCACCGGGCCCGCCGCGCTCACCATCGGCGTCCTCGGCGGTCGCGGCGGCGCCGGGGCATCCACCCTGGCCTGCGCCCTCGCCGTGACGGCGGCGCGCAAGGGCCTGCGCACGATGCTGGTGGACGCCGATCCGCTGGGCGGCGGGCTGGACGTACTCCTCGGGTGCGAACGGGAGGAGGGGCTGCGCTGGCCGGCGTTCCGCGAGTCCCGGGGCCGGGTCGCGTCCGGTGCGTTGGCCGGTTCGCTGCCCCGGGCGCACTCCTTACGGGTGCTCAGCTGGGACCGCGGCGCCGAGGTGGCGATCCCGCCCGCGGCGATGCGGGCGGTGCTGGCGGCGGCCCGCCGGCGCGGTGGGGTCGTGGTGGTGGACCTGCCACGCCGGGTCGACGAGGCGGTGGCGGAGGCGCTCGACCAGGTGGATCTGGGGCTGCTGGTGGTGCCCGCCGAGCTGCGCGCCGTCGCCGCCGCCCGGCGGGTGGTGGCCGGGACGGCCGGGGTGCCGCGGGATCTGCGGGCCGTCGTCCGGGGCGTACCGGGTGCGGCGCCGGCGCTGGGCGACGAGGAGATCGCCGCCCTGGTGGACCTGCCGCTGCTGGGCGAACTGCCGTGGGACCCCGAGCCCGTTGACGGTACGGCGAGGGGCGTTCCGCCCGGGGCGCGCGCCCGCGGACCGCTCGCCCGGTTCTGCGCCGCGTTCTGGGAGCGCGCGTTGCCGGAGGCGGGCAGGGCGCCGGGGCAGGTGCGGGATGCGGGGAGGGACGGCGATGAGTGACGTACTGCTGGATGCGGTGCGGCGGCGGCTCGCGGAGGCGGGAGCGGAGCCCACGGCGGCACGGGTGGCGCTCGCTCTGCGGGAGGAGGGCCGGGTCCTGGGGGACGCCGAGGTGCTGGGCGTGGTGGCGGCGCTGCGGTCCGAGATGGTGGGCAGCGGCCCGCTGGAGCCGCTGCTGGCCGAACCCGAGGTGACGGACGTCCTGGTCACCGGCGCGGACGAGGTGTGGGTGGACCGCGGCGGCGGATTGGAACGGACGCCGGTGCGCTTCCGGGACGCGTCCGAGGTGCGGCGGCTCGCGCAGCGGCTGGCGGCGGTGGCCGGGCGGCGCCTCGACGACGCCCGGCCCTGGGTGGATGCCCGGCTGCCGGACGGCACCCGGCTGCACGCGGTGCTGCCCCCGGTGGCGGTGGCGGGCACCTGCCTGTCGCTACGGGTCCTGCGGCCGCGGGTCTTCGGCCTGGCGGAACTGGTGGCGGCCGGGACGGTGCCGCCGGGCGGCGACGCGCTGCTGCGGGCGTTACTGGCGGCCCGGGTGTCCTTCCTGGTCAGCGGCGGTACGGGCAGTGGCAAGACGACATTGCTGTGTGCGCTGCTCGGGCTCGTCGGTCCTGCCGAGCGGATCGTGCTGGCCGAGGACTCCGCGGAGCTGCGGCCGGTCCACCCCCATGTGGTGCGGCTGGAGACCCGCCCGGCCAACCAGGAAGGCGTCGGCCGGGTGACGCTGCGGGACCTGGTCCGCCAGGCGCTGCGGATGCGGCCGGACAGGCTGGTCGTCGGGGAGGTGCGCGGCGCCGAGGTGACCGACCTGCTGGCGGCCCTCAACACCGGCCACGAGGGCGGCTCGTGCACGATCCACGCCAACGCCGCCTGCGACGTCCCCGCCCGGCTGGAGGCGCTCGGCTCCACCGCCGGGCTGGACCGCGCCGCCCTCCACAGCCAGTTGGCGGCCGCGTTGTCAGTGGTGCTGCACCTCGTACGGGACCGGGAAGGGCGGCGGCGGATCGCCGAGATCCACGTCCTGGAGCGGGACCGCGGCGGCTTCGTGGTGACCGAACCGGCCGCCGTGTGGAGCCCGGACGGCTTCGTGGCGGCGGACGGCTGGGGCCGGTTGATGCGGCTCTGCGAGCGGGGCGGAGCGCGCGTCCGCCCGGCCGGGGGCCCGGTGGGGGCGCGTACGGCGGACGGTGCGCCGGTGCGGGAGGTGGCACGGTGACGGGGGACGTGGCGCTCGCTTCCGTGGTGGTGGCAGCGGTGGTGTGGTGGGCCTGCACGGCCGGGTGGCCGGCGGTGGCCCGGTGGCGGGAGTGGCGGCGCAGGGCCCGGTGGCTGGTTGCGGAAGCCGGAACGGGCGCGTCGCCGCCGGTCGCCCGTGGGGGGCTCGGGGGCGCGCGGCCCCGCCGCGGGCGCGTGTGGGAGACGGACGCCAAGTGGTGGAGCGGCGGTCCCTGGGCGAGGCCACACCTCTCGTGGCCGGGCGCGGGACGGGAGTTGTGGTGTCTGCCCGGCGGGCTGTTGCTCGGCGTGGTGGGGGGATCGGTGCTGCCGGTGCTCGCCTCCCTGGGGGCGGTGTTCGTGGTCCGCCGGGTCCTGGCGGCGCGGCAGGCGGGACGGGCGCGGGACCGGCGCGCGGCGGCCGTGATCACGCTCTGCGCGACCGTGGCGACCGAACTGCGCGCCGGACGTCAACCGCATCGTGCGCTCCTCGCCGCCGGTGTGCCGGACCTGGGCGACGCGGGCTCCGCGATCCTGGCCGCCGCCCGGTACGGAGGCGATGTGCCCCGGGCGCTCCGAGCGGCGGCGGTCCTGCCGGGGGCCGACGGGCTGAACGGCGTCGCGGCGTGCTGGCGGGTCGCGGTCGAGGGCGGCGCCGGACTGGCCGCGGGTCTGGAACGCATCGCTGCGGCTCTCCGGGCCGGACGTGACCAACGGGACGAGCTGAACGCCCAGTTGGCGGGCCCGCGGGCCACGGCGCTGATGCTCGCCCTGCTCCCCGCCTGCGGACTGCTGATGGGCACGGCCCTGGGTGCCGATCCCCTGCGGGTCCTGCTGCACACCCCGTTCGGCTGGGTGTGCCTGGTGGTCGGCGGGCTCCTGGAGTGGGCCGGTGTCGCCTGGACTGCTCGCATCGTCGCCGGAGCGCTGCCGCCCACGGAGGCGCGGCAGCGGGGTGGTCGGCGGGGCGGTCGGCGGGGCGCGGTGCCGGCCGACCGGCCCGCCGGAAGAAGGCCCGGTGCCCGGTACGGCCTGCCGCCGGAAGGCGCGGCGCCGTCGGCCCGGTGTACGGAAGGGGTTCCGGTATGAGCGCGGAAGTTGTCCACAGGGTGTGGATGGCCGGTGCGGTGGCGCTTACGCTCCTCGCCGGGGAGCGGTGGTGGGCCTGCCTTCGGCACACCCGCCGGAGGCGGATCGTACGCAGACGGGCAGGTGTCCTGGGGCACCGGCTCCCCGAGGGGAGGAGGCCCGAGGGGCGCGGTCGCCGGTGGGCGCCGGGGGCCGGGTGGCTCAGGGAGTGGCCGGTGCCGTTGGGCGCGGCGTGCCTCGTGCTCCTGCTCGTCGACGGGGCGCCCGGAGCCGTGGCGGGCGTCGTCGCCGGGTACGCCGCCCACCGCTGGCGGCTGCGGCAACGTGCCACGGAGGCCGATCGGTCGAGCCGGTACGCGGTGCGGGCCGAACTGGCCCCGGCGGGGGACCTGCTGGCCGCGTGCCTCGCTGCGGGCGCGGGGCCACGGGAGGCGGCGGAGGCGGTCGGCCGCTCGCTGGACGGCGCGGTCGGGGAGCGGTTGCGCAACATCGCGGCCGAACTGCGGCTGGGCGGCGAACCGGCGGCCGTATGGCAGCGGTTGGCGGAACTCCGCGGCGCCGAGGGGCTGGCGCGGTGCATGGCGCGCGCCGGGATATCCGGGGCGCCCGCCGTGGACACGGTCGCCCGGCTCGCCGCCGAACTGCGGTCGGACGCGGCCCGGTCCACGGCCGCACGGGTCCGGCGGGCGGGCGTCCTGGTGACGTTGCCCCTGGCCGCGTGCTTCCTCCCGGCGTTTCTGACGCTCGGGGTGGCACCGGTGCTGATGGGGCTCGCCGGGGGCCTGCTGGGGCATCGGTGAGGCCCCGGGAGGGCCCGGGAGGGCCCGCGCGGACCGGCGTGACCGGTCCGTGCGGCGGCGAGCCGGTGCCGGCGCGCGGGGTTCGCCCTTCTGTCTCATTCATCAGTTGCGCTCTTCGGCGAGCACTCACTTCGGCAACTGGCTCTTTCGACACAACACATGGACACAAGGAGGAAACGGAGATGTTCCGACGGTGGCGAGCGGCGGTGCGTGGGTGCCGCGACCGGGGGATGACCACGGCCGAGTACGCGGTGGGGACCTTGGCCGCGTGTGCACTGGCCGCGGTGCTCTACAAGGTGGTGACCAGCGCGGCGGTGCAGACGGCGCTCCGGTCGTTGATCGAGAGGGCGCTCGATGTCCAGTTCTGAGGGGCGCCGGGGTACGCGGCGACGCGCGGCGGCAGGAATGCGGCGCACCGCGAAGGGAACGCGGCGCGCGCCGAACGGCCCCCGGGTGACGGCGGCCGGACGACGTACACCGGGCCGCCACCGGGCGGCCCGAGGAGAGCGGGGACGGGGATGGCGAGGGCGGGCGACCGCCACCGGGCAGGTGGGCAACGGAACGCGCCCGCCGCGAAGGGCGGCAGCCGACGCCTCCGGGCCGGATGGCCGCGCCTCCGCCCCGGAGGCAGGCGCGCCGAGGGGCGTCGCCCGGCGGGCTCGGGAGCCGGGACCGGACGGTCGCCCCGGTGCCGGAAACGCCGCCCCTGGTCGTACGGCCTTCGGGGACGCGGGCGGGACCGCTGGGAGGGCCGGGACCAGATCGGCGGGTGGTGTGCGGCGCGATTCCGGTGAGCGGGACGCCGACGCCAGGTCAGGGGCGGGGGAGACCGTGCAACTCCGGTACGCCGCGGGCGCGGAGCGGACGTGGTACGTCCGGCGGGCGAGCTCCCGGGATGCCCCGCCCCTCCCGTTCGTGCCGCCCCGGTCGTCACGCCCCCGGCGCCCGACGGGAAAGGACGCGGGTTTCGTCACGGCGGAGGCCGCGCTGGTGATGCCGGTGCTGGTGGTGGTCGTGGCGGCGCTCATCTGGGGGCTGATGGCGGCCTGCGCCCGTATCGAGTGCGTGGATGCCGCGCGGGCCGGAGCGCGGGCGGCGGCGCGATCGGAGCCGCACGGTGCGGTGCTCCGGGCGGCCCGCGGCGCCGCACCGTCGGATGCGCGTGTGGTGGTGTCCCGCGAAGGCGATCTGGTGCGGGTGCGGGTCGCGGCGGAGTTACCGGGCCTCGGGCGCCTCACGGTCCGCGTCGGTGGAGAGGCGGTGGCCCTTGCGGAGGACACGGTGCGATGACCGGGGCTCGGCAACGGTGTGGACGGTCTTCGCCGCGGCGGCGCTGTGCGCGGTGTTCGCCGCCCTGCTCGCCCTGGGGCAGGCTGTCGTGGCCAGGCACCGGGCGGGCGGCGCCGCGGATCTGGCGGCCCTGGCCGCGGCCGACCGGGCCGGTCAGGGCCCGGCGGCGGCCTGCGCCGAGGCCCGGCGGGTGGCGGTGGCGCAACGCGCCCGCCTGGTGCGCTGCGCGCTGAACTCCGCCGTCGCCGACGTGTCGGCCGAGGCGGGGGAAGCCCCTTTCACGGCCCGGGTCCGCTCCCGGGCCGGGCCGCCGGAGGCCGGGACGCCGACGGACGGCCGGTCGTACGAAGGGTTACGCGGCGCCGACCCGTCCGAGGCCGGCCGGCCGAAGGCCGAAGCGGCGCCGATCCCCCGCGACCCGGCGCCGATCCCCCGCGACCCGGCGCCGATCCCCCGCGACCCGGCGCCGACCCCCGCGACGCGGGCCCGGCAGCACAAGCGCCTCGCAACGCCACGGTGCCGTGCCGGCTACCCGCCGCCTTCCGCCCGCTCCGTCCTCTCCGCCCCCTCCGGCGCCCCGCGCAGCAGTTCCGTCAGAAGGCGGATCGCCCCGCGCTTGTGCAGCGGCTCGTTGCCGTTGCCGCACTTGGGGGACTGGATACAGGACGGGCAACCGGCCTCGCATTCGCAGGCGGCGATGGCGTCGCGGGTGGCCGCGAGCCAGTCGCCGGCCGTGTGGAAGGCGCGTTCGGCGAAGCCGGCGCCGCCCGGATGGCCGTCGTAGACGAAGACCGTGGGAAGGAGGGTGTCGGGATGCAGCGGTACGGACACGCCGCCGATGTCCCAGCGGTCGCAGGTCGCGAAGAGCGGCAGCAGACCGATCGAGGCGTGCTCGGCGGCGTGCAGCGCACCTCCGAGCTGCTCGGGATTGACGCGGGCGGCGTCGAGCTGGTCCTCGGTCACCGTCCACCACACCGCACGGGTCCGCAGCGTCCGCGGCGGCAGGTCCAGTTTGCTCTCGCCCAGCACCTCACCGGTGACGAGTTTGCGCCGCAGGAAGGAGACCACCTGGTTGGTGACCTCGACCGATCCGAAGCACAACCGGCCCGCGCCCCAGGGCACTTCGGTCTCCGTTTCGAGGACGGAGATGGCCGTGGTGTCCCGCGCGGTCGTGGAGTACGGCGGATTGGCCTCCGAGACCAGCGCGACGTCGTCCGCCAGATCGAGGTGTTCGACCACGTACGTACGGCCCTGGTGGAGGTGGACGGCGCCGTCGTGGACCGTCGTATGGGCCGCGGCCGCGTCCACCGTGCCCAGCAGGCGCCCCGTGCCGGTCTCGACGATCTGCACCGGGGAGCCGCCCTGCCCGCGGATGTCGGTCAGATCGCAGGCCCGCTCGCGGCGCGTCCAGTGCCAGGCCCGGGCGCGCCGCCGCAGCAGATTCGCCGCCTCCAGCTGGGGCATCAGACCGGCCGTCGTGGGCCCGAAGAGCGCGAAATCCGCCTCGGTGAGCGGGATTTCCGCCGCCGCGGCGCACAGGTGCGGGGTGAGGACGTACGGGTTGTCGGGGTCCAGCACCGTCGACTCGACCGGCTGGTCGAACAGCGCCTCGGGGTGGTGGACGAGATAGGTGTCCAGCGGGTCGTCGCGGGCCACCAGCACCACCAGCGCCCCCTGCCCCGACCGCCCGGCGCGTCCCGCCTGCTGCCACAGGGAGGCGCGGGTGCCGGGATAGCCCGCGATCAGCACGGCGTCCAGACCGGAGACGTCCACACCCAGCTCCAGCGCGGTGGTGGCGGCGAGCCCGAGCAGTTCGCCGCCGTGCAGCGCCCGCTCCAGGGCACGCCGCTCCTCGGGCAGATATCCGCCGCGGTACGCCGCGATCCGGGCGGGCAGCGTCCGGTCCACCTCGGCGAGCCGTTCCTGCGCGATCAGAGCGATCAGCTCGGCGCCCCGCCGGGACCGTACGAAGGCGACGGTCCGGACGCCCTGGACCGCCAGATCGGTCAGGAGGTCGGCGGTCTCGGCGGTGGCGGTACGGCGGACGGGGGCGCCCTGTTCGCCGTGGAGTTCGGTCAGCGGCGGCTCCCACAGCGCGAAGACCGTCTCACCGCGCGGCGAGGAGTCGTCCGTGATCTCCACCACGGGCAGCCCGGTGAGCCGGCCGGCGGCCTCGGCGGGTTCGGCGGCGGTGGCGGAGGCGAGCAGGAAGACCGGCGCGGAGCCGTAGCGGGCGCACAGCCGCCGCAGCCGCCGGATCACCTGGGCGACGTGCGAGCCGAACACGCCGCGGTAGGTGTGGCACTCGTCGATGACGACATAGCGCAGCGCGCGCAGGAAGGAGGCCCAGCGCGGGTGCCCGGGGAGGATGCCGCGGTGCAGCATGTCCGGGTTGGTCAGCACGTAGTTCGCGTACTGGCGTACCCACTCGCGCTCCTCCACGGGGGTGTCGCCGTCGTAGACCGCCGGGCGGATCGCGTCGCCGAGCGGGGCGGCCAGCTCCCGCACGGCGCGCCGCTGATCGGCCGCGAGCGCCTTCGTGGGGGCGAGATAGAGCGCCGTGGCGCCGCGCCCGCCCACCGGTGGCGCCCCGCGCTCGCGCGGCAGCCGCCCCGTGGCGGCGGGCCGGGCACCGTCCAGGAGGGTGGACAGCACCGGCGTCAGATAGGCGAGCGACTTGCCCGAGGCGGTGCCGGTCGCGATGACGACGGAGGTGCCGTTCAGCGCGTGCTCGGCGGTGACGGCCTGATGGGTCCAGGGGTGGTCGATCCCGGCGTCCCGGAGGGCGGCGATCACTTCCGGCCTGATCCGTTCCGGCCAGTCGGCATGGCTGCCCGGACGCGGGGGCAGGTGCTCCGTATGAGTGATGCGTGCAGCGCGGGTCGCACCCCTGGCGAGACGGTCGAGAATGATGCCGGGGGATGGGTTTGCGCCCGCATCCGTCGGGAGTCGATTGGAGGCCATCGGCACCGAGTCTGTCACCGGTGTGACGGACAATGCTGAAAGGGCGTCGTGCACGCCTGCTGGTAAGTGATTGAATGCCATCGCGGCTGCCGATCCGTCCCCTACCTTCGGTGGGGAGGCCCCAGGGGGGCGACCGCTCGATAGCAAGGTGCTGGAGGATCCGTGGACCTGTCCCTGTCGACCCGGACCGTTGGCGACCGTACGGTCGTCGAGGTCGGTGGCGAGATTGATGTATACACCGCGCCCAAGCTGCGGGAGCAGCTGGTCGAGCTTGTGAACGACGGCAGCTACCACCTTGTGGTGGACATGGAGCGTGTCGACTTCCTGGACTCCACCGGGCTCGGCGTCCTGGTGGGCGGGCTCAAGCGTGTGCGTGCCCATGAGGGCTCGCTGCGCCTGGTCTGCAACCAGGAGCGCATTCTCAAGATCTTCCGTATCACCGGACTGACCAAGGTGTTCCCGATTCACACCTCGGTCGACGAGGCCGTCGCAGCGACCGACTGACGGCTCCGCGGTGCCCGCGCGCAGGTGCGGGTGAGGAAGAAGTGTGGGGGGTACCGGGCGAAGTCGTCCGGCCCCCTGCGTTGCACGTCCGCAAATCGAGGGGGATGGCATGGCCACCGTCGAACTCCGCTTCAGTGCCCTGCCCGAGCACGTCCGGACCGCGCGTCTGGTCGCGGCCGCGGTGGCGAGGCGCGCCGGGGTGGACGAGGCGGTGCTGGACGAGGTGCGGCTCGCCGTCGGAGAGGCGTGCAGCCGGGCCGTCGGCCTGCATCTGGCGCACGGTATCGACGCGCCCGTCCACGTCGCCCTGATCGAGGACGAGAAGAAGTTCGCGATCGAGGTCGGCGACGACGTGCCGAGCGGCCCCGGGGAGCACGCGTCCGACGACGACTCCGAGGCGGACGGCGAGGACGAGATGGGCCTCGCGGTCATCAGCGGGCTGGTCGACGATGTCGAGGTCACCTCGGGGGCCGACGGAGGTCTCATCCGGATGAGCTGGCCGACCGCCGCGGCCACGGCCACCTCGTAGGGTTCCCGCCGGGCCGTTCGCCGGGCGCTTCGGGAGTGTCCGACGCCCGACCGGGGCCTTGAGCGCGACCGGGGCCTTGAGTGCGGCTCGGCCCGCGCACCGCCGTACTTCCCGTACTCCCGTTCCGCGCGCCATCAGGCCCGGCGCGGACTTCGTCGTACGTTCAGCTGCGTCGTCGCGCCGGTCCGGTGCATCGCACCTTCCGCGCCGCCAGGCCCCGGAGCGGCCCGCCTCGGTCCCGGCGTTCCGATCCAGCCGCAATCTGACGTGACGTCAGCGCGATTCTCCTCCGTGTGAGGCTCCTGTATCTCCGTCCGGAGAAACGTTCCTCACGTCTGTCGCGATGGGGGCGTAATCGTCTTCCGGGGCGCAAGTGGCGGCTTTGAGCAGCGGTGATCAGTAGGAAACTGAGATCATCGTTCAGTGGTCAGCCAATTAGCTGCTTTCCATCGTCCGGGCTAATTCGGCGGGCGCGGTCCTTTTGATCTTCCCGGCTGCGGCCGAATTGCGTTTCCGGCGCACTGTTTTGATGCCGTGCGGCTCCCTACAATCCGTCCACATCTTGCTCAGTTCGCCTGAGCGTGCTCGCGCGCGCCCATGTGCCAAACGTCAAGGAGGACGAATGGCGGGGCCATACACCCCTCAGTCGCTGAACTCCCCCTCCCTTCTCGCCGGACCATCGCTGACGGCGGGCAACCGCGGCATCGTGCTGGTGATCGCCGTCATCGCACTGGCGGCGCTGGTCGTCGCCGCGGTGCTGGTACGTCAGGTGCTCGCAGCCGGCGAGGGAACCGACAGTATGAAGAAGATCGCCGCCGCGGTGCAGGAAGGCGCGAAAGCGTACCTGGCCCGGCAGTTGCGCACCCTCGGCGTATTCGCCGTGGTGGTCTTCTTCCTGCTCATGCTGTTGCCCGCGGACAATTGGACGCAGCGGGCGGGCCGCAGTGCGTTTTTCTTGATCGGTGCCGGATTCTCGGCGGCCACCGGCTATATCGGCATGTGGCTCGCCGTACGCAGCAATGTGCGGGTGGCGGCCGCGGCCCGGGAAGCCACTCCGGCCGCGGGCGAGAACGACGGGATCGGAAAAAAGGATCTTACGGCGGTCTCGCACAAGGCGATGAAGATCGCTTTCCGTACGGGCGGCGTCGTCGGCATGTTCACCGTCGGCCTCGGCCTGCTCGGCGCGTCCTGCGTGGTGCTGGTCTACGCGGTCGACGCGCCCAAGGTGCTGGAGGGCTTCGGTCTGGGCGCCGCGCTGATCGCGATGTTCATGCGGGTCGGCGGCGGCATCTTCACCAAGGCCGCGGACGTCGGCGCGGACCTCGTCGGCAAGGTCGAGCAGGGCATCCCGGAGGACGACCCGCGCAACGCCGCGACCATCGCCGACAACGTGGGCGACAACGTCGGCGACTGCGCCGGGATGGCCGCCGACCTCTTCGAGTCGTACGCGGTGACGCTGGTGGCCGCGCTCATCCTCGGCATGGCGGCGTTCGGCGACGCCGGGCTGGCCTTCCCGCTGGTGGTGCCGGCGATCGGTGTGGTCACCGCCATGATCGGCATCTTCGTCGTCGCGCCGCGCCGCGCGGACCGCAGCGGGATGACCGCCATCAACCGCGGCTTCTTCATCTCCGCGACGATCTCGCTGGTCCTGGTGGCGGCCGCGGTGTTCACCTACCTGCCGTCGACGTACCAGGGGCTGGCGGGCGTCACCGACCCGGAGATCCTCGGCCGGCCCGGTGACCCGCGGATCCTCGCGCTGGTCGCCGTCGCCATCGGCATCGTGCTCGCCGCGCTGATCCAGCAGCTCACCGGCTACTTCACCGAGACCGGACGGCGCCCCGTCCAGGACATCGGCAAGACCTCGCTGACCGGCCCCGCGACCGTCGTGCTCTCCGGCATCTCGATCGGCCTGGAGTCGGCGGTCTACTCGGCGGTGCTCATCGGCCTCGCGGTCTACGGGGCGTTCCTGCTCGGCGGCGCCTCGATCATGCTGGCGCTGTTCGCGGTGGCGCTGGCCGGTACGGGGCTGCTCACCACCGTCGGCGTCATCGTCGCCATGGACACGTTCGGGCCGGTGTCGGACAACGCGCAGGGCATCGCCGAGATGTCCGGCGATGTCACCGGCGACGGCGCGCAGGTCCTCACCGATCTCGACGCCGTCGGCAACACCACCAAGGCGATCACCAAGGGCATCGCCATCGCGACGGCGGTGCTGGCCGCGGCCGCGCTGTTCGGTTCGTACCGCGACGCCCTGGCGACGGCGAAGCAGGCCGTCGGCAAGGCGGCGAGCGGGATGGGGCTGAGCCTGGACATCTCGCAGCCGAACAACCTGGTCGGGCTGGTCCTCGGCGCCTCCGTGGTCTTCCTCTTCTCCGGGCTGGCCATCAACGCGGTGTCCCGGTCGGCCGGTGCGGTCGTCTTCGAGGTGCGGCGGCAGTTCCGCGAGCACCCGGGGATCATGGATTACTCCGAGCAGCCCGAGTACGGACGCGTCGTCGACATCTGCACCAAGGACGCCCTGCGCGAACTGGCCACCCCCGGGCTGCTCGCCGTGCTCACCCCGATCGCGGTGGGCTTCGCCCTCGGGGTCGGTGCGCTCGGCTCGTTCCTCGCCGGCGCGATCGGCACCGGCACGCTGATGGCGGTGTTCCTGTCGAACTCCGGCGGCGCCTGGGACAACGCCAAGAAGCTCGTCGAGGACGGGCACTTCGGCGGCAAGGGCAGCGAGGCGCACGAGGCGACGGTCATCGGCGACACCGTGGGCGACCCCTTCAAGGACACCGCGGGACCGGCGATCAACCCGCTGCTGAAGGTGATGAACCTGGTGGCGCTGCTGATCGCCCCGGCGGTCGTGAAGTTCAGCTTCGGCGCCGACGAGAACATCGGGGTGCGCATCGGCGCCGCCGCGCTCGCCCTGCTGATCATCGTCGGCGCGGTGTACCTCTCCAAGCGGCGCGGTATCGCCGTGGGTGACGAAGACAACTCCCAGAAATCCGCGAAGGCCGCCGAGACCGCGAAGACGGTCGCCGCGTCCTGATGGCGGGAAGGCGTCTTTGACGACGTGACAGACGGGTGGCGGGCGCTCGGGGCGGGCGCCCGCCACCCGTCCTCGTCCGAGTGCGGAAGACCTCACCTTCCTTGGTGCAAATGGCTTCATTGCGGTACGTAGCGGAAGGCCCGCTCGTGGGCCAGGCCCTTTGGCCGTGTATGTTCCGGGGCCGAGAGCCATGGAAGGGACCGATCCGGTGAACAAGAAGCTTGTGGCCGCGCTGTCCGGCGGTGCGGCACTGATGCTCGCGCTGACCGGGTGCAGCGACGACAGCAGCAAGAAGCTCGACGACTGGGCCAAGACGTTCTGCGACCCCGCGCAGGCACAGTTCAAGAAGATCCAGGACGCCAACGCCGCGATGCAGACGGCCGATGAGGGCACCACGGACTCCAAGAAGGTCCAGCAGACCGACTCGGCGGCCTTCCAGAAGATCTCCGACGCCTACAAGTCCCTCGCCTCCTCCCTGAACAAGGCCGGCCCCCCGCCGAGCGAGAACGGCGAGACGGCCCACAAGGACGCGGTCAAGGAACTCAACGCCCTCTCCAAGGGCTACGCGGACCTCAAGAAGCAGGTCGACGGTCTGGACACCGGCGACAAGCTGAAGTTCGCCGACGGGCTGCGCGACCTCTCCAACGGCATCAACAAGCTCAACAAGCAGAGCGAGGCCGCCTTCAAGAAGCTGGAGTCCGGCGACGTCGGCAAGGCGATGGCCGGTCAGAAGGGCTGCCAGAGCCAGAACGCGCCCGCCTCCCCCTCGGGCGGGGAGTCCAAGAAGCCGTAACCGGAGACCCGCAGCCGGAACCGGTTCACGGCCCGGTGCCGCGCCCGTGAGGCGCGCGGCGCCGGGCCGTCGCCGATTGTCGGTGGTGGGGCCGACAATGGACGGCGTGAGTACGCACCTCCCCACCACAGATGTCCGCGACCCCGCGAGCCGCGCCCGCACCGACCGGATGCGCGCCGCGCTGCTCGCCGCCGACTTCACCGCCGACGGCCTGCTGGAGCTGCTGGGCGCGCCCGCCTACGCCGCGCTGGCCCGCAGCGAGACGGTGCCCGCGCTGCGCGCCACCCGGGGCGGGAGCCCGCTGGAGACGCTGGTGCGGCTCTTCCTCCTCCAGCGCCCGGTGGCGCGCGCCCGCGCCGAGGCCGCGCTGCCGGTGGCGGACTGTCTCGCCGACGGCTGGCTCGCCGAGGACGGCGCCGAGGTGCGCGCCCGGGTGGACGTCCGCCCGTACGGCGGCCCCGAGGGGCAGGACTGGTGGGTCGTCTCCGACCTGGGCTGCGCGGTCGGCGGCGCGGGCGGCATCCGCGGCGCCGGGCAGGTGGACCGCTCCGAGCTGGTGCTCGGCGTCGGCGGCGCCTCCACGACGCTCGCCGGGATCACCGTCCCCACGCCCGCGGGCCGGGCGCTCGACCTCGGCACCGGCTCCGGCATCCAGGCGCTGCACGCCTCCCGGCACGCCACCCACGTCACGGCGACGGACCTCAACCCCCGGGCGCTGCGGATCGCGGCGCTGACGCTGGCGCTCTCCGGGGCGGCCCCCGCCGAGCTGCGCGAGGGCTCGCTCTTCGAGCCGGTGGGGGAGGAGACGTACGACCTCATCGTCTCCAACCCGCCGTTCGTGATCTCGCCCGGCGCCCGGCTGACGTACCGCGACGGCGGGATGGGCGGCGACGACCTGTGCCGCACCCTGGTGCAGCAGGCCGCGGCGCATCTCAACGACGGCGGGTACTGCCAGCTGCTGGCCAACTGGCAGCACGTCGAGGGCGAGGAGTGGACCGACCGCGTGCGCTCGTGGGTGCCGCGCGGCTGCGACGCCTGGGTGGTGCAGCGCGAGGTGCAGGACATCACCCAGTACGCCGAGCTGTGGCTGCGGGACGCCGGCGATCACCGGACCTCCCCCGAGGAGTACGCCGCGCGGTACGACGCCTGGCTGGACGAGTTCGAGGCGCGCGGCACCAAGGCCGTCGGCTTCGGCTGGATCACGTTGCGCAAGTCCGGCGCGGACGAGCCGTCGATCACCGTCGAGGAGTGGCCGCACCCGGTGGAGCAGCCGCTGGGCGAGACCGTCGTCGGGCACTTCGCGCGCCAGGACTATCTGCGCCGGACGGACGACGCGGCGCTGCTGGCCGGGCACTTCCGGCTGGCCGGTGAGGTGGTGCAGGAGCAGGTCGGGCTGCCGGGCGCGGAGGACCCGGAGCATGTGGTGCTGCGGCAGCACCGCGGGATGCGCCGGGCCACCAAGGTGGACACGGTCGGCGCCGGGTTCGCCGGGGTCTGCGACGGCTCGCTCCCGGCGGGCCGGATCCTGGACGCCATCGCCCAACTCATGGGCGAGGACCCGGTGTTGCTCCGCGACCGGACCCCGGCGGCGATCCGGATGCTGGTGGAGCAGGGCTTCCTGGAGCCGGTGGGAACGGAGGGCTGAGGGGGAGCCGGGCCGACGCGGACGGGCTCGGGGCACGCCCCACCACGAGGCGCGCCCCGCCATGAGGCGCGCCCCGCCACGAGGCGAGTCCGGCGGCGAGGTGCGCACCCCGAGATGAGCGGCGCCCCGCGGTGAGGCGCGCCCGGCGTCCGGGGCGGCCCCGCCGTCGCGGCCGACGGTGCCGCCGCCCCGCCGTCCGGCGCCGTCCGCTCAGGGGCCGGATCCGGCCATATCGGAAGAGACGCCGAATTCGGGAGGCGTCGGCGGAACCCGGCAGCCGTTCCCGACCCTCACTGGGGATGAGGACGGGCGGGGGCGCCGGGCAGGCGACGGGCCTCCGCCGTGAGTCCGGTTGTCAGATCCATCAGCCCAGCCAGTGAGGACTGTCATGAACCGAGCACTCCGTTTGACCGCCGTCAGCGTGATCACCGCCTCCCTGCTCGTCGGGGGAGGGGCCGCCGCCTTCGCCGCGCCCGCCCAGCTGCACTCTCCCGCCCCCGTCTCGGCGACGGCACCGGCCACGGCGTCGCTCACCGCCAAGGCGAGCGTCTCCTCGATCGGGGCGTGGCAGGAGTTCCGCATCACGGGGACCTCGCACGGCATCGCGGCGGGCACCAAGGTCACCGTCCAGCAGAAGCAGGGCACCCGCTGGGTCTCGCTCCCCGCGCAGACCCCGGTCAGCTCCACCGGCGCCTACTCGGTGCGGGTGAAGCTCGGCATCAAGGGCCTCAACCACCTGCGGATGGCCGTGAACCAGACCATCTCGCCCGAGGTCACGGTCACGGTGCGCTGACGCACCCGCCGTACGCGTACGGCGCCGCCGCGGAGGCCCGCCCTCGGGCACGGCCTCCGCGGCGGCGGCCGTACCGCGCCCGGCGGGGCGCACCCGGAAACGGCGCGCGCCCCGCCCGCCGCGGCGCACCCCGGCCGGACGGCCCGCGCGGGTCAGCCCACGAGGTTGCGGGCGAGCATCCACACCATCGCGACGCCCAGGACCGCGGCGCCCGCGCGGCCCGACAGGCGCAGGCGGTAGTAGCGGCCGCGCAGCCCGGTGATCAGCCAGCGTCCGACGGCGTAGGCGGCGGCCGGTACGCCCAGGACGAGCAGGGCGGCGTTGTCGTGGAACGCCGCCACGACGTCGGCGTGCAGCAGGTCGTACGCGAGGCGGGTGCCGCCGCACAGCGGGCAGAGCAGACCGGTCGCCCACCGGAGCGGGCAGCCGGGGAGCAGATGGCCCGGCTCGTGCGGATTGGTGTTCCAGAGATAGACGGCCCCCGCCGCGCCGATGCCGAGGCCCACGGCGGCCCGGCGCAGCGTGGTGGCGCGGATGCCGGGACCGCCCGGCGGCCCGGTCGGCCCGGCGGGACGGGGCGCGGGACCGGTGGCGGTCACGCCGCCGGCTCGCAGGGCACGGACCCGCAGGTCATCGGCGCACCCGCCACGGACCGGCCCGTCACAGGCTCAGCGACCGGGCGTGGTTGACCTGGTTGAGCACGTACATGACCTGTTCCCGGGACTGCACGGGGACCATCGTCGCGTGATGGCGTCCGCCGCCGGCCACCGTGACCTGCACGAAGCCGGTGGTCACCCGCTCCTTCATGAGCAGGAAGAGCAGTCCGAGCAGGCAGAAAAAGAAGAAGACGATGCCCAGGACGATCGCGTGCGTGGGGATCTTCTCCTCGGTGCGCGACATGTCCGTGGCGGTCCAGACGGCGCCCTTCAGCGGCATCGGGCCGGACGGCGTCATGATCGTGTCGCCGCTGATCGCGATGTCCCCGATCGAGAAGCCGACCCCGGCGGCACCCGGCTGCGGCCCCGGCGCGAAGCCACCGCCGGGCGGCGGGAAGCCCGGCGCGCCCTGCGGCTGCGGCGGAGCGGCGGGCGGGGGCGTGGCGCCGCCCGGGTAGCCGTACCCGGACTCCGGCGCGGCCTGCGGGTACCCGTAACCGGGCTGCCCGGGAAGGCCACCCTGCGGATATCCGTACGGGGAACCGGCCGGCGGGGCGGGCGCGGCGCCGGGCTGCGGCGGCGTCCCGGGCTGCGGCGGAACGCCCGGGTCCGCCCCCGGCCGGCCCGCGTCCGCCCCCGGCGCACCCGCCGCATCCCCCTGCGGCTTCGCCAACGGATCCGGCTTCGCCAACGGATCCGGTTTCGCCGAGGAGCCCGGCGCGGCCGGTGCGGTGGGCGGGACCGGCGGCACGGGCGGGGTCGGTGCGGCGTACGGGTTGGGTTCGTCCTGGGGAGGGCCGGGATGCTGGTGCGCCATGAGTGATCTGTCCCCCGAGTGTGCGTGCTGGCGGCGGCGGGCGGTCCGTGAGAGGAGCCGTACCCGGCCATCCTGCCAGTAGGCCGCCGTACGCAGACCGGGGAGCGGACATCGTGACCGAACAGCGGCGGCGCCGCCGGCGGATACGGTCCGGGCGGCAGGAAGGCATGTAGTCGGGTTACCGTTCGAGTGGCGTTGCGGGGATTTTCCGTTTGACACGGGGGCGGGAGGTACCGTCACACTCCGCAGCGTCAAGCGACACCGCAGTGTCCGCCTCCAGCGCTATCGCCTGGAGGTATCCAGGCGTCGACCGGAGAGAAGAGCCAAGTTGTCCCCGACCAGCGAGACCGCAGAGGGCGGCGGCCGCCGCCTCGTCATCGTCGAGTCGCCCGCCAAGGCGAAGACGATCAAGGGGTATCTCGGCCCCGGATACGTGGTCGAGGCCAGTGTCGGGCACATCCGTGACCTCCCCAACGGCGCGGCGGAGGTGCCGACGAAGTACAAGGGCGAGCCGTGGGCCCGCCTCGGGGTGAACGTCGACGCCGACTTCCAGCCCATCTACGTCGTCAACAGCGACAAGAAGGACCAGGTCAAGAAGCTCAAGCAGCTGCTGGCCGAGTCCGACGAACTCTTCCTCGCCACCGATGAGGACCGCGAGGGCGAGGCCATCGCCTGGCATCTCCAGGAGATCCTCAAGCCCAAGGTCCCCGTCCACCGCATGGTGTTCCACGAGATCACCAAGGACGCCATCCGCGACGCCGTGGCGCACCCCCGCGAGCTGAACAAGAAGCTCGTCGACGCCCAGGAGACCCGCCGTATCCTCGACCGCCTCTACGGCTACGAGGTCTCGCCGGTCCTGTGGAAGAAGGTCATGCCGCGGCTGTCGGCGGGCCGGGTGCAGTCCGTCGCGACCCGTCTCGTCGTCGAGCGGGAGCGCGAGCGCATCGCCTTCCGCTCCGCCGAGTACTGGGACCTGACCGGCACCTTCGCCACCGGCCGGGCCGGGGACAGTTCCGACCCGTCGACGCTGACCGCCCGCCTCGCCACCGTCGACGGCCGCCGTATCGCCCAGGGCCGTGACTTCGGTGCCGACGGCCGTCTCAAGAACGACGCGGTCCTCCACCTCGACGAGGCGAACGCCCGCGCGCTGGCCGCCGCCCTCGCGGAGACGGCCTTCGCGGTCCGCTCTGTCGAGTCCAAGCCGTACCGCCGCTCCCCGTACGCGCCGTTCCGGACGACCACCCTCCAGCAGGAGGCGAGCCGCAAGCTCGGGTTCGGCGCCAAGGCGACGATGCAGGTGGCCCAGAAGCTGTACGAGAACGGCTTCATCACCTATATGCGTACGGACTCCACGACGCTCTCCGACACCGCGATCTCCGCCGCCCGCGCACAGGTCACGCAGCTCTACGGCGCCGACTACCTGCCGGAGAAGCCGCGCAGCTACGCCGGGAAGGTCAAGAACGCGCAGGAGGCGCACGAGGCGATCCGCCCCTCGGGCGACCGCTTCCGCACCCCGGCCGAGACGGGCCTGACCGGCGACCAGTTCCGGCTGTACGAGCTGATCTGGAAGCGGACCGTCGCCTCCCAGATGAAGGACGCGACCGGTAACTCCGTCACCGTCAAGATCGGTGGCCGCGCCGCCGACGGCCGGGACGCCGAGTTCACCGCGTCCGGCAAGACCATCACCTTCCACGGCTTCCTCAAGGCGTACGTCGAGGGCGCCGACGACCCCAACGCCGAGCTGGACGACCGCGAGCGCCGGCTGCCGCAGGTCGCCGAGGGTGACGCGCTGGGCGCCCGGGAGATCACCGCCGACGGCCACGCCACCAAGCCCCCGGCCCGCTACACCGAGGCGACGCTGGTCAAGGAGCTGGAGGAGCGGGAGATCGGCCGCCCGTCGACGTACGCGTCGATCATCGGCACGATCCTGGACCGCGGCTACGTCTTCAAGAAGGGCACCGCGCTCGTCCCGTCGTTCCTCTCCTTCGCCGTGGTCAACCTGCTGGAGAAGCACTTCGGGCGGCTCGTCGACTACGACTTCACCGCCCGGATGGAGGGCGACCTCGACCGCATCGCCCGCGGTGAGGCCCAGTCCGTGCCGTGGCTGCGGCGCTTCTACTTCGGCGAGGGCGGCGAGGACAGCGCCTCCGGTGCCGCCTCGGACGCCGGCAACGGCGACGGCGACCACCTCGGTGGCCTGAAGGAGCTGGTCACCGACCTCGGCGCGATCGACGCCCGGGAGATCTCGTCGTTCCCGGTCAGCGACGACATCAAGCTGCGGGTCGGCCGCTACGGCCCGTACGTCGAGCGCGGGGAGAAGGACGCCGAGGGCCACCAGCGCGCCGATGTGCCGGACGACCTCGCGCCGGACGAGCTGACCGTGGAGCTGGCCGAGGAGCTGCTGGCCAAGCCCAGCGGCGACTTCGAGCTGGGCACCGACCCCGAGAGCGGTCACCAGATCGTCGCCAAGGACGGCCGGTACGGCCCGTACGTCACCGAGATCCTGCCCGAGGGCACCCCGAAGACCGGCAAGAACGCGGTGAAGCCGCGGACCGCGTCGCTCTTCAAGTCGATGTCGCTGGACACGGTCACGCTCGCGGACGCACTCAAGCTGATGTCGCTGCCGCGGACCGTCGGCGCGGACGCCGAGGGTGTGGAGATCACCGCGCAGAACGGCCGCTACGGCCCGTATCTGAAGAAGGGCACCGACTCGCGCTCCCTGGAGAGCGAGGAGCAGCTGTTCACGATCACGCTGGAGGAGGCGCTGGCGATCTACGCCCAGCCCAAGCAGCGTGGCCGGGCCGCCGCCAAGCCGCCGCTGAAGGAGCTGGGCACCGACCCGGTCAGCGGCAAGCCGGTGGTGGTCAAGGACGGCCGGTTCGGCGCGTACGTCACCGACGGCGAGACCAACGCCACGCTGCGCCGCGACGACGACGTCGAGACGATCACGGCGGAGCGCGGCTACGAGCTGCTGGCCGAGAAGCGTGCCAAGGGCCCGGCGAAGAAGAAGACCGCCAAGAAGGCCCCGGCGAAGAAGGCGGCCAAGAAGGCGCCCGCGAAGAAGACGGCGGCGAAGAAGACCGCGGCCAAGAAGACCACCGCGGCGAAGAAGACCACCGCCAAGAAGACGGCGGCCGCCAAGACGACCGCGGCGAAGAAGTCCGCCGTGGCGGAGGCGCCCGGCGAGGAGTGAGCGGGCAGGCGGCGGGCACGGTCCGCCGCCTCCTCCGTACCCGGCGCGCGGCCGCATCCCGCGCGCCCCGGGGCGGTCACCACGCCGTACGAGGACAAGGGCGGGCAAGGCGGGCGGTGGCCTGTCGGGCCCGCCCCTTTGTTCGGGCGGGGCCCGCGCGAACGCGGCCTGCCGATAGGCTGGGCGGATGACGCGTGCCGAGCAGCCAACGGCCCAGACCCCCACTTCAGGCGCCCTTGCCGCGGATTCCCGCGAGCGCGCCGTACGAGCCCTGTTGCGCTTCCCCCCACTGAAGCGACTGTGGAGCGCCCAGTTCGTCGGGGCCATCGGCGATGCCCTGTCCATGCTGGTCCTCGTCCTCCTCACCCTCCAGGCGGCGCTGTACGTGCCCCTGGGCGGCCAGGCCGTCTTCGGCGGTGGCTACCGGGGCGCGGCCCTCGCGGTCACCGTGGTCTTCGCGGCGAGGATGCTGGCGACCCTGCTCTTCGGAGCGGTCCTGCTGGGCCCGCTGTCGGCGCTGACGGCGCCCTCCGGGCCGCTCGACCGCCGCTGGACGATGATCGTCGCCGATGTCGTCCGGGTCGCCCTGCTGGTCGTCGCGCCGCTCTGGCTGGACTGGACGCGGGCGAACGCACTCGCCTGGCTGCTGGTCACGGCGTTCCTGACCGGTGTCGCCGAGCGCTTCTGGACCGTCGCGCGGGAGAGCGCGGCGCCGGGGCTGCTGCCCGCGCCGCCGCCCGAGGGCGCCACCGTCCGGCCGCTGCCGGACAACCTGGCGGCGCTGCGGCGCCTCTCGCTGCGCACCACCTTCGTCTCACTGCCGCTCGCCGCCGCCGCGCTCGTCGTCGTCACGCTCGTCGGCAAGCTGCTGGGCGCCGGGGTGGCGTGGTTCGACAGCCACCAGGCGGCCCTGGGCTCCTATGTGGCGGCGGGTCTGTTCGCCGCGTCCGTGTCGGTCCTGTACTTCATCGAGCTGCCCGGCGGCGCCACGCCGCGGCCGCGCTCCCCGCTGGAGGGGCTGCGCCGCCCGAAGGCCGCCGGCGCGGACAAGGGCCGTACCGGCGCCGCCCCGCTGCTGGTGCTCGCCTGCGCCTCGGTTGCCGCGGCCGTCGCCGCCGCGGTCTCCCTCGCCGTCCTGCACTCCGCCGACCTCGGCGGCGGCCCGGTCCTCTTCGCGCTCCTGGTGCTGGTGCTGACCGGCGGCCCGGTCGTCGGCATCCGCAGCGCCCGCCGGGTGCTGCCCGCGCTCTCCCGCCGCCGTCTGCTGGCCCTCGCGGTCGCCGGGACCGGCCTGGCGCTGCTGGTCATGGGCCTGGTGACGGACGCGACGACCGCGGTGCTGCTGGCGCTGCTCGCCGGGGTGGGCGCCGGGATCGCCGCCAACACCGGCCACGTCCTGCTGGAGCACGAGGCCGAGGAGGCCGACCACGCCCGGATCACCGGGCAGCTGCACGCCGTCGTCCGCCTGGCGGTCGCGGTGGCCGCGATCGTCGCGCCGCTGCTGGCCGCGGTCATCGGCCCGCACCGGGTCGGGAGCGGCGCGTTCGCCTTCGGCCACGGCGGCGCCGCGTTCGCGCTGATGCTGGTCGGCGCGTTGCTGCTGCCGGTCGCCGCCTGGGTGCTCGGCAAGGTCGACGACCGCAACGGGGTGCCGCTGCGGCGCGATCTGCGGGAGGCGCTGCGCGGCGGCGACCCGGAGCAGGCGCCCGCGCCCACCGGATTCTTCATCGCCCTGGAGGGCGGCGACGGCGCGGGCAAGTCCACGCAGGTCGAGGCGCTCGCGGAGTGGATCCGCGCCAAGGGGCACGAGGTCGTGGTGACCCGTGAGCCGGGCGCGACCGCCATCGGCAAGCGGCTGCGCTCGATCATCCTGGACGTCTCCACCTCCGGCCTTTCGGACCGCGCCGAGGCGCTGATGTTCGCCGCCGACCGCGCCGAGCACGTCAACAGCGTCATCCGCCCCGCCCTGGAGCGCGGCGCCGTCGTCATCACCGACCGCTACATCGACTCGTCGGTCGCCTACCAGGGCGCCGGCCGCAACCTCGCGCCCACCGAGATCGCCCGGATCTCCCGCTGGGCCACCGACGGCCTGGTGCCGCATCTGACGGTGCTGCTGGACGTCACCCCGCAGACCGCGCGGGAACGGTTCACCGAGGCGCCGGACCGGATGGAGTCGGAGCCCGCGGAGTTCCACGAGCGGGTCCGTGCCGGGTTCCTGACGCTGGCCGCCGCCGACCCGGCCCGCTACCTCGTCGTCGATGCCGGCCAGGAGCCGGAGGCCGTCACCACCGTCGTCCGCCACCGCCTCGACCAGGTGCTGCCGCTGTCGGCGGCCGAGGTCAAGGCGCAGGAGGAGGCGCGTAAGGCGGCGGAGGAGGAGGCCCGGCGCAAGGCCGAGGAGGAGGCTGCGCGCAAGGCCGAGGAGGAGCGCCTGGAGCGCGAGCGCCAGGAGCAGCTGGCGAAGCTGCGCGCCGAGGAGGAGGAGCGCAAGCGCCGCGAGGCCGAGGAGGCCAAGGCCCGCGAGGAGGCCCGGCTGGCCGAGGAGGCCCGGCAGCGCGCCGAGGAGGCCCGGCTCGCGGCGGAGGCGGAGCGCAGGCGCCGCGAGGCCGAGGAGCGGGCCCGCGCCGAGGAGCAGGAGCGGCTGCGGCTGCGCGCCGCGGAGGAGGCGCGGCTGCGCGCCGAGGCGGAGGAGCGCCGCAAGGAGAAGCAGCGCAAGGCCGAGGAGGCGCTGCTCCGCGCCGAGCAGGCCCGGATCGCGGCGGCCGAGGCGGCTGCCGCGGCGGAGGCGAAGGCGGCCGAGGAGGCCCGGGCGGCGGCCACGGCCGCCGAGGCGCCGACGACCGAGACGCCCGTCGCCGATCTGCGCAAGCAGACCGCGCGCGAGGGCGGTACCCGGACGGGCTCGTCGGCCGAGCCGTCCGGCGGTGCCTCCGGTTCCGGCCCGGACCGGGACGCGCGTCCCGGCTCCGGCAGCGGCCCCGCCACGGACTCCGCCGCCGACGCGGACAACGAGCGGACCGCCGCCCTGCCGCTGCCCGGACCGGGCCCGGTGCCCGGTGCGGCGGACGAGACGACGGTGCTGCCGCGCGCCACGTTCGACCCGGACGCCGAGGAGACCAGCGTGCTCCCGGCGGTCCGGCCCGAGGAACGCGAGGCGGCCCCCGAGGACCGGGTGCCGTCCTGGCTCTTCCGCGACGAGGAGCGGGGCGGGGCGCACCCCGCCCCGCACGCGCACCCGGCGCCCGCCGAGTCCGGCGCCGAGCGCACCCGCGAGCTGCCGCAGCTGGACCCGGAGACCGGCCGTCCGGCCGAGCCGCCGCAGCGCACCCGCCGCCGCCCGGAGTGGGCGGAGGAGACCCCGCTGGACGATCTGCCGACCCTCTCCGACGAGCTGTTCGGCCGCCGCTCCGAGGACGGCGACGACCGCCGGGGCCGCCGCGGTTGACCCGGCTCCGTACGGAACGCCCGTGGCCCGCAGCCGCTCCGCTGCGGGCCACGGGCGTTCCGCGTACCGGGCGGCCGGCGGCCCGGACCGGATTGTCGGTGGGGTGCACCACAATGGAACGAGCGCGAGATGCGGCGGCGCGTGCGGTGACACCGCACCCCGCCGTTGGCGGCGCACGACCAGCAGGGACGGTGGCCGCGACCGGCGGCCCCGGGCGCGGAGCGGGAGAGGGACGGCGGTCAGCGATGGCGGTATGGGACGACGTGGTCGGCCAGGAGCGGGTGACGCAGGAACTCGCCGCGGCCGCACGGGACGCGGACGCCCTCGTCTCCGCCGACCGGGCCCCCGACGCCGCCGTGCCCGGTGAGCCGGCGTCCGGGGAGCCCGGCGGCGCCTCCCGGATGACGCACGCCTGGCTCTTCACCGGCCCGCCCGGCTCGGGCCGCTCCACCGCCGCCCGCGCCTTCGCCGCCGCGCTGCAATGCGTCTCCCCGGACCGCGCGCTGGGCGGCGCCCCCGGCTGCGGCTTCTGCGACGGCTGCCACACCACCCTCATCGGCACCCACGCCGATGTCGAGATCGTCCGTACGGACCTGCTCTCCATCGGTGTGAAGGAGACCCGCGACCTGGTGCGCCGGGCGTCGCTCTCCCCGGCGGGCGGACGCTGGCAGGTGATCGTCCTGGAGGACGCCGACCGCCTCACCGAAGGCGCCGGAAACGTCCTGCTCAAGGCGGTCGAGGAGCCCGCGCCCCGCACCGTCTGGCTGCTCTGCGCCCCCTCCATCGAGGACGTCCTGCCGACCATCCGCTCCCGCTGCCGCCACCTCTCGCTCCGGACGCCGCCGGTCGACGCGGTCGCCGATGTGCTGGTGCGCCGCGACGGCATCGCGCCGGAGGCCGCGGCGGCCGCCGCCCGCGCCACCCAGGGACACATCGGCCGGGCCCGCCGCCTCGCCACCGACGAGCGGGCCCGCGCCCGCCGGGCCGCGGTCCTCAAGCTCCCGCTGCGCATCGACGACATCGGCGGTTGCCTCAAGGCCGCCCAGGAGCTGATCGACGCGGCCGGGGAAGACGCCAAGCAGGTCGCGGAGGAGGTCGACACCAAGGAGACCGAGGAGCTGCGGGCCGCCCTCGGTGCCGCCGCGGGCACCGGCGGCCGGCTGCCGCGCGGCACCGCGGGCGTGATGAAGGAGCTCCAGGACCGCCAGAAGCGCCGCGCCACCCGCACCCAGCGCGACAGCCTCGATCTCGCCCTGGTCGACCTCACCGGCTTCTACCGCGACGTCCTCACCCTCCAGCTCGGCGCCCCCGTCCCGCTCGCCAACGACGAGGTCCGCGACAGCCTCGACCGCATCGCCCGCGCCTCGACACCGGTCCGCACCCTGCGCCGGATAGAGGCGATCATCGCGTGCCGGGAGGCGCTGGACCGCAATGTCGCGCCGCTGCTGGCCGTCGAGGCGATGACGGCGGCGCTGCGGGCAGGGTGAGGGCCGGGGCGGTTTCCGGCCGGGCTCCGGGCCGGTCCCGGTGCGGGCGGCCCGTGCGCCGACGCGGCCCGGGGCGCCCGTAGTGCATCCGGCGCGACCCGGTCTCGGGGTGCAGTCGCCCTGTGACCTGCGGCGTCGACCCGCTCCCGGCTCCGGACCGACTGGGTGCCACTCCGCTCGGAACGGCCCGAACAGGCCCGCATGACGGCGCTGCGGGGGACGACCGCCACGTCCACTCCACCCGACGTACAGCACACACAGCCCTCACCCCGCTACTCTCCGTTCATAAGATTTCGGGCACCGCGCCCATACCCCCGCACCGGCCACCGACCCGGCACCACTCCTGGCCACCGACCCGGCGGGCGTCGCCCCGCACCGCCAGTACTTCGTACGCCGTACGCCCACAGGGCCCACAGGGACAAGGGACCGCCCATGGCCACCAGCCGTCTGTTCCGTACCTCCGCCGCCTTCGTCGCGGCCACCGCGCTGCTGATCTCCGGCTGTTCCTCGGGACCGTCGTCCACCCCCGCCGCGGCCGGCCCGGGGCGGGGCGAGGACGCCGACGCCTCCGGGGCCGGCGGCGCCCCGAAGTCCGTCCTCGCCCCGCTGCCCACCGCCGTCCCCGCCGACCTGCGGCCGTACTACGACCAGAAGCTCAGCTGGCACGCGTGCGGCGTCAGCGGCTTCGAGTGCGCCACGATGAAGGCGCCGCTGGACTACGCGCGGCCCGGCGAGGGCGGCGACCTCAAACTCGCCGTCGCCCGGAAGAAGGCCACCGGCCCCGGGAAGCGCATCGGCTCCCTGATGGTCAACCCGGGCGGCCCGGGCGGCTCGGCCATCGACTACCTCCAGCAGTACGCACCGGAGCCCGCCGCCGTCCGCGCCCGCTACGACATGGTGGCGATGGACCCGCGCGGTGTGGCCCGCAGTGCCCCGGTGGAATGCCTCTCCGACAAGGAGATGGACCGCTTCACCAAGACCGACCAGACCCCCGACGACGCCGCCGAGATCACCGCGCTCAGCAACGCGTACCGCACCTTCGCCAAGGGCTGCGAGGCCCGCTCGGGCAAGCTGCTGCCGCATGTCTCCACCGTCGAGGCGGCCCGCGACATGGACGTCCTGCGCGCCGTCCTCGGCGACCGGAAGCTGTACTACGTCGGCGCCTCGTACGGCACCTTCCTCGGCGCGACGTACGCCGGGCTGTACCCCTCCCACGTCGGCCGGCTGGTGCTGGACGGCGCGATGGACCCCTCGCTCGGCCCCCGCCAGGTCAACATCGAACAGACCGCCGGCTTCAACACCGCCTTCACCGCCTTCGCCGAGGACTGCGTCAAGCACCGCGACTGCCCGCTCGGCACGAAGAGCGCCGACGACGCCGGCAAGCGGCTCTCCGCCCTGTTCAAGAAGATCGACGCGCATCCGCTGGAGACCGGCGAGGACCGCCGCCTCACCGAATCGCTCGCCACGACGGGCGTGATCGCCGCGATGTACGACGAGAAGGCGTGGCCGGTCCTGCGCGAGTACCTGGCCCAGGCCGAGAAGGGCGACGGCCGCGGCCTGCTGACCCTCTCCGACAGCTACTACGAGCGCGACCCCGACGGCCACTACGCCAACCAGATGTACGCCAACCCCGCCGTGAACTGCCTCGACCTCCCCCCGGCGTACACCTCACCCGCCCAGGTCCGCGCCGACCTCCCGCGCTTCCGCAAGGCGTCCCCGGTCTTCGGCGACGAATTCGCCTGGGCCTCCCTGAACTGCGCGTACTGGCCGGTCAAGCCCACCGGCGCCCCCGAACGCATCGAGGCCAAGGGCGCCGCGCCCATCGTCGTCGTCGGCACCACCCGCGACCCCGCCACCCCGTACACCTGGGCCAAGGGCCTCGCCGCCCAGCTCTCCAGCGCCACCCTCCTGACGTACGAGGGCGACGGCCACACCGCCTACGGCCGCGGCAGCACCTGCATCGACAAGGCCGTCAACACCTACCTCCTCGACGGCACCGTCCCCCCGAAGAACAAGCGCTGCACCTGACCCCGCCCCCACCCCCCTGACCAGCCCGTCAACCGAGTACGAAGCACCCCTCCGGCATGTGTAGACTGGGCCGCGCACCACGCCGCCTTAGCTCAGTCGGCCAGAGCGACGCACTCGTAATGCGTAGGTCAAGGGTTCGATTCCCTTAGGCGGCTCAGAAGGGAAACCCCAGGTCATGTAATTCGTGACCTGGGGTTTTCTCGTGTTGGGGGGGAGTGGCGCCCCCTACACCCGGGTCCTCCCGAACGCATTCACCCCCGTGAGTTCCGCCGACAGGGTCCACAGGTGGGCTGCCTGGTCGGGGTCGAGGGCGTAGTCGCGGACGCCTGACCAGCCCTCGTTGCTGGTTGTGGGTGCTGCGAGGTCGCAGTCCTCGCAGTAGGCGCCGCCGTGGGCCGCGAGGAGGGGGGAGGTCGCGGCCCAGATCGAGGTGGCGGCGCCCTGTTCGGGGGTTTTGAAGTCGGGGTGGATCACGGTGCCGTGTGCGTCGATCCAGCCCTTGGAGATCATGTCGGGCCCGGAGAGGTGGCGTTGCAGCGGGGTGAGGATGGCGCCGGGGTGCAGGGAGTAGGCGTGGATGCCGGCGTCGCGGCCCAGGGCGTCAAGGTGGGTGGCGAACAGGGCGTTGGCGGTTTTCGCCTGGCCGTACGCCTGCCAGCGGTCGTAGCCCCGGGTGAAGTGCACGTCGTCCCAGCGGACGGGGGAGAGCTGGTGGCCCGCGGAGGAGACCGCGACCACGCGGGCGCCCGGGGCGAGGGCGGGCCACAGGTGGTTGACGAGGGCGTAGTGGCCGAGGTGGTTGACGGCGAACTGCGCCTCCCAGCCGGGGCCGACGCGGGTTTCCGGGCAGGCCATGATCCCGGCGTTGGCGAGGATGAGGTCGAGGCGGCGGCCCGAGGCGAGGAAGCGGTCGGCGAAGCGGCGGATGCCGTCCTGGTCGGCGAGGTCCAGTTCGTCGACCTCGGTGCCGTCGGTACCGGCGACGGCCTGCTCGGCGACGGCGCGGCGGCGGGCGGGGACGACGACGTGGGCGCCGGCGCGGGCGAGTGCGCGGGTCGCCGCCAGGCCCAGGCCCGAGTAGCCACCGGTGACGAGCGCGAGCTTCCCGGAGAGGTCGATGCCGCGCAGGACGTCGTCGGCCGTGCTGCGGGCGCCGAACCCCGATCCGATCGTGTGCTGAGGTGTTCCCATGGCGGGCACGCTAGGAGCTGGACCGCGGTCCAGGTCAACGCCGTACGATCCCGGCATGGCGGAGAGAGCGCAGGAGTTGACCATCGGGCAGGTCGCGGCGCGGACCGGGCTGAGCGTCGACGCGCTGCGGCTCTACGAGCGCGAGGGGCTGCTCGTCGACGCGGTGCGGCGCGATGCGAGCGGGCGCCGCGTCTACCGCGAGTGGGAGGTGGAGTGGCTGCTCAACTGCACGAAGTTCCGTGCGTCCGGGATGCCGCTGGCCACCATCCGGCGGTTCGCCGCTCTCGTCCGCAGCGGTCCGGGCAACGAGGCGGACCGGTTGGCGCTCCTCCGCGAGCACCAGGAGCAGGTCATCGCCCGGATCGCCGAACTCACCGACTGCCTGGGCCTGATCACCGGAAAGGTCGCGGCTTACGAGGAGCATGTGGCGCGCGGCGCCGCCCGTGATCCCTGGACCGGGAACGTCCCCTCGGCCGGGGATGCCGCGGTGGCCGGCCGTTCCTGAGGAGTTTGGCATCCCCGAGGGGCGTCGCGTTCCTGAGGGGCGTCGGCCGTTCCGCGGGTGAGGCGGCGGACGTCCGGGACCGAGAGGGCGGCCAGGGTGAGGAGGGCGATGAGGGCGGCGCTGCCCCACAGGGCGGCCGGGCGGCCGGTCATCTCCTGGACGGGGCCCGCGAGGGCGGTGGCGACCGGGACCATGCCGACCGAGCCCAGCCAGTCGTAGGAGGACACCCGGGAGAGCTTGTCGGCGGGGATCTCCTGGTGCAGCGCGGTCATCCAGGTGACCGCGAAGACCTCGACGCCGATACCGCACCCGGCCATCGTGGCGGCGAGCACGGGCAGCGGCAGCCCGGCGGCCAGCGCCGCCGGGGACAGCGCGCACATCAGGGAGCCCCAGCCGCCGGTGAGCAGCATCCGGCGCGGCTTCCAGCGCGTCATCACCAGCGCGCCGAGCAGCGTGCCGGCCCCGAACGCGGCGAGCGCGGCGCCCCACGCGCCGGCGCCGCCCAGCCGGTCCCGGGCGACGAGCGGACCGTAGACGGACTGGGTGGCCGCGAACGCCGCGTTGACCACCGCGAATTGGGCGACGACCACCCACAGCCAGCGCCGCCCGGCGACCTCGCGCCAGCCCTCGCGCAGATCGTGGCCCAGCCTGCTGCGCCGCTTGCGTGGCGGGATCGCGCCGGTGTCCAGGGCGGCGCGGAGGGCGGCGGCGAGCGCGAAGGCCGCCGCGTCGCCGGCCAGTACCCAGCCCGGTCCGGCGGCGGCGCAGAGCGCGCCGCCGAGTGCGGCGCCGCCGATCCCGGCGCCGTTGACGCCGATCCGGAAGAACGCGAAGGCCCGGCCCGCGTGTGCGGCCGGTACGCAGGAGAGCAGCATGCCTTCGGCGGCGGGGGCGAAGAATGCCTGGCCGGTGCCGCCGAGCGCGGCGAGCAGCGCCAGTTGCCACACCGGCGGCGCACCGGTGAGCACCAGGGCCGCGAAGGCGGCCTGGGAGGCGCAGTTGAGGCAGTTGGCCGCGACCATGACGCGGTGGCGCGGCAGCCGGTCCGCCACGGCGCCGCCGACCAGCAGAAAGGCGATGAGCGGCACGGTGCGGGCCGCGGCGACGAGCCCCACGTCGGTCCCGTCGCCCCCGCCGTGCAGCACGGCGAACGCCGCCGCGACCACCGCCCCGGAGTTCCCCAGGGAGGTGATCACGGCGGCGGCCGTGAGCAGGCGGTAGGTGCGGCCCATCAGCCGCGGATCCGTTCGTACTGGGCGACGTAGGAGACGGTGGCGGCGGTGAACTTCTCGCCCGCCCAGCCGCCGCAGCGGGAGATCCTGCGAAGTCCGCCGAGTTCCGCCATCAGGTCCAGCTCGGCGGGCCAGGTGTAGCGGTAGTGGACGGGCTGGATCCGTACCCCGTCCTTCTCGGAGAGGATGATCGACTCCAGGGAGATCACCTGGTCGACCGGGTCGTGCCGGGCGGTCTCCAGCCAGACGCCGTCGCCGCGGCGCCCGAGGTGGGCGGTGCGGCGGCCGGAGCGGGAGAACGTGTCGAGCCGGGGGACGGGCGCCTCGATGACGAAGCGGCCGTGCTCGGCGAGGACGGCCGCGGCGGCCGCCAGACAGGCGCGCTGGGCCGCGCCGTCCGCCAGCGAGCCGAGGGTGTTGAAGACGCAGTACACCAGGTCGTACGCGGCGGTGCCGTCCGGCGCGACGAGGTCGGCGGCGACGGTCATGTCACCGACGGCGTGGGTGAGGCGGTCCCCGACGTGCTGTGCCTTGTCCGCGAGGATCTCCAGCATGGCGGGTTCGAGGTCGACGCCGTGGACGCGGATACCGCGCTCGGCGAGCGGGACGGCCACCCGGCCGGTGCCGACGCCGAGTTCGAGCACGGTCGGCTCGGCGGCGCCGGTGGCGCGGGCGAGGGCCGCCAGGGCGTCGGCGGCCTCGTGCGCCGGGGCGTCGCCCATGGTCTCGGCGATCATCGTGTCGTAGGTGGAGGCCCAGCGCGTGCCGTAGGTCTCTTCGTTGTCGATCACCGGTGGCTCCTTTCGGTGCCCTCGGGCCAGGGGGTGTCTCTCCGGTCCTCGGGCGTCACGGCACCACGGAGACCGGAAGGACACGCCCTAGGCGGAGCGGCGGGGACGGCAGCTCAGGCGCAGGCCGCGCGGGGTCAGCATGGTGCCGAAGTGCGGGTGGACGGCGGCCGCGGGGTCCGGCGCCACGTGGTGGTGGGCGGCCAGGTGCGCGGTGCACAGGACGAGCAGGGCGTTGCCCAGGGCGCTGCCGATGCAGACCCGGGTGCCGCCGCTGTAGGGGATGTACGCGTGCCGGTGGAGGGCCCCGCCATTGGTGTCGGCGAGCCACCGGTCCGGGTCGAGGCGGTCGGCCCGCTCGCCCCACCAGCGGGGATCGCGCTGGACGAGATACGGGCTGAACAGCACGGTCTCGCCGGGCGTCAGCCGCCGGCCGCCCAGTTCGGTGGGGCACAGGACGCGGCGGCCCATCAGCCAGGTCGGCGGATACAGCCGCAGCACCTCCTTGACCACCGCCTCGGCCAGCGGCAGGCTCCCCGCGCCGTACGCCGCGGGGAGGTCGGACGCCGCCCGCGCCTCCGTGGCGACGCGCTCGGCGAGTTGCGGGTCGGTGGCGAGGGCGTGGGCGATCCAGGTGAGGGAGACCGCCGGGACGCCGTAGCCCGCGAGGAGCGTGCCCTTCAGGAAGCCGCCGGCCGTCTTCATGCCGAGGTCGGCGGTCATGAGCATCGAGGCCAGATCGGGCCCCGGTTCGGTGACACGCTCCAGCCGCTCGCGCAGCAGGGTGTTGAGGGTGCGGTCCGCCTCCCGGGCGCGGCTCAGGGCGCGGTCGGGGAGCCAGCGCGGGCGCTGCCACGAGCGGTTCATCAGCACCATGAACGCCTGGAACCGCTGCTCGACGGCGTCGACGACGCGGGGGCTCTCCTCACCGAGGCAGATGCGGGTGAGCACGGCGCTGGTGTAGTCGGTGAAGACCCGCAGCGGGTCGAAGGGGCGTCCGCCGGTCCGGTGGACGGTGGTGGCGAACGCCTCGGTGATCTCGGCGCCGTAGGGCAGACAGGACTGCGGCCGCAGGGCCTTCCAGGCCGGTCGGCGCGCCTGCATCCAGGGGCCCGTCTGGGCGTTGGAGAGCGGGGCGTCGGAAATGATCGCCTCTTCCGAGACGAAATCCGTATTGGTGCGTACGTGACAGTCGTGAATGGCGTCCGGGTCCCGGACGACCACCGATCCCGCATCGAAGCGGAAGAAGTCGCCGTACCGCTCGTGGTTTTTCTCCAGGAAGCGGATGCGGTCCTTCTCATAGGCGGGCACATTGCCCACCAGCGGTCGGCCGCGGGGGCCGGGGATTTCCGTCGCGGCCGGTGTCGGGCGCGCCTCGGCCATCGTCACTGTCATCACCCTTTGCTGTGGTGCGGTGCCCGGGGGGCCGGAACAGCCCTGCGGAAGCTGCTGTTCCGGGCCCACCCGTGAACCGGCTGGATCAGGCGTCGAAGTGGATGTACCGGCCGCCCATGCGGGACTGCGGGGCAGCAGCCGCGTCGAAGTGGATGTAGCGGCCGCCGAGCTTGGACTTGGCACCGAGCGCGCGCAGAACCTTCGCCATTGTCATCCCTCTTTCCGGTTGCCGGGAATTCCCTGGTGGAATTCCCGAAATCTGGGGTGTGGCCGGGGGGGTGGCCCTTTTCTTTCTTTCGGGCCGTTCCCTCGTTCACGGGGATAACTCTGCCGGGCGGGAGGGAGAAGGAAAAGTCACGGGTTCTCGGTACCGGTGTCCGTGGACCGGCTGACCGGGACACGTCCTTCGGCGCCGAGGGCGAGCAGAACGAGCTGCATACGGTTGTGCACACCGGTCTTGGCGCGGATACGCCGTACGTAGGTGTCGACGGTGTGGGTGCTCAGGCCAAGGGCCCGGGCGATGGCCCCGTAGGTGTGTCCTTCGGCGAGCCGGCAGAGCACTTCGTGTTCGCGGTCGGAGAGGGCGGAGAGGGCGGAAAGGCCTCTCTGTCTGCTGTCGATCACCACAACGTCCCGCCTTTCCGGGGTTTGCTGACTATTCCTGACCGGTGGAGAGGGTCCAGCCCCGGAGCAGCGGGGCCGATGCCAAGGCCCGGCGGACGACGTCCTCGGCGGCAGGGGCATCCAGATCCTGCTGCGGCGTCCGGCGGGTGTAGATGCCGATGTCGATGTGGCGGGGGGCGGAGCGGGCGCTGATGTGCTCGATCCGGTCGGCCGGGGCGGCGGCGGCCCACAGCACGTCGACGATCACGGGTGCGGAAAGGCGGGAGTGGGGGTGACCGGGAGAGGTCAGTGTGAAAAGGGTCAGACGCATACGGCCGTTAGCCCCAGATGAGGCTGTCGTCCGTGGAGTCCACCGTGGCCACCACGCGGGAGTGCGCGGGGGCGCCGGCGGCGGTGGTGGCCGCGGTGGTGAAGGCGATCCCGGCGAGGGCGAGGGTGGCGGCGGCGGCGAGTATGCGGGCGTTGACAGACATGGGAGTCCCCTGGGGTGAGTGGGTGGATTCTCCGGATCCGGCTTCGGTGTTCCGCGTCGGCCCGGTGAAACCATGTTCTGCGCGTGGCAGGTGGGGAGGAAGGGGAAACGGCCCGGCGGAACCGGCCAGGACGCTTCGGGCCACCGCACTCCCGGTGCGCGCCGGGCCGGACGAGGGGGCGGAACCGGTCGGCGGCGATCCGGCGGACGGGGCTCCGCCCGGCCCGGCGCGCGCCCCCGCAGCCGCCGTCCACGTGGGTTTCTGTCCCCGCACCTTGCCGCCGTCCGCCGTCCGGGAGCCGTTCCGCGATGACCAAAAAGGCTCCGTCCGCGCGAGGTAACGCACGTGCATAATGCACAAAACGCCGGGGGGGTCCGGTGCGAGAGACCGGTCGCCGAGGAAAAAGGGGATCTCCATGCTTGCCGCGATGGGCCTGAAGGCGTTGCACGAGACGGTTTACGAGGCCATGATCCGGAACCCGTCGTGGGGCGTGGACGAGCTCGTCGCCCGGCTGGACCTGACCGAGTCCGAGGTGCGCTCGGCCCTCGACGACCTCTTCGAACTCCGCCTGGTGCGCCGCTCGTTCGAACATGCCGACCGGCTGCTCGCCGTCGCGCCCGAGATGGGGCTGCGGACGCTGCTGGAGCGCCAGCACGACGAACTCCTGCGCCAGCAAAGACAGATGGCGGAACAGCAGGCGTCCATCTCCCGCATGATCACGCACCTCGCGGCGCGGCCGGTGACCGCCGCGGAGAGCGACGGCAGCGAGCAGATCCTCGGCATGGACGCGATCCAGCGGCGCCTGGAGCGGCTGGCGGAAGAGGCCACCGAGGAGATCTGCACCTTCATGTCGGGCGGTGCGCAGGCCGCCGATTCGCTGGAGGCGGCGCGGCGCAACGACGCCCGTCTGCTGGGCCGCGGCGTGACGACCCGCACCATCGGGCTGGACTGCATCCGGGACCACGGGCCGACCCTGGAGCACGCCCGCTGGCTCACCAGCCTGGGCGGCGAGTTCCGCACCGCGCCCTCGTTACCGCCGCGCATGATCCTCGCCGACCGCCGCACGGCCCTGGTGCCGCTGGACCCCGACAACACCCGTAAGGGCGTGCTCTATCTGACGGGCCCCGGGGTCATCGCGTCCCTGACCGCCCTGTTCGACCAGGCGTGGAACCAGTCCACCCCGCTCGGCGCCGACGATCCGGCGCCGGAGCCGGGGCTGAGCGAGGCCGAGCGCGATCTGCTCCACCTCATCGGCCAGGGCCACACGGACGAGGCCGCGGCGGGCAAGCTGCACATCTCGCCGCGTACCGCCCGCCGCATGATGGCGGCGATCATGGAGCGCCTGGAGGCCCGCAGCCGCTTCGAGGCGGGGCTGAAGGCGGCCCAGCAGGGGTGGCTGTGAGGCGGCCGTATCCGGTCAGCGGTGCCCTTCCACCGCCTCGACCCCGTCCTTGGTCACCGTCACCCCCTTGGGGACCTCGACCCTGAACTTCGCGTCGCAGAAGGCGATGCCGCTGCACCCGGAGTCGATGTCGAGGGTGTCGCCCTTCAGCCGCCACACCAGGTGCTCGGTGCCGGCGGCGGCGTCGAACCAGCGGGTGACCTTGATGTCCGCGCGGTCGGTGGCGACGACCTGGGTGGCGACCTCATGGGTGGTGAGCTTCAGGGTGCTGCCGTGGTAGGGGAAGGTCTTCGACGCGGGCTTCGTCTTCGAGGCGTCCACCGAACAGCCGGACAGGCCGAGGACGGCGGTGACGGCCACCGCCGCGGTGGCGAGGAGCGCGGCGGGCCGCTTCGCGGGGGTGGCTGAGAACATCGGTTCCTCCTGGGAGACGGGCGGCGCGCCCCCGGCGGGGCGGGCGGTCTGGTGTGTTCCCCGACGGTCCCGGACGAGGCCCACCGGCACATCTGCCGAACGGCAGATATCGCTCAGCCGTCGATGGCCGCCGGCAGCAGACAGTGCACCCGCCAGCCCGGACCGTACGGGCCTGCCGTCAGCGTCCCGCCCAGCGCGGTGACCCGGGCGTCCAGGCCCGCCAGACCGGTGCCGCCGCCGCGCCGGGCGGTCGCGGGCGCCGCGGGGGAGGCGTGGTTCACCACGGAGACCGTCACCGCCGGCCCCGCGGTCCGGGCCACGGCTATCGCGATCCGCCCGGCCCCCGGCGCATGCCGCCGTACGTTCGTCAGCGCCTCCAGCACCACCCGGTACGCGGTGTCCCCGGTCTCCGGGGCGAGGGCGTCCGGCGCCTCGTCGGGGAGGGCCAGCGTGACGTCGGCGGGGGACATCGCGGCGAAGCGGTCGACGAGTCCGGGCAGGTCGGCCAGGCCGTGTACCCGGGTGGGCGGTAGCTCCGACGGGCGGTGACCGGCGCCGCGCAGCGCGGTCACCGTACGGTCCATGGAGTCCAGCGCCCGCACTCCGGCCGCCTCCACGCGGGCCAGCAGCGCATGGTGCTCCTCGTCGGCCGGGCCGGCGGTGAACTGCGCCGCCTGGGCCTCCAGCACGATGCCGGTGATCTCGTGGGCGACGAAGTCGTGGAGGTCGCGGGCGACTTCGAGGCGTTGTTCGCGGCGGGCCAGCTCCACGGCGTGCGCCCGGCGGTGGTCGAGCGTGCGCAGATAGAGCCCGATGCCCGCCGCGACGGTCACCGGGAAGAGGGCGAGCGCGGCGGCGACCACCGAATCCTCCGGGCCCGTGGTGGGCGCGTGCAGGGTGAACCGCAGCGGCAGCAGCACCGCGGCGGTCCCGGTCACCGCGGCGACCGGGACCATCCGGGGACCGGGCACCCGGCGGACCACCCGCTCCAGCAGGACCAGCAGGGCGACCGTCTCGAACGGGTACCACAGGAGCATCAGCCCCGGCTTGCCGAAGGCGCACACGTCCGTGACGAGGGAGAGCACCGCCACGGCCCCGGCGGCCCGCGCCGGCGAGATCCGCCTGTGGGGCCGGGCCGCGACCGCCGCCGCCAGTGCCAGCGCGGCCATCACCGCGAAGGGGGCCGCGCCCGCCGGGTCCGCAACGGCGGGGACGAGCATCGGCGCCGCGGCGGCCCCCGCCCACCACCACCGGCGCCGCCGCTGCCGGGGAGAGATGCCGTGATCCATGGGGGGAGGCTACGGAGCTTTCACGGGCGGGGGAGCCGGTTTGCGCCCGGGGCGCGCGTCAGCCCGGTGTGCGCCCCGTGGCGTAGCCCAGTTCCCAGGCGCGTACCGCGATGCCCACGCGGTTCCGCACCTGGAGTTTCCGCTGGATGCTGGCGACATGGGTCTTGACGGTGCCCGCGGAGATGAACAGTTCGCGGGCGATGTCGGCGTTGGTCCGGCCCTCGGCGACCTTGCCGGCGATCTCCGCCTCGCGCTCCGTCAGCAGCGGATCGCGGCGCCGCGGGCGGCGGCCGCCCGGCGGGCCGGTGACGTGTTCCAGCAGCCGCACCGTGACCGACGGGCTGATCAGGCTGTCGCCCGCCATCGCCGCCCGGACCGCCTCGATCAGCAGCGCCGGCCCGGAGCGCTTGAGCAGGAACCCCGAGGCGCCGAAGCGCAGCGCCGGGTAGACGTACTCGTCGAGGTCGAAGGTGGTCACCACGACGACGCGCACCGGTGAACCGGTGGCGGGGTCGGTGAGGCGGCGGGTCACCTCCAGGCCGTCCAGCCCCGGCATCCGGATGTCGACCAGCGCGACATCGGGCGCGAGGGTCCGCGCCAGCTCCACGGCGTCGATGCCGTTCGCCGCCTCCCCGACCACCTCCATGCCGGGCCGGCTCTCCACGATGCGGCGCATGGCGCGGCGGACCATTTCCTGGTCGTCGGCGATCAGTAGACGGATGGTCACGAGCGGGATTGTGCCGTACGGCGGGGCGGCTCCGGGCGCGGACGGCGCGGCCCGGTACGCCTCTGGGCACACACCGGGCCGCTCGGGGAGACTGGTCCCATGGACGTGGTACGGGTTCCGGAGACGGCGGGCACGGGGCACGACGCCCCGGGGCGGGTCTGGTACGCCGCCTACGGGTCGAACATGCAGCGGGAGCGGCTGGCCTGCTACCTCCGGGGCGGCCGTCCCGCCGGCGCGGCGTGGACGTATCCGGGCTGCCGCGACCGGCGGCCGCCCGCGGAGTCGGCCGCCGTGCGGCTGCCCGGGGAGATGTACCTCGCGACCCGGTCACCGGTGTGGGGTGGCGGCTCCGCCTTCTACGATCAGCAGGCCGCGGGGCGGGTCCTGGCGCGGGCCCATCTGCTGACGGCCGGGCAGTTCGCCGACATCGCGGCCCAGGAGATGGGCCGGGCGCCCGGCGGCGACCTCGACCTGAGCGAGGTGCTCACCCACGGCCGGGCGTCGCTGGGCCCCGGCCGGTACGAGACGCTGGTCTGCGCGGGACGGCTGGACGGCGCGCCCGTGCTCACCATCACGGCGCCCTGGCGGATGCGGGACGTGGCGTGGACGGTGCCGACCGCCGCCTATGTGCGCTGTGTGGGCACCGGGCTGCTGGCGGCCGGGGCGTGGGACGCCGCGACGGTGGCGGCGTACGTCGCGGCGCGCCCGGGGGCGTCGGGGCACTGGAGCCCGCAGGACGTACGGGAGGCGATGGCCGGCCCGGCGGTTCCGTAGGGGGCACACGGTGGTGAGCCCGATCCCGGCGCAGCCCTCCCGCAGGGTGCGAGAGACCGCCGTGGCGGGCGGCGAGGGCGGCCACGGCGGCGGGGTTCCGCCCGGCCGGCAGCGGGGTGAGGCCGCGCTCCAGCAGGGCGTCGAGGACGGGTGCGCCGGTGTAGCCGGTGGCGCCGAGGAGGACGACACGGGGGGCATGATCGGGTCCTCTCCCCGTGCGGCCACGGGTCGGGCGGGCGGCGGCCGACGGGCCACGGGGCCCCGCGGCGCATCGTTTGACAGGTGCGCGGAGGTGGGAAATTCTCGTGGCACCATGCAGCCGGATGTCAGAGGTGGGCCGTGACCAGCGAAGAACTGCTGGCTGTACTCGCCGCGGTGGGCCACGCGCAGCGGCTGCGCATCCTCACGGAACTGTCCGGCGGCCGGCTGTACGTGAGCGAGCTGGCGCGCCGGCTGGGCATCTCCCGGCCGCTCCTCTACATGCACCTGGAACGCCTGGAGAAGGCCGGTCTGGTGACCGGGAATCTGGAGCTTTCCGACGACGGCAAGGCGCTGAAGTACTTCGAACTGGCGCCGTTCGACCTGCGCGTGAATATCGATACGATCCTCGCGGCCGTGCGGGCCGACGGGGCGGTGGACGACGCGGCGCCGTCGGAGCGGGCGGGTGGGGAGGCCCCCCGGCCGACCGACGGGGCCTGAAGACGTGGAGGGGAAACGCACATGACCGGGGCCGTCATCGCCATCGCCGTCGTTCTGATCGTCGTCGGCGGCATCACCGGGAGCGTGATCGCCTACTTCCGGCTCCAGCGTCACCGCGCCGACGCCCCGGCGCTGGCCGAGTACCGCAGGCTCGCCGAGGAGTCGGTCGCCCAACAGGAGTCGCTGCGGGGCCAGTTGGCCGAGCTGGAGGCCCGGCTCAAGGGCGTGGAGACGCTGTTGCGCAGCGTCGACTGAGCACGTTCCGGCGCGCGGACGCCGTCGGCCCGCCCTCTTCGGGGTGACGGGCCGACGGCGTCCGTGCGTACGGGGCTCCGGACCGGTGCACCGGCCGGTGCGGCGGCGGGTCCGCCCGCCGTTGTCAGTGGTGCTTGGTAGAACGGGCATCGAACACCGCGCGGCCGGCTCCGACGGTCGCCGTCTCGATGTCAGGGGTGGGGAACATGACGATTTCGCGGCACCTGGAGCACTTCCACGGTCTGCCCGTGCACGATTTCGGGGAGCCCGGCGAGGGGCCGGAGCTGCCGGACGCGGCGGCGGTGGCGTGGCGGCTCGCCGTCGAGGAGTGGGACGCGGAGGAGAGCTGGCCGCAGCTGTTCGCCCGCTTCGCCGCGACGGTCGACCTGCCCCGGGTACGCGCGCTGATCGTCGGCACCTGGGGCGAGTCGTTCGAGAACGGCCCCGGACCGGTCCGTGAGGCGCTGCTGGCGGAGCGGGAGCGGCTGAGCGGACTGCGGGCGCTGTTCCTGGGCGACATCACCTTCGAGGAGTGCGAGATCTCCTGGATCGTCCAGGAGGACGCCACGCCGCTGCTGACGGCGTTCCCCGCCCTGGAGGAGTTCGGCGTCCGCGGCGGCACGTCCCTGGAGTTCCCCGCCGTCGCCCACCCGGCGCTGCGGCGGCTGACGATCGAGACCGGCGGGGTGGACGTTGCCGTGGTGCGCGGCGTCGCCGCCTGCGACCTGCCCGCCCTGGAGCGCCTCGACCTCTGGCTCGGCTCGTCGTGGTACGGCGCCAACACCACCGTCGACGACCTCGCACCGTTCCTGGACGGCACCCGCTGGCCCCGGCTGACCCATCTGGCGCTGCACAACAGCGAGATCCAGGACGACATCGCCGCCGCCCTGGCCACCGCCCCCGTCGTCGCACGGCTGCACACCCTGGACCTGTCGATGGGCACCCTGAGCGACGCGGGCGCCGCGGCGCTGCTGGCGGGGCAGCCGCTCACCCACCTCACCCGGCTCGACCTGCACCACCACTACCTCACCGAGGCGATGCAGGAGCGGGTGCGCACCGCTCTGACGCCCGCCGGGGTCGAGGTCGACCTCGGCGAGCCGGAGACCGCCGACGGCGACGGCGACCGGTACGTGGCGGTCGCGGAGTGAGCCCGGCTGCGGCTGCGCCCGGGGCGGCCGGGCCGGTGACCGAGCCCGGTGCCACGGCAGCCGGGTCCGTGCCCGGGCCCGCGGCGTCCGGTGGCCCCGGCCCCCGCTTCGCGGTCGTCGGGAATCCGGAGAACCGCCGCGTCACGCTCTTCGCCGCGGCCGTGCGGGCGGCCGGGCTGCCCGCGCCGCGCGTGGTGCCCTGGCACACCGTCCTGCGGGACGGCGGCGCCCGCTTCGCCGCCCACGAGACCGTACGGATCGACTCCCCCGGGGAGAACGCCGAGGTCGACGCCGTGCTGCGCGGCCCCGGCGATCCGGCCCGTGTCGCCGGCACCGCCCGCTGGTACGCCGGGCTGCTCGCCGCCGTCCGCACCCTCTCCGGCGGCCGCCGCCTCGACGACCCCGAGGAGCTGGCGGTCCTCTTCGACAAGCGGCGCTGCCACGGCGTGCTGGACGGCGCGGGCGTACGGGTCCCGGCGTCGCCGACCTCCGGCGTCACCGACCGGGCGCGGAGCTGGGCACAGGTGCGCGCGCTGATGCGGGAGCACGGGCTGCCGCGGGTCTTCGTCAAGCCCGCGCACGGCTCGTCCGCCTCCGGCGTCCTGGCCCTGGAGACCGCCGGTCCCGGCCGCGTCCGCGCCACCACCTCGGTCGCCCGGGCCGCGGACGGTACCCTCGTCAACTCCCTCCGGGTGCGCACCTACACCGACGAACGCGAGATCGCCGGGATCGTCGACGCCCTCGCCCCCGACGGTCTGCACCTCGAACGCTGGCTGCCCAAGGCGTCCCTCGACGGCCGCGTCGCCGATCTGCGGGTCGTGGTGACCGGCGGCCGCGCCACCCACGCGGTGGTGCGCACCGGCCGGGCGCCGATGACCAACCTCCATCTCGGCGGTGCCCGGGGCGCGTGGGCCGATGCGCGGGAGGCGGCCGGACCGCGCCGCTGGGCCGAGGCGCTGGAGCTGTGCGAACGCGCCGCCGCCTGCTTCCCCCGCACCCACTGCGTCGGCGTCGATCTGCTGCCCGGCGCGGGCTGGCGCCGCTTCGCCGTCGGCGAGGTCAATGCCTTCGGCGACCTCCTCCCGCGCCTGACCGGTCTGCCCGGCAGCGGCGCCGAGGGCCTGGACACCTACGCGGCGCAGATCGCCGCCGTGGCGAAGAGAACGGACGGGATACCCCATGCGGCTGCCTGAGCCCGCCGAAGACGCCGAGCGGACGGGGGAGTCCGGGCCGGCCGGCGTGCCGGAGCCGTCCGCCGGCGAGGCCGCGCCTTCCGTCCCGGACCCCGACATGAACGCCGTCGTCGGCCGGGACGACCTGCTGTTCGTCACGCTCGACACGCTGCGGTACGACGTCGCCGCCGAGCTGGCCGCCGCGGGCCGCATCCCGCACCTCGCGCGCCATCTGCCGGGCGGCGTCTGGGAGCGGCGGCACGCCCCGGGGAGCTTCACCTACGCCTCCCACCAGGCGATGTTCGCCGGTTTCCTGCCGACCCCGGCGGCGCCCGGCCCGCACCCCCGGCTCTTCGCCGCACGCTTCGCGGGCAGCGAGACCACCGCCGGGCGCACCTGGGTGTTCGACACCCCCGACCTGGTCGGCGGGTTGGCCGCCGCCGGGTACCGCACGGTCTGCATCGGCGGCGTCGGCTTCTTCAACAAACAGGCGGCGCTCGGCTCCGTGCTGCCGTCGCTGTTCCAGGAGAGCCACTGGGAGCCGGAGTTCTCGGTGACCGCGCCGGACTCCTTCGCGGCGCAGGTCACCCGCGCCGAGGAGGTCGTCGCCGCCCTGGACCCCGCGCGCCGCCTCTTCCTCTTCGTCAACGTCTCCGCGCTCCACCAGCCCAACTGGCACCATCTGCCCGGCGCCACCCGCGAGGCGGGCGACACCCGCGCGAGCCACGCCGCGGCGCTGGAGTACGTCGACCGCCACATCGGCCGCCTCTTCGCCGCGATGAGCAGCCGCCGCCGCTGCTTCGCCGTCGTCTGCTCCGACCACGGCACCACCTACGGCGACGACGGCTACACCGGCCACCGCCTCGGCCACGAGGCCGTCTGGACCGTCCCGTACGCCCACTTCTTCCTCGACGAGGCCGCACGATGACCGCCGCACCACCGCCCGCCGCTCCGCAGACCACTGCCCCGCAGGCCGCCGCCCCCGGACCGGCCACGGGCGGGCCGGAAGCCGTCGCCCCGGCCCCGGCTCCCGCCGCGCCGGAAGCCGGCACCCCGGCGGCGCCCACGGAGGAGCGGCCCACCGCCCCGCGCCCGTACGGCAGTTACGTCTACGCCTACCCGCACAAGACGGCGTACCGGCCGCTGGCGCCCCGGCCCGCGCTGCGGGAGCTGTGGGCGGGCGAGCCCAAGGACGCCCTGTCGCTCTACCTCCACATCCCGTTCTGCGAGGTGCGCTGCGGCTTCTGCAACCTCTTCACCCGCATCGGCGCCCCGGGCGACCTCGCCACCCGCTATCTCGACGCGCTCGACCGCCAGGCCACGGCCGTCCGGGAGGCGCTCGGCGACGACGCGCCGGTGCGGTTCGCCGCGGCGGCGTTCGGCGGCGGGACGCCCACCTACCTCGACGCCGAAGAACTGACCCGGCTCTGCGACATCGCGGAGCGGCGGATGGGCGCCGACCTGCGCGCCGTCCCCCTCTCCGTCGAGACCTCCCCGGGCACCGCGACCGCCGACCGGCTGGCCGTCCTCGCCGAGCGCGGCGCCACCCGCGTGAGCATCGGCGTACAGAGCTTCGTCGACGCCGAGGCCCGGTCCGCCGTCCGCCCGCAGCGCCGGGCCGACGTCGAGGCCGCCCTCGGCCGTATCCGCGACGCCCGGATACCGGTCCTCAACATCGACCTCATCTACGGCATCGACGGCCAGACCGCGGCCACCTGGCGCACCTCCCTGGACGCCGCCCTCGCCTGGCAGCCCGAGGAGCTGTACCTCTACCCGCTGTACGTCCGCCCCCTCACCGCCCTCGGCGCACCGGGCCGGGGCCCGGACACCACCGACGGGACGGTCGGAGATGCCGCCTGGGACGCCCAGCGCCTGGCTCTCTACCGCCAGGGCCGCGACCACCTGCTGGCGCACGGCTACGAGCAGGTGTCGATGCGGATGTTCCGCCGCCCCGGCGCCCCCGCGCAGGGCCCCGACGACCACGCCTGCCAGACCGACGGCATGATCGGCCTGGGCTGCGGCGCGCGCTCGTACACCTCCCGGCTGCACTACTCCTTCGACTACGCCGTCGGGATGCGCGAGGTCCGCGGCATCATCGACGCGTACACCGCCACCGAGGACTTCACCCGCGCCGAGGTCGGCCGGTACGTCGAGGGCGACGAGGCCCGCCGCCGGCACCTCCTCCAGTCGGTGCTCCAGGCCGTCGGCTTGGAGCTCGACGGCTACCGCGTCCGCTTCGGCACCCACCCGGCCGACGACTTCCCCGCCGAGCTGGCCGCGTTCACCGCCCGCGGCTGGCTGACCGAGCGCGACGGCCTGCTGCGGCTGACGCCCGAGGGGCTGGCCCACTCCGATGCGCTGGGCCCGGAGCTGTTCTCGCCCGCGGTGCGCGCCGCGATGGCCGCCTACGAGCTGAAGTGAGCCGCCCCCGATGGATCTGACCCTCCTCTACCGCGGCCCGCTCGCCTCCTGCGACTACGACTGTCCGTACTGCCCGTTCGCCAAGCGCCGCGACAGCCGTGAGCAACTGCGCGCCGACCGCGCCGCGCTGGAGCGCTTCACCGGCTGGGCGGCGGCGCAGCAGCCGGCCGGCGACCGGCTGTCCGTCCTCTTCACACCGTGGGGCGAGGGCCTGGTCCGCTCCTGGTACCGGCGGGCGCTGACCGAGCTGTCCCGGCTGCCGCACATCCGCCGCGTCGCCATCCAGACCAACCTCAGCTGCCGCACCGACTGGCTGGCCGCCGCCGACCCCGACACCCTCGCCCTGTGGTGCACCTTCCACCCGGGCCAGACCCCGTACGACCGCTTTCTCGGCAGGACCCGCGAACTGGCCGCGCTCGGCATCCGCTTCAGCGTCGGCGTCGTCGGTCTCCCCGACCACCACGACCTCGCCGCCCGCCTCCGCCGCGAGCTGCCCGCCGAGGTCTACCTCTGGATCAACGCCGCCGAGGGCCACACCTACACCGACGCGGAGGCCGCCGCCTGGACCGCGCTCGACCCCCTCTTCCCGTACAGTCGCCACCCGCACCGCAGCGCCGGGCTGCCCTGCCGCACCGGTGAGTCGGTCCTCTCCGTCGACGGCGACGGCACCGTCCGCCGCTGCCACTTCGTCCCCACCGAGCTGGGCAACCTCTACGACGACACCTTCCGCCCCGCCCTCCGCCCCCGCCCCTGCCCGCTGACCAGCTGCGACTGCCACATCGGCTACGTCCACCTGGAGACGCTGCCGCTGTACGACGTCTTCGCCGGGGGTGTGCTGGAGCGGATTCCGGCGGGGTACGGGGCCGCGGGCTGAGCGCGCGTCAGCCGTCCGTGCCCCGCAGCAGCCAGGCATGGCGGCTGCGGGCCACGTCGAGGAGGACCGCCCGGAGCTCCTCGCCGCTACGGCCCCGCGTCTTGACGGCGTGGCAGTTGGGGCAGAGCGCCACCATGTGGTCCGGGAGATCGGGCCCGCCCCCGGCGAGATCGAGGACGTGATCGACCTCCAATATCGGCTCACCGGCGACCGTGACGTCGTCGGGCGCGCCCGTGCACCGCGGGTTCTCGCACCGCCGTCCGCTGCGCAGCAGCACCGCCCGCCGCGCCTCCGCCGACCGCACCGGCGCGGCGGAACGGGGCGTACGGCGCCCGCGGTTCGCCGGCTGCTGCGCCTCGGCCATCCGGGAGAGCCGGTCGTACTCGGCGGCCAGCGCGGCGCCGTGCAGCGCGGTGTCGTGCGGAGCGGCGTCGTGCGGGCCGTCCGGGCCGGGGCCGTCCGGGCGCGGAGCCGAGCGGCGGGGGCCGGCCCCGGCCGCCGCCTCGCCCGGCCCTGTGCCGGGCGCCGGGCCCACGCCCCGCTCACCGCACGCGAGTTCCGCCAACCCCACCGCGCCCAACAGCGCCCCCGGGTCCATATCCACGAAGTACGTGCTCAGCAAGGTCTCGACGACGGCGTTCCGGGCCCCGGCCGACCGGCCGAGGAGGGCGTACACCTCGGCGTCGAGGCCGCCGTCGGGCCGCTGCCGCCGGAACCAGCCGCGCAGCGCGGCGTCACCGTGGGCAGGGGGCACCGGCTCCGTGTGGCCGGTCAGCTCCCACAGGCCGGCGCGGTGCAGGGCGGCGACCGGATAGTCGGGGCGCGGGCGCGCGCGATGCGGGCCGTGGCGGAGCAGCAGGGCGCCGAGGTCCCGCTCCGTCTCGACCCAGGGCAGGATCCGCCGTTCGCCGCGGGCGGCCCGCCCGACGGCCCACAGCAGCGCGATCGGCTGGTGGAGCGCCGGACGTCCGGCGGCGCGGCTCACCCGTAACGTGCCCAGACGGTCGAGGAGCTGGCCCAGTGCGGCGTCGGTCGCGGCGGCGTCGACGACCTTGAAGCCGAGGCCGCGCAGCAGCCCGGCGGCGTGGGAGGCGCTGCCGGAGAAGTCCCCCGGCCGCAGCGGGGCGCGGCCGTCGAGATGGCCGTGCGCGGCGCCGGCTATCGCCTTGGAGTCGTACCGCCGGCCGTCGTGGACGAGGACGTAGCGCAGGGCGCGCGGGAATCCGTATCTGCGCAGGAACGCGTCCTGACCGAGGCGGTCGTACTCCTCGATCGCCCGGAGCACCGCCGTGGGAGTGAGGTCTGCCAACGCCATGCCGGAACAGTAGGCGAGGGCACTGACAACACCCGGTGACCAGCGGCGCAGCCGCAGGCCGGCAGTCACCGGCCGAGCGTCACCACCGCCGGGTGGCTCCCGAACAGGCTCACCGGCCGGCTGTCGTGCACCCGCAGCCCGGCCTCGCGGGCGAGGGGGAGGTGGGTGTCCGGTTCGTGGAGGAGCAGGACGGCGCGGCCCGTGCCCGGCTTCAGTACGCGGCGGATCTCCTCGTAGTACGCGGCGGGCCGGGTGGTGAGCGTGCCGCCCGGGGCGACCTGGAGGCCCCACGGCGGGTTGCTCAGGACGCGGTCGGCCTGCCCGTCGGCGACCGGCAGCCGCCCGGCGTCGGCGACCGCCCAGGCCGCGTGGCCCCCGCCGGACGGCCCGGCGGCGGAGGCGTTGGCCACGGCCGCGGCGAGCGTCGCCGGGTTGTGGTCGGTGCCGAGGGTGCGCAGGCCGTCGACGGTCAGCCGGGCCTCGATGAGCAGGGTGCCGGTGCCACAGGACGGGTCGAGGACCCGGTCGCCGGGGGAGAGGCCGGCGAGCAGCGCCATCGCGGCGGCGAGCGGCGGGTGCAGCGTGCCGGGTACGGACTCCTGCTTGTACGCACGGCGGTGCAGCGGACGCCCGGTGAGCCGCACCGCGAGCATCGCCTCGGTGCCTTCGACGGTCACGCGGACCGGGAACGGCTGCCCGCCGTCGGGCACCGCGCCGTCGCGCCGCGAGTGGTGCGGCAGCCCGAGAGCGGCCGCGGCCTGCTCCCCCACGGTGTCCTCGATGTCGTAGCGGTTGTAGTTGCGCTTGCCGACGTACGAGGCGACGACGTCGATACGGTCCGCCGAGCCGGGCCCGCCGCACCGGCCGCGCAGCCGCAGCAGGCGGCGCCACGGCGCGGTGCGCGACGGCTGGGTGAAGCGGGCGAGGTCGGCCTTGGTGTGGCCGACGCCGCGGATCACCGCGGCCACCAGGAAGACGTCGTCGGCGGTGCGCAGGTCCAGCAGCCGGGCGTCCGGCTCCTCGGCGGTGAACCACACCTCGCGGTGGCGCAGGCGCTCCACGGTGCCCAGACCGCGGGCAGCGATCTCCTGCGCGCAGACCTCTTCGACGCCCCGCAGGGTCCGTGCCAGCAGCCGCACGCCCACGCGCGAGCCCTCCGCCCTCTGTGTCCTGTCCTGCCCCGAAACTCCCCGGGAGTCTACGGCAGCGCCGGGCCCCTCCCGGGCCGCCGCCGGACGGCCCCGGGCCTGTGACGAGGGCGGATATCGTGACGGAGGCGAGAGAGCAGGACGGACCCGGTGCGGGAGCACGGCGGCCCGGACGCGAGTGGAGGAGACGACCGGTGGCTTACCGCTACGCGACGGAGCGCGTCGACCATTCCGACCTCGCCAGCGGCTTCGTGCTGCGTTCCGCGCCCGGCTTCACGGCCTTCCCGGTGCGGCTGGCCTCGGAGACGTTCCAGCGCGCGCTGGCGCTGCGCGGCGGCGACGAACCGGCCGTCCTGTGGGACCCGTGCTGCGGCAAGGGGTATCTCTCGACGGTGCTGGGCCTGGTCCACCGCGACCGGATCGCGGCCGTGGTGGCGTCCGACATCGACGACGCCTCCCTGGAGATCGCCCGCGCCAACCTCGCCCTGCTGACCGCGCGGGGACTGGCCGCCCGCGCCGCCGAACAGCGCGAGAAGGCCGCCCGCTTCGCCAAGCCCGGCTACGCCGACGCCGCGGCCGCCGCCGACCGCCTCGCGGCCCGCCTCGCCGCGGACGGCGGCGACCTCCCGCACACCGTGGCCCACGCCGACGTCTTCGACCCGTCGGCCCTGGAACGGGCCGCCGCCGGGTTCGCCCCCGACGTCGTCGTCACCGACGTCCCCTACGGCGAACGCGTCCAGTGGCAGGGCGCGAGCGGCACCGGGCTGCCCGGCATGCTGACGAGCCTGGCCCGGGTGTTGCCGGAGCGCGGCGTCATCGCGATCGGCGTCCGGGGCCGGAAGTTCCCGCCGGTACCCGGGGTTCCGGCCCGGAAGTTCCGGGTGGGGACGCGGTCGATGGGGCTGTTCCGGGTGGCGGATGTGCGGGCGGCCGGGGCCGCGGGGGCAGCCGGGCCGGCGGATTGATCCGGCACGGTGCCTGATGGTTGTGGCGGATTGATCCGGCGGGGTTCCTGACCGTTCCGCTTCCGCGTCACTCCAGCATCTGGGTCAGCGCGCTGTGTTCCGTGGTGTGGACGACATGGGCGCGGGCGCCGTTGACGAGCGGGAGGAACGGCGGGACGTGGCCGCACTCGACGTCGGCGAGGAGCGGGACGCCGAGCGGGGCGAGCGCGTCCAGGACGGCCTCGTGCTGGCTGAGGGAGGGCGCGTCGGGCGCCGCGGTGCGGCCGATGAGCACCGCGGCGGCGTGGTCGAAGAAGCCCGCGAGCCGCATTCCGTGCAGATTCCGGCAGATGGTGAAGGCGTCGTCGCCGCACGCCTCGACGTAGACGAGCAGCCCGTCCGGGGCCGTGCGCCGGGCGAACGCGGCGGTGTCCAGATAGGGCGTGCCGGTGAGGTTGCACAGCATCTCGACGCAGCCGCCGATCAGCCGCCCGGAGGCCATGACGTGCCCGGTGCCGTCCAGCCGGGTCCACCGCCCGGGGGCGTCCAGGGCGCAGGTGCGGACACCGGGGTCGGCCGCGTAGTCGTCCCACCCGGTGGAGCGGTGGCGCCCCGGGGGTACCTGCATGAACCGGTGGCCCCGGGGCGCGGCGACGACATCGAGCCACGACAGCAGCCCGTCCGGCACCGCGTACGGGGTGTCCATCAGGTTGTTGCCGTGCAGCGTGGCGACGCCGGTGAGCAGGGTCAGCGGGGTGAGGAGCGTCGACAGGTCGGAGAAGCCGACGAGCCAGGTCGGTTCGGCGGCCCGCAGCCGTTCCCAGTCCAGCCGCGGCAGCAGGTCGATCGCCGTCTCCCCGCCCCACGGCGGCACCACCGCACGGATCGCGGGGTCGCACAGCATCGCCGTCAGCTCGGCGGCCCGCTCCGCCGCCGGGGCGCTGACGTGCCCGGTGCCGTCCATACAGGCGCCCACGACGACTTCGTAACCACGGGCCCGTACGTCGTCGAGCGCCACGTCGAGCCGGGCGCGCAGCCGGGCCGGTACGCCGCTCGACGGGGCGGTGACGCCGATGCGGTCGCCGGGGCGCAGCGGGGCCGGGTAGCGGAGCGGGGGTGGGGGAGGCGTCGGCATGGGGCGGATCGTGGCATGGGGGGCGCGGCGCCGTACACGGGATTCCCGGCGCCGCGCGGTGCCCGAGTGGCCCCACGCGCCCCCTCCGGGCGCCGCTCGCGCCGCTCTCGGAAGCCCCTGACCTCGACTCATCACGATCGCTGATCGCTGCCGGTGCGGATTGCGCCTTGGACGGCACCGGGCCCGGTGCTGGACTGGAACGGACGGCGGAAGTGCCGGACGGACCCGGCCCGTCGGGGCCCGTTCCCGCGTGTGTCCCGCCTTCCCCGCGCTCCCTCATCCATCCGATCCGTTCGAGCAGGAGACGTCATGCCGCTCATCCAGGTGCAGCAGACCCCCGGGAAGACCGCCGAGCAGAAGGCCGAGCTGGTCCGCGCGCTGACCGACGCGTATGTGGCCGCCACCGGCGGCAGGCGGGAGAGCGTCTGGGTCACGGTGCAGGAGATCCCCGCCGACAGCTGGTCCGTCGCCGGGGAGACGCTGGCGGCACGGGCGGCCGCCCGCTGACGGCGGCGCGGCCGGCCCCGCCCGGCCCCCGCCGCCCGGCATCCGGCGGGCCCCGGGCGGCACAGGGGAACGCCCGGACCCGCCCACCGGGCCCGCCGCCCCCGGGGCGCCCCGCCCGCCCGACCGCCCCTGGGGCGCGCCCCCCGCCGCACCGCCCCAGGGACGCCGCCCCTCCCACCCCGGAAGGCCCCATGCCCCCCGCCGCCCGCACGGCACCCGATCCCGCCCCCGCCGTCCGACCGCACCCCACGCCGGACCCGGCGCCCCACCGCACCTCCCGCGCCCTCCTCCTCACCGTCCTCTGCGCGTTGAACGCGGGTGGCCTGTTCGCCTCCGACATCAACCTGCCGGGCGTACCGGCCACCGCGGCGGCGTTCCACACGCCGGTCGCGTCCGTGCAGTCGACGTTCAGCGCGTTCATGATCGGCATCGCCGTTTCGCAGGCGGTGTACGGACCGCTCTCCGACGCGTACGGGCGCAAGCCGGTCATCGTCTTCGGGCTCGGGGTGTTCACCGTCGCCTCCGTGGGGTGCGCGGTGGCGCCCACCGTCGAGGTGTTCGGCGCGGGACGGCTGCTCCAGGCGCTGGGCGCGGGCGCCGGGATGGTGCTCGGACGGGCGGTGATCAGCGACCTCCACGAGGCGACGGACGCGGCCCGGATGTTCGCGACGGTGATGCCGGTCGTGGGCGTCTCACCGTCCGTCGCCCCGCTGATCGGCGGCTATCTGACCACGTACGTCTCGTGGCGCGCGCCGTTCGCGGTGACCGCGGCCCTCGGGCTCGGCACGCTCGTGGTGATGGTCACCGCGATCCCCGAGAGCCTGCCGCCGGAGCGGCGCAGCCGCCACCTCGGCGCCACGCTGCGCGGCTACCCGCTGCTGCTGACCCGGCCGCGGTTCTGGGCGTACACCCTCAACCTCGCGGTGGCGTACGGCGGTTACTTCGGCTATCTCGCCGCCTCCCCGCTGGTCTTCGCCCGCCTCGGACTGGCCACCGAGGCCACCAGCTACTGCTATCTCACCGTCTCGCTCGCCTACGTCGCCGGGAACCTCACCTCGCGCGCCCTGGTCCGCCGGCGCCCGGTGGACCGGCTGCTGTGGTGCGGGCACGCCTTCTTCTGCGGCGGTGCGCTGCTGATGCTGGGCCTCGGGCTGAGCGGCGCGGGTGCGCCCTGGGGGCTGCTGGTGCTGGTGTTCATGCCGGTGATGACGTTCGGCAACGGGTTCCTGCTGCCGCTGTCGACGAGCGCGGGCGTGACGTCGTTCCGTGAGACGGCCGGTTCGGCGTCCGGCCTGATGGGCGCGGTCCAACTGCTCGGCGCTTCCCTGGGGATCTACGTCACCAGCAGGATCCCCGCGGGTGATCTCGGCGCGCTGGGCTGGTTCGTGACGGGCGCGGCAGGCATCGGCGCCCTCGCCTTCGCGGTCTTCCTGAGGGCGGCGCGCCGGGGTGCCCCCGCCACCCGCTGACCGGCCCCGCGGACGGTGCCCCGAGCCGCTGTGCGACGCTCTTCCGGGTCCGCGCCCGTCCGGGAGGCGCGGCACACGGACCGGCGTACGGGCGCGGCCACCGCCCACGGTGCGCCCGGCGGAGGGGCGGGACGGCGTGGAGCTGCGGCAGATCCAGTACTTCGTCGCGGTCGCCGAGGAGCTGCACTTCGGGCGGGCGGCCGCCCGGCTGCACATCGGCCAGCCCGCGGTCAGCCAGCAGATACGCCGCCTGGAACGGGAGCTGGACCTCGCCCTCTTCGACCGCTCGGGCCGCACCGTGACCCTCACCCCCGCCGGGCGGGAGCTGCTTCCGGAGGCCCGCCGGCTCCTCGCCGCCCAGGACGCGTTCACCGCCGGTGCGCGCCGCCTGGCCGCCCGCGAGGAGGCCGTCCTCCATGTCGGCATCGGTACGGGCCTGGGGCGCCGCCTCGACGACTTCCTGGACGCGCTCCCCGGCCAGGGCGCCGGGACCCGCTTCGTGTTCCGCACCCTGGAGGCGCCGCGCCGTCTGGCGGAGGTCCGCGCGGGACGGCTGGACGCGGCGTTCCTCCGGGCGGCGCGGTCCGGCCCCCTCCCCGGGGGCGGGCCGCACCCGGACGGGGGTACGTACCCGGGCAGGGCCACGTACCCGGGCGGCGAGCCGCACCCCGGCCACGGAACGCCCCCTGACCGGGAGGAAGCCCACCCCGACCTGCGCTTCCTCCCCCTCTGGGACGACCCGCTGCGGATCGCCCTCCCCACCGCGCACCCCTTGGCAGGACGCGAACCGCTCAGGCTGTCCGACCTCGCCGCCCTGCCCCTGCGCATCGCCCCGCGCGAGACGAACCCGGTGCTCTTCGACGCCGTCCACACCGCCTGCCGCGCCGCCGGGTTCGCCCCCGTCATGGGGCCGCCGTCGGCCCGCCTCCAGGACACCCTGGCCGACATCGGGGCGGGCGAGCCGGGCTGGACCCCGCTGTACCCGACGGCGGCGGACGGGGTGGCCTCCCGCCGCGTCACCCTGCGCCCGCTGGACGGCGATCCGCTCACCCTGCGCATGTACCTGGCGGTCCGCGCCGCCACCGCCCCGGAACGCCTCGCCGTGCTGACCGCCGCGAGCACCCGACTGCGGACACGAGCCGGGTGAGCGGCCCGGCCTCCCGCGGAACCCGGAAGCCCGGTCCCCGTGACGCGCACGGCTCCTCCGCGTCCCCCGCTCGAAAAATCATTCGGCATCGGCGCGACGGCATGGTTCTGTGGGGGACGTGGCGAAACTCAACCAGATCATCGCAGTCGAGAAGGGCGTCAAGTCCAAGTCCCAGCAGGACCTGACGGCCGCCCAGCACGGCCTCCAGAAGCCGGCGTTGCTCTCCGGCATCGCGCGGACGTACCAGCCCAAGGACGAGGAGGGCGAGCAGCTGCCGCCCGAGTCCACTCGGGTGCAGGTCAAGGCCGAGGACGTCCTGCGCGCGACGGCCACCACCCTGACCAGGCTGTTCGATGTGACCGCCACCAAGGACTGGGCCAACTGCACCGCCCGCGCCGATGTGACGGTCGACGGCCGCGCGCTCCTCTCCCAGGTGCCGGTGTCGTACCTGCTCTTCCTGGAGAAGCAGCTCGGCGACCTCGCCGCCTTCCTCCGTAAGCTGCCGGTGCTCGACGCGTCGGAGTCCTGGGTGCAGGACCCGTCCACCGACGCCTGGAAGACCGAGCCGGTCCGCACCGTCCGTACGAAGAAGGTCCCCCGCAACCACGTCAAGGCCGAGGCGACGGAGAAGCACCCGGCGCAGGTCGACGTCTACTACGAGGACATACCGGTCGGATACTGGACGACCGTGAAGTTCTCCGGCGCGCTCCCCGCCCGCCGGGTCAACGAACTTCTCGACCGTGTCGAGAAGTTGGGTACCGCCGTGAAGTTCGCCCGCGAGGAGGCGAACGGCGCGGAGGTGACCGACCAGAGGGTGGGTGACGCCGTCTTCGGCTACCTCTTCGGGTAGCCCCGACAACTCCCCGGGCGCATCAACGCGTCCGGGGTGCGCGAGGAGCGCAAGCTGAAACTGAGGCTTGTCGTGACGAACGCGGTGGTCAGTGGAGGTTCGAGTCCTCCCCGCGGCACTTCGGGCCGCGGTGGCCCAACAGGGAGAGGCACACCGCGATCAATCTCAGACTCTTGCTCCAGATTCAGTATGCGCCGCCGTTCGCCGGAACGACCGGGCCGGGCCCGCGTCGTCGGATGCCGGTTCAAGTCCGGCCCGTGCAGCCACTTCTCCGATGCGCGGTAGTTCAAAGGCAGAACACGACGACTTCAGCATGACCCGCGCTCTTCACCGCGCCGGCGACCGTATAGGGCGGCACCACGGGGCCCGGGGGCAGGCTACGCCCCCGGGCCCGCTGCCGTTTCCGGCGCGGAGGGCGCCCCTGACCGCCTCCCCCAGCACCTCCGGACAGGGCAACCACCCATCCGCACAACCCGATTGACGCCTCACGGAACGTCACCGGACGAGAGCGAACCCGTTCCTGCCAAACGGGCAGAAGCGGGCCCATGCGCCGCCCCTACGGGCCCGACGACCACCAGAACCGGCAGGTCAGGCGCAGTGTGGTGGCTTCCCTCGGGTAAAAGCTCCGGTGAACCTCTGATGCCCGCGAGAGATCATCCGTTCACTCCCCGCGAGCAACCCCACAGGCCCCACCCGTCACGCACACAACTTCTCCACTCCGCCTCAGCTCGTTACGGGGCTATGACATACCGGGCTTGACGGTTGGTGTCCACACACAAGTAGGTTCGATATAAACCAAGTTGCCTCACCTACCGGCGTTCCCCCGCCGGGAGAAAGGGATACCCATGGGTTCCCACGCCCGCCCGAACCGGATACACCGCACCGGGGTCCGGATCGCGATGGTCGCGATGGTCGGCGCCGCCCTGCCGATCACCGCAACCGGCCTCGCCCAGGCCGCCACCCCCGGTGCCACGCACTCCGCCGACGACCAGCAGGACGCGCACCGTCAGCAGGCCGTCGAGCAGCCTGCCGCCGACGCCGCCCAGGACGTCAAGTCCCAGGACGCGCCCCAGGTCAAGGCCGACCACGCCTTCCTCCTCGATGCCCGCGACGGCAGCCAGGAGCGCGAGATGTGGGCCGGTGCCAAGGCCGACGAGAGCGTCTCGATGGCCAGCACCACCAAGATCATGACGGCGCTCGTGGTGCTCAAGCACCCCGAGTGGCTTGAGCACGGCATCCAGATCAAGCAGGAGTACCGGGACTACGTCCAGAAGGTCGGCGCCAGCACCGCCGACCTTCAGACCGGCGACACGCTCACCGTCCGCCAGCTGCTGCACGCCATGCTGATCCCGTCCGGCGCGGACGCCGCGCGCGCCCTCGCCGACCACTACGGCCAGGGCGCCACCACGGACGAGCGGATCGCCGACTTCGTCCGCCAGATGAACGACGAGGCGCAGCAGCTCGGTCTGAAGGGCACGCACTTCGACACGTACGACGGCATCTCGAACGGCAACAACCACAGCACCGCCCGCGACATGGCCAAGCTCGGCCAGCGTGCGATGCTTCAGCCCGTGTTCGCCGAGGTCGTCAAGAACCAGCAGTTCAAGACCGAGGCCCCGGCGGCCAACGGCCACACCCGGTACTACACCTGGAACAACACCGACCAGCTGCTGTCCACCTACGACGGCGCCCTCGGCATCAAGACCGGCAGCGGCCCCGAGAGCGGCTACGCCCTCGTCTTCGCCGCCAAGCGAGACAACCGCACCCTCGTCGGCGCCATCCTGAAGGACGACGCCGGCCGCTTCGACGACGCGAAGAAGATCCTCGACTGGGGCTTCGCGCACTGACCCCGATCGAGCGGTAGCGCCCCCGGCGGCCGCCCGTCCAGGCCCCTGCCTCGTCCCCGCCCCCACGGCGGATGGGCGGGGGCCTCGGTGTCCGCGGGCCCGGCAGAGGGCCCATGCCACACGGTGGCCGAGGGCTGTGGCTCAGCGCTCAGGAAGCGAAGGCTTCGCCCTTGACGCCTGCGATGAACGCGGTCCAGCCGTCTGCCGGTATGAGAAGCGCGGGCCCGTGCGGGTTCTTGGAGTCGCGGACGGGGACGGCGGTGGGGTGGCCGTCGTAGATTTCGACGCAACTACCCGACTCGGCACCGCTGTACGTCGACTTACGCCACCCACGCAGTGTGGCGGCGTCCCGGATGTGGCGCTCAGGCATGGCCTTCGTATTCCTTAGCTGCTGTTTTCAAGAGGAACAGGGAATCCTTCAGCGGCAGTGCGTCGCTCAGTGCGAGATGGTAGGCGCCCTGAAGTTGCTGAACAATGTGCGGAGAGTCGTGCACTTTGCCTACGGACAGGCCCTCCGTGTAGGCGATCGGGGGCTGGTCGTCGAACCACATCAGCGACAGCATCCCCTGCATCAGGTGGTACGCACCGAGGCTCGTGGGCATCACGTGTACGCGAATGCGCTCACGCTCAGCCAGGCCGATCACATGGGTGAGTTGCTCGGCCATGACGGAGGGGCCGCCGACCGGGCGCCGCAGAACGGACTCGTCCAGTAGTGCCCACACCACAGGTGTGACTGGGTCGTCGAGCACCTTGGCGCGTTCCAGGCGTGTGACGACGTGCTTGTCACGCTCCTTGTCACTCCTAGGGGGGTACACGGTACGCATCACCGCTCGTGCGTAGTGCTCGGTCTGAAGGATCCCCGGCACGTGGGATACGGCGAACTCACGAATTTCCACCGCCTGTTGTTCCAGGTGGCGGGCGGGTTCGAAATAGTCGGTGATCGTGCTGTCGTTTCCCGGTAGAAAGCTGCTGAGTACATCCCCCGTGTTCAGCGCCCGATCCAACCGCCGGGCGTCCTCCTTGGACGGGATGCGGCGGCCCGCCTCGATGTGGGCGATGTGGGAACGGGTCATGATCGCGGTGTCTGCCAGTTCCTGTTGGGTCATGCGGGCCGCTTCGCGTTGGGCGCGGAGCCAGTCGCCGTAGATGTTGCTCATTCGTCAACTCCCATGTGACGCAGGGGAAGTCACCTCGCAACCCCTGGGCAGCGTAGCCCTCGCGGTCTCACTCTGTGAGGGAATCGCTACTCAGTGGAACGCTTTCGGGGGCTCCGCGGCCGCGCGGCCGTACGGTGAGGCCCGGTGGCGTGGCCCTCAACGATCAGGAGTTGATGACGTGTTGGAAACCCTTGTCCAGGTGTACGAGCGCGTACTGCCGTGGGCACCGCTCGCCCCCTTGATGCCGCTCGCCGTCGTGATGTGGTGGCCGCCGAAGGGGTGGCGCCGGGCGGGCGGCGGGGTGGGGGCGGTCGATCCCGCGGCGTTCCTGATCCGGCCGATCCAGCCGCCGCGGTCCCGTCGCCTGGCGCCCGGCGAGGGGCTGACGCCGGAGCTCGTGGCGTACGAGCGGAAGCTGGCGGCCGATCCGAGGCTGCACGGTGCGGGCAGGCGGGTGCTGGTGTACGCCCCGCTCGGGCGTGGCTTCGGGGTGGGTGTGGCGCGGGCCCGGCGGGTGACGGCGTGAGGGGCAAGGCGGGGGCGCCGCGGCTGCTGCCGTGGACGGGGGACGGGGGCAAGCCCTGTTACCTGGTCGGGGACGGTGCCGGGTTCGTCGCGCAGCTGGCCGACGAGATGGAGACCGTACAGCTGGAGATGGCCGTTGACCTGCTGGAGCACGTCGATCGGCTGGCGGCCGAGCGGCGGACCACGTCCGAGCAGCTGCGGTACGCGGTCGCCCGCCTCGCTGAGTCGCTGCGAGAGGTGCACCGGATCGCGGTGAGCCGGGGGGCGGCGTAGGGCGCGGCTCGGCGGCTCGGCGGCGCGATATTGCCGCAACTGACAGGTTGCAGGTGGGATCCTGGTGTGCAATCGTTGAGTTGCAGATAGATCCGGGGGAGGCATCTCTGAGGAGGACGTCATGGACGAGATCGCTGACACGGCCGGCACCACTGACGCCGAGCTTGCCGAGCTGGACCGGATCGCCCGGCAGATCGACATCGACGCCCCGGCGGAGCGGGTCTGGGAGCTGGTCGCGCGCCCTGGCTGGTACATCAACGACGGTGCCGTCGAGGACACCTCGGACCTGCGCCACGAAGGCGACGTGACCGTCGTGTGCCACCCCGCGCTGGGCGAGTTCCGGTTCCGGACGGTGCAGCTGGACAAGCCGCGCTACGCGGCGTTCCGCTGGATCGGCACCCCGTTCCGAGACGCGTCGACGGCCTCGACCCTCGTCGAGTTCTGGATCGACGAGCGGGACGGCGGCGGGGTGACGCTGCGCGTCGTCGAGAGCGGGTTCTCCGGCCTCGCCGACGACCCGGCCGCCTGGCTGAAGGAGCGCGAGGGCAACGACAAGGGGTGGCTCACCGAGCTGGCGGCCGCGAAGGCGTTCGCCGAGAAGCCCGCGTCGGCCCCGGGGGCGCGCCGGTGACCGCCGCCCTCCCCGCCATATGCGCCGCGCTCGGCGACCCGACGCGTTGGGAGATTCTCACCCGCCTCGGCGAGGGCCCCATGTCGGCGTCCGCGCTGGCCAGAGTGCTGCCGATAAGCCGTCAGGCGATCGGCAAGCACCTGGAGGTGCTGCGCGAGGTGGGTCTGGTCGAGTCCGAGCAGCGCGGGCGCGAGGTCGTCCACCTGGCCGTCGGCGCCCGGCTCGGTGCGCTGGCCGGGGAACTGGACCGGATCGGCCGCTCCTGGGAGACCCGCCTGCTGCGGGTCAAGGAGATGGCGGAGCGTCCCGGCCCGCACACCCGAGGAGCCTCCGGCTGACCGAAGCCGGCCGGAGGCCCACGACGAGGGGAAGGTCATCATGACCGGACGAGACAGCAGGGCAGCGAACCCCGACCGCGCTCCGGCGCTGCCGCCGGTGGCCGACCGGGCCGCCTTCCAGGCCGAACTGGAGAAGCTGCGGGTCCGCGAGAAGGCGCACACCCGGGAGGGCGACGCGATCGCCGCAGCCCGGCGCCGGCTGCCCATGGTGGAGGTGGCCGCCGACCTGGAACTGACCGGTCCCGACGGGCCGGTCACCCTGCTCGACGCGTTCGAAGGGCGCCGGCAGCTCATCGCCTACTACTTCATGTGGCATGACGGCCACGACGCGGCAGGGCAGTGCGAGGGCTGCACCTGGGTGGCCACCCAGGTGCAGGAGCTCTCCTACCTGCACTCCCGCGACATCACCTACGCGGTCTTCTGCCAGGGCCCGTACGAGCAGAGCCGCCGCTACCGGGACTTCATGGGCTGGGACGTGCCGTGGTACTCGGCCCTCCCTTCGCAGGACGCACTCCTGGTGGGACGCCGCGTCGGCATGATGCACCTGGTCTGCTACCTGCGCGACGGCAACCGCGTCCACGAGACGTACTGGACGACGCTGCGCGGGGTGGAGGCGATGGACTACAGCTACGCGCTCATGGACCTCACCGCGTACGGACGCCAGGAGCCGTGGGAGGACCCACCCTCCGGGTGGCCGGGTGCCCAGGGAACACTCGCCGGCCACATGGGCCTGCGGAGCGACGGCCGCCCCATCCCCCAGTGGTCCCGTATCGCGGCCGGGCGCTCCGGCGACCTCACGCCGGGTCCGTGACGTCCACCGCGCCGCGGTGAGCGGCGGGGCGGGGTCCTGGGAATTCGCTGGTTCGCGCCGGGGCCCCGCCCTACCGTCGGCCCCATGAAGCTGCTCTCCGTCAACGTCGGCAGGCCCCGCCCCAATCCGTGGAAGAGCAGGCGGGAGGCGGGCGGCTGGACGGGCATCGACAAGCGGCCGGTGGTGGGGGTGGTGGCGGTGGCCGCGCCCGTTTCGGAGGGGACGGGGGAGGTCGGACTGGCCGGGGACCGGGTGTACGACGTGGGGAACCACGGGGGCGCCGAGCAGGCCGTGTACGCGTATGCGCGGGAGGATCTGGACGGCTGGCAGCGGGAGCTGGACCGGACGCTGGCCAACGGGGTGTTCGGGGAGAACCTCACCACCGCCGGGGTCGACGTCAACGGTGCCGTGATCGGGGAGCGGTGGCGGGTCGGGGCGGAGGTGGTGCTGGAGGTGTCGTGTCCGCGGATTCCGTGCGGGACGTTCCGGGGATGGATGGGGCTGCCGGGCTGGAACCGGCGGTTCACGCGGGCCGGGTTGCCGGGGGCGTATCTGCGGGTGATCACGCCTGGGGAGATCCGGGCCGGTGATCCGGTGGCGGTGGTGGACCGGCCCGCGCACGGGGTGAGCGTGGCATACACGTTCCGCGCGGTGACGACGGAGGCGGAGCTGTTGCCGCCGTTGCTGGAGGTTGCTGAACTGCCCGGTTTTGTGCGGGATTTCGTGCGGGAGCGGCTTGATGGGCGGCGAGGGACGGGGGCGGACGGCTGAGGCTGCGGCGGGCTGCCGGGGTGTGGCGTTCGGGTCATGTGCCTGTGGCAGGAGCACCCTTCCTGGGCTGATGGAGCTTTGCGTTCGGAATTTGATGGATGCGCGAGGTGAGACGTTCGTCAGCCTGCCTCTTCGGGTGTGTGGTGCGAATCCCTCCGGGGTGTGGTTTGCCATGGCAATCAATCGCCCTGAGGTTACGGGGGTTGGAGGGCGGTGAACGTCATGGTGAGGGGGCGTGGCAGACGCCCGATCGTCCACGGAGCCAGGAGGAGCTCATGGCCACGTACAACACGGAGATCTCAACGGGGGGCGGCGGCTGGCAGCCGGATGCGCCGCTCAAGCTCAGCATCGTCAACCGCAACCAGGTCGTCCCCGAGAGCGGCGCTCCCGCGACGGGAACCACGGTCACCTGGAGCGGTGACGCAGGGAAGGGCTCGGTGACGTTCTTCGACGGTGGCAGCAACTTCCAGGGCACCGCTCAGTTCCCCGGTGAGGGCCCGGTGGGCTACCGCGGCACGCGTACGGGCTGACCCGAGGCCGTGAGTCAGGTCGCCCGGCGGCCTGACTCGCACTGTCCCGGACGGCCCCCGGGCCTCACCCCAGCGCCTCCGCCAGCGCGATGATCACGCCTCCGGGGCCCCGCAGATAGCACAGCAGATACGCCTCCTCGAACTGGGTGATCTCACCGAGGAGTTCACCGTCATGGGTGTGCAGGCGGGCCACCGTGTCCTTGATGTCGTCGACCGCGAACATCAGGCGGCAGAAGCCCAGGGTGTGGGGCGGAGGGGGCGACGGGACGGGGGTGAGGGGCGGCGGGTTGTGGAAGGTGGTCAGTTCGAGGCGGGAGTGGCCGTCCGGGGTGCGCAGCATCGCGATGTCGGTGCGGACATCGGGGAGGCCGAGGATGCGGTCCACCCAGGGGCCCTCGATCGGGGCCGTGCCCTCCAGCTCCAGGCCGAGTTCGATGAAGAACGCCTTGGCGGCCTCCATGTCGTCGACGACGATGCCGACGTTGTCCATCCGCTGAATCGCCATGCACGGATCGTAGGGCGGGCCACTGACAGTCGGCCCGCTCCGGCGGCGTACGGGTGAGGGCCGGGCCGGGCCGCAGCCGAGCAGGGCCGCGAGGGAGCCCGCCCGGCGAGCCGTCCCGCCCGGCCCCGCCCCCGCGAGCGTCGCTCACTCCACCAGCCGTGCCAGCCCCCGCGCCTCCTGCCGCAGATATGTCCGCAGCGTGTCCGCCGCGGGGGACAGCGGCCGGTCCGCGGGCCGGGTGAGGCCGACGGCCTGGCTGATGGATTTCAGGGGGGTGTCGATCAGGCGGAGGTCCGGGTCCTGGGTGGCGAGGAGGAGGGGGAGGACGGCGAGGGCGTCGGTGGCGAGGAGGAAGTGCCGCAGGGTGGGCATGGAGGTGCACTCGACGCGGTCGTCGGGGAGTTCCAGGTCGGCATGGGTGAACAGCTCCTCCAGCTCGGCGCGGAGCGCGGTCCGGTCGACGGGGAGAACCCACGGGTAGCGGCGCAGCTCGGCGAGGGACGGATGGCGCAGCTGGTGCACGGGGTGGTCGGTGCGGGCGGTGAGGCGGACCGGCTCGCGGTACAGCTGCTCCTGGGTGAGGCGGCGCGGCGGCTGCCCCGAGAGGCGGCCGACGATCAGGTCGATCTCCCCGGAGAGGACCCCGGCGCGCAGCGTGTCCGGGGTGGCCTCGCGGACGACGACGGTGACCGCCGGATGCGCCCGCTTCAGCGCCGCCATCGCCCGCGGCAGCAGCAGGTTGGACCCGGCGAGATGGACGCCGACGGTGACCGAGCCGAGATGGCCGGCGGCGAGGTGGCCCAGCTCCGCGCCGGCCTGCCGCAGCTGGGCCAGGACCGCGCGGGCGTGGCCGACGAACGACTCGCCGTACAGCGTCGGCGTCACCCCGCGGTGATGCCGTTCGAACAGCGGGACCCCGAGGATCGTCTCCAGCTCGTGCAGGGCGCGGGTGACGACGGGCTGGGTGATGTGCAGTTCCTGGGCGGCACGGATGACGCTGCCCTGGTCGGCGATGGCGGTGACGAGGGTGAGGTGGCGCAGTTTCAGACGGCCGTCGAGCAGCCTCTCGCTCTCCATGGGGTCACGGTATGCCCGTAGAGGCATCGCGGGGAACGCAAAGAGCATTATTCAGGCATGGCTGGCTCTCCCTAGCCTCGGCGTCATGAGCCGCAGCACTTCGCTCCCCGTGCGGGAGATCCGCAATTTCGTGGACGGCGCCCTCGTGGACGGCGTGCGCTCCTTCGACCGGTTCAGCCCGGTGGACGGCGCACTCGTCGGCAGGGTGCACGAGGCGGACGAGGTCCTCGTCGACGTCGCCGTCCGAGCCGCCCGCCGCGCCCTCACCGGCCCCTGGGGCGACACCACCGTCCCCCAGCGCGCCGAGCTGATGCGGCGGATCGCCGACGTCATCGACCGGCGCGCCGACGAACTGGTCGCCGCCGAGGTCGCCGACACCGGCAAGCCCCTGGCGATGGCCCGGGACCTGGACGTGGCCCGCGCCGCCGCGAATTTCCGGTCGTTCGCCGACACCATCGCCGCCGCGGGCCTCGACTCCTTCCTCACCGAACTGCCCGGCGGACGCACGGCGCTGAACTACGCGGTGCGCCGACCGCTCGGCGTGGTCGCCGTCATCGTGCCGTGGAACCTCCCGCTGCTCCTCCTCACCTGGAAGCTCGCACCGGCCCTGGCCTGCGGTAACGCCGTGGTCGTGAAGCCGTCGGAGCTGACGCCCTCCTCCGCGACGCTGCTGGCGGAGATCCTCAAGGAGGCCGGGCTGCCGGACGGCGTCTGCAATGTCGTGCACGGTTTCGGCCCGGACTCCGCGGGCGCCTTCCTCGCCGGCCACCCGGACGTGGACGGGGTGACGTTCACCGGCGAGTCCGCCACCGGCACGGCGATCATGCGGGCGGCGGCGCCCGGCGTGCGGCCCGTCTCGTTCGAACTGGGCGGCAAGAACGCCGCGCTGGTCTTCGACGACGCGGATGTGGCGCGGACGGTGGACGGGCTGGCCCGGTCGGTGTTCACCAACACCGGGCAGGTCTGCCTGTGCACCGAGCGCGTCTACGTGCAGCGGCCGCTCTTCGACGAGATCGCCGCGGGTCTCGCGCAGCGCGCCCGTGAGCTGCGCCCCGGCCGCCCCGAGGACCCGGCGACCACCACCGGACCGCTGATCTCGCAGGCGCACCGCAAGAAGGTCCTCGGCTACCTCGAACTCGCCCGCAGCGAGGGCGCCGAGGTGCTGGCGGGCGGCGGCGTCCCCGAGATGGGCGCGGATCTGGACGGCGGTGCGTGGATCGAACCGACGCTGTGGACGGGGCTTGAACACACCGCCCGCACCATGCGGGAGGAGATCTTCGGCCCGGTCGCCGGGCTCATCCCGTTCGACACCGAGGAGGAGGCCGTCCGGCTGGCGAACGACACACCGTACGGGCTGGCGTCCTGCGTCTGGACCCGGGACCTGGAGCGCGGCCACCGCGTCGCGCAGCGGATGCGGACCGGGATGGCCTGGGTCAACACCTGGTACCTGCGCGATCTGCGCTCGCCGTTCGGCGGCACCGGCCTCTCCGGCATCGGACGCGAGGGCGGGACCCACTCCCTCCACTTCTACACCGAGCCGACGAACGTGTGCGTGCAGCTGTGAGCGGTGGACATCCCCAACAGAGTGTCTTCTGCAGTGAGCTGATGGCTGCACGCGCCACGGAGGCCCAGATCGCGGAGGCCGCCGCGCGGCTGCGGCAGGCCGCCGCGAGCGGGGTGCCCTGCGCCCCCGTACGGAAGCTGATCGGCGGGTGGGACCAGGACGCGGCGTACGCGGTGCAGCGGGCGGTGCTCGACGGGCGGCTCGCGGACGGGGCGCGGCGGGCCGGCCACAAGATCGGGCTGACCTCCCCGGCCGTCCAGCGGCAGTTCGGGGTCTACGCACCGGACTACGGGGTGCTCCTCGACTCGATGGTCCACACCGACCGGGAACCGCTCGACCTGGGACGTTTCCTCCAGCCGCGGATCGAGGCGGAGGTCGCGTTCGTCCTCGGGAAGGACCTGGACGGGCCGTCGGTGACGGCGGCGGAGGTGATCGCGGCGACCGACTTCCTGCTGCCCGCGCTGGAGATCGCCGACTCGCGGATCGCCGGCTGGGACATCCGGATCACCGACACCGTCGCCGACAACGCCTCCAGCGGTGCCGTCGTCCTCGGCACCACCCCGCGTCCGCTCGCCGCGGTCGACCTGCCGGGCCTCGGCATGGCCCTCGACCACCGCGGCGAAACCCTCTCGACCGGCTCCGGCGCCGCCTGCCTGGGCACCCCGGTGGCCGCCGTCGCCTGGCTCGCCCGCGAGGCGGCCCGCCGCGGCGACCCGCTGCGCGCCGGCGACCTCGTCCTCTCCGGGGCGCTCGGCCCGATGGTGCCGGTCACCGGGCCGGGCGTGTTCCGCGCCCGGCTGGACGGGCTCGGGGAGGTCCACGCGGACTTCGTACGGGGGGACGCCCCGGCCGCCGAGAGCGGCACACCCTGACCGCCCCTGCCGCCCAGAAGGAAGAAGATCCGGTATGAACCCCCCTGCCACCGAAGCGACGTGGGACCTCGCCGAGGCCGCCGCGGTGCTGGACGCCGCGGCCACCGGCGCCGCCCCGGTCGCCCAGCTCACCGCCGCCGCGCCACTCGGGCTCGACGCGGCGTACGAGGTCCAGCGGCTGCTGATCGAACGGCGTACCGCCCGCGGTGAGCGGCCCAGCGGCGTCAAGCTCGGCTTCACCAGCCGCACCAAGGCGGCGCAGATGGGCGTCTTCGACGTCATCTTCGGCCGCCTCACCGACGCCATGCGGCTGCCCGACGGCGCCCGCATCTCCCTGGACGACTACGTCCATCCGCGCGTCGAACCCGAGGTCGCCTTCCGGCTCGCGGCCGACGTGCGGCCCGGGGACACCGTCGACCCGGAGACGGCCATCGACGCCGTCGCCCCGGCGCTGGAGATCATCGACAGCCGGTACCGCGACTTCCGCTTCACCCTGGAGGACGTCGTCGCCGACAACACCTCCGCCGCCGGATACGTCCTCGGGCCCTGGACCGCGCTCGCCGGCGCCGGGGACCTCGCCAACCGCGGCGTCCGGCTGGAGATCGACGGACGCACCGCCGAGACCGGCTCCACCGCCGCGATCCTCGGCCACCCGCTGCGCGCCGTCCACGCCGCGCTGCGCCGCGCCCGGGAGCTCGGCCACCCGCTGCGCGCCGGGGACGTCCTGCTGGCCGGCGCCGCCACGCCCGCTGCCGCCCTCACCCCGGGCAGCCACATCGAGGCCACCGTCACCGGACTCGGCCGCGCCGCCTTCACGGTGGCGGGCGCTGCCGGTGACGAGCCGGCCGGGCCCGCCGTAACGATCAGGAACCCTTCATGAGCAATGACGGCATCGTCGTCCCCGGGAAGGCCACCCCGCGCGGTCGGTTCCCGCATGTGAAAACCGCCGGTGACCTGGTGTTCTTCTCCGGGACCAGCAGCCGCAGGCCGGACAACACCATCGCCGGTGCCGAAGCCGACGACATGGGCGCCACCACCCTCGACATCCGGGAGCAGACCCGCGCGGTCCTCGCCAACGTCCGCGAGGTGCTGGCCGCCGCCGGAGCCACCCTGGACGATCTCGTCCAGGTCACCGCCTACTTGGTGAACATGAACGACTTCGCGGGCTACAACGCCGTCTGGGCCGAACACTTCGACGAGCGCGGACCCACCCGCACCACCGTCGCCGTCCACCAACTGCCCCATCCGCATCTGCTCATCGAGATCCAGGGCATCGCCCACCGGCCCGCCCCCTGAGCAGCCCGCCCGCCCCCTCCGTACCGCCAACCCGAGGAGCACGATGGACCTGCCTCCGGTCATCAACTTCGCCCAGTGGGTACGCGACCACGCCGACGACCTCAAGCCGCCCGTGAACAACCGGCAGATCTGGGACGGCACCAGCGACTTCATCGTCCAGGTCGTCGGCGGCCCCAACGCCCGCACCGACTACCACCTGGAGCCGTACGAGGAGTGGTTCTACCAGGTCAAGGGCGCCATGCACGTCAACGTCATGGTCGACGGACGGCCCCGGCGGATCGATGTCCGCGAGGGTGAGATGTTCCTGCTGCCCGGCGGCGTCCCGCATTCCCCGCAGCGGCCCGAGGCGGGCTCCGTCGGCCTGGTCGTCGAACGCGTCCGGGATGAGGGCACCCTGGAGCGCTTCCAGTGGTACTGCCCCGGCTGCCACACCCTCGTCCACGACGTGGAACTCCAGGTCCGCGACATCGTCCGCGACCTCCCCCCGGTCTTCGCCGCCTTCCACGGCGACGTCCGGGCCCGAACCTGCCGCGCCTGCGGCACCCTGCACCCCGGCAAGAGCGGAACCGCACCGTGAACAGACCCACCCCGGCCCCCCTCGTGGAAGCCTCCCGCATCGATGTCCACACCCACTACGTGCCGCTGGGCTGGCCCGATCTGGCGAGCGCCGCCGGGCCCGCGGCCGACTGGCCCTGGCTGCGCGTCACCTCCGAACGCGAAGCCATGATCATGGTCGGCTCCCGGGAGTTCCGCCGGATCGGCGCCGACTGCTGGGACGCCGGCACCCGCCTCGCCGACATGGCGGCCGACGGCATCGACGCCCAGGTCGTGTCGCCCACACCGGTCTTCTTCAACTACGCCCGCCCCGCCGACCAGGCGGTCAAGGTCGCACAGATCTTCAACGACCTCGCCCTGGAGATCTGCGCCCCCGCCCCCGGACGGCTGCTGCCGTTCGCGCAGGTGCCGCTGCAGGACCCGGACGCCGCCTGCCGCGAACTCGACCGCTGCCTCGCCAACGGCCACCACGGCGTGGAGATCGGCAACCACGTCGGCGACCGCGACCTCGACGACGAGGGCATCGTCACCTTCCTCCAGCACTGCGCCGACCGCGGCGCCCCCGTCTTCGTCCACCCCTGGGACATGCCGGCCTCCCCGCGGCTGGACCGGTGGATGGCCCAGTGGCTGACCGGGATGCCCGCCGAAACCCATCTGTCGGTGCTCGCCCTCGTCCTCGGCGGCGTCTTCGACCGGGTCCCCGACACCCTGCGGATCTGCTTCGCGCACGGCGGCGGCTCGTTCGCGTTCTGGCTGGGCCGCCTGGAGAACGCCTGGCACCGCCGCTCCGACGCCGTCGCCACCTCCGCGCTGCCGCCCTCCCACTACACCGACCGCTTCTCCGTCGACTCGGTCGTCTTCGAACCCACCGCACTGCGCACCCTCGTCGACACCCTCGGCGCGAGCCAGGTGATGGTCGGCAGCGACTACCCGTACCCGCTGGGCGAGCGGCCGGTCGGCGCCGTCGTCCACCGCTCCGGCTTCCTGGACGAGACCGAGCGCGCGGCGATCCTCGGCGGCAACGCCCGGCGGTTCCTGGGGCTGCCGCCGCTCTGAGCGCGGCCCCCCGCGTGCGGACCGCCCGCGCCCGCCGCCCGGAACCGCCTGCCGCGTCGGCCCCCGCCGCCCCGCAGTCTCCCGGCGGCCGTGCCCGTTCCGCCTCCCCGGACGGACCGGCCGCCGGGATCCGTACGTTGTACCGGGCGGCGGCCACCGGGCCGTACCGCCGCCCGCCCCGCCCCGTACCGAAGGAGACCCGCCTGTGAACAGCGCACCGGGACATGTCGTCGACGTCCCCACCGACCGGGGGAGCGTGCCGGTCCGCCGCACCGGACCGCTCCGCTACGCCACCGCCGCCCGCTTCCGGCCGCCGGTCCCCGTCCCCGCGGGCGCCGACGTCCCGGTGGCCGGCGCGATGTGCCCGCAGCCGCCGTCCCGGCTCGAAGCCGTGATGGGACCCTCCCGGAGCCTGCCGCAGGACGAGGACTGCCTGCACCTGAGCATCACCGCCCCGGCGGCGCCCGCCGCGCACCGGCCCGTCCTCGTCTTCCTGCACGGCGGCGGCTTCTCCAGCGGCTCCGGCCTGCTCGACTGGTACGACGGCGCCCGGCTGAGCGCCGAGGGCGATCTCGTCGTCGTCTCCGTCAACTACCGCCTCGGCCCGCTCGGTTTCCTCCGCCACCCGGATGTCACCCCCGGCAACCTCGGTCTCCTCGACCAACTGGCCGCACTGCGCTGGGTGGCCGAGAACATCGCCCGGCACGGCGGCGACCCGGCGCAGGTCACCGTCGCGGGACAGTCCGCCGGGGCGATCTCCCTGGCCCTGCTGCTGCGCCACCCGGACACCCCGCGGCTGCTGCGCCGCGCCATCCTCCAGAGCCCGGTCCTCGGCCCCGCCCAGACCGACCTCGCCGAGGCCGACGCGGACGGCGCGGCCTTCCTCGCGGCGCTGGGCGGCGACCCGTTCACCGCCCCGGCCGACGCGCTGCTCACCGCCCGCGCGGCCGCCGCCGCACACGCCGTGGAGCGCACCGGCAGCCGGGTCACCCCGCCGTTCTCCCCGGTCGTCGGCGCCGACCCGGTCCCCGCCACCCCGCCCGCCACCGGCCTCGACGGCATCGACCTGCTCATCGGCTGGACCCGCGAGGAGCTGACCGCCTTCGGCCTGACCCGCGCCGACGCCCGCGCCGCCGAGGGCCCCACCTTCGCCGCCCCGATCGCGGAGTTCGGCGCCTGGGCCACCTCCGCGGGCGCCCGGGTCACCACCTACCGCCTCGACTGGGAGCCGGCGGGCTCACCGTTCGGCGCGGTCCACTGCCTGGAGTTGCCGCTGCTGCTCGGCGACGAGGCGGCGTGGCGGGACGCGCCGATGCTCGGCGACGTCCCGTGGTCCGACGTGGACGAGTTCGGCCGCGTGCTGCGGGGCGAGTGGGCGGCCTTCGCCCGCACCGGGGAGGTCGACCCGGCGGCCACGGAGGGCCACCCGGTGAGCTGGGGCCTGGGCCCGCAGACCCCGCCGGACAGCCCGAACTCGTAAGGCGTCTCCGCGAGTCCACCGGCCGCCCGCCGCACCCGGCGGGCCCGTACGGTCACGCCGTACGCCCCGCGGCCCCGCACGGCCCCCGACCGTGCGGGGCCGCGCGCGGTGCCCGGACCGGACGGGCACGCCCGGGCCACGGATGCCGGGGGCGCCGTCCGGCCCGGCGGGCCACCGGCGCGCGGGACCGCCGCCCGCTCCGCGCGGGGAGCGCCCCGCGTTCCGCCACCCGGGGTCCCCCGCCCCCGGACAGCCGCGCCCGATTCGCCGCGGGCCCGGCGCCGGGCGACCGTCGAGGAGTGCCGTCCGCCGGGACCGTGCGGGCTCCCGGCGGTGCGGCACGGGGCGGGGCCGCCGCGGTGCCGTCCGGCGGGCGAGCGACCTGGAGGCACCGTGCCGCACATACCCCGACGGCGCGCCGCCGCCGTCACCCTGCTCGCCGCCCTCGCCACCGGCACCGCCCTCACCGCACCGGCCGCCCGGCCCGGGCCCCGGTCCGCGGTCGCCCCGGCCGCGTATCCCCGTGGCGCATCCGGCGACCTCGGTCCGCCGACCGCCCCCGCCGTCGCCTCCCCGCTGGTCATCGCGCACCGCGGCGCGGCCCGCCGGGCGCCGGAGAACACCCTCGCCGCCGTCGACGCGGCCCACCGCGCCGGGTTCACCTGGATCGAGAACGACGTCCAGCGCACCAAGGACGGACAGCTCGTCGTCGTCCACGACACGACGCTGCGCCGCACCACCGACGCCGCGCGCGCCCTGCCCGGCCGCGCCCCCTGGCGGGTGGCCGATCTCACCGCCGCCGAGATCGCCCGGCTCGACGCCGGGAGCTGGTTCGCTGCACGGTTCACGGGGGAGCGGGTGCCGACCCTCACCCGCTATCTGCGCCGCCTGGACCGCCACCACCAGTCACTGCTGCTGGAGTTGAAGAACCCCGACCGCTACCCCGGCATCGAGTCCCAGGCCCTCCGCCTGCTGCGCGCCGAGGGCTGGCTCGACCGCACCCACCGCGGACGGCTCGTCATCCAGAGCTTCAGCGCCCGCTCCGTCCGCACCGTCCACCGCCTCGACCCGCGCCTGCGCACCGCCGTCCTCGGCGCACCCGCCCTCCGCGACGCCGCCCGCTACGCCCGCTTCGCCGACGGCATCAACCCGCCGCTGGACCAGCTCACCCCGCGCTGGGCCGCCGCCGTCCACCGGCTGCGCGGCCCGCACGGCGACCCGCTGCGCATCTACGGATGGGGCCCCGGCGCGACGCCCGACGCCCCCGCCGCGGCGGCGCGAGGAATCGACGGAGTTGTCGCATAACGTGCCCAGGGACGGGATCCGGCCCTTGTCCGGCCCGGTCAGGGCGGGGATTTACGGGATTCGCGCGGCAGAGCTAAGGTGCCTGAGATGTTCGACGCCGCCACGCCCCCCGCATACGTATGGAGACGCAGAATCCGGCCGATGGGTTCCTTCGTGGCACCCGGCGCGATTGCTCGTCCCGCCCCTCCTCTGGGCTCGTACCGGGAGGGCCCTTGACGAACGACATACCCGACCACGGCGACCGCCGCGTCCCGATGCCCCCGCAGGCCATCGCCGGCGGCGCCACCGCCACCGCCCTCGCCCCGCCCGCCGCAGCCGTACCGCGGCAGTCCCCGACGCCGCGCCAGGACGCGGCGCCCGCGCCGAAGAAGCAGCGCGACGCGTTCTTCGACAACGCGAAATACCTCGCCATCGTGCTGGTGGCGATGGGCCACGCCTGGGAACCGCTCCGGGACGGCAGCCGTGCCGCGGCCGCTCTCTACATGACCGTCTACGCGTTCCACATGCCGGCGTTCATCATCATCTCCGGCTATTTCTCGCGCAGTTTCGACATGCGCAAGGACCGGCTGCAGCGCCTGATCACCGGCGTCGCCGTGCCGTACATCCTCTTCGAGACGGCCTACACCTTCTTCAAGCGGTGGGCGGACGACGACCCCGGATACCCCATCAGCCTCCTGGACCCCTGGTACCTCACCTGGTTCCTGATCGCGCTCTTCATCTGGCGGCTGACCACCCCGCTGTGGAAGATCGTCCGCTGGCCGGTCCCGCTCACGCTCGCCATCGCCGTCGCCGCCTCCCTCTCCCCGGAGATCGGTGACGACCTCGACCTCCAGCGGGTCCTGCAGTTCCTGCCGTTCTTCGTCCTCGGACTGAACCTCAAGGCCGAGCACTTCCAGCTCGTCCGCAACCGCCGGGCCCGTATCGCCGCTGTGCCGATCATGGCCGGTGCGCTGCTCTTCGCGTACTGGGCCGCGCCGCGGATGAACGCCGCGTGGTTCTACCACCGCTCGGCCGCGCAGGAACTCCACGCCCCCTGGTGGAGCGGCGCCGTCATGACGCTCGCCATGTTCGGCTGCTCGCTCGTCCTCGTCGCCTGCTTCCTCGCCTGGATCCCGGGCCGCACGATGTGGTGCACCGCCCTCGGCGCCGGCACCCTCTACGGCTATCTGCTGCACGGCTTCCTCGCCAAGGGCTCCCGCTTCTGGGGCTGGTACGACGTCTCCTGGGTGCACACCCCGTGGGGCGCGATCGTGCTGACCCTCATCGCGGGCACCGTCATCACGCTGCTGTGCACCCCGCCCGTCCAACGCGTCTTCCGCTTCGCGATGGAACCCAAGATGGACTGGGCGTTCCGGAAGGACCCGGTGGGCGCCGCCCGCCACCGCGGCTGACCTTCCCCCGAGCAGACAGGGCGCCCGCCACCGGAAGACTCCGGAGGCGGGCGCCCTGCCGTCCGCCACGGCCCGGCGGACGTCACGCCCGGTGCGTCTCCTCGGACACCAACTCGTAGCGCACACCCAGCGAGTGCAGCGCCTCCTGCTCCTCCTGCGGCAGCTCCGTATCGGAGATGACGAGGTCGAAATCGGCGAGCGGCGCCAGCTCGTAGAGCGCCTGACGGCCGAACTTCGAATGGTCGACGAGCAGCACCTTCCGCCGCGCCGCGGCCATCAACGCCCGCTTGACCAGGACGTTTTCCTGCGCCTGGTGGTAGCAGTGGCCGTTGTCGACGGCTGAGGTGGACAGGAACGCGACATCGGCGCGGAAGCTGCGGGCGCTGTCGGCGGTGGACATGCCGAGGAAGGCGTTGAACGCCGCGTGGTACTCCCCGCCCAGCGCGATCACCCGGATGTCGGGCTCCTCCGCCAACTCGTTGATCACCTGGAGGGAGTTGGTGATGACGGTGTACGCACCGCGCGAGGAGAGCGCCCGGGCCAGCGGCAGCGCCGTACTGGAGTCGTCGATGATCACGGCCTGCCCCGGCTCGGCGATGGCCAGCGCCGCCGCGCAGATCGCCTCCTTCGCCGCGACCTGCTCATTCCCCCGCCACCTGGCATTGGACTCGAAGAGCGCGTTCGGCGCGGCCGTCGCCCCGCCCCGCACCTTCCGCAGCCACCCCTGGTGCTCCAGCGTGTCCAGATCCCGGTGCACGGTCATCTGGCTGACGCCCAGCTCCTGCACCAACTCCTCGATCGTCACCTGCCCCTCGGCCAGCACCCGGTCCGCGATCCGCTTACGACGCTCCCGCGGGCTCAGCTTGGCGGGCGGTTCGGCCACGTCCGCCTGACCTGCGGCCGCCCGCTCCGAGGTGGCCTGCTCCGGGGCGGCCTGCGGGCGATCGGCCGCGGGCCCGGCGGTCCGCGGGGCCGCTTCCGGGGTGCGCGGGCCGGCCGCTGCCGGGCGTTCCGCCTCCGGATCCGGCCGGTCCGTCCCCGGGCTCCGCCGACCCGCCGCCGGGCCCGACCGCTCGGTCTCCGGGGCCCGGCCGTGCGGGCCCCCGTCCGTGACCGAGGCCCGATTGCCTTCGCTGTCGGTCAACGCGTCGTCCCTTCGCGGATCGGATGTCGGCCGCCCTCAGCCCGGCCGGCCTCCCTGAGGGCTCCCCGCCATCCCCGACGGGACAGCCCTTACCCGGGATTTTAGGTCGTGCCCTCGAATCGGCGTGCGGGCTGTGGACCGACGCCCGAACCACCACCCGGCCGCCCCCGCCGCCGGCCCTCACTTCGCGTCCCCGTAGCAGTCCACCACCGCCGTCGTGAACGGGAACCGCACCGGGGTCGGGCCGAACGCCAGACGCCCCGCCGCGTCCGCCGCCGACGCGACGGCCGCCGCGACCGTCTCCGCCTCCTCGGCGGGGCAGTGCACGATCACCTCGTCGTGCTGGAAGAACACCAACTCCGCCCGCAGGCCCGCCTCGTGCAAGGTGCGCCGCAGCCCGGCCAGGACCAGCAGCGCCCAGTCGGCGGCGCTGCCCTGCACCACGAAATTCCGGGTGAACCGGCCGCGCGCCCGCGCCGCCGCGCCCCCGCCGTACCCGGAGCCCTCCGTTTCCTCCTCCTGCGGCAGCCCGGCCTCCTCCGGCGGCGCCACCGACGCGGGCGGGCAGGTACGCCCCCACCACGTCCGCACCAGCCGCCCCTCCTCACCGGCCCGCGCCGCCTCGTCGACGTACGCCACCGCCGCGGGATAACGCCGCCGCAGATCGGCCAGATGCTTCAGCCCGTCCCCGGACGTCTGCCCGTAGATCGCGCCCAGCAGCGCCAGCTTGGCGCGGTCCCGGTCGCCCCCGAAGGCCCGCGCGGCGAGGTCCGCGTACAGATCACGGCCGGTGCCCGCGACCTCCATCAACCCGCGGTCCCGCGACACCGCCGCCAGCACCCGCGGCTCCATCTGGTCGGCGTCGGCCACCACCAGCCGCCACCCCGGATCGGCCCGCACCGCCCGCCGTACCACCTTCGGCACCTGGAGCGCGCCGCCGCCGTTCGTCGTCCAGCGGCCGGAGACCGTCCCGCCCGGCAGATACGCGGGCCGGAACCGCCCCTCGTGCACCCACTGCTGCAACCACGACCAGCCGTGCGCCGTGTGCAGCCGGTACAGCGCCTTGTACGCCAGCAGCGGCGCCACCGCCGGATGGTCGATCCGCTGCAGCTCCCACTTACGCGTCGAGCTCAGCGCGATGCCCGCGCCCGCGAACGCCCGGACGATGTCCTGCGGCAGATCCGGCCGCACCCGCGCCCCGCCGAACGCCCGCGACACCTCCTCGGCCAGCTCCGCCATCCGCCGCGGCTCCAGCCCGCCGGGGAACCGCTCACCCAACAGCTCGTCCAGCAACGCCCGGTGCACATCGGCCCGCCACGGCACCCCGGCCCACGTCATCTCCGCCGCGACCAGCATCCCCGCCGACTCCGACGCCAGCAGCAACCGCATCCGCTCCGGCCGCTCCGCCCGCTCCGTGCGCGCCACCTGGCCCGCGTAGACCTCCAGCAGCGCCGTCAGCTCGTCCGTCCCCGGCGGCAGCGGCACCGGGCCCGGCTCGAACAGCGACGGCTGGGTGTCGGCCGCCCGCACCGGCGCATCCGGCGGCACCGGCAGCCCCCGCAGCCGCGCCCACGCCGCCGCCAGCGACCGCGGCTGCCCCCGCTGCCCCTCCTCGTGCCCGATCAGCAGCGCCTCCGCCGCCTCGACGTCGTAACACCGCTCCACCCGCAGCCCCGCCGCCAGCAGTTCGCGGTACAGCCCGGGCGTGGAGCGCCACACCCACCGCTCCACCTCGGGCCGGGCCCGCACCGCCGCCGCGAGCGAGGGCTCCCGCACCACCGGCCCCGCCGGTCTGCCGTCCGGAGTGAGCGGGCAGAGACGCACACCCCCGTCGCCCGTCTCCGCCACCGCCCATCTCATGCCAGGAGTCTTGCAGCAGGGTCTGACAATCGCTCTGACCAGCCGTTTCGCGGCGGCGATCGACGCTTGCGCCGGGGGCGGCCGGCCGGCCGGACCGGGCGCGGGGGCGTCCGGCCGGGTGGGCGGCGGCCGTCCGGGCGAGGCGTGCGGGCGACCGGCCCGCGCAGCCCGCACGCCCGCGCAGGTCATCCACCGCGGGCCGCTACGAACACTCCTGCCCCGGATTCACCCGAAAGTGGCGTCACCCGTTGGTGGTTCATGCGTTGAACAGCTTGTCGCCCCGCGCGGCTGTGCGTCGCGTATGCGTACGCACATGTCCCGAAAGCTGCTTCAGTGAAGAGGTTCGCCGTGAAGTTTGTCTCCAAGGCCGCCGTTCTGTCCGTCGCCGCGGGTATCGCCGTCATCGGCGGTGCCGGTGTCGCCTCCGCCCACGGTGCCGGCGCCGAGGGTGCCGCCGTCAACTCCCCCGGCGTCATCTCGGGCAACAACATCCAGGTCCCGGTCGACGTCCCCATCAACGTCTGCGGCAACACCATCAACGTCGTCGGGCTGCTCAACCCCGCGTTCGGCAACACCTGCGTCAACGGCTGACGCCTCCCCGGCAGGCGCCCGTACGCCACGGACGCCCGCCCCGAAGGCCGGCCCGGGACCCACGGTCCCCGGCCGGCCTTCGCCGTTCCCGGGACACGGTCCGCGGTACCACGCCACCCGGATGCGGTGATATCTGCCTACGGATTCGCGTCATTCGGGTGAACCCGCGAAACCGTGCCCTGCGAAGTGAGTTGTCCAGGACGCTCCGGATACGGGCACTCCGCTTCGAAAGGGTAAATCGTGATCAAGAAGGTCCTGGCCACGACGGCCGTAGCCGCGTCCCTCGTCGGCATCTCGGCGACCGTCGCCCCCCAGGCGATGGCGATCGGCAACGACAACGGCACCTCCACGGTCAACGGCAACGGTGCCAAGACCGCGTTCGGCAACTCCACCACCAAGGGCGAGATGAGCCCGCAGCTGGAGCTGGTCCAGGGCTCCCTGAACAAGCTCTGCGTCGGCCTGCCGCTCAAGGCGAACGTCGGCTCCCTCATCGGTCTCGTCCCGATCGCCGTTCAGGACGTCAACGTCCTGTCCAACCCGCAGAACCAGCAGTGCACCGAGAACTCCACCCAGGCCAAGGGCGACGAGCCGCTGTCGCACCTCCTGGACGACATCTCGGCGCTGTCCGGGAACGGCGTCGGCAACGGCTGACACCGCCGTCGGCCGCCGGTCCGGTCCCCCGGTTCTCTCCTCCCGGACGGACCGGACCGGCGGCACCCGCCCCGCGTACACCAGGCGGGGCAGCACCACCCCTCTCGGTAGGAATTCGTATTCGGCGAATCCCTCGTACGTGTGTCCCGCGTGATGTCGACGGTGCCGCCGCGCTTTTATGTGGCGGCAATCGCCGGACGGGTCCAGGCCGTTCGGACGATTTTTCCGAAAACTTCGCCGCGGGAGTTTCGTTGGCGAGGGGACATCGTTACCAATATCGGCAGCGGAGTGACGGGCGGCGTTTGCGCCCGTGCGGCACGAAGGACGTGTGCGCTACCGATCCGCTGCAGGAAAGGGCTCAAAGTGAAGTACACCAAGATCGCCGCTGTTGCCGCCGGTGCCCTGATGGCCGTCGGTGCCGCCTCCCCCGCGTTTGCCGACGCGGGCGCCTCGGGTGTCGCCGCGAACTCTCCCGGCGTCCTCTCCGGTGACAACATCGAGGTGCCGATCCACCTGCCGGTCGAGGTGTGCGGCAACACCATCGACATCATCGGCCTGCTCAACCCGGCCTTCGGCAACACCTGCGTCGCCGACTGATCCGAAGCTTTTCGGATTGCGTTGTCCCGATCGGCCCCGGTGCACATTCCGTGTACCGGGGCCGACCGGTGCCCGCCCCGAATTCGCTGCGCCCCTGGAAAGCCGCGCGCCTTTTCGGTACCCGTTCCGGGCAACACGCATGTTCGGGGGTTTCTCCGCGCGCAGGGACTCGTTGGGCAGAGGGAATGCGGTGATCCGAGCAGCGAAGTGAATGCTCACGTGGCCGGGATGTCGCGCCCCGTCGAACACCGCCCGAGAAGGGACAGTTCACAGTGAAGTACGCGAAGTCAGCCGCCGTTCTGGCCGGTTCCGTCATGGCTCTCGGCGCGGCTGTTCCCGCTTTTGCGAACGAGCAGCCGACGTCGCCGAGCATGAGCCTCAACGGCGGTCTCAACGACGCGCTCCACAGTGAGCAGCTCGACGGTCACCAGATCCGGCCGCTGGTCGACACCGTCACGGGCGTGGCGAAGACGGCGAAGTCCGGTCCGAAGAAGATCCTGGGTGGCGCCACGGGGGCGACCCAGGGCGGAAAGCTGCTCGGCGGCCTGCCGCTCGGGAAGTAATTCCGTACGCGGAGCGCGGCGACGGGTGCGGGAAAGCTCAGCACCGGAGAATTCTCCGTCCGCGGCGCCGGATGCCCCGTGTTCCTGTGATCGCTTCCCAGGCGATTCCGATCAGGTAATTGACAGATCGGGGACGCCAGCTCATTTGAGTGAATCAGCGCAACTCGGCCGGACGGTCGAAGTTGGGCATGTTGCCCGGCCCCGGGCAACCCGGAAAACGAAGGACAATCAATGATCAAGAAGGCTCTGGCGACCGCAGCCGCGGCTGCGTCCATCGTTGGTATCGCCGCCGCTGCCGCCCCGCAGGCGATGGCGATCGGCAACGACCACGGCACGAGTTCCGTCAACGGCAACGGCGCCATGCAGGCGTACGGCAACTCCTCGACGTACGGCTCCATGAGCCCGCAGATCGGTCTCATCCAGGGCTCGCTCAACAAGCCCTGCATCGGTCTGCCCGCCAAGGCGAACATCGGCTCGCTGATCGGTCTCGTGCCGATCTCGCTCCAGGACATCAACGTGCTGTCCTCGCCGCAGAACCAGCAGTGCACCGAGAACTCCACCCAGGCCAAGGGTGACGAGGCGCTGTCGCACATTCTGGACGACATCCCGCTGCTCTCGGGCAACGGCGCCGGCAACCACTGACCGGCACCCGCTGACCCGGGCCGCCCGGCCCTCCTTCTTCCGGGCGGCCCGGGTTTCCCTTTGCCCCCTTCCGTTTCCCCTTCGAACGGGATCCGGTGTGGTGATGCGTACGGATATCGAAGGGGTGCGTGTACGGGTTACGGAAATGCGTGCGCGAGGAATGCGGGGAGGGGAAATCCGGGTGACGGAAAGGGTGCCGGAAAAAGTCGGGACGGAATGCCCGGCATTGTTACCGGTACGTGACCATTACAGGCCCGGGTCATTCGTTGGTCATGGTGTGTGGAGGGACGCATGCCCATGCGTTCGCGGGATTGATGGGGTTGCGGACGTGTGGGCATGCCGCCGGAAGCGGCACCGGGCCCGTGTCGCCGAGGAATCGGCGGCGCGGGCCTCGTGTGTGTCCGGACCTGTACGCCGGGACTGCTGCGCGGCGGCGACGGCCCGGTCGGCGGTTTCCTTCCTCTGTGCCGGCCGGCGGGGAGCTTGCCGCCGCCGGCGCCCGGAACGGCGTTCGGCGGCTCCGTCGCCGGCGTCAGGAGGGCGGTCTGCCCCGTGAGCGCGGCCGCGTGATCCAGCGGCGCCGACGCGTCCGGCAGCGGCGCCGCCACGGCGGACCACCGGCGGTGCGCCGACGTGCCCTCCCGCCGCCCCGCTGACCTCGTACTTCCCGGTGGCGCCGGCCGGCGCGGGGCGTCGCGGCCAAGGGAGGCGACGGGCGGGGGAGAGGGTGCGTGTGAGCGAAGGGTGACGGCCGGGCGCCCGCCGGATCGCCATCTGTTCGGGTGACGGGCCGGAACCAGGGGCGGTGTGGCGGGTTGTTGAAACAGGGCTTCTGTACCGGAAGTCCGTGTACCGAAGGGTTTGCACGATGAAGAAGATCATGGCCGGCGCCGCTGTCGCGGCGTCGGTGCTCGGCCTCACCGCCGCGGCGGCCCCGCAGGCGATGGCGACCGGCAACGACCACGGGACGACCACCGTCAACGGCAACGGCGCCGAGACCGCCTACGGCAACTCCACCACGCACGGCAAGCTCAGCCCCTCGGCCGGCCTGGTCCAGAGCTCGCTGAACGACCTGTGCCTCGGTGTGCCGGTCAAGGCGAACGTCGGCTCGCTGATCGGCCTGCTGGTGCCGGTCGCGGTCCAGGACGTCAACGTCCTGTCCAACCCGCAGAACCAGCAGTGTGCCGAGAACTCCACCCAGGCCAAGGGCGACGAGCCGATCTCGCACGTCCTGGACGACATCCCGGTGCTGTCCGCGAACGGCGCGGGCAACCACTGACGGCCCGGCGGCCCGGCTGCCGCGTACGCCCCGGTCACCGGGGCGTACGGATACGGAGCCGGGCCGTCGTTCGCCTCGGGCCCGGAGCGTGGCGTGGTGAGGTCGCCGCGTTCCGGGCCCCGGGGTGGGCGGGGAAGGGGGCGAGGGGCTTGCCGTGAGTGGCGGGCCCGCGGTGGGGGAAATGCTCGGCGGCCGGCCGAGCGGATCCGGCGGGCCGCTCGGCCTGGGCCGCCCGGTCGAGGCGACCGTCGGCATCGCCGGACGACTCGACCGCAGCGCCGTCGTCCTGCGGGCCCGGTGGCGCTGCGGCTGGAAGCCACCCGGCGCGGACGACGGCTGTGCGGATCAACGCGCCAGGGGCCTTCTCCGGTACGGGAAGGATCGTTCTTTCCCTCATTGGTGGGACCGGGCACCCAGGGGGTTTGAAGCGGCTCGAACGGAGCGGCGGGACGCGCCGTTCCCCGCCGCGTGCGCCGGGGGCGGGTGCGGGAGGCGGCGCACGCCGGGGCCGAAGCCGGTGTCCTCTGCGAAAATGGCAGGACAAACCGCTCAAAAGCGACGAAAAAGGGGGAGTGTGGCATGCGAATAGCGCTGGCGCAGACCGACTGCCTGCTGGGGGACGTGGAAGGGAACCTCGCGGTCGCCCGGGAGCAGATCGAGCGGGCCGGGGCGGAGGGCTCGGATCTGGTGGTCTTCCCCGAACTGAGCCTGCACGGCTACCACTTGGGCGCCTTGGAACGGGACGTCTCCGTGGAGGTGCGGGACCCGCGGCTGCTGGAGCTGAGCACGCTCGGCCCGGACATCGTGATCGGGTTCCACGAGCACACCGGCCTGCGCGCGTACAACACCTCGGCGTACTACGCGGCGGGCGAGCTGAAGCACGCGCACCGCAAGCTCTACCTGCCGAACTATCTGGCCTGGGAGGAGCGCAAGCATGTCAGCCCCGGGCAGTCGATGCGCGCGTACGACCTGGGCGAGCGGTCGGGCGGCGGACGGGCGGCGACGCTGGTGTGCAACGACGCCTGGCAGCCGGTGCTGCCGTGGCTGGCGGTGCAGGACGGCGCGGAGGTGCTGTTCGTGCCGACGAACAGCGCGGCGAGCCTGGACCCGGAGGCGATGGACACCGGCCTCTACTGGGACACCCTGCTCTCGTACACCGCGAGGATGCTCCAGTGCTGGGTGGTCTTCGTCAACCGGGTCGGCAGTGAGCACGGCGCGACCTTCTGGGGCGGCTCACGGGTGGTGGATCCCCGGGGCGCGGTGGTGGCGCAGGAGCCCAAGTGGGAGCCCGCGCTCGTCGCCGTCGACGTCGACCCGTCCGAGGCGCGCCGGCAGCGCCGCGCCGTGCCGCTGGTCGCCGAGGCCCGGCTCGGGCTCGTGGACCGCGAGGTGCGGCGGCTGATCGACGAGGGCGGGGACCACTGAGCGGCCCCGCGGGGCCGCCGGGCCGGTCGCTGCGGGGCTGTCGGCCCGCGGGCCGGGTCAGCGTCCGGCGGTCGTCGCCTCCGCGCGGGGAGCGGCGGCGGGCTGCTCAGGGGTGTCGCCGGCGCGGTCGTCCTTGAGGGCCTTCGCCTCCGACTTCAGGATGCGCATCGAGCGGCCGAGGCCGCGGGCCATGTCCGGCAGCTTCTTCGAGCCGAAGAGCAGCACACAGGCAACGATGATCAGGATCAGGTGCCAGGGTTCCAAGGCGTTCCGGAGCATGGGGGCGCTCGCTTTCGTCGGGGGTGCCTGCGGACGTTCTGCCCAGTATGACCGGAACGGTCCCGGCGTCCGGCGGAGGGGGGCATCCGGGGGAAGGGTGTCCCTCGGTGTTCACCAGGGGGCTGCTCGGCCGTCGGGGCGTCGTTCCTCGCGCGGGGCGTGTGCGGAGAGCGTGACGGCGCGGTGCGCCGCGCGGCGGACGGCGTAGCGGGCGGCGGTGGCGACCTCGGGAAGCTTATTGAAAATGGTAACCATGTGGCGATGGTAGCCCGACGGTGCGGGGAGGTGCTCGCGGGCGGTGCGGCGACGTGAGGGGTTTGTGTCGATCGGGGCGGAGGCGGGCATCGGGGGCCGGAGGGAACCCGTTGGCGCCGGTGTGCGTCCCAGCGGCGACCGGTGGGGCGAGCGGGGTGGGTGGGGGCGACGGGGCTCGGGTGGGCTTTCCGTGTTTGACGTGCGGTAACGGCGTCGGCACCGCCCGTCGTGCACGTGCATCTGTACATGCATCTGCATGTGAACCTGGTTATGCTGCCACGTAGTTGAACGTCAGTCATGATCCGGGGGAGCCCCTGTGCCGCACGCATACAACGGGATGGCCGCGACCGATCTCCCCGGCGCCGCCTGGCAGAAGAGCCGCCACAGCAACTCGCAGGGGTCCTGCGTGGAGTTCGCCAAGCTTCCCGGCGGGGAGATCGCGGTACGGAATTCGCGTTTCCCCGAGGGGCCGGCGCTGATCTACACGCCCGCCGAGGTCGAGGCGATGCTGCTCGGCGTCAAGGACGGCGAGTTCGACCACCTGATTCGCGACTGACCGCGGAGGAGCGCGGTCGAGGCGTATCGCCGCAGGTCAGAGGTGTTTTACGGAGGCGCGGGCCGGAGATGGTCCGCGCCTTGGGGTGCGTGGATGCCGGTCCTGCTCGCGCCGCCGCCGTCGGGTGCGTACGCCTTTGCGGGTGCCCGTCGCCGCGTCCGGGGGCAGGCGGGCGCCGGGGCCCTGTGGTGGTGGCCCCGGCGTGCGCTGCGTCCGTGACGGTCCGGCCCGGGAGCCGCGCGGGCCCCCGGGCGGGGGGTTACGGAACCCGGAAGAGGGCCCAGACGATCTTGCCGTGCGGGGCGCCGGAGAGCGGCTGCCAGCCCCAGCTGTCGCTGAACGACTCCACGAGATACAGCCCGCGGCCGCCCTCCGCGCCGAAGTCCGCCTCGCCGGCGACCGGCGAATCGTCGCTGGGGTCGCGCACCGCGCACACCAGCCGCGAGGACCAGTGCATCAGGTGCAGCCGGGCCGGCGGGGTGTCGTCCGTCAGCTGCGGGGCGGCGAGGACCGCATGGCGCAGGGCGTTGGTGACCAGCTCGGAGACGACCAGTTCGACGCCGTCGAAGAGCCCTTCCAGGCCCCAGTCGCGGAGCGTGTCGCGGGTGAACTTCCGTGCGCCGCCCACCGATTCGTAGCGCGGTGGCAGCGAGCAGGAGGCGGAGCCGGAGACTGTCCAGGGGTCGACGGGAAAGACGCTCTGTCCTAATGGATCGAGCCTGGTCAAAACCTTGGTCCCCATGCGAGGCACTCCTGGCGTTCGCGGACGTCATGACCCGGCCGGTCTAGCGGGGTCTGGCGGATCTTTCACGAGCGTGCATGCGTGCGACGCCCATGGTTCCGAATGCGTACGCCAGATGCAAGGGCAGATGCACGTGCACGTGCCGGGGTTGCGAGGATGGATTCCGGTTCGCGGTGAATTCTTCTCCTGTGCAGGGTGTGGAGAGCATGGGCGGACCTCACATATCAGTAACCGGCTGAGCACTCAACGACGCAGGAACGTGGCAGACTGCCGGGCTATGTTGGGCGGGTCGGGGCCAGGGGAGAGGCGAAACGGTGTCGGCAAGTGAGTCGAACGGGTCGGTGGTGCGGAGGATCCTGCTGGGATCGCAGCTGCGCCGACTGCGGGAGTCGCGCGGCATTACGCGCGAGGCGGCGGGTTACTCGATCCGGGCCTCCGAGTCCAAGATCAGCCGCATGGAGCTGGGGAGGGTCAGCTTCAAGTCCCGCGATGTGGAAGACCTGTTGGCGCTGTACGGCGTGAGCGACGAGCAGGAACGTGCCGCACTGCAGTCCCTGGCGCGCGAGGCCAACGTCGCGGGCTGGTGGCACAGTTACTCCGATGTGCTCCCCGGCTGGTTCCAGACATATATCGGCCTGGAAGGTGCCACCTCGCTGCTGCGCACCTATGAAGTGCAGTTCATCCATGGCCTGTTGCAGACGGAGGAGTACGCCGACGCGGTGGTGCGGCGTGGGATGCCGGACGCCACGCCGGAGGAGATCGAGCGCCGGGTCGCGCTCCGGCTGGAGCGGCAGAAGCTGCTGGTCGCCGAGCGCCCGACGGAGTTCCACTGCGTACTCGACGAGGCCGCGCTGCGTCGCCCGTACGGTGAGAGACAGGTGATGCGCGAGCAGTTGAGACATCTCATAGAGGTGTCGGAACGGCCGAATGTGCGCCTTCAGGTGATGCCCTTCCAGATGGGCGGCCACTCCGGGGAGAGCGGCGCGTTCACGATGCTGGGTTTCCAGGAGGACGGACTGCCGGACATCGTCTATCTGGAGCAGCTCACCAGTGCGCTCTACGTGGACAAGCCCGAGGAAGTCGCCCAGTACGCACGGGTGATGGGGCGGTTGCAGGAGGAGGGGCCGAGCCCCGCGGAGAGCCGGGACCTTTTGCGTGGTCTACTCCAATTGATGTGACGCGTGGGTAGGATGACTTGCCATCAGGAGGCAATACCCCACAACTGGGCGCCGCGCGCGCCCAGTTCTCCAGATCGGGATGGCATGTCCTACTTCGACGACTTGGCGTACCAGTTCATCGACGGCGAGTGGCGCTCCGGCAGCGGCTCGTGGGACATCGTCGATTTCAATCCCTACAACGGGGAGAAGCTGGCCTCCATACCCGTCGCCACGGCGGCGGAGATCGACGAGGCGTACCGTGCCGCGGAGCGCGCGCAGCAGGCGTGGGCCGACACCAACCCGTACACCCGGCGGCTGGTCTTCGAGCGGGCGCTGCGGATCATCGACGACCGGGAGGCGGAGCTGGCCGCGGCGATCTCCGCGGAGGTCGGCGGCACCCACGCCAAGGTCGGGTTCGAGCTGTATCTGGTCCGGGAGTTCCTGCGCGAGGCGATGCAGCTGGCGCTGCGGGCCGAGGGCCGCATCCTGCCGTCGCCGATCGACGGCAAGGAGAACCGCCTCTACCGGCTGCCGGTCGGCGTCGTCGGGGTGATCAGCCCGTTCAACTTCCCGCTGCTGCTGTCGATGAAGTCGGTCGCCCCGGCGCTGGCGCTCGGCAACGCCGTCGTCCTCAAGCCGCACCAGAACACCCCGATCTGCGGCGGCGGTCTGGTCGCGCGGATCTTCGAGGAGGCCGGGCTGCCGGCCGGGCTGCTGAACGTCGTGGTCACCGACATCGCCGAGATCGGTGACGCGCTGATCGCGCACCCGGTCCCCAAGGTCATCTCGTTCACCGGCTCCGAGAAGGTCGGCCGGCACGTCGCGACGGTCGCCGCCGGGCACTTCAAGCACGCCGTGCTGGAACTGGGCGGCAACAGCGCGCTGGTCGTCCTCGACGACGCGGACATCGACTACGCCGTGGACGCCGCGGTCTTCAGCCGCTTCATCCACCAGGGCCAGGTCTGTATGGCGGCCAACCGGGTGCTGATCGACCGGTCGGTGGAGCAGGAGTTCACCGAGAAGTTCGTGGCGAAGGTCGCGTCCCTCAAGGTGGGCGACCCGGCCGATCCGGCGACCCACATCGGGCCGCTGATCAACGAGGGCCAGGCCGAGGCGATCACCTCGCTGGTCGGGCGCGCGGTCGGCGAGGGCGCCACCGCGCTGCTGCACGGCAAGAGCGACGGCACGCTCGTCGGGCCCAGCGTGCTCGGCGGGGTGGCGGAGGACTCGTGGCTGCTGGGCCAGGAGATCTTCGGTCCGGTGGTGGTGCTGGTGCCGTTCGACGGGGACGACGACGCGGTGCGGCTGGCCAACGCGACGCCGTACGGGCTGAGCGGCGCGGTGCACACCGCCGACATCGAGCGGGGCGTCCGGTTCGCCAAGCGCATCGAGACCGGCATGATCCACATCAACGACGGCACGGTGCACGACGAGCCGATCGTGCCGTTCGGCGGGGAGAAGAGCTCCGGCGTGGGCCGCCTCAACGGCGAGGCGATGGTGGAGGCGTTCACCACCACCAAGTGGATCTCCATCCAGCACGGCCGCTCCCGCTTCCCGTTCTGACGGCGGCGGCGTACGCCCCGGGGCGCTGCTCCCGGGGCGGCCCCTAGGCTGGTGGCACCGGGAGCGCCGGTCAGCGCGATCCGGGTGCGGCGGACGGAGGGGCGATGTCGGCGATGCGGTTGCTGGTCCTGGGCGCCGTCCGGCAGCACGGGCGGGCCCACGGCTATCAGGTGCGGGGCGATCTGGAGTACTGGGGCGCACACGAGTGGGCGCAGGCCAAGCCCGGGTCGATCTACCACGCGCTCAAGCAGATGGCGAAGCAGGGACTGCTGCGCGCCCATGACGCCGCGCCGAGTCCGGACGGCGGTCCGCCGCGTACCGAGTACGAGATGACGGACGCCGGTGAGGCCGAGTTCTTCGCGCTGCTGCGGGATGCGCTGGCGCGGCCCGGTCAGCGCAACGACGTGCTCAGCGCCGGGCTCGGTTTCCTGGTGGAGCTGGAGCGGGCGGAGGCGGTGGCGCTGCTGCGGGAGCGGGTGCGGGCCCTGGAGGAGTGGCGGGCCACGGCGACCGAGGAGTACGCGCCCGAGGGGCCCGGTGCGCTCGGGCACATCGGCGAGATCATGCGGATGTGGGTGGACGCCGCCGATCACGGTGCGGCGTGGACCCGCGGGCTGATCGCGCGGATCGAGGGCGGGGCGTATGTCTTCGCGGGGGAGGGCGAGCCGTTCGTCGGGGTGCTGGCGGCGGGCGCGGAGAACCCGTACGCGACGGGTGAGGTCCATCCCGGGGACGAGGCGTAGGGCTGCCGGCGGAGCGCCCGGCCGCTCCGGTGTCAGTGGTGGAACGCGGTGGCTTTGCGGACGGGACGTTGCAAAGGGCAGGGCTGAGCGCGGAGTTCCGGCAGGAGCTGCGACAGGTCGCCGAGGAACAGGTCGGACAGGTCGTGGGAGAAGCCGTTGCGGCAGACCACCCGGAGGACGGAAAGGTCCTCGCGGTTGGCCGGGAAGGTGTACGCGGGCACCAGCCAGCCGCGTTCCTTCAGCCGCCGGGAGACGTCGAACACGTCGAAGGCGGTGGTGCCGGGGGCGGTGGTGAAGGCGAAGACCGGGAGCTCGTCGCCGTGGGTGAGCAGGGTGAAGTCGCCGAGCGCGGCGATGCGGGAGGCCAGTGACGTCGCGACGTCCCGGGTGGCCTGCTGGACGGCGCGGTAGCCCTCGCGGCCCAGCCGCAGGAACGTGTAGTACTGCGCCACGACCTGGGCGCCGGGCCGGGAGAAGTTCAGCGCGAAGGTCGGCAGGTCGCCGCCGAGGTAGTTGACGCGGAACACCAGCTCCTCCGGGAGCATCGCCGCGTCGCGCCACAGGGCCCAGCCGACACCGGGGTAGACCAGGCCGTACTTGTGGCCCGAGGTGTTGATCGAGGAGACCCGGGGGAGGCGGAAGTCCCAGGTCAGGTCCGGGTCGAGGAAGGGCGCGACCATACCGCCGGAGGCGCCGTCGACATGGACGGGGATGTCGAGGCCGGTGCGCTCCTGGAGGGCGTCGAGCGCCGCGCAGACCTCGGCGACCGGTTCGTAGGAGCCGTCGAAGGTGGAGCCGAGGACGGCGACGACGCCGATGGTGTTCTCGTCGCAGAGGTCCGCGGCGGCCCGCGGGTCGAGGTGGAAGCGGTCGCCCTCCATGGGGACCTGGCGCGCTTCGACCTCCCAGAAGGTGCAGAACTTCTCCCAGCAGACCTGGACGTTGGTGCCCATGACGAGGTTGGGGCGGGCGCCCGCGCGGTCCTTCGCCAGGCTCCAGCGGCGCTTGAAGGCCATGCCGGCGAGCATGCACGCCTCGCTGGAACCGGTGGTCGAGCAGCCGACGGCGGCGGCCGGGTCGGGGGCGTGCCACAGGTCGGCGAGCATCGCCACACAGCGCCGCTCCAGTTCGGCGGTGCGCGGGTACTCGTCCTTGTCGATCATGTTCTTGTCCCGGCACTCGGTCATCAGCGCGGTGGCCTGCGGCTCCATCCAGGTGGTGACGAACGTCGCGAGGTTGAGCCGGGCGTTGCCGTCGAGCATCAGCTCGTCGTGCACGTACTGATAGGCGGTGTGCGGGGCGAGCGGGCCGTCCGGGAGCGTGTGCCGGGGCGGCGTCTCGTCCATGCCGCCGATCGGGTCGGCCTCGCCGTAGAAGGGGTTGACCGGGTGGCCGGGCCGCGCCGACGCGCCTTTGTGCAGGGTCATGGCCGCACCTCCTCGGCCGACCCTAGGGCGGTGGAGGGCGGGCGGCCCGCGGGGCGGGGCCGGGGGAGCGAGGGGCGCGCGGCCCGGGCGCGTACCCGCGGTCGGGGCGCCCGGGCGGCGGGGCCCGGGCGCTGCGAGGGCCGGGTCAGCCCGTCCCGGCGAGGGAGAGCTTGGCGGCGAAGCCCAGGAAGGCGGCGCCGGCGCCCGCGGAGAGGCCCGCGGTCAGCTTCCGGCGGCGCCGGAACGTCGCGGCCAGATACGTACCGCTGAAGATCAGGACCGACAGGTAGGTGAGGCTGAACAGCTGCGCCCAGGCGCCCAGGGCCAGGAAGGACAGCACCGGGTGCGCGTAGGACGGGTCGACGAACTGCACGAAGAAGGAGATGAAGAACAAGATCGCCTTCGGGTTGAGCAGGCTCACCACCAGGGCCCGGCGGTACGGGCGCTCCACCGGCTCCTTGCCGTCGCCGGCCGGGGCCTCGGCGGCGGCCGCCTCGGCCATCGCGGTCGCGGCGGTCGGCCCGGTGCCGGCCGCCGTCCCGCCGGACGTACGGGCCGCCCGGCCGCGCCACAGGGCCACCGCGCCACGCAGCATCCCGACGGCCAGCCAGGTCAGATAGCCGGCACCGGCGAACTTCACGATCGCGAACAGTACCGGGCTGGCCTTGAGGAGTGAGGCGACGCCGCCCGCCGACAGGGCCATCAGCACCGTGTCCCCGCAGACCACCCCGGCGGCGGCGCGGTAGGCGACGCGGGGGCCGAGCCGGGCCGCCACCGAGACGACGTAGAGCGAATTCGGCCCCGGCAGCAGGATGATCAGAGCGAGGCCCGCCAAATAGGTGGAGAGGTCAGTTATCCCGAACATGGGCCGCAGAATCTCACCCGGGGCCCGGCGCGCCACAGGTCTTTCAGCATGCGGACGCCCCGGACCACGAGGGCGTCCGGGGCGGGAGCCCGGCGGCGGGGCGGACGGGCGCGGGGGCCCGGCGGCGGGGCGGACGGGCGCGGGGGGCCCGGCCGGGCCGGGTGCAGGTGTGCCGCGCGCCCCTCGTCCGGGGGCGCTCCGGCCGGGCGGTGCGCGGGCCGGGGCGGGTTGTCGCGGAGGGCGCCCCGGCCCGTGCGGGTCAGCTCTTCGGGGCGAGGACCACGGCGGTGCCGTAGGCGCAGACCTCGGTGCCGACGTCGGCCGCCTCGGTGACGTCGAAGCGGAACATCAGGACCGCGTTGGCGCCGCGCGAGCGGGCCTGCTCGATCAGCCGCTCCATGGCCTGGTTACGGGTCTCGACCAGCGTCTTGGTCAGGCCCTTCAGCTCGCCGCCGATCATCGACTTCAGTCCGGCGCCGATCTGGCTGCCCAGATGGCGCGAGCGGACGGTCAGTCCGAAGACCTCGCCGATGACCTGCTGCACGGTGAAGCCGGGGACGTCGTTCGTCGTCACCACCAGCACGTCGGACTGGGCCTGCTGTCCGCCGCCGAATTCCTCGATGCCCATACGTCTCGCACTTCCTTCACTGTGTGGCGCCTGTGACGCAAGCATCGCCCGCATCCCGCGGCCGGGCATCCTCCGCCGGGACGAGCGACCGCCGGCACCCCCTCCGACCTGCGGCGGAGATCCCCTCCTACCGGTCGGCCGGAGCACTGTGCCCGGAGTGCGGCGGCCCGGCCGGTCCCGGGCGGGCGGGTGGCGGGAACCGTGTCCGACCGGTCGGCGTTGATAGCTTTGGGCCCGCACACGCGCCCGATCCCCGCCGCTTCCTCCGTCGCACCGCAGATCCGGCGCCCTCGACACAGGAGCCTTCACCCCGTGAACACTCTCGCGCTCGGCCCTCAGTGGCTGGACCCGGATTTCCTGATCGGCACCTTCGGTCTGATCGGCGTCCTGGTCATCGTCTTCGCGGAGTCCGGCCTGCTGATCGGGTTCTTCCTGCCGGGCGACTCCCTGCTGTTCACCACCGGTCTGCTGGTGACCACCGGCAAGATGGACAAGCCGCTGTGGCTGGTGTGTGCGCTGGTGGTGCTGGCCGCGGTCCTCGGTGACCAGGCCGGATATCTCTTCGGCCGGAAGGTCGGCCCGTCGCTCTTCAAGCGGCCCGACTCCAAGCTCTTCAAGCAGGAGAACGTCGAGAAGGCCCACGAGTTCTTCGAGAAGTACGGACCGAAGTCGCTGGTCCTGGCCCGCTTCGTGCCGATCGTGCGGACGTTCACGCCGATCATCGCGGGCGTGAGCCGGATGAACTACCGCTCGTTCCTCACCTTCAACGTCATCGGCGGCTCCCTGTGGGGCGCCGGGGTCACCCTGCTCGGCGCCGCGCTGGGCAACGTCGAGTTCGTGCACAAGAACATCGAGGCCATGCTGGTCCTGATCGTGCTGATCTCCGTCGTGCCGATCGCCATCGAGTACCTGCGGGCCCGCGGCAAGGCCAAGAAGGCGGAGGCGGCGGGGGCCGAGCAGGCGCTGGCCGGCGGCGCGCCGGGCGACGCCCGCCGAGGCCGCCACGCCAAGCGCTGAGGAGGCCGGACGGCGGCGCCGGAATTCCCCCGCCGCTGTCCGGAGCCGACCCCGCGCCGGGCCTTCCGTACGCCCCTCGACCGCCCGTCCCCACGCCCGGGGGCGGGCGGTTCGCCGTGGGGCGCGCGGGCGTGCTCCCGGTACGGGATGCGCCTCCACACCATCCCGCCGCACTCCCGTACTCTCCCCTCGGTCGCGCCCTTCGGGGCATGACCCCCGGCGCCGTCGGGAATGTGCAGTTCATCCTGTCCGACTCCTTTGTCGGAACCGGTCAACCCCCGCCCCGCGCGCCCGGAAGCGTCATCAGGCATCGTGTCCTTGACGGTCGCAGGAGGCGTACGAGGAGCGAAGAAACGTGGCGTCGGACCCACAGCGCGGCCAGCGCTCCACCAACGGCACACCACACCCCCAGAACGGCTACCACCGCGGGCGGAACAGCAACAGCGGCAACAGCCCGGCCGAGCCGCCCGACGAGGACAGAAAGCCGACGTCGGACGAGGGGCGCAGCGCCTTCACGCCACCGCTGGGCGTCCCCCAGCCCCCGCTGCCCGAGGACGAGTCCAGCACCACCTCCGAATTCGCGCTGCCCGAGGGGCTGAGGCCGGAGGCCCCCGCGGAGCAGGAAGGTTCAGCCTTCGCCCCGCCGGGCGGCGCGCCCACCGGCGGCTTCCCCGCCTTCACCCCGCCGCACGGCATTCCGGTGCTCAGCCTCACCAAGGAGGCGCCGTGGCAGGACCGCATGCGGACCATGCTGCGGATGCCGATCCACGAGCGTCCCACCCCGGAGCGCACGGAGCGCGCCGACGACGAGACCGGGCCCGCGGTGCCCCGCGTCCTCGACCTCACCCTGCGTATCGGCGAGATCCTGCTCGCCGGCGGTGAGGGCGCCGAGGACGTCGAGGCGGCGATGTTCGGCGTCGCGCACGCCTACGGGCTGGAGCGCGTCGAGCCGACCGTCACCTTCACCCTGCTGTCCATCTCGTACCAGCCGTCGCTGGTCGACGACCCGGTCACCGCCAGCCGTACCGTGCGGCGCCGCGGCGTCGACTACACCCGGCTGTCGGCGGTCTTCCGGCTGGTCGACGACATCACCTCCGAGGGCATCACCCTGGAGGAGGCGTACCGCGGGCTCGCCGAGATCCGCCGTAACCGCCACCCGTTCCCCACCTGGGCGCTGACGCTCGCCTCCGGGCTGCTCTCCGGCGGCGCCTCGATACTGGTCGGCGGTGGTCTGCTGGTCTTCGTGGCCGCCGCGGTCGGCTCGATGCTCGGCGACCGGCTGGCCTGGCTGGCGTCCGGGCGCGGGCTGCCGGAGTTCTACCAGTTCGTGGTGGCCGCGATGCCGCCCGCCGCCATAGGTGTCGGCTTCGGCCTGGCGCACGCCAACGTCCAGGCGTCCGCGGTCATCACCGGTGGGCTCTTCGCCCTGATCCCGGGGCGGGCCCTCGTCGCGGGCGTCCAGGACGGGCTGACCGGTTATTACATCACCGCCGCAGCCCGCCTCCTGGAGGTCGTCTACCTCATCGTCGGCATCGTCGTCGGCGTGCTCGGCATCCTCTACATCGGCCTCCAGCTCGACCCCGGGCTCAAGCGGCTCAACCCCGAACAGGCGCTGCACGTCTACAACGAGCCGCTGGTGCAGACCGGCGCGTCCATGCTGCTGGCGCTCGCCTTCTGCGTCCTGCTCCAGCAGGAGCGGCACACGGTGGCGTTCGCGACCATCAACGGCGGGGTGGCCTGGGTCGTCTACGGCGCCCTCGCCAACGTCGCCGGGCTCAACGCGGTGCCGTCCACGGCCATCTCGGCCGGTCTCGTCGGCCTTTTCGGCCAGCTGTTGTCCCGTTACCGCTACGCCTCGGCGCTGCCGTACGTCACCGCGGCCATCGGCCCGCTGCTGCCCGGTAGCGCCACGTACTTCGGGCTGCTCAACTTCGCCCAGGGCAACCTCCTCGACGGCATCGCCTCGCTGATCAAGGCGGCATCGCTGGCGCTCGCCATCGCCGTCGGCGTGAACCTCGGCAGCGAGGTCGCCCGGCTCTTCCTGCGCGCCCCCGGGCCGGAGATGCCCGGCGCCGGCCGCCGCGCGGCCAAGCGCACCCGCGGCTTCTGACCATCGGCCGGACTGCGCCGTACGCGAACGGGCGGCACCCCGAGTGGGTGCCGCCCGTTGCGTTACGGAAATCAGCGCGCCGTGCGCCGGGTCCGGGGGCCTGCGACGGCCTCCGGGGAGCCCGGTGTCAGTGGGCGCCGCCCTGCGCCTCCAGGCGCTTGTAGGAGGCCTCGATCTCGGCCTCGGCCTCGGCGCGGCCGACCCAGTCGGCGCCCTCGACGGACTTGCCCGGCTCCAGGTCCTTGTAGACCTCGAAGAAGTGCTGGATCTCCAGGCGGTCGAACTCCGAGACGTGGTGGATGTCCCGCAGGTGCTCGACGCGCGGGTCGGACGCCGGGACGCACAGCAGCTTGTCGTCGCCGCCGGCCTCGTCGGTCATCCGGAACATGCCGATGGCGCGGCACTTGATGAGGCAACCGGGGAAGGTCGGCTCGTCCAGGATGACCAGCGCGTCCAGCGGGTCGCCGTCCTCGCCGAGGGTGTTCTCGACGAAGCCGTAGTCCGCCGGGTAGCTGGTCGAGGTGAAGAGTCGACGGTCCAGGCGGATCCGACCGGTCTCGTGGTCCACCTCGTACTTGTTCCGCGAACCCTTCGGGATCTCGATGGTGACGTCGAACTCCACGGGTGGCTCCTCCATGATCAACACATAGGTCTGGTGATTAAGTGTCCCCCACGCAGGTGGGTGCTGGCGAAAGGGGCTGGTCCAAGGTGCCGGAGACCGGATCGTGGCAGGTCAAGTGGGAGACGGCGGGACGGTCGGCCCGGGCGTGCGCCCGTACCGCGGCCCGTACGGCACAGCGGGCCGGCCACGAGGTCCGCCGTACCTGGCGCGCCGCACCGCCGCGTACGCGGAGCACCTGGCGCCTGACGGCGGTGGCCACCGCCGCGGGCCTGGCGACCGCGACGGCCGCGGTGGCGGTGGCCGGGCCCTGGGACTCGGGTCAGCGTACGGCCGAGCGGGCGCTCGCGGGGGCCCCGAACGGTACGGGTGGCGTACATCACGGCGGGGCGCCCGGCCGCGGCGGCGCGCCGGGGAGCGCGGGTGGCGGCCCCGCGCTTCCGCAGGTCCTCCCGGCGCTCGGCCTCCCGGCGGCCGGTGCCGGCGGGCGCGGCGCGGCCCCGCAGCCCACCGGCGCCGGGCTCGCCGACGCGCTCTCGCCGCTGCTCAAGGACAAGGCGCTGGGCCCGCTGCGGACCGCGTCGGTCATCGACGTCGCCACCGGGCACCAGGTGTTCGCCGCCAAGCCCACCGCGGCGGCGGTGCCCGCCTCCACCGTGAAGCTCGCCACCGCCGTCGCCGCCCTCACCACCCTGGGCGCCGACCACCGCATCGAGACGACGGTGGTGACCGCGGCGGAGGCGGCGGACGACGGCAGGAACGGCGCGCGGGACAAGCACCCCGAAGACGCCAAGGACGGCAAGGGTGCCAAGGACGCCAAGGGCTCCGGGGACGACGGCAAGGGCGGCAAGGGCGGCAAGCCCGCGACGCCGCGGATCGTGCTGGTCGGCGGCGGGGACCCGACGCTCACCGCGCGGGCGGGCGAGGGCGCCGACGGGCCCGCCAGCCTGCGGGACCTCGCCGACGACACCGCCCGCGCCCTCGCCCGGAGCGGCCGCAAGAAGGTTTCTCTCGCCTACGACACCTCGCTCTACTCCGGCCCCGCCGTCCACCCCATCGGCCCCAACGAGAACCTCGCCCGCGTCACCCCGCTCATGGCCGACGAGGGCCGCCTCGACGACAGCGACAACGGCCCGGCGCCCCGCGCCGGCGACCCGTCGGCCGACGCCGCCCGCGCCTTCGCCGCCCGCCTCAAGGAGCGCGGCATCGCCGTCGACGGCAGCCCGGTGTCCGCCCGCGCGCCGAAGGACGCCACCCGCCTGGCCACCGTCCGCTCCCAGCCGCTCGGCGCCCTCGTCGAGAGGATGCTGACCAACAGCGACAACGACATCGCCGAGGCGCTGGCCCGGCAGACCGCCCTCGGCGCCCACCGGCCCGCCAGCTTCTCCGGCGCCGGGACAGCCGTCCGCACGGCGCTCGCCGCCCAGCACCTGCCGCTCGCCGGCGCCCGTTTCGACGACGGCAGCGGGCTGGACCGTGACGACAAGGTCAGCGCCGAACTCCTCGCCCGTCTGCTGCTGCACGCCTCGGCGCCCGACCACCCGGAGCTCCGCCCGATCGTCACCGGACTGCCGGTCGCCGCCTTCACCGGCACCCTCGGCAGCCGCTACGCCGACACCGCGGGCGCCGGTGCGGTACGCGCCAAGACCGGCACCCTGACCGGTGTGAACACCCTCGCCGGGACCGTCGTCGACGCCGACGGACGGCTGCTGGTCTTCGCGTTCATGACCAACGGCACCAGCGACGCCCAGGGCGCCCAGAAGGCCCTCGACACGCTCGCCTCGGCGGTCGCCAACTGCGGCTGCCGCTGATCCGCAGCTGATCCGCCGAAGATCCACCGAAGCCCACCGCCCCGCGGGGCGACCTTCGGCTACCCCCGAGCGATGTGCCCACGTACCGTGAAACGCATGACGAGCATCGGTGGAGTCGAGATGGTCGACTGGAACCTCGCGGCGGCGACGGCGACGCGGTTCGTGCGGCCCGGTCCGGAGGTCAGCCGCGACGAGGCGCGGGCGATCGTCGCCGAGCTGCGCGCGCACGCCCGGTCCTCCGAGGAACACGTCCGCGCCTTCACCCGCATGGCGCAGCCCGGGGCCGGGGGCGCCGCCGCGCCGCACGACACGCCCGTCCTCGTGGTGGACCGCCCCGGCTGGATCAAGGCGAACGTCGCCGGGTTCCGCGCGGTGCTCAAACCCCTGCTGAACAAGATGGCCGAGCGCCGCCCCGGCGGCCCCGGCGGCGCGGTGCTCGGCGCCGTCGGCGGCAAGGTCACCGGCGTCGAGCTGGGCATGCTCCTGTCGTTCCTCGCCTCCCGCGTCCTCGGCCAGTACGAGACGTTCGCCCCGGCCACGCGGGACCTGCCCGCCGGCGCCCGCGGCGGCCGGCTGCTGCTCGTCGCGCCCAACATCGTCCACGTCGAACGGGAGCTGGCGGTCGACCCGCACGACTTCCGCCTCTGGGTCTGCCTGCACGAGGAGACCCACCGCACCCAGTTCACCGCCGTGCCCTGGCTGCGCGATCACATCGAGGGCGAGGTCCAGGCGTTCCTGGCCGAGACCGACATCGACCCGGGCGCCCTGGTGGAACGGCTCCGCGAGGCCGCCCAGGCGCTCACCGGCGCCCGGCCCGAGGGCGAATCCGGCGAGGAGGAGTCCCGCTCCCTCGTCGACCTCGTCCAGACCCCGGCCCAGCGCGAGATCCTCGGCCGCCTGACCGCCGTGATGTCCCTCCTGGAGGGCCACGCCGACTACGTCATGGACGGCGTCGGGCCCGAGGTGGTGCCCTCCGTCGCCGAGATCCGCGAGAAGTTCCAGCAGCGCCGGGCCAGCGGCGCCGGGCGCCTCGACCTCGCGCTGCGCAAGCTCCTCGGCCTCGACGCCAAGCTGCGCCAGTACCGCGACGGCGAACGCTTCGTCCGCGCGGTCGTCGACGAGCTCGGCATGGACGGCTTCAACCGCGTCTGGACGTCACCCAACACGCTCCCCACCAAGCAGGAGATCGCCGCGCCCGCCGACTGGATCGCACGGGTGAAGGGAGCAGGAGACGGAGCACCGGGTGCGGAGGATGGAGCACCGTAGGACAGAGACGCGCCGCGCGCACGCCGGACGGCAGATGTGCGCCCCCGTAATCACCCTTCTGAGGGACCGTTACCAGGGGATAGGCGTGCAATGCTCGGGGAACTGCTCGCCTCTGTCACCATCTAGGCACTCTGTGTGACGAATGTGTCGTCCACGGACCAAGGCTCCCCAGCTGAACGATTGGAAACGGACATGGGTCCCCATCCAGCGGTCGCCGCGATACGCCTGGCGGTCCGCCGCGTACTCCACGACGTACTCAACCGGCACTGCGCCCAGGCCAGGACCGAGCCCCCGCTCGTCCTGGTCGCCTGCTCAGGCGGCGCCGACTCCATGGCGCTCGCCTCCGCCCTCGCCTTCGAGGCCCCCCGGCTCGGCGTGCGCGCGGGCGGCGTCACCGTCGACCACGGCCTCCAGGCCGGCTCGGATCTCCGCGCCGCCGAGGTCGTCCTGCGGCTGCGCTCCCTCCACCTCGACCCGGCCGAGGCGGTCACCGTCCGCGTCGGCAAGGCGGGCGGCCCCGAAGCCGCCGCCCGCGACGCCCGGTACGCCGCCCTCGACGCCGCCGCCGAACGCCACGGCGCCGCCGCCGTCCTCCTCGGCCACACCCGCGACGACCAGGCCGAGACCGTGCTGCTCGGCCTCGCCCGCGGCTCCGGCACCCGCTCCCTCTCCGGCATGGCCGCGACCACCGGCCACCTGGGCCGCTACCGCCGCCCGTTCCTCGGCGTCGACCGCCAGACCGCCCGCACCGCCTGCCTCATCCAGTCCCTCCCGGTCTGGGACGACCCCCACAACACCGACCCCTCCTACACCCGCTCCCGACTGCGCCACGAAGGGCTGCCCGCCCTGGAGAAGGCGCTCGGCAAGGGCGTCGTCGAAGCCCTCGCCCGTACGGCACAGCTCTCCCGGGACGACGCCGACGCCCTCGACTCCTGGGCCGCCGACGCCGAACGCACGGTCCGCGGCGCGGAGGGCACGCTCGACGTCGCCGGGCTGTACGCGCTGCCGCCGGCGGTGCGCCGCCGGGTGCTGCGCCGGGCCGTCATCGACGCGGGCGCACCGGCCGGTTCGCTCTTCGCCCGGCACATCGAGGAAGTGGACCGGCTGATCACGGCCTGGCGGGGTCAGGGCGGCCTCAATCTCCCCGGGCGCGTCGGTGTTCGACGGCAGGGTGGCAGACTTGTCATTCGGCAGGGCTGAGCCGCAGGACCGCTGCCCCGCCTGATCAGTCCGGCGACGGACACGACACCGAACCGAGCGAGAGTGGCACGGGTGGACGACAAGGACATGGGCTCCGACCTTGAGTCGGTACTCATCAGCAAGGAAGAGATCGACGCGAAGCTGGCTGAGCTGGCCGCGAAGATCGACGCGGAGTACGCGGGCAAGGACCTGCTCATCGTCGGCGTCCTGAAGGGCGCCGTGATGGTGATGGCGGACCTGGCGCGGGCGCTGTCCACCCCCGTCACGATGGACTGGATGGCGGTGTCCTCGTACGGCGTGGGCACCAAGTCCTCCGGTGTGGTGCGGATCCTCAAGGACCTCGACACCGACATCAAGGGCCGGGACGTCCTGATCGTCGAGGACATCATCGACTCCGGCCTCACGCTGTCGTGGCTGCTGTCCAACCTCGGTTCGCGCGAGCCCGCCTCGCTGGAGGTCTGCACGCTGCTGCGCAAGCCCGAGGCCGCCAAGGTCGATATCGACGTGAAGTGGATCGGCTTCGACATTCCCAATGAATTCGTCGTCGGCTACGGCCTCGACTTCGCCGAGAAATACCGCAACCTGCCGTTCGTCGGCACCCTCGCACCGCACGTGTACGGCGGCTGAGGACGGCATCCGCTCGCCGGTCGTACGGATCGGCGAGGGCCCGGAACGGCCACGGCGTGGCGGCCGCGCGGCGGTGGGAACCCGCCGGGGCCGCCCGCCGTTGAAGCAGAGAACGGAATCCGCGTACACATTGTTCGCTGTCGGCGTCGCCGACGGGTGACAATGCTGGGGTACCGTCCGAAGGCACTCAATTTTTCGGGCCAGTAATACACCGTACGCACGACCAGCCCTCCGCAGGGCTGTTGTGCCTCACTGTGGCAGGAGGGACGGGGCCGTGTCGGCTCCGTATGGATGGACGTGAAGCGATACTTCCGTGGGCCGGTCATGTGGATCGTGCTGGCCGTCCTCGCCGTGGTCGTGTTGATGCAGGTCGTCGGGGAATCCGGCGGCTACAAGACGGTGGACACCGGTCAGGTCGTCAAGGCGATCACTGACAACAAGGTGAAATCCGCCGAGCTGACGACCGGCGACGAGAACAAGATCAAGATCGAGTTGTCGGGCGACAACAAGATCGAGGGTTCCAACAAGCTGCAGGCGAGCTACATCGGCGACCAGGGCGTCGACATCGCGAAGAACCTGCAGGCCAAGTACCAGACCGGCGAGATCAAGGACGGCTACACGGTCGCCCCGTCGAAGCAGAACCCGTTCGTCGGACTGCTGATCACGCTGCTTCCCTTCATCCTCATCCCGATCATCTTCCTGTTCCTGATGAACCAGGCGCAGGGCGGTGGCTCCCGGGTGATGAACTTCGGGAAGTCCAAGGCGAAGCTGATCACCAAGGACACGCCCAAGACGACCTTCGCGGACGTCGCCGGGTCGGACGAGGCGGTCGAGGAGCTCCACGAGATCAAGGAGTTCCTCCAGGAGCCGGCGAAGTTCCAGGCCGTCGGCGCCAAGATCCCCAAGGGTGTCCTGCTGTACGGCCCGCCCGGAACGGGCAAGACGCTGCTGGCGCGCGCCGTCGCGGGCGAGGCCGGCGTGCCGTTCTACTCGATCTCCGGCTCCGACTTCGTCGAGATGTTCGTCGGTGTCGGTGCCTCCCGGGTGCGTGACCTCTTCGAGCAGGCCAAGGCGAACGCCCCGGCGATCGTCTTCGTCGACGAGATCGACGCGGTGGGCCGCCACCGCGGCGCCGGTCTCGGCGGCGGTCACGACGAGCGCGAGCAGACGCTCAACCAGCTGCTCGTCGAGATGGACGGCTTCGACGTCAAGGGCGGCGTCATCCTGATCGCCGCCACCAACCGCCCGGACATCCTCGACCCGGCGCTGCTGCGTCCCGGCCGTTTCGACCGGCAGATCGCCGTCGACCGTCCGGACATGCAGGGCCGGCTGGAGATCCTGAAGGTCCACCAGAAGGGCAAGCCGGTCGCGCCGGACGTCGACCTCACGGCCGTCGCCAAGCGGACCCCCGGCTTCACCGGTGCCGATCTCTCCAACGTCCTCAACGAGGCCGCGCTGCTGACGGCCCGGAGCGACAAGAAGCTGATCGACAACCACTTCCTGGACGAGGCGATCGACCGCGTGGTGGCCGGTCCGCAGAAGCGGACCCGGATCATGTCGGACAAGGAGAAGAAGATCACCGCGTACCACGAGGGCGGACACGCCCTGGTCGCGGCGGCTTCCCCGAACTCCGACCCGGTCCACAAGATCACGATCCTGTCCCGCGGCCGGGCCCTGGGCTACACCATGGTCCTGCCCGACGAGGACAAGTACTCCACCACCCGCAACGAAATGCTCGACCAGCTGGCGTACATGCTGGGCGGGCGCGCGGCGGAGGAGCTGGTCTTCCACGACCCGACGACCGGCGCGGCCAACGACATCGAGAAGGCCACCGCCACCGCCCGGGCGATGGTCACCCAGTACGGCATGACCGAGCGCCTCGGTGCCATCAAGTTCGGCACCGACAACTCCGAGCCGTTCCTGGGCCGCGAGATGGGTCACCAGCGCGACTACTCCGAGGAGGTCGCCGCGCTGGTCGACGAGGAGGTCAAGAAGCTCATCGAGACCGCGCACAACGAGGCGTGGGAGATCCTCGTCGAGAACCGCGACGTTCTCGACAACCTCGTCCTGGAGCTCCTGGAGAAGGAGACCCTGGGCAAGGAGGAGATCGCCGAGGTCTTCAAGCACATCGTGAAGCGCCCGGCCCGCCCGGCGTGGACCGGCTCCTCGCGGCGCACCCCGTCGTCCCGCCCGCCGGTGCTCTCCCCGCGGGAGCTGTCCCCGGCCAACGGCACGGTCCCGGGCAACGGCACCGTCTCGATGGACAAGTCGGTGACGGAGCCGGAGTCCCCGGAGGACACCCGCGAAAGCTGACGGGGATCACACCGCCCCGGAATGTCCGCCGCGTCTCCCAGGTTCTAGCCTGGGAGGCGCGGCATTTCCGCATCCGGAGCGGGCGCAGAAGGAACGAGGCACCACATGACCGACCCTGTGACGCTGGACGGCGACGCCGCGATCGGCGTGTTCGACGAGAAGCGCGCCGAGAACGCCGTGCGGGAGTTGCTGATCGCGGTCGGCGAGGACCCGGACCGCGAGGGCCTGCTGGAGACCCCGGCGCGGGTGGCGCGTGCGTACAAGGAGATCTTCGCCGGGCTGTGGCAGAAGCCCGAGGACGTCCTGACCACGACGTTCGACATCGGTCACGACGAGATGGTGCTGGTCAAGGACATCGAGGTGACCTCCAGCTGCGAGCACCACCTGGTGCCGTTCGTCGGGGTGGCGCACGTCGGGTACATACCGTCCGCCGACGGGAAGATCACCGGGCTGTCGAAGCTGGCCCGGCTGGTGGACGTCTTCGCCCGCCGCCCGCAGGTCCAGGAGCGGCTGACGACGCAGATCGCCGACTCCCTGATGGAGATCCTGGAGCCGCGCGGCGTCATCGTCGTCATCGAGTGCGAGCACATGTGCATGACGATGCGCGGGGTCCGTAAGCCCGGTGCGAAGACCACCACCTCCGCGGTCCGCGGTCAGCTCCGCGACCCGGCGACCCGCGCCGAGGCGATGAGCCTGATACTCGCGCGATAAGGCGGTACGACGAAGGGGCGGGCGCTCACGGGCGCCCGCCCCTTCTCGCTGTCCGTACGCCGGGCCGCGTCCTCACACCTTCAGCCGGCTGCCCAGCCACTCCATGGCGGCGGGGATCTCGCGGCGCCAGGTGTTGAAGTTGTGGCCGCCGCTGTCGAGGATGATCGACGAGATCGTGGACGGCGACTTCGTCTGCTTGATGAACCGCACCGTCTCCTTGAAGTTGCCCTCGCCCTGCTTGCTGCTGGTGACCAGCAGGTTCACCGGCGGCGCGGGCAGGTGGCGCTGGCGCCAGAGGAGGTTGTTCTCCCGCTCCAGCTGCGGGTCGCCGCCGAAGAGGTCGCCGGTGGTGGCGTCCAGCGGCGCCTTGTAGCTGCCGGAGAGGGCGACGGCGGTGGAGAACGACTCCGGGTGGCGCATCGTCATCTTGAGCGCGCAGTAGCCGCCGGTGGAGTCGCCGATCACGCCCCAGCTCTTGGCGTCCTTGCCGACGCGGAAGTGGCCGGCGATGTCGCGGCGCAGGTCCTCGGTGAAGAACGTCTCGGTCTGCGGGCCGCCGGGCACGTCCACGCACTCGGTGTCGCGGGGCGGTGCGACGGTCGGCCGCATCATCACCAGGACCATCGGCTGCATCTTGCCCTTGCCGTGCAGCGCGTGCTGGGTCTGCGGGAAGTGCAGCTTCTTGTAGAGCGCCTGGGCGGTGCCGGGGTAGCCGGTGAGGACCAGCGCCGCCGGGAAGACCTTGTGGGCGTGGGCGCGCTGGAAGTACTGCGGCGGCAGATAGACGAAGGCGGGGCTGCTGATGCCGGACTTCTCACCGTGCAGCATCACCTTCTCGATGCGCCCGGCGACCTTCGGCCGGGAGCTGCCGTCGACGTTGAACCGCTCGGCGCCGAGCTTCGTCAGCCGGGTGCCGTCGGGGCCGCTCGTGTAGTTCGTGACGACGCCGGGCTCCTGCTCCTGCCCGAAGAGGTCGGCCCAGGACGCGTAGAAGCCGAACGAGTTGTTGGCGGCGAGACCGACGGCGGCGAACAGCGATATCTGCGTGAGGAGCAGGACGCCGACCCGCCCGAGGACCGGGCGCCAGCTGCGGCCCGACAACCGCGGCCACAGCCAGACCGTGAGCACGAAGAAGGCCACGGCGAGGACGACGGCCAGTATCAGCAGCTTTTTGCTGGTGAGACCCATGTGGTGCTTTCTCCCGGGCGGCCGGCCCGCCGGTCCGCTGTTGGAACCCCGAGCCCTGAAACGCCGTCATACAGGGCGCAAAAGTCCGGAAGCTGCGACCAGGTTCGCACGTTCTCTCGACCGGGGCGACGGGAAAGTGATGTCTGACAGGCTAGATGGCGAAAAGTCCGGGACGGTTGCGTGGCGTCGGCCACGCTGGCTCCGGGGCCCGCGGCCCGCGTCGGTGCCGCCGCTCATCGGCAGCGCCGGCGTCGTCGTCGGCCTCCTCGACATCGTCTCCGGCGTCTTCCCGCGCTTCCGGCACAGCCGGATGCATGCGCTGGCCGAGGTGCTGCCGGGCGCGGTCAGCCCGCTGGCGGCCGCCGCCTCCCTCGTCGTCGGCATCCTGCTGCTCCTCCTGGCGCACGGCCTCAAACGGCGCAAGCGCCGGGCGTGGACGGCGGCGGTGGCGCTGCTGCCGATCGGCGCGATCGCCCAGCTGGTCTACCGCCACTCGGTGTTCGGCGCGGCCCTCTCGCTGCTGCTGCTCGGCTTCCTGGTGTGGCACCGCAAGGAGTTCGCGGCGCTGCCCGATCCGCGCAGCCGTTGGAAGGCGCTGGCCAACGCGGTGGTGCTGGGCGGCGCGAGTTTCGGCATCGGCATGGTGATCGTCAGCTCGCACCCGGGGCGTGTCGTCGGCTCGCCGACCGTGTGGGAGCGCGTCCAGCACGTCCTGTGGGGACTCTGCGGCTTCGAGGGCCCCATCGCGTACACCCACCACGTCGACTACACCGTCGGCTACTCGCTCGGCGCGCTCGGGCTGCTGACCGCCGCGACCACCGCCTACCTGGCCTTCCGGCCCGAGCATCCGGCGGCGCGGCTCACCGAGGAGGACGAGCTGCGGCTGCGGGAGCTGCTGGAGCGGCACGGCGGGCGGGACTCGCTCGGCTACTTCGCGCTCCGCCGCGACAAGGGCGCCGTCTTCTCGCCGACCGGCAAGGCGGCCGTCTGCTACCGGGTGATCTCCGGGGTGATGCTCGCCAGCGGCGACCCGATCGGCGACGTCGAGGCGTGGCCCGGCGCGATCGAGCGGTTCATGGAGGTGGCCCGGGCGCACTCCTGGACGCCCGCGGTGACCGGTTGCAGCGAGACCGGCGGCCAGGTGTGGACCCGCGAGACCGGGATGGACGCGCTGGAGCTGGGCGACGAGGCGATCGTCGACGTGGCCGGTTTCACGCTCGGCGGCCGGGCGATGCGCAACGTCCGCCAGATGGTCAAGCGCATCGAGCGCAACGGCTACGAGACCCGGGTGCGGCGGGTGCGGGACCTGGAGCCGGAGGAGCTGGCGCGGATCCAGCGGGCGGCCGACGCCTGGCGGGACACCGACACCGAGCGCGGCTTCTCCATGGCGCTGGGCAGGATCGACGCGGTCGCCGACGGCGACGCGGTGATCGCCACCGCGCACCAGGCGCCGGAGGAGGGCGCGGAGCCCGGTCCGTTCGGCGATCTCAAGGCGATGCAGCACTACGTGCCGTGGGGCCGGGACGGTATCTCGCTGGAGCTGATGCGCCGCGACCGCGCGGCCGACCCGGGGATGAACGAGCTGCTGATCGTCGCGGCGCTCCAGGCGGCGCCGGAGCTGAAGATCGCGCGGGTGTCGCTGAACTTCGCGGTCTTCCGCTCGTCCCTGGAGCGTGGCGAGAAGCTGGGCGCCGGGCCGGTCATCCGGGTCTGGCGCGGGATGTTGATCTTCCTGTCGCGGTGGTACCAGATCGAGTCGCTGTACAAGTTCAACGACAAGTTCCAGCCGCGCTGGGAGCCCCGTTTCGTGGTCTTCCGCAACAGCCGTGACATCCCGCGCATCGGGCTGGCCGCGCTCCAGGCCGAGGGCTACCTGGAACTGGGCCTGCCGCGCGCCCTGCGCCGGCGCACCCCCGACGAGCCCCGGCCGTGCGCCCATGTGCCGATGCCGCGGCCCGCCCGGGACACGGTCGAGCGGGCCGCCTGAGCGCGGCGCGGACCGGCGCCGGGCGCGGCGCGGAAGGCTCCGCTCCGGGCATCGGTGGCCGCCGTTCGGGTGGCCGGAACACCGCCTACGCTGGGGACATGAATACCTTGCGTGACCGGGTGGCCGGACTGCCGGAGTGGGATCGCTGCGCGGTGATGGGCGTGGTCAACGTCACGCCCGATTCGTTCTCCGACGGCGGTGCGTGGTTCGACCCCGAGCTGGCCGTCAAACACGGCCTGGACCTGGTGGCGCAGGGGGCCGATCTGATCGATGTCGGCGGCGAGTCGACCCGGCCGGGCGCCGCGCGCGTCGACGAGGCCGAGGAGCTGCGCCGCGTCATACCCGTGGTCCGGGAGCTGGCCGCGGCGGGCGCGGTGATCTCCGTGGACACCATGCGCGCCAGCGTCGCGGAGCAGGCGGTGGCGGCCGGGGCGCGGCTGGTCAACGACGTCTCCGCGGGCGCCGCCGACCCGGCGATGATCCCGGCGGTGGCCGCGGCCGGGGCGCCGTTCGTGGTGATGCACTGGCGCGGTCAGTCCATCGACATGAACAACCGCGCGCTCTACGCGGACGTCGTCGGCGAGGTCGTCGACGAACTGTCCCGCGCCATGGAGCGCGCGGTGGCCGGCGGTATCGCCCCCGAGCGCATCGTCATCGACCCGGGCCTGGGCTTCGCCAAGGAGGCGGCGCACGACCTGGCGCTGGTCGCCCACCTTCCCCGGCTGCGGGCGCTGGGCCGTCCGCTGCTGGTGGCCGCATCCCGCAAACGGTTCCTGGGCAGGGTGCTGGCGGGCGGCGAGGGCGCGGCCCCGCCGCCGGCCCGGGAGCGGGACGCGGCGACGGCCGCGGTATCGGCGCTGGTGGCGCGGGAGGGCGCCTGGGCGGTGCGGGTGCACGAGGTACGGGCGAGCGCGGACGCTGTACGGGTCGCCCGCGCACTGGAGACCGCGGCGGACGACTCCGCGGACGGCACACAGGACGACGTGACGGGAGCGGCGTGAGCGGGTTGGGCCCACGGACCGACATCGAGCTGGTCGAGCAGGCGAACACGGAGCTGTACGAGGCCGTGGAGCGCGGCGACCAGGAGGCGCTGACCGCGCTCTGGCTGGACGGGCAGGTCAGCGTGGTGCACCCGGGCTGGCCGGTGTTGCGCGGCCGGGGTGAGGTGCTCCGCTCGTACGCGCTGATCATGGCGAACACCGAGTACATCCAGTTCTTCCTCACCGACGTCGAGATCGATGTGATGGGAGACACCGCGCTGGTCACCTGCACCGAGAACATCCTCAGCGGCGGCCCGGCGGAGGACGACGGCTCGGTGGGGCCGCTGATCGGCCAGCTGGTCGTGGCGACCAATGTCTTCCGGCGTACGGAGGAGGGCTGGCGGGTGTGGTCGCACCACGGGTCGCCGGTGCTGACGGACGGCGAGGACGACGAGGACGGCGACGGCCCGGCCGGTCCCGGCGAGGTCGCGGGCGGCGTCTGACCAGGGCGGTTGCCCGGCGCGGGGGAGAGGCCCGGAGGGGGCGGCCGGGTTACGGCATCCGGGGGACGGCGTCAGCGGCCGGGGTCAGCAGGGCAGACGGCGGGCACCCGTTCGAGCCAAGTGCGGGGCGGGTAGGGGTGGGGTGTGCGGTCAGGGGTAAGAGGCCGCGCGGGCGGTTGCACGGCCGCCCCGGGCCCGCTTCGCAGGGCCGGTTCTTAGCAGCAGCGACGGCCCTTGTCCATAGCCCCCATGGGCAAGCGTTGTCGGTGCTCGCAGGTAGATTCGACAACGGGCGATGTGCCGGAGGCGTTCGGCGCGGGTCCGGAATCCGACGAGCAGGGGCGCCGCCAGGTGCCGGACCGGTGGGAGTGATTCGCGTGGATCGTGTCGCGCTGCGTGGGCTGAAGGCCCGTGGGCACCACGGGGTGTTCCCCCGCGAACGCGAGGAGGGCCAGACCTTCCTCGTGGATCTGGTGCTGGGTCTGGACACCCGTCCGGCGGCGGCGGCCGACGATCTCGCCAAGACCGTCCATTACGGCGTGGTGGCCGAGGAGGTGGTGGCGATCGTCGAGGGCGATCCGGTCGACCTCATCGAGACCCTCGCGGAGCGGATCGCCACCCAGTGCCTGAAGCACGAGGGGGTGCAGGAGGTGGAGGTCGTGGTGCACAAGCCGGACGCCCCGATCACCGTCCCCTTCGACGACGTGACCATCACCATCACCCGGAGCCGAGTATGAAGACCAGCAGCGACCCGACCGTCCAGCCGGTGCCCACCTCCGTCGTCGAGCAGGTGGACGCGGCCGATGTGACGCTCTCCAACCCCAAACGCGCCGTCATCTCCCTCGGCAGCAATCTCGGCAACCGCCTGGAGACCCTCCAGGGCGCGATCGACGCGCTGGAGGACACGCCCGGCCTGCGGGTCAAGGCCGTCTCGCCGGTCTACGAGACCGAGCCGTGGGGCGTCGAGCCCGGCTCGCAGCCCTCGTACTTCAACGCCGTCGTGCTGATCAAGACGACGCTGCCCCCGGAGTCCCTGCTGGAGCGCGGCCACGCCATCGAGGAGGCCTTCGAGCGGGTGCGGGACGAGCGCTGGGCCCCGCGCACCATCGACGTCGACATCCTCGCCTACCAGGACGTCGTCTCCGACGACCCGCGGCTGACCCTGCCGCACCCGCGCGCCCATGAGCGGGCCTTCGTGCTGGTGCCGTGGCACGACGTCGATCCGTCCGCCGAGGTCCCCGGGCGCGGCCCGGTCGCCGAGCTGCTGGCCGGCATCGGCAGCGAGGGCGTCACGCTCCGCACCGACCTGGAACTGCGGCTGCCCGAGTAATCGTTAGGCTTGCGGGTCCGCGCGGCCCGCGCGGACGCCGACGCTCCGGCCGGTCGCGTACGTCGTGGACGGCGATTCCGCCGCCGTCGTGGTTGCGTAGGACGTGAGCGCCGCGGCGCGGCGGGACGGATCGAGCGGTACGGCCATGACGGTGCAAGGAGCGAATGCCCGGTGAAGCAGCTACGTATCAAGGTGCTGGTCGGGCTGTTCGTGGTGGCCGGCGTGCTGGCGTGGGCCGGCGCCCGGCTGTGGGACAGCTTCGGGAGCCTGCCGAGCGTCCCGGTGGCCGCGCCGATCGTGCTGGCGCTGATCGCCGCGCTGCTGGGCTCGGCGGCCTTCTCGTTCCGCGCGCGGCTGCGTGCCCAGCGTGAGCGGCGCCCCGACGCCAAGGGCGTGGAGCCGCTGCTCGCCGCCCGCGTGCTGATCTTCGGGCAGGCCAGCGCCCTGGTCGCGGCGCTGGTCGCCGGGCTCTACGGCGGCGTCGGCGTCTTCCTGCTGACCACCGGCCTCGACTCCGGACCGCGCCGCGACCAGACGATCTACGCCGGACTCTCCGTCCTGGCGGGCGCCGCCGTGGTCGCTGCGGCCCTCTTCCTGGAGCGGGTCTGCAAGCTGCCGGAGGACGACGACCTGGACGGGCCGGGGCCGGGCTCCACATCGGTGTGAGCACGGGGGCGGCCGCTCGCGCGGCTTCCGTCGGTGCCCCGGGCCCGCGGCCGTCCGGCGCGCGGGCCTTCCGCATGTCGGGCCCGTACGGCCCGGCCCGGATGACCGAGCGGGACGACCGGGCCGTACGACCCGGCGCCGCTGATCAGGCGCCCGGGACGGTGTCCAGGGTGACCGCCTCGCGGGTGGTCCGGGAGGCGTCGGCGGTGGTGGCACGGCGCAGGGCGGCGTGCAGGCCGCCGGGGGTGAGGACGCCCGCGTAGCGCCCCTCGTCGAGGACGGCTATCCACCCGGCGTCGTGGCCCAGCAGCGCCCCGAACGCCTCCCGCAGCGGCGCGCCCACCGGCAGTGTGGCGTCCATCGGGCGGGCGTGGTCGCGGACGGTGGCGCCGTCCGGGCCGTCGCCGGTGAGCGCGTCGGCGGGCACCCAGCCGTACGGCGCCGCCTCGCCGTCCAGGACGACCGCCCAGGACGCGTCGTCGGCGGCGAGCGCCTCGGCGGCGCGACCGGCCGGGTCGTCGAGCCGGACGACCGGGCGTTCCTCCAGGTCACCGGGTTCGACGGGGGTGACCGAGAGGCGCTTGATGCCGCGGTCCGCGCCGACGAATTCGGCGACGTAGGGGGTGGCGGGTGTGCCGAGGACGGCTGCGGGGGTGTCGAACTGCTCGATGCGGCCCTGTCCGTAGACGGCGA
>NZ_JBIBYO010000012.1:0-224391 GCF_043083385.1 Streptomyces sp. NPDC014733 | reverse complement strand
AGGGACAGCTCATCACGCAGCGCACGGCACAGGGCCGCGACGGTGGCGGTCTTGCCGGTACCGACCGGACCGCCCAGACCGATGCGCAGCGCACGGCGGGTGCCGTCGGGGCGGGTGGGCGCCGCGGCGCTGTAGCTGTGGCGGTGCGGGAAGATCTCGTCGAGTTCGTGGTCGAGGTGCATACGGACTCCAAAGGTCGTGCGGGCGCGCGGGGCGCCGGTGGGCCGCCGGGAGCGGGGAGCTCCCGGCGGCGGTGTATCAGGAGGCGAAGAGGCGGACCGGCCAGGCGGCGTGCTGCTCGGCGGTGATGTCGAGCAACGGCGCCGACGCGGCCGGCAGAACCTGCGGCCCCTCCGCCGGGAAGCGGGCCCCGGCAGCCGCGGCGTCGGCCGCGAGACGGTCGAGGTCGCCGGCGAGGCGGGCGAGTACGGCGGTGGCGTCGAAGGGGTCCAGGCTCAGCAGCCGGACCACCGCCGTCGCCGGACCACTGACGTTCTCGTACGCCACCGCATAGGCGGCATCCTGCGGCGTCAGCCCGGCCGCCCGGGCCGCCAGACCCAGCACCACCGGCTGGTGGGCGCCGCGCGGCCGCGCCACCGCCAACGCGTCCAGCTCCGCCGACGGCCAGGCCGCCCGGGCCGCCCGCATCATCTGACGGCCCAACCGACGGGCCGCGGTCCGCAGCGCCGGCACCGGAGTACGGGCGTCGGCCGCGTCGTCGAGAGCCAGCGGGTCGCCGCCGGCCGCGGCGGCCGCGGCGAGCCCCGCCGCGACCAGACCCGCGGTGTGCAACCGGCCGCGGCAGAACGCCTCCAGGGAGGCGGCGTCCGTGATGCGGCCGGCCGCCACCGCGGCCTCCGCCCCGCCGGAGTGCGCATGCCCTCCGGCGGGGAACCGGCCGTCTGCCAGCACCATGAGGGCGGCACGGTTCATCGCGGGCCTCCGGGGTGCGTGCCGTGCGTGGATGAGGTCATCTGCGCCACGTCAGAAGAGGAAGTAGCGCTGGGCCATGGGGAGTTCGGCGGCGGGGGCGGGCTCGACCACCTCGTCGTCGATGGTCACCGTGAAGGTGTCCGGTTCCACGTGGACCCGCGGCAGGGCGTCGTTGTTGCGCATCGACGCCTTGGTGACGGACCGGGTGCTGCGGATCGGCTCGTACGCCTTGGCGAGCGGGAGCCGTTCGGCGATGCCGTCCTCGACCGCCTGCGCGGAGACGAAGTTGACGGAGTTGCTGCCCGGGGCCTTGCCGATGGCGCCGAACATGGGGCGCGGCAGGATCGGCTGCGGGGTGGGGATGGAGGCGTTGGCGTCGCCGACCTGCGCGTAGGCGATCTGGCCGCCCTTGATGACGAGGAGCGGCTTGACGCCGAAGAACGCCGGGTCCCACAGCACCAGGTCGGCGAGCTTGCCGTCCTCGACGGAGCCGATGACGTGGTCGATGCCCTGGGCCGCGGCCGGGTTGATGGTGTACTTCGCGACGTAGCGGCGGGCCCGGGTGTTGTCGGCGACGGTGTCGCCGGTGAGCAGGCCGCGGCGCTTCTTCATCACGTGCGCGGTCTGCCAGGTGCGCATCACGACCTCGCCGATGCGGCCCATGGCCTGGGCGTCCGACGACATGATCGAGATGGCGCCGAGGTCGTGCAGGATGTCCTCGGCGGCGATGGTCGAGGGCCGGATGCGGGACTCGGCGAACGCGAGGTCCTCGGGGACCGCCGGGTTGAGGTGGTGGCAGACCATCAGCATGTCGAGGTGTTCCTCGACGGTGTTGACGGTGTGCGGCCGGGTCGGGTTGGTCGACGCGGGCAGCACGTTCGGCTCGGAGACCATGGCGATCATGTCGGGGGCGTGACCGCCGCCCGCGCCCTCGACGTGGAAGGCGTGGATGGAGCGCCCGGCGATGGCCGCGATGGTGTCGCCGAGGAATCCGGCCTCGTTGAGGGTGTCGGTGTGGATCGCGAGCTGGGCGCCGCTCTCCTCGCAGATGTTCAGGCAGGCGTCGAGGACGGCGGGGGTGGCGCCCCAGTCCTCGTGGATCTTGAAGCCGAGGACCCCGGCGCGCAGCTGGTCGCGCATCGAGTCGGCGGACATGGTGTTGCCCTTGCCCAGCAGACCGATGTTGACGGGGAGGTGGTCCATCGACTCCAGGAGCCGGGAGATGTGCCAGGCGCCGGGGGTGATGGTGGTGGCCTTGCTGCCCTCGGCGGGGCCGGTGCCGCCGCCGACGAGGGTGGTCACGCCGGAGGCGAGGGCCTCGTCCACCTGTTGGGGGCAGATGAAGTGGACGTGGGTGTCGATGGCGCCGGCGGTGAGGATCTTGCCGTTGCCGGCGATGATCTCGGTCTCGGGGCCGATGACGAGGTCGGGGTGGACCCCGTCCATCGTCTCGGGGTTGCCCGCCTTGCCCAGCGCGGTGATCCGGCCGTCGCGGATGCCGACGTCCGCCTTGACGATGCCCCAGTGGTCGAGGACGACGACGCCGGTGATGACGGTGTCGGGGGCGCCCTCGGCGCGGGTGACGCGGGACTGGCCCATCGACTCGCGGATGACCTTGCCGCCGCCGAAGACGGCCTCGTCACCGGCGCGTCCGGGACCGCCGCTGCGGTCCTCCTCGATCTCGATGACCAGGTCGGTGTCGGCGAGACGTATCCGGTCGCCGGTCGTCGGGCCGAACAGGTCGGCGTAGTCCTGGCGGGAAAGCTCAGCCATCGAGAGTGCCTCCGGTCTCACCGCGCAGCCCGGCGACGATCCGCTTGCCCGCGAGGGGGACCAGCTCGACCTCGGTGGGAATGCCGGGCTCGAAGCGCACGGCGGAGCCCGCGGCGACATTGAGCCGCAGGCCGTGCGCGGCCGCACGGTCGAACGCCAGGCCCGGGTTGGCCTCGGCGAAGTGGTAGTGGGAGCCGACCTGCACGGGGCGGTCGGCGGAGTTGAGGACGGTCATGCGCGTGAGGGGGCGGCCTTCGTTGAGGCGGACCGGCTCGTCGGCGTAGAGGATCTGTCCCGGGATCATGTTCTGCTCTCCCGCGGTCAGTTGATGGGTTCGTGAACGGTGACGAGCTTGGTGCCGTCGGGGAAGGTGGCCTCGACCTGCACGTCGTGAATCATTTCCGGGACGCCGTCCATGACGTCGTCGCGGGTGAGCACCTGGCGCCCGGAGGACATCAGCTCGGCGACCGTACGGCCGTCGCGAGCCCCTTCGAGGATGTGGGCGGTCAGCAACGCTATGGATTCCGGGTGGTTGAGCTTCAGCCCCCGTGCCCGTCGCTTTTCGGCCACGTCGGCTGCCACATGAATCATCAGGCGTTCCTGCTCATGCGGGGTCAGTTGCATACGTTCCACCTCACAGACTTCCTGCCCGGGTATGCGTTCGCCCAGGTCACAGGCGTGGACACGCCCGCATGGGTAGATGTATCACACAGCGACTAAAGGGAAAGCAAACCGTGCCTCCGCAAGAGGTCATCAACACCCCATCCCGCAGAGCCCAGTTCGGGCCCATTTCCGTGGCGTTACATGTCCGGCCACCTGCGGAACCCTTCTCAGCGCTGGAGTGCGGGCACTTCCCTTACCGGGAGTTACCGAGTGGCGACCGATTTCCCCTTCCGGATTTCCCGCCGCAGGAATTCCCGACGGCCGGAATGCGGTGGCGAATTCCACACACCGGAACGCCCGCCGGACCGAACGGACACCCCGTCCCGGGCGCGGCGAATTGGATGCTCCGGGCAATCCGGACCCGGCACCGCTCGACGAACACCACTGTCCGGTATCCGCCCTTGACGGGGCGGAGATCGCTCACGATCCTCATGTGCGCGTCAAACGCTCCGCACCACCCCCCACACCAGTATCGGAGCCACACCGTGACTCGCACCGCCCGTACCCGTCGCCTCACCCTCGCCACCGGCGCCTGCGCCGCCGTCGTCGGACTGCTCGGCGTCGCGGCCAGCGCCCAGGCGACCGCACCGACCGCCGCCCCCGACATCCCGGTGGCCGACGTCAAGGCCGACCTCGCCAAGTTCCAGTCCATAGCCGACGCCAACAACGGCACCCGCGCCCACGGCACCGCCGGATACCAGCAGTCGCTCGACTACGTGAAGGGCAAGCTGGACTCCGCCGGGTTCACCACGAAGGTCCAGGAGTTCACCAGCGGCGGCGAGAAGGGGTACAACCTCATCGCCGACTGGCCCGGCGGCGACGAGAGCAAGACCGTGATGTCCGGCGCCCACCTCGACTCCGTCCCCGCCGGCCCCGGCATCAACGACGACGGCTCCGGCTCGGCCGGGATCCTGGAGGTCGCGCTCGCGGTCGCCAAGGCGGACCTCAAGCCCACCAAGCACCTGCGCTTCGGCTGGTGGGGCGACGAGGAGGACGGCATGATCGGCTCCTCCCACTACGTCGACTCGCTCGGCGCCGACACCGCGAAGATCGACTCGTACCTGAACTTCGACATGATCGGCTCCCCCAACCCCGGCTACTTCGTCTACGACGACGACGCGCGGCTGGAGAAGGTGTTCAAGGACTGGTTCGCCACCAAGAACATCGCCACCGAGAAGGAGACCGAGGGCGACGGCCGCTCCGACCACGCGCCGTTCAAGGACGCCGGGGTCCCGGTCGGCGGGCTGTTCTCCGGCGCCGACTACATCAAGACCGACGCCCAGGCCAAGGCGTGGGGCGGCGAGGCGGGCAAGGCGTTCGACGCCTGCTACCACGAGGCCTGCGACACCACGAAGAACATCGACGACACCGCACTGGACAACCACACCGACGCCATCGCCCACGCGATCTGGGAGCTGAGCTCCTGACCTTCCGCGCCCCGCGCGTCACCGGCCGGCCCCACCCGGCCGGCCCCGGCCCGGTCGCCCTTCCCGGCGGCCGGGCCGCGGCATGTCCCGGCGGCGGCCGGCCGCCGTGCGCTTCGCCCCGGAGGCGGTCGCGCCCGACGCCCCTCGCCCGACCGGGCTCGCCCGCACGGACCAGCCGGTTCCGGGCGGTCGCGGGGGCGTCGCGTTGCGGAACCCCGGTGCGGAGCGCACCGCGTGCGTGCGCTTTTCCGCTGGTCCGGAGCGCGCGGGCGGATACGGCGACCGCCACACCACGCCCCGAAAGCACCATTTGACGCATTTGTGACGAATGTCACACTTCGTCATTTCAGCGCGGAATCCGGCCGCCCGATGCGTGACGATCCCCTGGACGACAAGCCCCCGCCGCAGCGGCGGGGCGGTCCGGGCGGACGCCGAATCCTGCCGCCGTCCCGGATGTCAGGTCGACGCGGACGCACCGGCAGGAGCGGAGGACCCGAGCACGACGGGACCACGGCACCAGGGCGCACGCCCTGCGCCGACGGGTCCCTTGGGGTGAAGCCGTACGCATGGCCGGGCACCTTCGCCTGCCCGAACCCGACAGGTCTTCCTTCGCAGGCGGCTGACGAAGGGTTTGCGCATGACTGTGCGCATGCATCTGCCGGCCGCGGTCGCCCGGGCCGGAACCATCTCCGCTCTCACACTCGCGACCGTCGGCGCGACCGTCGCGCTGCCCCCGGGTGCCGACGCCACCTCCGTCTCCGCCACCGCGGTACGGATCGCCGCGTCCAAGAAGGGCGCGCCCTACCAGTACGGCGCCCGGGGGCCGCACCGCTTCGACTGCTCGGGGCTGACGCAGTACGCCTTCAAGCGCGCCGGACGGAGTCTGCCCCGCACCGCCGCCGCGCAGTACAACCGCACCCGGCACATCCGCGCCTCCACCCGCAAGGCAGGTGACCTGGTCTTCTTCCACGGCAGCGGGGGCGTCTACCACGTCGGGATCTACGCCGGTCACAGCCGCATCTGGCATGCGCCGCGCACCGGCACCGTCGTCCGGCTGGAGAAGATCTGGACCGGCGCGGTGTCGTACGGCCGGGTCGGCTGAGCGGCGCGGCCGCCCGTCACACCCCGGCGGGCGGCCACGGCAGCCGGACCCGGACGGTCTTGCCGCCGCCCGGCTCCGCCACCGTCGTCACCTCTCCCCCGGACTCTGCGGCCAGCAGGCCGACGATGAGCAGCCCGCGGCCGCCGTCCCGGCACAGATCGGCGGCGAGCCGCCGGGGCGGCCGGGGGTCGCGGTCCGTGACCCCCGCGGTCAGCGTCTCGTCGCGATCGAGCCGCAGGGCGAGGGTGAAGTACGGGGAGGTGCCACCGGTGTGCCGGACGGCGTTGGTGGCCAGTTCGGAGACGATCAGCCGGACCGCGTCGGTGAGCGGCGCGGCCCGGTCCAGGCCCCAGGCGCCGAGCACCGCGGAAACGTGCCTGCGCGCGGCCGCGACCGACTCCGGTGCGCCGGGGAGGGTCAGGGTGGATTCCTGGTGATCTGCCATCGCGGTGCCGTCCTTCTTCCCACCGGGGTCGGATCCGGCGCACGGGCGGGAGGCGGGACGCCGCTCGGTCACCGGGTCGGCCGCGCACGCCGGGGTGCGGACCGGCGGTCCATGCTGCCGGTACGCCCCGTCATCCACCACGAAATGCCCATATCTCTCGCCCAAAGCGGTGAATCCTCCCGTACGGGAGCGGGTCGCGGCCCCGCGACGGCCACCCGGCGGCTAACGGCGGCTCCGGCGCACGCGCCGCCCGGCGGGTCAGTCGCCCGGCGGGTCAGCCGCGCGGCGCGGTCTCCGCCAGGGTGCGCACCGCCGCCCGCAGCTGGGTGTCCGTCAGGTCGGCGCGGGCCGTCAGCCGGACCCTGGAGACGCCGTCGGGGACGGACGGCGGGCGGAAGCAGCCGACCAGCACTCCGGCGGCGCGGCAGTCGGCCGCCCAGCGGACGGCGGCGTCCGGCGACGGCGCGCGGACCGCGACGACGGCGGCGTCCGGCCGGACCGCTGCCAGCCCGGCGGCGGTCAGCCGCCGGTGCAGCGCGGCGGCGACCTCGCGGGTGCGGGCCGCGCGCTCCGGTTCGCGGCGCAGCAGCCGCAGCGCGGCGAGCGCGGCGCCCACCGCCGCCGGGGCGAGCCCGGTGTCGAAGATGAACGTCCGCGCGGTGTTGACCAGATGCTCGATGACCCGTGCCGGACCGAGGACCGCGCCGCCCTGGGAGCCGAGCGACTTCGACAGCGTCACGGTGGCGACGGTGTCCGGGGCCCCGGCGAGCCCGGCGGCGGCCACGGCGCCGCGCCCGCCGTCACCGAGCACCCCGAGCCCGTGGGCGTCGTCGACGAGGAGGCCCGCGCGGTGGCGGCGGCAGGCGGCGGCGAGGGCGGGCAGCGGGGCGGCGTCGCCGTCGACGGAGAACACCGCGTCGGTGACGGTGAGCGCCGGGCCGCCGTGCGCGGCGAGCGCGGCGTCCACGGCGGCTGGGTCGGCGTGGGCGACGACGGCCTTACGGGCGCGGGAGAGGCGGCAGCCGTCGATGAGGGAGGCGTGGTTCTGCGCGTCGGAGACGACGAGGGCGCCGGTGCCGGTGAGGGCGGTGACGGCGGCGAGGTTGGCGGCGTACCCGGAGGAGAGGACCAGGGCCGCCTCGAAGCCGCAGAACGCGGCGAGTTCGGCCTCCAGCGTGGCGTGGAGTTCGGTGGTGCCGGTGACCAGCCGGGAGCCGGTGGCGCCGGCGCCCCAGCGGTGCGCGGCCTGGGCGGCGGCGCGGGTGACCAGCGGGTGGCGGGCGAGTCCGAGATAGTCGTTGCTCGCCAGGTCCAGCAGTTCGCACTGGGCGGAGCGGGGGCGCAGGGTGCGGTGCAGTCCGGCGTGCAGCCGTTGCCGGTGGGCCTCGTCGAGCCAGTCGAACGCCGCGCCGGGATCCGGCGGGGCCTCGTCGGCGCGGGGGGCGTCACGGGGCGGCGGCAGGGCGGGATCCGCTGGCATCGGCTTCCTTCGCTTCCCTTGCGGCCCCGCCCGCGAGGGCCGTCGGCGTCACGGGCGGGGTCGTTGGCGATTGTGGACTGCCGATAGACGTTAGTGGTCGTTCCACCGCCTCAGGGTGTGGTGATACACACACCCCGATCCGGGCGCGTTGTGGGAATCCTCCTTGGCCAGGGGCACCGGCGTACGTCAGGATCATCGCCATGGAGCTGCTGAACACGTTGGTGGAGAAGGGTCTGCGGCGCGAGCTGCCGACCCGTGAAGAGGCGCTCGCCGTACTGGCGACGTCCGATGACGACCTGCTCGACGTCGTGGCCGCGGCCGGGAAGGTGCGCCGCAAGTGGTTCGGCCGGCGGGTGAAGCTCAACTACCTCGTCAACCTCAAGTCCGGGCTCTGCCCCGAGGACTGCTCGTACTGTTCGCAGCGGCTCGGGTCGAAGGCGGAGATCCTCAAGTACACCTGGCTGAAGCCGGAAGAGGCGTCGCGGGCGGCGGCCGCCGGGGTGGCCGGGGGCGCCAAGCGGGTGTGCCTGGTGGCCAGCGGCCGCGGGCCGACCGACCGGGACGTCGACCGGGTGTCGGAGACCATCTCCGCCATCAAGGAGCAGAACGAGGGCGTCGAGGTGTGCGCCTGCCTCGGGCTGCTGACGGACGGCCAGGCCGGGCGGCTGCGGGAGGCCGGGGCGGACGCCTACAACCACAACCTCAACACCTCCGAGGCGACGTACGGCGACATCTGCACCACCCATGACTTCGGGGACCGGGTGGAGACGGTCAGGCAGGCGCAGGCGGCCGGGATGTCGGCGTGCTCCGGGCTGATCGCCGGGATGGGCGAGAGCGACGCGGACCTGGTCGACGTGGTGTTCGCGCTGCGGGAGCTGGACCCGGACTCGGTGCCGGTGAACTTCCTGATCCCGTTCGAAGGGACGCCGCTGGCGAAGGAGTGGAACCTCACCCCGCAGCGGGCGCTGCGGATCCTGGCGATGACCCGGTTCGTCTGCCCGGATGTCGAGGTGCGGCTGGCCGGCGGGCGCGAGGTGCATCTGCGGAGCATGCAGCCGCTGGCGCTGCACCTCGTCAACTCCCTCTTCCTGGGCGACTACCTGACCAGTGAGGGCCAGGCCGGCAAGGACGATCTCGCGATGATCGCGGACGCCGGTTTCGAGGTGGAGGGCACCGGCACCACCACGCTGCCCGAGCACCGCGTCCCGGGTGGGGCCTGCGGTGACGGCGGCTGCGGCGACGCGGAGGCGGGCGGCTGCCACGGTGCCGCCGAGGTCCCCGGCCAGGCCGACGCGGCCGCCTCGCCGGACGGTTCCCCCTCCGACGAGGTGCGGCGCGGTCTGGTGGCGGTGCGCCGCCGCGGTGCGGGCACGGAGCTGCCGCCCAATGCCTGAACCGCTCTCCCCGGCCGATCTGCTCGCGCTCGACCGGCGGCACGTCTGGCATCCGTACGGTCCGATGCCCGGGCGCGCCGAGCCGCTGATCGTCGAGGAGGCGGCCGGGGTGCGGCTGCGCCTCGCCGAACCGGCGGGCGGGCACCGGGAGTTGGTCGACGGGATGGCGTCGTGGTGGTCGGCGGTGCACGGCTACCGCCACCCGGTGCTGGACGAGGCCGCGCGCGAGCAGCTGGGGCGGATGAGCCATGTGATGTTCGGCGGGCTCACCCACGAACCCGCCGTGCGGCTGGCCGAGCGGCTGGTCGCGATCACGCCGGAGCCGCTGCGTCATGTCTTCCTCGCCGACTCCGGTTCGGTGGCGGTCGAGGTCGCCGCCAAGATGTGTCTGCAGTACTGGCGCTCGGTGGGCCGCCCGCGTAAGCAGCGGCTGCTGACCTGGCGCGGTGGCTACCACGGCGACACCTGGCACCCGATGTCGGTGTGCGACCCCGAGGGCGGGATGCACGAGCTGTGGCAGGGCGTCCTGCCGCGGCAGATCTTCGCGGACGCGCCGCCGCCGGGCTTCGACGCACCGGTCGACGAGGCGTACGCGGCGCGGCTGCGGGAGCTGATCGCCCGGCACGCCGACGAGTTGGCCGCGGTGATCGTGGAGCCGGTGGTGCAGGGTGCGGGCGGGATGGTGTTCCACTCCCCCGGCTATCTGCGGGTGCTGCGCGAGGCGTGCGACGCCCACGGCGTGCTGCTGATCTTCGACGAGATCGCCACCGGCTTCGGCCGGACGGGCGCGCTGTTCGCCGCCGGGCACGCCGGGGTCGCCCCGGATGTGATGTGTCTGGGCAAGGCGCTGACCGGCGGTTATCTGACGCTGGCGGCGACGCTGTGCACGGCGGAGGTGGCGGCGGGCATCTCGCGCGGTGAGGTGCCGGTGCTGGCGCACGGCCCGACGTTCATGGGCAACCCGCTGGCCACCGCGGTCGCGGGCGCCAGCGTCGATCTGCTGCTCTCGCAGGACTGGGCGGGCGAGGTACACCGCATCGGGACCGGGCTGCGGACGGGCCTCGCGGCTGCCCGGGAGCTGCCCGGGGTGCAGGACGTCCGGGTGCTGGGCGCGATCGGTGTCGTCCAGCTCGATCACGAGGTGGACATGGCCGCGGCGACCGCGGCGGCGGTCCGCGAGGGCGTGTGGCTGCGCCCGTTCCGGGACCTCGTCTACACCATGCCGCCGTATGTCACCGGCGACGACGACGTGGCCCGGATCTGCGCCGCGGTGTGCGCGGCCGCCCGGGAGGGCTGACCGGCCGGGCGTCCGGGGACGCCCGGCCCGCTCCCCGGGCTTCCCGGGGTTTCTCTGTACGACACAGCTGAAGGAGACACCATGACGGTGCTGTTCGTGACGGGTACCGGCACCGGGATCGGCAAGACCGTGACGACGGCGGCGCTCGCCGCGGCGGCGCTCGCGGACGGCCGTTCGGTGGCCGTGCTCAAGCCCGCGCAGACCGGCGTCGGACCGGACGAGCCGGGCGACGCGGCGGAGGTGGCGCGGCTGGCCGGGGCGGTGACGACGGAGGAACTGGCACGGTTCCCCGAGCCGTTGGCGCCGGCGACGGCGGCCGCGCGGGCGGGCCGGGTGCCGGTCGGGCCGCAGGAGGTCGCCGACGCCGCGGAGAAGCTGGCGGCCTCGCACGATCTGGTGCTGGTGGAGGGCGCGGGCGGGCTGCTGGTGCGGTTCGACGCGCACGGCCACACGCTGGCGGACGCGGCGCGGCGGGCGGACGCGCCGGTGCTGATGGTGACGGAGGCGGGGCTCGGCACGCTCAACGCGACCGCGCTGACCGCGCTGGCGCTGCGCACCCACGGTCTGCGCTGCGCGGGCGTGGTGATCGGCAGCTGGCCCGCCGAACCGGATCTGGCCTCCCGCTGCAACCTCGCCGACCTGCCCGAGGCGGCCGACGCCCCGCTGCTCGGCCTGGTCCCGGAGGGCGCCGGCAGCCTGCCCCCGGGCGCGTTCCGCTCCGCGGCCCCGGGGTGGCTGGCCCCCGCGCTCGGCGGTTCGGGGGCGTTCCGGCTGCCGGGGTGAGCGGGGCGGGCGGCGGACGGAGCGGATTCCCGGCCACCCGGGAACCGCTCCCCCGGCCGCCCCGCCCCCGGCAGACTGACGGGCATGACAGGTCCCACCGACGCCGCGCTCCTGGCGCACTGGTACGACGCCTGCAACCCCTGGGGCGCCTGTGACGACTTCTTCCTCGGGCTGGTGATGCGGGCCGGCGCCGTCCTCGACGTCGGCTGCGGCACCGGCACCTTGCTGCACCGCGCCCGGGAGCGCGGCCACCGCGGGCGGCTCTGCGGGCTCGACCCGGATCCGGCGATGCTGGCCCGGGCGCGCGCGGGCGGCCCCGACGGCATCGACTGGATCGCGGCCGGGCTGGGCGCCACCACCGATCCGGCGGAGCTGGGCGGCATCGGCGCGGCGCCGGAGTTCGACCTCGTCGTGATGACCGGCCACGCCTTCCAGGTGCTGTGCGAGGACGCGGAGCTGCGGGCCGCGCTCACCGTCGTCCGCCGTGCGCTGGCCCCCGGCGGCCGATTCGCGTTCGAGACGCGGAATCCGGCGGCGCGGGCGTGGGAGCGGTGGACCCCCGCGCACGCGGTGGAGGTGACCGGCCCGGACGGTGCGCGGGCCCGGATCGCGCACCGGGTGCACCGGCCCGTGGACGGCCGGTCGGTCCGCTTCACCACCACGCTCTCCGGGCCCGGTCTGCCGCGTCCCGTACAGGGCGACAGCACCCTGCGCTTCCTGTCCGCGGCGGCGCTGGACGGCTTTCTGGCCGGTGCGGGGCTCGCCGTCGAGGAACGGTACGGCGACTGGGACCGTGCGGCGTTCGGCCCGGCGAGCCCCGAGATCATCACCGTGGCGGGGGTCAGTCCAGGGCCGCGCCCTTGCGTTCGGGGATGAGGAACATCGCGGCCATGTCCAGGACGTAGAGGACCGCGAGCAGGCCGATCGCCTTCTGGAAGCCGAAGCTCCCGGCGACCAGCGCGACGACGAGCGGGGCGAAGCCGCCGACGCCGCGGCCGAGGTTGAACAGCACGTTCTGTGCGGTGGCGCGGGCGTGTGTCGGGTACAGCTCGGCGATGAGCGCGCCGTAGCCGCCGGTCATCCCGTTGACGAACGTGCCCATCACGGCGCCGCCGATGAGCAGCGCGACGGGGGTGGTGAGGGTGGCGTAGGCGAGGACGGTCACCACCGCGCCCGCCTGGAAGATCCAGAAGGTGGGGCGGCGGCCGATGCGGTCGGCGAGATGGCCGAAGGCGAGGATGCCGCAGGCCATGCCGAGGACGGTGACGGCGGTCCAGGCGCCGGACTTGGTGAGGCTGTAGCCGAACTGCTGGGAGAGGTAGCTGGGCAGCCAGGTCATCAGGCCGTAGTAGCCGAAGTTCTGGACGGACGTCAGGACGAGGACGCCGAGGGTGGCGCGGCGCGCGGCGGGCGTGTCGACGAGGCTGCGCAGCGGTGCCGTGGCCGGGCGGGCGCGTGCGGCGGAGGCGGTGAAGGCGGCCGGCTCCCGCATCGTGCGGCGGAAGAGGAACGCGGCGAGGGCGGGCACCACGCCGAGGGCGAAGAGCGCACGCCAGCCCCAGGCGTTGATGACGGGCGCGGAGACGAGGGCGGCGGCGAGGACGCCCGCCTGCCAGCCGAGGCCGACGTAGGAGGTGCCGCGGGCGCGTTTGCGGCGGGGGAACGCCTCGGCGGCGAGCGCCATGCCGATGCCGAACTCGCCGCCGATGCCCATCCCGGCGAGGAAGCGGAAGGCGGCGAGCTGCGGGAAGTCCTGGGCGAGGGCGGTGGCGCCGGTGAAGACGGCGAAGAGGACGATCGACCAGGACAGCACCCGGATCCGGCCGAGGCGGTCGGAGAGCATCCCGAAGAGGAGGCCGCCGGCGACGCAGCCGATGAGGGTGAGGGTGGTCAGCGATCCGGCCTGGGTGGACGTCAGATGCAGTCCGGCGGTGACGGCCGAGAGCGCGAAGCTGAGGATGAGGAGGTCGAAGCCTTCGAGGCCGTAACCGACGGCGGAGGCGACGACGGCCTTGCGGGCGTACCGGTCCGCGGCGGCGTCGGGCGCCGCGGGATCCGCGGCCGTCGTCTCGGAGGGGGGCGTGGGGGCCGACGGCGCGGGGTGCTGGGGCATGCGTCCTTCAGTGCTGCGTACGGAGCGGGGACGACCTGCTGACCTCGGGGTCAACGGCCGGGCCGAAGGCGGTCGGTGTCTCCCGTACGGGATGCCGCCGGTGCCGCGTGCCCACCGTGTCCGGCCGCGCGCGGGGCCGAAGGGCCATTCTAGAGGGCGTGGCGCGATTCGTTCGCACGGACGTCCGGTCCAGGGTCCGGGTGGCGGGTGTCAGACCGTCCAGCTGCGCAGTTCGTCGGCGATGGCGGAGAGTTCGGTGGTGTCGTCCTTGACGAGGCGGGCGAGGTCGCGGACGCGCTCGGGCGAGGTCGCGATCTTCAGGCCGCTGGCGACGAGGTAGCCGTAGGCCACGGCCGTCGCGAACATCGCGTTGGACCGTTCCAACGCCGGTACCCGCAGCAGGATCTGGAGAAGCGCCGCCGCACGGTCCTGGGGGTCGGTGTAGACGGGGACGCCGATGATCTCCGCCTCGTGGCGGCTGACGGCGGCGACGAGGGCGCCCCAGTCGGTGACCGCGGGGTCGCCCGGGGTGTGCTGTTCGGCGACGAGGAGGAGCCAGGCGAGGTCGATGCGGAGCGTCACTTCTTGCCCGGGTGTCCTTCCCTGCCGCCGGCCGCGCCGCGCGCGGACCCCGCCGCGCCGCGGCCGAATTCCTCGGCGAAGACGCGTTCGTACTGCTTCATGAAGTCGGAGGCGGCTTCGACGAAGGTCTGGCCGGCCTCCCCGGCGTCCCGGAGGACGAGCTCCTCGATATAGCGATTCACGCTCACTCCCCGCTGCAGGGCCCGCTCCCGGGCCGCCTCGGCGGTGGCTTCGTCCACGCGGACGTTCAACTGTGTTTTCGCCACGTCTTCACGCTAGCGCGCATCTGCTAGCACCGGCAAGCGGTCGGCGGGTGCGGCAAGCGGAGCCGTACGCCCCGCACCGCCCCGCGGCGCACGCCCCGGCGCCGCTCAGCGGCGGCCGGCGCCGCCGACGTCCTGGGCGAGCGGGACCGGCGGGACCAGATCTTCCGCCGCCTCCGGGGCCACCGCGGGGACGGCGTCCCCGTCCGCGGGCCCGTGGCCGAGGGCGTGCACGCAGAGACCGACGAGGATCAGCGCGAGGCCGACCCAACCGACCGGTGCGGGCGCCGCGACGCCGAGCAGCAGCGCCTCACCGAGCAGGGTGAACGGCACCTCGACGGCCTGTGTCGCCTCGACCGCGCCGAGCGCCGCGGGACGGTCGCGGACGAGGTCGGTCGCGCGGAAGAAGAGGGTGGTGGCGAGGACGCCGGAGAAGAGTGCGACGACCGCGCACTGGAGCAGCTGCCCGCCGGACGGCGGCCCCGCGGTGGCGCCCGCGGCGGCCGCCAGCACCAGCCACAGCGGCAGCGAACCGAGCGTCATGGCCAGGGTCCGCTGGACGCCGTCGAGTCCGTCCGTGCCGAGCAGCATGCGATTGCCGAGCGGATAGGCGACCGCCGCGATCGCCACCGGGACCACCACCGTGAACGCGGTGGCCGCGCCCGTGTCCCCGGCGTGTTCCAGCTGGGTCAGGACGACACCGATGACGATCAGCACGGAGACCAGGACGGTACGGAGCGGGACCCGGTCGCCGCCCAGCGCGCCGATCGCGATGCCCGCGACGATGACCAGCTGCCAGGTCGAGGCGACCAGCCACCCGGCGCCCGCCTGGGAGGCCCAGGCGAGCGGCGCGTAGAAGAGGCCGAAGCCGATCGTCGACCAGAGGAGCCAGCGGGCGGGGCGGGCGCGCAGGCTGCGCAGCACCGCGGGCAGACCGCCGCGCACCGCGACCAGCGCGGCCATCGGCACCACCATGAAGAGGTAGCGCAGGCTCGCGGTCCACATCCACGAGCCGCCGGACAGGCTCATCCCGCGGTTGAGCACGAAGCTGGTGGCGAATCCGGCGGCGGCGAGGACGCCGAGGGTCATGGGTACGGCGAGGGCCGGTGTCCGGCGAGGGTGGCCGGGGCGTATCCGCACAGTCGTCTCTCCGGTGCTTCCGGGACCGTCGCGCCACGCGGGCGTATCGAGGCGCGACGGACTTTGCAGGTCAGTGGCGTCGGTCACGGTACGGCACGGGACGTACGCCCGTGCGGGGGAGGGCACTCCGGGCGGCGCGGCCCGCGGGGCCCGCGCCGCCCGTCGTCGCGCCCGCGCTACCGGGCCGTCCGCGTCCAGGTGACCGGCAGGGCGTGAACGCCGTAGATGTTCATGTCGGTCCGCAGCGGCACCTCGTCGGCGGGGACGGCGAGGGCGAGGTCCGGGAAGCGGCGCAGCAGCCCGTCGAACCCGGCGCGCATCTCGATCCGGGCCAGCTGCTGGCCGAGGCACTGGTGGACGCCGTGTCCGAAGGAGAGGTGGCCGCGGGCGTTGCGGTGGAGGTCCAGGGCGTCGGGCTCCGCGAAGCGGCGGGGGTCGCGGTTGGCGGCCAGCAGGGAGACGACGACGGTCGAGCCCGCGGGGACGGTGACACCGCCCAGCTCGATGTCCTCGGTGGCGTAGCGGTAGAAGATGTCGGCGACGGAGAGGTACCGCAGCAACTCCTCGACGGCGCCCGGCAGCAGCTCCGGGTCGGCGCGCAGCGCGGCCAGTTGCCCCGGGTTCTCCAGGAGTGCGAAGGCGCCCAGGCCCAGCATGTTGGCGGTGGTCTCGTGGCCGGCGAGCAGCAGCAGGAAGGCGACGCCGGTCAGCTCCTCGACGGTGAGGTCGTCGTGGCGGGCCAGGTCGGAGAGGAGGTCGTCGCCCGGTTCGGCGCGCTTACGGGTGACCAGCTCGGCGAGGTAGGTGGTGAGCGCGCCGTACGCGGCCATCTTCTCCTCCAGCGTGACCTCCTTGAGCATGAAGCGGGCGGAGTTGGCCTGGAAGGTGTCGCGGTCCTCGTAGGGCACGCCGAGCAGTTCGCAGATGACCAGCGAGGGCACCGGCAGCGCGAACTCCCGGACCAGGTCGACCGGCGGGGCCAGCTGCGCGAGGGCGTCCAGCTGCCGTTCGACGACGGCGGCGATGTGCGCCTCCAGGCTCTTCATCCGCCTGACGGTGAACGCGCCGGTGAGCTTGCGCCGCAGCCGGGTGTGGTCCGGCGGATCCATGGCGATGAACAGGCCCGGCACCTGCGGCGACGGTTCGGTCGGCACGGGCATGCCCGGCGTCTCGTACGGGACGTGCAGGACGCCGAGGTCCTGGCGGGAGCTGAACCGGTTGTCGGCCAGCAGCTGCCGGGCCTCCTCGTGGCCGGTGACCAGCCAGCCCTCGTGCCCGTCGGGGAAGCGCAACGGGCTGACGGGGCGTGCCTCGCGCATCCGGGATATCGCGCGGGGCGGGGCGAAGGGACCGGCGTCGCGTTCCATGGGGAGGCCGGCGAGGGCGGATTCGGTGGCGGACATGGGGTGCCCTTTCGTGACGTGGCGGTGCCGGGTGGCGGAGTGGTGTGGCACGGCGGAGTAGCGCTGGGACATGGGCATGACACGGATGAGCCCGTGCGGCGGGAGGTACATGCGAGGGTGCGAACCTTTCCCCGGCGGGGGCGGGAGGGCGAGGGGCCCGGCGTCGGCCGGGCGCCGGCCCCGTGGTCAGCGCCGGGCGCGGAGGATCTCGATGTTGCCGTGGCGGGTGCGGGCATGGATCTCGACCGTGTCCTCGGCCGTGCCCGGGGCTTCCGCGGAGGCGAGCGCGTTGCGCACCTGTCCGGCGGCGGAGGACGCGTCGATCCAGGCGGCGGCGCCCTCGCGGATGCCGACCTCGATGGAGCCGGAGGCGGTCTCCAACTGCACGCTGCCGCGGGCGACATCGGCCAGCCGCAGCGTGCCGTGGGCGGTGGTGGCGGTGACCGGGCCCTCGGCCCGGGCGATGTCGATGTCCCCGTGGGCGCCGCTGACCCGCAGCTCCCCCGTCACGGCGGCGACGGTCGTGGTGCCGTGCGAGTTCTTCAGGGTGGCCGGACCGTCGACGGTCCCCACGCGCAGACTGCCGGAGCTGGTGGCGATCTCCGCCGCGCCGTCGACCCGGCCGACGTTGACCGAACCGTGCGCGGCGGTCAGCTGGAGCGGCCCGGTCGCGTCGAGACGGACGTCGCCGGCCGAGGTCTTGACGCGGACCTCGCCGAGCCGCCCCTCGCCCACCACCTGCACCCACGCGCCGGTCATCTCGACGCGCGAGCCCGCGGGCAGCTCGACGGTCACATCGACGGTGCCGGTACGCCCGAGGCGGTACCGCGGCTTGGGCGTCCTGACCGTCAGCACCCCGCCCGCGAAGGAGACTTCGGCCTGCTCGGCGGCGCGGACGTCCTGATCGCGCTTCGGGTCGCGGGGCCGTACGTCGACGACCGCGTCACGGCGCTCGCCCGCCAGGAGCTGGAGGGATCCGGCGTCCAGCTGAGCGGTGACCGCGATCGGCCCGGAGGTGTCGAAAGAAGGCATGGCTGAACCGTCCTCGTGAGTCCTTGGAACGTCCCCGCCCGTGCGGGGACGGTGTGAAGTGGTACGTGTACGGCCGTACTTGCGCGGCTGCGGCGCGGCCGCGACGGCTTGCCCGGGCGGGCCCTAGCGCACCCAGCCCGTGAAGCTCTGGCCGACCGTCCGGGACCGCTGGGTGGCGGCCGGGCGGGCGCCGCCGTCCACCGCGGACGACACCGCCCGTACCAGCCAGGCGTTGACCGACAGGCCCTCACGGCCCGCGGCCTCCTCGGCGCGCGCCTTGAGGGCGGCCGGCAGCCGGAGGTTGACGCGGGCCGTTCCGCCGTCGTCGCCCTCGACGGGCGGCTGCGGCGTGGGCGGCTCCGGCGGCGCGGCGGTCTCCGCCACGGGGGCGGCGGGCGGCGGGGTCACCACGAAGTCCGGGTCCAGACCCCGCAACCGCACATCGACCGATCCCGGCGCCAGCTCCCGGGTGATCTCGTCCATCGCGGCGGAGAGCACATGCAGCATCGCCAGCCGGCTCGCCGACTCCAGCGGAGCGGTCAGCCGCTCCGCCACTTCGCGGGCTTCCTCCCCGCCGGCCTCGGCGGCCACCGCGAGCTCACGGCGGAGGGTGTCGACATACGGGGTGAGATCCATGACGCCATAGTGGCACCATCATGGCGCCACGCGCAAGCCTCTGGCGCCATACGGCCGCGAGAACCGCACGATCACGCCCCTGACCTGCCAGAACACGGAAAACTCGGCAGCCCTTATGGCGCCGCCGCGCACCTCAGCCCCTCCGAAGCGGCACACGATGGCACCGCATGGCACCACCTGACGCCACATGGCGCCAGCCAGTGCCGAGCGGTGGCGCCACGCGCTCCACGAGGGCCTTTGAGCCGCCCGGCACTCCCGAAGACCGCCCCGGAAGGACACCGCTCGTGGTTGCATGGGCACGCCAGGACATATCCGAAAACGCCCACGGGTACCGGGCCGCGGGTACCCGACGCCCAGGGGGGTCCCATGTCCCGACCATTCCGCTTCGGACTCAACATCCTCACCCTCGACACCGGCGCCACCTGGCGCCGCACCTGCCGGCGGGCCGAGGAACTCGGCTACGACGTCCTGCTCGTACCGGACCATCTCGGCCGCCCGGCGCCGTTCCCGGCGCTGATCACCGCCGCGGAGGTGACGTCCCGGCCGCGGGTCGGCACCTTCGTCCTCAACGCCGGCTTCACCCACCCGGCACTGCTCGCCCGCGAGGTGGCCACCACCGACACGCTCACCGGCGGACGGCTGGAGCTGGGCCTGGGCACCGGCTACGTCCGCGCCGAGCACGAGAAGGCGGGGCTGCCCTGGGGCTCCCCCGGCGAGCGCGTCGACCGCCTGACCCGCACCGTCGAGGAGCTGAACCGGCTGCTGGGCGATCCGGACATCGCCCCGCGGCCGGCGCAGCAGCCGGGCCCGCCGCTGCTGATCGGCGGCAACGGTCCGCGGATGCTGCGGCTGGCCGCCACGCACGCCCGGACCACCGCGTTCTCCGGCGTCCGGCAGGCCGCCGGACGCCCCGAGGGCACGCTGGAGCTGCTGTCCGCCGAGGAGGTGGCCGAGTCGGTGACCCGCTACGCCGGATACGAGGAGGCCGCCGGGCGCACCGCACCGGCCGAGCGGAACATCCTCGTCCAGCGGGTGGTGGTGACCGGCGACCGCCGGGCCGCGGCACAGGAGTTGGCGACGCAGGGCCTGGGGCTCGACGCGGAGCAGCTGCTGGAGGCTCCCACGGTGCTCATCGGGACGCCCGCCGAGATCGCGGGCCAACTCCACGAGCGCCGCGAGCGGTTCGGGTTCTCGTACATCACGGTGCTGGATCCGGTCATGGAGGAGTTCGCGCCGGTGATCGAGGAGGTGCGGCGCGGCTGACCGCCGGGGATGGCCGGGGGCCGGCCGGGCCCCGCGGCGCCCGGCCGCCCGCATCGTGGAAAGGGTTCGACGGGTGCGCGGGACCGTTGATGGGATGGTGCCATGAATGATCACCTCCGCATCCGCTGCGCCCGCCTCTCCGACATCGACGCCGTACTCCGCTTCTGGCGCACGGCGGCGGAGGGCACCAGCATCAGCGACGACCACGACGGCATGACCCGGTTGCTGACCCGCGACCCCGAGTCGCTGCTGCTCGCCGAGGAGGGCGGGGAGTTGGTGGGGACGGTCATCGCCGGGTTCGACGGCTGGCGGTGCTCGGCCTACCGGCTGGCGGTCGACCCCGGTCACCGCCGGCAGGGCGTCGCCACCGCCCTCATGGACGCGGCGCAGGCGCGGTTCCGGGCGCTGGGCGGCCGCCGGATCGACGCGATGGTCCTGGAGGCCAACGAACCGGCGCACCACACCTGGGCCGCCGCGGGCTACCACCGCGAGGACCACTGGCGCCGCTGGGTGAAGCCGCTGCCCGTGGAGGGCTGAGGCACACACCGCACCCCAGGGGCTTCCCGCCGGACCGTCCGGGCCCGGCGGGGAGCCCCTTTTCCCATTCGGCACCAACTCCCCTCCCGAAAAAGGAAGTTCAGACGTCCCTCCCCCTATCCCCTCCGTATATACATCGCGCGTATACACGCGTTATATAGTCGGCTCTCCCGTCGTCCGGCGGGGCGTTCGACTCGTTCTGGAGGACCACCGTGCTCAGGGGCACTTCGCTACTTCCCGCCCGGAAGGGGCGCGCGGCCGAGGCGGGCGGGAGTTCCCTGCCCCAGGGCGGCGGGGCGCGGTTGGCCGCCATCGACGGGCTGCGGCTGGTGGCCGCGGTCGCGGTGGCCGCGTACCACTTCCTGGGGACGACCACCCCGCACTTCTGGGGCGGGTACGACCTGCGGGAGACCGTTCCGGCGCTGCACGAGGTCAGCCGCTACGGCTGGCTCGGCGTGGAGTTCTTCTTCCTGATCAGCGGGTTCGTGATCTGCATGAGCTGCTGGGGGCGGACCCCGGCACAGTTCGTCGTCTCGCGGGTGTCCCGGCTCTTCCCCACGTACTGGTGCGCGGTACTGCTCGTCGTCGCCCTGGTGGTGACCGCGCGGGTGGCGCATCTGGAGGCGGCGACGCCGATCGACCCCCGGACGGTGCTGGGCAATCTGACGATGGCGCCGGGGCCGATGGGGCTCACGCTGATCGACGGGGTCGCCTGGACGCTGTGGGTGGAGGCGCGCTTCTACCTGCTGATGGCGCTGATGCTCTTCATCGGGCTCACCTACCGCCGCATGATCGCGTTCTGCGGCACCTGGCTCACGCTGGCCCTCTTCGCCCGTGAACTGCATTCCAAGGCGCTCGACGCGGTCGTGCTGAGCCAGTACGCGGGCCTGTTCGTCACCGGGATCGCGCTCTACCTGATGCACCGCTTCGGGCAGAACATCGTGCTGTGGCTGCTGGCCGGGTTCGCCTGGTGCTACGAGCTGACCGTGCTGCACGACCGGGTGGCCGCGCACACCGTGAAGCCCGCCGCGGGCGGGGCGCTCTCCTGGGCCGCGTGCGCCGCGCTGCTGACCTTCTTCCTCGTCGTGCTGGCGCTCGCGGCGTTCGGCCCGCTGGCCCGGATACGGTGGCGCGCCCTCGTGACGGCGGGCGCGCTCACCTATCCGTTCTATCTGGTGCACCAGAGCATCGGCGTACCGGTGGCCAAGGGGCTGCTCCAGGTGGCTCCGGGGCTGGGGCTGCTGCCGTCCGTGGCGGCGGGGCTCGGTTTCGCCCTGCTGCTGTCCTACGCGCTGTACCGCCTCGTCGACCGGCCCGCCGGGCGGGCCCTGCGGCGCCACCTCACCCGCGGGATGTACCCGGCGGACCGCCCGGCGGACGCCGGCACACCGCCGCGGCGATCCTCGAACGGCGGCGCGGAGGCGACGCCGCGGCCGGTGCCCAGCGGCGTGTGACGCGCCGGACCGGCGTGCGGACCACCGCGGAACCACCCCACAACCACCACAACCATCGCAAGGGGCCGCCTCCCGGGAGGCGGCCCCTTCCGCCTGCCCGCTCACCCCGCACCGCGCTCACCGTCTCGACTTTTGCCGATCCTTTACCATGGTGGGGTCCCTTCTCCGGTACGCAGGCGCGCCGCGCGCCCGTACGACTCCCCCAGCGAAAGGTGTGTGAGCGTCCAGCCATGGACGAACCTCCCAGTTGCCGAGCCTGCTCGCGACAGAGCGCGAACCTCCGGATCCTGTTCGATCATGGGACGGAGGTGACCCGATGACCGAGCTGCTCCTCCTGGCCCTGGCGCTCCTGCTGACGCTGGCCTGCGGCGTCTTCGTCGCGGCCGAGTTCTCGTTGACCACCGTCGAGCGCAGCGATCTCGAACGCGCCACGGAGCGCGGCGAGCGCGGCGCGGAGAGCGCGCTCAAGGCCGTCCGCCGGCTGACCTTCCAGCTCTCCGGCGCCCAGCTGGGCATCACCGTGACCGGCCTGGTCATCGGCATGCTCTCCAAGCCCGCACTGGCCACCCTGCTCGCCGGACCGCTCGACGCGATCGGGCTGTCGGAGACCGCCGCGCAGTCCGTGGCGCTGGTCCTCGGCACCGCGATCTCCACCGTCGTGCTGATGGTCGTCGGCGAGCTGGTCCCCAAGAACTGGGCGATCTCCAGCCCGCTGCCGGTCGCCAAGCGGGTCGCGGGGGTGCAGCGGGCGTTCAGCGCCGCGTTCTCCCCGCTCATCGCCCATCTCAACGCCACCGCCAACCGCACCGTGCGCCGGATGGGCCTGGAGCCCGCCGAGGAGCTGGCGTCCGCCCGCGGGCCGCAGGAGCTGGTGGCGCTGGCCCGGCACTCCGCCAAGGAGGGCGCGCTGGAGCCGGACACCGCCGAGCTGTTCGTCCGCACCCTCAACCTCCCCCGTCTCACCGCCGAGAACGTCATGACCCCCCGCGTCCAGGTCACCGCCCTGGAGCTCCAGGCCAACGCCGAGGACGTCGCCAACGCGACGCGGGCGACCGGACTGTCCCGCTTCCCCGTCTACCGGGGCAGCCTCGACGGTGTCGTCGGCGTCGCGCACATCAAGGACGTGCTGGCCATCCCGGCCCAGCTGCGCGCCCGCCGCCCGGTCTCCGACCTGCTGCGCGAACCGCTGCTGGTCCCGGCCACACTCCCGGTCGACCAGCTCCTGGACCGGCTCTCCGGCAAACGCACCATGGCCGTGGTCATCGACGAGTACGGCGGCACCGCGGGCGTCGTCACCCTGGAGGACATCGTCGAGGAGGTGGTCGGCGAGGTCCGCGACGAGCACGACCCGATGGAGACCCCCGACCTCGCCGCCGCGGGCAGCGACCCCGAGGGCCACGCCCTCTACCACGCCGACGGCGCCGCCCGCACCGACCAGCTCGCCCGCATCGGCCTGCGGCTGCCCGAGGGCCCGTACGAAACGCTCGCCGGGGTGATCGCCGCCGGTCTGGGCCGGATCCCGACCGAGGGCGACACCCTGGAGGTGGCGGGCTGGACGATGGATGTGCTCGACGCGTCCGGGCGCCGCGCCGCACGGGTGCTGCTGCGCGCACCGGCCGCGCAGCCGCCCGGTGGGACCGGACGGGAGGCCGCCCGATGACCGTGCTGCAGATCTTCGTCGGGCTGCTCACCCTCGTCGTCAACGCGTTCTTCGTGGGCGCCGAGTTCGCGCTGATCTCGGTGCGCCGCAGCCAGATCGAGCCCCACGCCGACGAAGGAGACCGCCGCGCCCACCGTGTGCTGTGGGGGCTCCAGCACGTCTCGGCGCTGCTGGCCACCGCCCAGCTCGGCATCACGCTGTGCACGCTGGTGCTGGGCGCGGTCGCCGAACCGGCCATCGCCCATCTGCTGGAGCCGGTCTTCGACGCGGTGTCGGTGCCGGACGCGCTGGTCCACCCGGTCTCGTTCGTGATCGCGCTGGCGCTCGCGACCTATCTGCACATGCTCTTCGGCGAGATGGTGCCGAAGAACGTGGCGCTGGCCGAGCCGGTGCGCACCGCGCTGCTGCTGGGCCCGCCGCTGGTGGCGCTGACCCGGACACTGCGCCCGGTGATCTTCGCGGTCAACAAACTGGCCAACGGGGCGCTCCGGCTGCTGCGGGTGGAGGTCAAGGACGAGGTCACGGCGACGTTCTCGGACGATCAGCTGGCCCGGATGGTCGACGACTCACGCGCCGCCGGCCTGCTGGACGAGCGCGCCAAGGAGCGGCTGCGGGACGCCCTGGAGCTGGGCCGGCGGCCGGTGCGCGATGTGGTGCTGCCGGTGGAGAAGGTCGTCTCGGCGGGGCTGGGGATCACCCCCGAGGGCCTGGAGCGGCTGGCCGCCGCATCCGGCTTCTCGCGCTTCCCGGTCGTCGACGACACCGACCGGATCGTGGGATATCTGCACGTCAAGGACGCGCTGGACGCGATGCCGCGGGAGGTGCCGTTCCCGGTGTCGGCGATGCGGCCGATCGCCCGGGTGCGGGCGGCGACCCCGCTGGACGACGTGCTCACCGCGATGCGCGGCTCCCGGACGCATCTCGCCGCGGTCATCGGCGAGGGCGGCACGCTGGCCGGGCTGGTGACGATGGAGGACGTGCTGCGCGAACTGGTCCTCCAGCAGCCGGCGGCCTGAGCCCGCCGCACCCCCGCACGGCCGGGACGCACCCCGCCCCACCCACCGCCTGACCGATCGGTTAGTTTACTGACCGATCGGTCAGACGCGGCGCGCAAGCGGCGTGCCGTACGCCCTGGCCGGTCGCTCCGTCGCGGCTCGCGACGGCTGCCGGCACCCAGGGGGCACGGAGATGGCACGCACCACCTGCTGCATCGCGGGCGGCGGACCCGCCGGGATGATGCTCGGACTGCTGCTGGCCAGGGCAGGGCTGAAGGTCACCGTCCTGGAGAAGCACGCCGACTTCCTGCGGGACTTCCGCGGCGACACCGTCCACCCCTCCACGCTGCGCCTCCTCGACGAGTTGGGGCTCGGCGCGGAGTTCGCCACGATCCCGTTCCCGCGGCTGGCGGAGATGCGGGCCCGGATCGGCGACACCACCGTCGTGATGGCCGACATGCGGCGCCTGCCCGGGCGGCACCCGTACATCGCGATGGTGCCGCAGTGGGACTTCCTCGACCTGCTCGCCCGCGCCGCGGCCGCCGAGCCCTCCTTCGAGCTGCGGACGTCCACCGAGGTGACCGGACTGCTGACCGACGGCGGCCGGGTGACCGGCGTCCGGCTGCGCGACGCGGACGGTTGCGCCGGCACCCTCACCGCCGACCTCACCGTCGCCTGCGACGGCCGCGGCTCGGCCGTGGCGGCCGCCGCCGGACTCCACCAGGACCTCTTCGACGTACCGATGGACGTCTGGCAGGTCCGGGTCGACGCCCCGGCCGACGCGCACACCGGCGGCCGGGTCTTCGCCCGTTTCGGCGGCGGGCAGGCGGCCGTCACGATGGACCGCGGTGACTACTTCCAGACCTCGTACCTGATCGGCAAGGGCCGCGACGCCGAGCTGCGGCGCCGGGACATCCAGTGGCTGCGCGACCGGCTCGGCGCGCTCTTCGACTGGGATGCGCGGGTGACCGGCACGATCGGCTCCTGGGACGACGTCAAGCTGCTGGAGGTGACCTTCGGCCGGCTGCGCCGCTGGTACCGGCCGGGGCTGCTCTGCATCGGGGACGCGGCGCACACCATGTCGCCGGTGGGCGGTGTCGGCGTCAACATCGCGCTCCAGGACGCCGTCGCCGCCGCCCGGATCCTCGCCGGTCCGCTGCGCGCGGGCACCGCTTCCGTCCGCGATCTGGCACGCGTCCAGCGGCGCCGCCAACTGCCGCTGACGCTCGCCCAGAAGGCCCAGCACACCGAACACGCGCTGATCACCGCCGCCCTCGACGGCACCCTCGACGCCCGCCGGCTGCCGCTGATGCTCCGGCTGCTGCGCCGGGTGCCGCCGCTGCGGACCGTCACCGGCTACCTGGGCGCCATCGGGATCCGCCCGGAACACGCCCCGCCGTTCGCCCGGCGCGGGTGAGGCGGTCCGGGGCGCGGGCGGTACGGGGGTCCGGCCGCGCCCCGCTCAGTCCCGCGGCTCGATCGCGTACCGCGTGAACGCCTCCAGCTCGGCGGTGGCCGCGTCCAGATCGAGATCGGGGTGGGCCAGCCAGTGCGCGATGACCCCGTCGATGGCGCCGCCGATGGCGAGCGCGACGGTGCGGGTATCGCAGCGCCGCAGCCGGCCTCCGTCCTGACCTGCGGCGAGCAGCGCGGCCAGGTACTGCCAGCGGCCGTGGGTGTCGTGCGAACCGGGTGTCTTGAGCCGGGTGCCGCCCTCGTCGTCGAGCAGCATCTCGGTGATCACCCGGACCTGGCTGCGGTGCGCCCGCTGGTAGCCGATCATCGCCCGGACGTAGGCGAGCACCGCCTCCCGCGGATCGTCCTCCTTCGCCACCTGTTCGGTGACGTACGCGGCGAACGCCTCCAGGACCTGCGTGAGCGTGGCGCGGGTGAGGTTGTCCTTGGAGGAGAAGTGGTAGAGGACGGCCGCCTTGGACAGGCCCGCCCGCTCCGCGATGGCGGCGAGCGAGGTCGCCGGGTAGCCGCGGGCGGCGATCAGCTCGATCGTGCAGTCGATCAGCTGCTGTCGGCGGGCGCTCTCCGTGAAGGTCGGCGTGGCACCGGCCGCGCCACGGCGAGGCGTCATCGCGGCCCCGTCCTCTCGTTTCGTTGTGCACACCGGTCGGTACGTGACCGTACACCGCGGGATAGGATCGCCGCGCCATGGAGATGAATGCCCGCTACACCAGTTTTGTCGCGGTCGGCGACAGCTTCACCGAGGGAATGTCGGACGGCCTGCCGGACGGCTCCTACCGCGGCTGGGCCGATCTGCTCGCGGCCCGCCTCGCCACCCGCACCCCCGGCTTCCGCTACGCCAACCTCGCCGTCCGCGGCAAGCTCATCGGCCAGATCGCCGACGACCAGGCCGGGCCCGCGGCCGCGATGGGCGCCGATCTGGTGACGATGGTCGGCGGGCTCAACGACGTGCTGCGGCCCTCGTGCGAGGTGGCGCAGGTCTGCGAGCGGTTCTCGGCCGCGGCGGCGGTCCTGGCCAGGGGCGGCGGACAGCTGGTGCTGATGCGCAGCCCCGGTCGGCAGGGCCCGGTCCTGGAGCGCTTCCGGCCGCGGATGGAGCAGCTGTACGCGCACATCGACGCGGTCGCCGCCCGGCACGGCGCGCTCGTCGTCGACCTCTACTCCTCCCGGGCGCTGGCCGACCCGCGGATGTGGGCCGACGACCGGCTGCACCTCAACGCCGAGGGGCACCGGCGGGTGGCGGAGGCCGTCTGGCAGACGCTGGGGTTCGCCGCGGAGAGCGACTGGGACGCCCCGCTGCCACCCGCGGTGACACCGGGCTGGCGGGCGCGGCGCTCGGCGGACGCGCGGTTCGCCCGTGAACACCTGGTGCCGTGGATCGGCCGGCGGCTGACCGGACGCTCCTCCGGGGACGGCCGGACAGGCGCCCAGTTCAGCACCGAGCTGGGCAGGGCCTTCTGGGTCACCCCCGCGGACCACACCGCCCCCGGCCCGGTGACGGACTGGCGACGGGTGGGCGCCTGACCCGGAGCCCACTCCACCGTTTCCGCGCCGCCGCACACCCGGGGCCGGAACGGAGGGCATCTGGAGCCGACTGCCGGGTCCGGACGAGGTGGCCGAGCCGGCCGCGCCGGGACGCCGAAGACCGTCGCTCGCACGGGCGGGTCAGGAGCCGCAGCAGCCGCCGTCCGCAGCGTCCTCGGCCTTGTCCGTGGTGGCCGGTGCGCCGAGCTGGACGAGGTGCGGCGTCGGAGTGCAGCAGCCCCCGCCCTGGTCGGTTTCGGGGGCGTCGAAGAGGCCGGCGCCGCCGCACACCCCGGTTTCGGGGAGGGTGAGTTCGACCTCGTCGGCGGCTGCGAGGTCACCGGCGAGGGCGGCGGCGACGGAGCGGACCTGCTCGTAGCCGGTCATGGCGAGGAAGGTGGGGGCGCGGCCGTAGGACTTCATGCCGACCAGGTAGATGCCCTGTTCGGGGTGGGCCAGTTCGCGGTGGCCGTGCGGGTAAACCGTGCCGCAGGAGTGCTGGTTGGGGTCGATGAGCGGGGCGAGTTGGGCCGGGGCCTGGAGGCGGTCGTCGAGGCCGAGGCGGATCTCGGAGAGGAAGGACAGGTCGGGGCGGAAGCCGGTCAGCACGATCACCTCGTCGACGTGCTCCAGCCGCCGGCCGTCCTCGGCGACGAGGACCAGGTGGCCACCGCCGTCGCGTGCGATCGCCTCGGTGCGGAAGCCGGTGACCGCGTCCGCGTGTCCGTCGTCGACGGCGGCCTTCGCGGCGAGGCCGAGGGCGCCGCGGGCGGGGAGCTGGTCGGCGGTGCCGCCGCCGAAGGTGGCGCCGGAGATACCGCGACGCAGGACCCAGACCGCCTTCGTACCGGCGCCGTCGTCGGCCTCGGCAAGGTCGGCGAGGTGCGCGAGTGCGGTGAAGGCGGAGGCGCCGGAGCCGATGACGGCGGTGCGCCTGCCCGCGTAACGGGCCCGGACGGCCGGGTCCTTGAGGTCGGGGACGCGGTAGGCGACGCGGTCGGCGGCCGCACCTTCACCGAGGGCGGGCAGTCCGCTGCCGCCCGCGGGACCGGGCGTGGCCCAGGTGCCGGAGGCGTCGATCACGGCGCGGGCGAACAGCCGCTCCTCCGTCCCGTCGCCGCGGGTGACATGGACGACGAAGGGCTGGCTCTCGCGGTCGGCGTCGACGATCCGGTCCCGGCCGACGCGGGAGACGCCGGTCACCCGGGCGCCGGTGCGGACCCGGTCACCGAGGACATCGGCGAGCGGCTGGAGGTACTGCCCGACCCAGTCCCCGCCGGACGGGTAGGTGCCCGCGTCCGGCGCGGTCCAGCCGGTCGGCGCCAGCAGCTTCTCCGCCGCGGGGTCGATGACCTCGCCCCAGGTGGAGAACAGCAGCAGGTGCGCCCACTCCCGCACCGCCGCACCGGCCGTGGGTCCCGCCTCCAGTACCAGCGGCTCGATGCCGCGGTCGACCAGGTGGGCGGCGGCGGCCAGGCCAACGGGCCCGGCTCCGATCACGACGACGGGCAGATCGGCGATAGCAGGCAGCTTCACGGCGACTCCTAGCGTGTTTCGACGTTTGTCGATGGCTTGTGCGGCCAGCATCACAGAGTGATTCGATAACCGTCAACATAGATAGATATCGAAATGAGGCCCGCACTACCGATTCAGACGCCGGCATTCGGCCGATCCCGATCCCGGCTCCGGCTCCGGCTCCGGCTCCGGCTCCGGCTCCGGCTCCGATCAGGGTGACCGGGCGGGCCGGGCGGGCCGGGCGGGCCGAGCGCGTGGCCGTTCCCCACCCCGGCCGCCCGGCGGGGCGCTGCACACTCGGAACCCGCGCGCACTCGGGCGAGCATCTCCCTCCCGGGCTGCTTCGACACGTGTCAACATAGACGCATGTCGAATGCCAAGGCGTTGCCGCTCGTCGAATTCACGGGCTCGAGCGTGGCGCCGTGTTGCCCGCCGTTGACCGAGCGACCGTTCACCGCCGACGAGGCCGAGACGGCGGCCCGTATGTTCAAGGCGCTCGGCGATCCGGTTCGGCTGCGCCTGTTCTCGCTGGTCGCCTCGCACGAAGGCGGCGAGGCGTGCGTGTGCGACATCTCCGACGTGGGCGTCTCCCAGCCGACGGTCTCCCACCACCTCAAGAAGCTGAGGGAAGCAGGGCTGCTCACGTCCGAGCGGCGCGGCACCTGGGTGTACTACCGCGTGGAGCCCTCCGTGCTTGCCGCCATGGGGCAGCTGCTGCGCCACCCCGCGGCGTGACGCGGACCGAGCCAGGCGGGCTGGCCGGCTTCACGATCGTGCCGTTGACGCCGGTGCATGCCAGCCAGGTCCTGGAGATTTACCGCGCGGGCATCGACGAGGGCGACGCCACCTTCGAGACGCGCGTGCCCGACTGGGAGACCTTTGACGCGGCGAAGCTGACCGGGCACCGCTTCGTCGCCGTGGACGCACAGGCCGCCGTTCTGGGCTGGGTCGCCGCGGCGAAGGTCTCCGACCGCCGTGCCTATGCGGGAGTCGTCGAGCACTCCGTCTACGTCCACCCCCGTGCACGCGGCCAGGGCATCGCGACCGCACTTCTCGAAGCGCTGATCACCTCGACGGAGGCGGCCGGGATCTGGACGGTGCAGTCCGGCATCTTCCCCGAGAACACCGCCAGCCTCGCCCTCCATGAGCGGGCCGGATTCCGCGTGCTCGGCACCCGCGAACGCATCGGCCAGCACCGCGGCCGCTGGCGTGACGTGGTGCTCGTCGAGCGCCGCAGCACCCTCGTCGGCTGAGTGAAGGCCCGTGTCGTCAGCCGAGCAGTGCGGTGACGGCGCGGGCCGCGTCGCGGAGGGAGTGCCTGCGGCGCTCGCGCGGTGCGAGCGGCGCCGCGTCCCCGGCACACGCCGACCGCTTCCGCGCCGCGGCCTTCCCGGCGGTCGCCGCGGGCTACCTCCCGGAGGCGGGGACGGTCTGCGGGTCGGAGGTGAACCTGCGGCGCCAGGCCAGGGCCACGTAGACGAGTCCGATCAGGACCGGGACTTCGATGAGCGGGCCGACGACGCCGGAGAGGGCCTGGCCGGAGGTGACGCCGAAGGTGGCGACGGCGATGGCGAGTTCGAAGTTGTTGCCCGCGGCGGTGAAGGCGAGGGTCGCGGTGCGGTCGTAGGCCAGTCCCAGGCCCTTGCCGAGGAGGAAGGTGCCGAAGAACATCACGGCGAAGTACACCAGCAGCGGCAGGGCGATGCGGACGACGTCCAGGGGCTGGGAGGTGATCGTCCTTCCCTGGAGGGCGAAGAGGATGACGATCGTGAACAGCAGGCCGTAGAGGGCCCAGGGGCCGATCTTGGGCAGGAACCGCCGCTCGTAGCCGTCGCGGCCCATCGTCTTCTCGCCGAAGCGGCGGGTGAGGAACCCGGCGAGCAGCGGGATGCCGAGGAAGACGATGACGTTCAGGGCGATGTGCCCTACGGAGACGTCGAGGCCCTGGCCGTTGCCGAGGTGCAGCCGGCGCGGCAGCAGGTCGAGGTAGAACCAGCCGAGCACGCCGAAGGCGATGACCTGGAAGACGGAGTTCAGGGCGACGAGGACGGCGGCGGCCTCGCGGTCGCCGCAGGCCAGGTCGTTCCAGATGATCACCATGGCGATGCAGCGGGCCAGCCCGACGATGATCAGGCCGGTACGGTACGCGGGCAGGTCGGGCAGGAAGATCCAGGCGAGCGCGAACATGACCGCCGGGCCGACCAGCCAGTTGATCACCAGCGAGGAGACCATCAGCTTCTTGTCGCCGGTGACGGTGTCGAGCCGGTCGTAGCGGACCTTGGCGAGCACCGGATACATCATGACCAGCAGCCCGATCGCGATCGGGAGGGAGATCCCACCGATCTCGATCTTCGCCAGAGCGTCGTTGAGGCCGGGGATCACTCGGCCGAGACCGAGGCCGACGCCCATCGCGAGGAGGATCCACACGGCCAGGAAACGGTCCAAGGTGGAGAGCTTGGCAACGATCGACGCCTCCGCGCCGGCCTCCGCGGTCTTCGTGCCGGGATTGTTCGTCGTCTTCATCAGCAGGCTCGCTTCCGGCCGGTCTCGACGGTCGTACGGGCGGTTTCGGCGAGATCGGAGAACTGGCCGGCCAGGCGTGCGAGGACGTCGGGCCGGAGCCGGTAGTAGGTGAAGCGCCCGCACGGCTCCGTTTCCACGACTCCGGCCTCGCGCAGCACCTTCAGATGGTTGGAGAGGTTGGTCTGCCGCGCCCCGGTCTCCTCGACCAGATGCGTGGTGCACAGGGTCTCGTGGGCGAGCAGGTTCACGATCCGCAGCCTGAGCGGGTCGGCCAGCACCCGGATCAGATCAGTGTCGACTGACGTCATCATGTGCTGATACTTTCACATCAGTGGACGCTGATGCCACTGGGTGCTGATGCGAAGAGCTTCCGCCCTGCCCCGAGGCGAGAGCCGCCCCGGCCCCGGCCCGCCGGCGGCCGCATGCGCGCTCCTGGAGGAACGTACAGCCGGGACCGGGGCGCTGGCCTGCGGAAAGCGACAGTAGACTCTGGCCATGTGACTGCTGTGACTGCGAAGCCCCGCATCCCCAATGTCCTGGCCGGCCGCTATGCCTCCACCGAGCTGGCCGTGCTGTGGTCCCCCGAGTACAAGGTCAAGCTGGAGCGGAAGCTGTGGCTCGCCGTCCTGCGCGCGCAGAAGGATCTGGGCGTGGAGGTGCCCGAATCGGCCCTCGCGGACTACGAGCGGGTCCTCGGCACCGTCGACCTCGCCTCCATCGCGGAGCGCGAGAAGGTCACCCGGCACGACGTCAAGGCCCGGATCGAGGAGTTCAACGCCCTCGCCGGCCACGAGCAGGTCCACAAGGGGATGACCTCCCGCGACCTGACCGAGAACGTCGAGCAGCTCCAGGTGCGGCTGTCGCTGGAGCTGATGCGCGACCGCACGGTGGCCGTGCTGGCCCGTCTCGGTTCGCTCGCCTCCCAGCACGCCGAGCTGGTCATGGCCGGGCGCTCGCACAACGTCGCGGCGCAGGCCACCACCCTCGGCAAGCGCTTCGCGACCGCGGCGGACGAGCTGCTGGTGGCGTACGGGCGACTGGAGGAGCTGCTGTCGCGCTACCCGCTGCGCGGTATCAAGGGCCCGGTCGGCACCGCGCAGGACATGCTCGACCTGCTGGGCGGGGACGCCGCCAAGCTCGCCGAGCTGGAGCAGCGGATCGCCGCCCACCTGGGCTTCGGCCGCGCCTTCACCTCCGTCGGCCAGGTCTACCCGCGCTCCCTCGACTACGACGTCGTCACCTCGCTGGTGCAGCTGGCCGCCGCGCCGTCCTCGCTCGCCAAGACGATCCGGCTGATGGCCGGTCACGAGCTGGTGACCGAGGGCTTCAAGCCCGGCCAGGTCGGCTCGTCGGCGATGCCGCACAAGATGAACACCCGCTCCTGCGAGCGCGTCAACGGTCTGATGGTGATCCTGCGCGGCTACGCCTCGATGACCGGTGAGCTGTCGGGCGACCAGTGGAACGAGGGCGACGTGTCCTGCTCCGTGGTCCGCCGGGTGGCGCTTCCCGACGCGTTCTTCGCGCTGGACGGTCTGCTGGAGACGTTCTTGACGGTGCTCGACGAGTTCGGCGCGTTCCCCGCCGTCGTCGCCCGGGAGCTCGACCGCTACCTGCCGTTCCTCGCCACCACCAAGGTGCTGATGGGTGCGGTGCGCGCCGGGGTGGGCCGCGAGGAGGCACACGAGGCGATCAAGGAGAACGCGGTGGCGTCGGCGCTGGCCATGCGCGAGCAGGGCGTGGAGCGCAACGAACTCCTCGACAAGCTGGCCGCCGACTCCCGCATCCCGCTGGACCGGGCGCAGCTCGACGCGCTGATGGCCGACAAGCTGTCGTTCACCGGTGCCGCGGCGGACCAGGTGGCGTCCGTGGTGGAGCGGATCGGGAAGATCGCCGGGGAGCACCCGGAGGCCGCGGCGTACACGCCCGGCGCCATCCTCTGACCGTGGGGTTCACCCCCGAGGAGTTGCAGGCCGCGCGTGGCCGTCACGTCCCCGATGTGACGGCGCCCGGCCTGCGGGTCCTGTTCTGCGGGATCAACCCGTCGCTGATGACGGCGGTCACCGGGCACCACTTCGCCCGGCCCGGCAACCGCTTCTGGCCGGTGCTGCACGCCGCGGGTTTCACCCCGCGGCTGCTGGCCCCCGCCGAGCAGGGTGAGCTGCCCGCGTTCGGGGTGGGCATCACCAACGTCGTGGCGCGGGCGACCGCGCGGGCCGACGAGCTGACCGCGGAGGAGTTCCGCGAGGGCGGCCGGCTGCTGGCCGGGAAGGTGGCACGGCTGCGCCCGCGCTGGCTGGCCGTCGCGGGCGTCACCGCGTACCGCACCGCCTTCGGCGACCGGCACGCGGCCATCGGCCCGCAGGAACGCACCCTGGGCACCACCCGCATCTGGGCGCTGCCCAATCCCAGTGGCCTCAACGCCCGGTGGACGGTGGCGGCGATGGCCGAGGAGTACGGGCGGCTGCGCGCGGCGGCGTTCGACGAGGAGGCCACGCCCACGGGGTGAGACGGTCCCCCCGCGGCGGGCCTCCGGGGCTCGCCGGGACCGCACTGACCGGCTACGATCCGCCACACATCGAGGCGAGGAGACGGACGTTGGGGCGGCTCACCGGCGGGGACCCCTCCCTGTTGCGACGGATCAACTCGGCGGTGGTGCTGCATGCGCTGCGCGCCGCCGACTCCCCCACGCTCACCGATCTCGTCCAGGTGACGGGGTTGTCCCGGCCGACGGTCGAGGGCGTGGTCGAAGGGCTCATCGAGACCGGGCTGGTGGCCGAGGCGGCCGCCGAGGAGGGCGAGGCGCGCCGCCAGGGGCGGCCCGCGCGCCGCTTCCGGTTCCGGGCCGAGGCCGGGCATCTGCTGGGCATCGAGATCGGCCCGCACCGTGTCTCCGTTCTCCTGTCCGACCTCGGCGGCCGCCTCGTGGACTCCACCCAGCGCACGGTCGACGAACGGGCTGGTGCGGACGAGCGGTTGGAGCGGGTACGGACCGCCGTCGCGGAACTCCTGCGCCGCGCCGGGGTGCCGCGCCGCTCACTGCGGGCCGTCGGGGTGGGCAGCCCCGGCATCGTGGAGGCGGACGGCACGGTGCGGCTGGGCACCGCGCTGCCCGGCTGGACGGGGCTGCCGCTCGGCGAACGGCTGCGCCGCTCCTTCCGCTGCCCGGTGCTGGTGGAGAACGACGCCAACGCGGCGGCGGTCGCCGAGCACTGGACCGGCGCGGCGACCGGCAGCGGCGATGTCGTCTTCGTCCTCGCGGGGCTGAGTCCGGGGGCCGGGGCACTGATCGGCGGGCGGCTGCACCGCGGGTTCGGGGGCGCGGCCGGGGAGATCGGCGCGCTCCATCTGCTGGGCCGGGAGGCGACGCCGGAGAAGCTGCTGTCGACGACCGGGAAGCCGCTGCATCCGCTCGACGAGGCGCAGGTCGCCGAGGTGTTCGCGCTGGCCCACGAGGGCGACGCCCTGGCCCAGGAGGCGATGGACCGGTTCCTGCAGCGGTTGGTGCACCATGTGGCGGCGCTGGTGCTGGCGCTCGATCCGGAGCTGGTGGTGATCGGCGGCTGGGCGAACGGTCTCGCGGGCATCCTCGGTCCGCTCCGCGACGAGCTGGCGCGCTACTGCCTCCGCCCGCCGCAGGTGGCACTGTCCGAGCTGGGCGAAACGGCGGTCGCCACCGGCGCGCTGCGCCTCGCGCTCGACCATGTGGAGGGCGAACTCTTCGCGGTGGAGGGCACGGTGACGGGGCGTCGGTAGGCGCCGCTCTCCCGGCACCCCGCTCGCCGCGTCTGGCAGCATGTTCGGCTCCCCTCGGCCCGTGGCGGCGGACGTGGCGCCGGAAACGCCTCGGGCCCGTGCCGCCGGGTGGCGGTACGGGCCCGAGGTCCGCGGTGGCGGTCAGCCGGCGAGCAGGGAGACCGAGGCGCTCTCGCCGAAGGTGAGGCGGCAGGTGTCGGCGCGGTAGGTGGAGACCGCGACGGCGGCGGGGCGGCCGCCGGAGACGTAGCGGGTGGTGACGACGAGGACGGGCGCACCGGGCAGCCGGTCGAGCGCCTTGGCGTCCTCGGCGCCGGCCGAGCCCAGTTCGACGGTACGGTCCTGGCCCTCCAGCTCACGGGCGGCCAGGGCGTCCAGCACCGCACGGGCCCGGGCCGGGGCGCTGACCGCGGCGATCTCCCCGCAGCCGGGAACCACCGCGGCCGGGATGTACAGCAGCTCGGCGGCGACCGGCCGGCCGGCGGTGACGCGGCTGCGGCGGACGACGTGTACGGGGGCGCCCGCCTCGGCCTCCAGCAGGCGGGCGACGGGCGCCGGGAGGGTGTCGGTGGTGCCGGCGTCGACGGGCTCCCAGTCGTCACCGGCGGCGCCCGGCCAGGTGTGGCGGGCCGGATCGACGGCGACGCCGACGCGCGGCGGGGCGACGGTGGTACCCACCCCGCGGCGGCGCTGGAGGCGGCCCTCCAGCTCCAGCTGCTCCAGTGCCTGACGCAGCGTGGCCCGGGCGACGCCGAACCGGGCCGCCAGATCACGCTCGTTGGGCAGGATCTCCCCGACGGAGAACTCCGAGTCCAGCGCCTCGCTGAGTACGGTCTTGAGGTGCCAGTACTTCGGCTCCGGCACCGTTTCGAGCTGCGTGGTCCCCACCCTGTCCTCCGCCTCGGCCGTGCCCCGAAGGGCCGCGCTCCGCTCCCGCTGTCCATGGGCGGACCGGTTATGAGCGCTTCTTTATTAAAGGTTGTTGCAGTATCGCCGACGATAGGCCCGGCCCCACCCTTGGTCAAGACCAATGGGCCAGGAGTGCGGGGAATCGCCGGGAGGGACACGGGGCGCGGCGCTCCACCCGCACGAGTGCTGCGTCCGCGCGCCGCCCCGAGGGGCCGTGCGGCGGGGCAGGCGGCGCCGGGGGTGCGGACGGCGGTCGCCCCGGTCCGTGTAGCGGAGCCGTCAAGGTCCCTTCCGGTGGGTGGCCCGGGCCGCGCGGGCTTGCCACCATGGGCCGGTGCGCGGCGGTGGCGGTCGGCCGGAGTTCACCGGGAGTTGGCCGACCCGGCACCGTGGCGCTGTACGAACGGGACGTCAGCTCATCTGTACGACTTCACGGAGGTATCTGATGGCACCGGGATCCGGCGGCGGATTCGGACGGCGGACACTGCTGCGCGGCGCCGCGGTGGGCTCCGCCGCGCTGACGCTGCCCACCCTGTCCTGCGCCGCGCCCGCCCAGGCCCGCAGCGGACGTCCCGCGGCCCGGTGGGGCACCCAGGTCGGCGATGTGACGGCGACGTCGGGGCTGGTGTGGGTGCGCTCCGACCGTCCGGCCCGGATGATCGTCGAGACGGCGGCGACCGAGGCGTTCCGCAACGCCCGCACCTGGACGGGCCCGGTGGTCGGCGCCGGCACCGACTTCACCGGCGTCACCGCGGTACACGGTCTGCCACCCGGCCGCCAGATCCACTACCGGGTGCGGCTCGCCGACCCGGACGACCCGCGGCGCTCCGGTGAGCCGCTGACCGGCACCTTCCGGACCGCTCCGGCGCACCGCCGCGACGGCGTACGGTTCCTGTGGTCGGGCGATCTGGCCGGGCAGGGCTGGGGCATCAACCCCGACCGGGGCGGCTACCGCATCTACGAGGACATGCGCCGCCGCGACCCGGACTTCTTCCTGTGCAGCGGTGACAACATCTACGCCGACAACCCGATCGAGGCGCGGGTGACCCTGCCCGACGGCCGGATCTGGCGGAATGTGACGACCGAGGAGAAGGCGAAGGTCGCCGAGACGACCGACGAGTTCCGCGGTGCGTTCCGCTACAACCTCCAGGACCACAACTTGCGGGCGTTCAACGCCCAGGTCCCCACGATCACGCAGTGGGACGACCACGAGGTGCACAACAACTGGTACCCGGGGCAGCTGCTGGACGACGACCGGTACACGGTCAAGGACGCCGATGTGCTGGCGGCGCGGTCGCTGCGGGCGTTCAGCGAGTACTTCCCGATCCGCACGCTGCGTCCCGGACGCGAGGGCCGGGTCCACCGCGTGGTGCACCACGGCCCGCTGCTGGACGTGTTCGTGCTGGACATGCGCCGCTACCGCGACGCCAACTCGCCCGGGCGGCAGACCGACGACCCGCAGGGCATTCTCGGCGCGGAGCAGCTGCGCTGGCTCAAGCGGGAGTTGTCGCGCTCGCGCGCGGTGTGGAAGGTCATCGCGTCGGACATGCCGCTGGGGCTGGTCGTGCCGGACGGCAAGGAGAACTTCGAGGCGGTGGCGCAGGGCGATCCGGGCGCGCCACTGGGCCGGGAGCTGCAGATCGCCGAGTTGCTGCGGCACATCAAGCACCGGCGGATCACCGGCACGGTGTGGTTGACGACGGATGTGCACTACACCTCGGCGCAGCACTACGCGCCCGAGCGGGCGGCGTTCAAGGACTTCGAGCCGTTCTGGGAGTTCGTGTCGGGGCCGCTGCACGCGGGCGGTTTCCCGGCGGTGAAGCTGGACGGTACGTTCGGCCCCCGGCAGGCGTTCGTCCAGGCGCCGGACCGCGCCAACACCTCGCCCGCCGAGTCGCCGCAGTACTTCGGCGAGATCGACATCGACGGCGGCAGCGGCGAGCTGACGGTCCGGCTGCGGCGGGACAGCGGTCCGGGTGACGGGCGGGAGGGCGACGAGGTGCTCTTCAGCCAGGTACTGCAGCCGGGACGGGTGGGGCAGTAGAACCCGATGCCACGAATGCTCCCCTTGATCGAATTACCCCTCTTGCACCTCTTACCGGTTTTTACCCGTCGGACACAAGACGTTGGCGGCCAGGCAACACCGGTCGGCGAGGCTGGCGCCATGACCGACACCACCTCCGACATCTCCACCCGGCGGGGCCACCGGCGCCGGGACGCGGTCGCCCTGACCGCGGCGGTCTCCGTCGCGGCCACGGCGACCGCCGCCGGGGCCCTGCCCCACGGCCCGGCGGCGTCACTGCTCTGCGCCGCCGGGCTCGCCGCCTGGCCGGCCGTGGCCGGGCTGCGCGCCCGGTGGTCACGCCGCCGGGATCCCGCGCCACCGCCGTCCGATACCGGCGCCGCGGTGCCGGTCCGCGCCCCGGGTGCCACGGTGCCCGCGGCGCAGCCAGCGCTGTGGCGGATGCGCACCACCGTCCAGGACGCCCCGGGCAGCCTGGCCGCGCTGTGCACGGTGCTGGCCGAGCACCGTGTGGACATCCTCAGCCTGCAGACCCATCCGCTCTCGGCGGGCACGGCCGACGAGTTCTTGCTGCGCGCCCCGGGGACGCTGACCCCGCAGGAGCTGACCGACGCGGTGACCGGTGCAGGCGGCCGCAGCACCTGGCTGGAGCGGGCCGACGCCCACGACCTGGTGGACGCGCCGGCCCGGATGCTGGGCCTGGCCACCCGTACGGCACTGGACTCCGCGGAACTTCCGCTGGCGCTGCGGCAGTTGCTGGGAAGGTGCACGATCCGTTCGGTACCGGCGCGTCCGCTGCACGGACGGCCCGCCGAGCCGCTGCCCGCCGAGGGCGTACTGGAGGAACACCTCATGAAGTTCCGGGACGCCTCCGGGGGTTCCCTGCTGGTCGGCAGAGCGCAGTTGCCGTTCACGCCCACCGAGTTCGCGCGGGTGCATGCGCTGGTCGAGCTGGACCGCCGGCTGGGGCAGCGGGTGCCGGACCGCCGTGAGGTGCTGACGCTGCCCGAGGGAGACGACCTGACGGTCCGCCGCGCCGGTCCGGACGATCTGGCGGCGGCGGTGGCGATGCACGGCCGCTGCTCGGCGGCGACGCTGGCCCGCCGCTACCACGGCCCGGTCGGCGACGCCGACGCCTATCTGCGGCATCTGCTCGGCCCGCACCACGGCCGCACCCTCGCCGTGGAGACCGCGTCCGGCCGTCTGGTGGCGCTCGGGCATCTGCTCTGGGACGGCGACGAGACCGAGGTGGCGCTCCTGGTCGAGGACGCCTGGCAGCACCGCGGCATCGGCGCCGACCTGCTGCGCCGTCTGGTGGCGATGGCCGGCGAGGCGGGCTGCGAGAGCGTCTACGCGATCACCCAGGCGTCCAACACCGGGATGGTGGCAGCGATGCGGGGCCTTGGCCTGCCACTCGACTACCAGATCGAGGACGGCACCTTGGTGATCACCACCCGGCCACAGGGCGAACCGGCCCTGCGCACCACCCGTCCGGCGGCCACCTCCACCGAGTCCCCGGGCCCCGGCTGACGCACCGGGGCCGCCGCACGCCGCTCCGGTGAGGGATAAATGCGTCGACAGCACCCGTCGGCACCCGGCAGGGTGACCTCCATGACGAGCAGCGAGCTGTGGACCCGCGCTTCCGCCGACCGCTACGACGCCGAGGAGCACGAGATGTCCTCGGCCGCCGTTCTCGGCCCGACTCTCGACTTCCTCGCCGCACTGGCCGGAGACGGCCGGGCACTGGAGTTCGCCATCGGCACCGGGCGGGTGGGCGTCCCGCTCCGGGAACGCGGCGTACCCGTCGTCGGCATCGAACTCTCCCCGCACATGGCGGCGGTGCTGCGACGCAAGGCCGACGAGGACACCCTCCCGGTGGTCATCGGCGACATGGCCACCACCGTCGTCCCCGGCGAGTTCACCCTGGTGTATCTGGTCTACAACACCCTCTCGAACCTGCTCTCACAGGACGAGCAGGTCGAGTGCTTCCGCAACGCCGCCCGCCATCTGGCGCCCGGCGGCCGGTTCGTCGTCGAACTGGGCGTACCGCCGCTGCGGTTCCTGCCGCCCGGCCAGGTGGCGGTCCCGTTCGACGTCTCCGAGCGGCACCTCGGCTTCGACACCGTCGACCCGGCCGAACAGCTTCTCGTCTCGCACCACTTCACCCGCGACGGCGACGACGGCCGCTACCGCCGTGGAGCTTCCCGGCACCGCTACGCCTGGCCGGCGGAGCTCGACCTGATGGCACGGATCGCCGGGCTCGAACGGGAACGTCGCGTCGCGGACTGGGACGGCACTCCGTTCACCCACGACTCCCCGAAGCACCTCTCCGTGTGGCGCAAGCCGCTCTGAGCACGGCCACCGGGACGGCACCGCAGGCGGTGCCGGGCAGCCCCGCTCACCCGGTGGGACCGGGCACCGCCGGCCCCCGGTGCCCACCCGGCCCGGCAGATAGTCCTGGCCGAGCGTGACGTGCAGGGAGAACGGCACGTACAGCCCGGCAAAGGTCAGCGCCACCCGCACGCCGGCGACGGCGGGGACGGTCGGCGCGTAGAACCAGCGGACCACCGGGCAGCCACCACGGCCCGCGCTGAGCCGGGTCAGGGCCCGGGTGCGCCCGTACGCAGACCGTCCATGACGAGGTCGAGCAGCCGGGCCGCGCGGCTCTGCCAGTCGCCGTGCGGGTCGAGCTGCCAGAGTCCGGCGATGGCGAGGAGGAAGTCGTCGGGGGTGATGCCGGGGCGGATGGTGCCGGCCCGGGTGTTGGCGTCGAGGAGGAGCGCGACGGCGGCGGTGACCGGGGCACGTCCGACGGCGGCGAGGCTGCCGGGGGCGCTGGCCTTGCGGATCGCCTCGGCCAGCCCCGCCTTCGCCATGGCGTGCCGGGCGAGGCGGTCCATCCATTCGCGGAGCGCCGCGTCGGGGGCGCGGGTGCGCAGCAACTGGCCGGCGAGGGCGGCGACCTGGCCGACCTCGTGGCGGTAGACCTCCAGGACCAGGCACTCCCGGCTGGGGAAGTTGCGGTAGAAGGTGGCCTGGCCGACGCCGGCGCGGCGGGCGATGGCGCTGAGCGGGGTGCAGGCGTCGCGGGTGAGTTCGGTGAGTGCGGCGTCGAGGATGCGGGCGCGGTTGCGCCGGGCGTCCGAACGCAGTGCGGGTTCCTGCTCGTTGGGCACCCGTCCTCCTCCCGAAAGACCTTGCTGCCCGCACGGCCGTCCGCTAGGTTTTCCTGATGTGGACAACTGTCCGATCTGGTCCACCGTAGCGGCTGACCCGGGCGGTGGGGATGGGCAGGTCCGCCGGTGCACAGGATTTTCACGCCACCCGGCGCCCCGTACCCGTCCTTGTCGCCCCTGCCGATGCCCGTCCCCGCGGTGCGCTCCTCCGCGGGCCACCGTCCGTACCGGCGGGGCGGGAGAGCTTGACTTCCGGTCGACCATGCCGTCCCGGGCCTCCGGGGCCGGCCGCGGCCGCGCCTACCTCACCCGAAAGAAGGCTGACTCATGCCCCCATCGACGCCCTCGGAGTCGTCGGCGCCGTCCCCCACGTACAGCGACATCTCCCTGCGCGTCAACGGGGAGACGCACACGCTCCCCGTCGACCACCGCACCACGCTGCTCGACGCGCTGCGCGAGCGGCTCGACCTGACGGGCACCAAGAAGGGCTGCGACCACGGTCAGTGCGGCGCCTGCACGGTGCTGGTGGACGGGCGGCGGTCGCTGGCGTGTCTGCAGTTCGCGGTGGCCACGCAGGGACGGGAGGTCACCACCATCGAGGGGGTGGCCGACGGCGACCGGCTCCACCCCGTACAGCAGGCCTTCCTCGACCTCGACGGCTATCAGTGCGGCTACTGCACGCCGGGGCAGATCTGTTCGGCGCTCGGGATGATCGAGGAACACGCGGCGGGCTGGCCCAGCGCGGTCACCGCCGACATCGGCCCGGAGGCCGCCCCGGCGCCGCTGGACGCGGACGAGATCCGCGAGCGGATGAGCGGCAACCTCTGCCGTTGCGGCGCGTACGCCTCGATCGTCGAGGCGGTGGCGCGGGCCGCGGGTGGTTCGTGTGCGGGTGTCTGCGGTACGGAGGTGACGGCATGAAGGAGTTCGCCTACGAGCGGGCGGCCGATGTGGCCGGTGCGGTGGCGCTGCTGGGCTCCGGCCCCCGGGCACGGGCGCTGGGCGGCGGCACCAACCTCGTCGACCTGATGAAGGCCGGGGTGGAGCGGCCGCAGCTCCTCGTCGACGTACGGGAGTTGCCGCTCGACCGGATCGAGGAGGACGGGGACGGCGGGCTGCGGATCGGCGCGACCGTCACCAACAGCGAGCTGGCCGCCCACCCCGAGGTGCGGCGCCGGTATCCGGCGCTGGCGCAGGCGGTGCTGGCCGGGGCCTCCGGGCAGCTGCGCAACATGGCGACGGTCGGCGGGAACCTCCTCCAGCGCACCCGCTGCGGCTACTTCACCGACGTCACCCAGGCGTGCAACCGCCGCTCCCCCGGCAGCGGTTGCCCGGCGGTCGAGGGCGAGCACCGCAACGGCGCGATCCTGGGCGCCTCGGAGCACTGTGTGGCGGTGCACCCGTCCGACATGGGCGTGGCGCTGGCCGCCTTCGACGCGGTGGTGGAGTACGAGACGGCGGACGGTCCGGGCACGCTGGCGCTGGACGCGCTGTACCCGCCGGTGGGCGACGCGCCGCACCGGGAGACGGCGCTGCCGGACGGTGCGCTGATCACCGGTCTGACGCTGCCGGCCGCGCCGGTGGCGGCGCACTCGCGCTACCGCAAGGTGCGCGAACGTGCCTCGTACGCCTTCGCGATCGGTTCGCTGGCGGCGGCGCTCGACGTCCGGGACGGCGTGGTGCACGACGTGCGGCTGGCGTTCGGCGCGGTCGCCTCCCGGCCGTGGCGGGCGCGGCAGGCGGAGGAGGCGCTGCGCGGCAGGGCGGCAGGTGCGGAGGCGTTCGCCGCCGCGGCGGACGCGGAGCTGGCCGCGGCGCGGGCGCTGCCCGGCAACGGATACAAGCTGACGTTGATGCGCAACCTCGTCGTGGCGGTCCTCGGCGAGCTGACCGAGGAGGCGGGCCGATGACGGTCGCGACGGGCACCACGGCGGGCAACCGCGCGGCAGGCGGCGCGGTGGGCACCGCGCACATCCGGCTGGAGGGCCGGGCGAAGGTCACCGGCACCGCGCGGTACGCCGCGGAGGTGCCGTTCGCGGAACTGGCCCACGGGCAGCTGGTGGTCTCGACCGTCGCGCGCGGCCGGATCACGGCGCTGGAGACGGACGCGGTGCTGGCGATGCCCGGCGTCCTCGATGTGCTGCACCACGGCAACGCGCCGCGGCTCAACGGTGATTACAGCGGCATGCTCGGGAAGGCCGACCCGCTGCTCCAGGTCTTCCAGCAGGACCGGGTGCCGCACGTCGGGTGGCCGGTCGCGCTGGTCCTCGCCGAGACGCCGGAGCAGGCGCGCGAGGCCGCGGACGCGCTGGTGGTGCGGTACGCCACCGAGCCGCACGACGTGGCGTTCTCCGAGGCGCATCCGGCCGGTTACGGCACCGACGCGGAGACCGGCGGTACGGCGGAGACCGAGAAGGCGCTCGACGCGTCCGAGGTCGTCGTGGACGCGCGGTACACCACGCCGGAGGAGCACCACCACCCGATGGAGCCCCATGCGGCGATGGCGCGCTGGGACGGCGGGCGGCTGGAGGTGGTCGACACCAACCAGGGCAGCGCCTTCGTCGCGGACGAGCTGGCGAAACTGTTCTCGCTCGATGCGGATTCGGTGCGGGTGCGGTCGGAACACGTCGGCGGCGCGTTCGGCGCGAAGGCGACACGGCCGCACGTGGTACTCGCCGCGATGGCCGCGACGGTGCTGCAGCGGCCGGTACGGGTGGTGTTGACGCGCCGTCAGCTCTTCTCGCTGGTGGGGTACCGCAGCCCGACGGTGCAGCGGGTGCGACTGGGCGCGGACGCCGACGGGCGGCTGCGGGCCCTGGACCACCAGGCGTACTGCGTCTCGTCGTCGTTCCGGGAGTTCATCGAGCGCAGCGCGGACTTCGGCCGGGTGATGTACGGGCCGGACGCCTACCGCTCGCAGAACCACGTGGTGCCGCTGGACGTGCCGACGCCCAGCTTCGTACGGGCGCCGGGCGAGGCGCCGGGGTCGTTCGCGCTGGAGTGTGCGATCGACGAACTGGCCGAGAAGTGCGGCATCGACCCGATCGCGTTGCGGGCGCGCAACGAGCCCGAGGTGGGGGTGGTCTCCGGGCTGCCGTTCAGCAGCCGGAATCTGCTGGCCTGCTTCGAGGAGGGCGCCCGGAGGTTCGGCTGGGCGGAGCGCGATCCCCGTCCGGGCGTGCGCCGCGAGGGGCGCTGGCTGCTGGGCACCGGGACGGCCGCGGCGCGGTTCCCGTCGGGTGTCGCGCCGTCGACCGCGGCGGTGACGGCGGAGGCGGACGGGACCTTCACGGTCCGGATCACCGCGGCGGACGTCGGGACGGGGGCGCGCACCGCGCTGGCCCTGGTCGCGGCGGACGCGCTGGAGGTGGCGCCGGAGCGGATCCACATCCGGATCGCGGACAGCGACTTCGGTCCGGCGATGGTGGCCGGCGGTTCGATGGGGACCCGCTCCTGGGCGTGGGCGATCATCGAGGCGGCGCGGGCGCTGCGCGAGAAGCTGGCGCTGGGCGGCACCGTCCCGCCGCAGGGCCTCACCGCCCGGGCGGACACCGGGTCCTCGATCAGCGCGCTGTCGCAGAAGGAACGGCACTCCTTCGGGGCGCAGTTCGCCGAGGTGGCGGTGGATGTCACCACCGGCGAGGTGCGGGTGCGGCGGATGCTGGGGATGTTCGCCGCCGGGAAGATCGTCAATCCGCTGACGGCGCGCAGTCAGTTCCTCGGCGGGATGATCTGGGGCCTGTCGATGGCGCTGCACGAGGAGGCGGTACGGGACGGGGCGACCGGCGGGCACGTCGGCGCGGACCTCGCCGGCTACCACATCGCGGCGCACGCCGACATCCCGCAGCTGGACGCCGGTTGGGTCGACGACGTGGACGAGGACGACCCGGTCGGTATCAAGGGCATCGGGGAGATCGGCATCGTGGGAGCCGCGGCGGCCGTCGCCAACGCGGTCTGGCACGCCACGGGCGTCCGCCACCGGGACCTGCCGATCCGCCCGGACCGGGTGCTGACGGCGGGGGCGGCGGAAGGGCCGGAGACCGCGGGCGCCTGAGCCGTGCGGCCCGTGCGCCGGGCCCGGGTGGTGGCGCCCCGGGCCCGGCGCGGCCCCTGAGCCGGATGCGTCCGGCTCAGGGGCCGGCCCATTCCCGTCCGGCGGCCTCCCGGGCCACGCTCTCCAGGTGGGTGCGGTACTCCTCCCACCACGCCGCCTCGTCCGACGGCAGGTTGGTGTTGCCGTCGCGCATCCCGGCGGCGCCGTCGATCAGTTCGCGGACGATGTCCGCGTGACCGGCGTGCCGGTGGGCCTCGGCGATCACATGGATCAGTATCTGATGCAGCGTCACCTCACTCCGCTCCCGGGGCCACCACGGCACCCGGCCGGTGGCGTCCAGCGGGAGCGCCTCGATGGTCGCGTCGGAGTGGCGCCAGGCCCGCCGGTACAGCTCCACGATCTGCTCGCGTGACTCGTCGGCGGTGGCCCACATGTCGTCGTTGGGATCGGCGCCGTCCGCGATCCAGGGCATCGGCTCGCCGGACGGGCGGCCGAACGTCTCGCCGAAATAGCCCAGTTCCACGCTGGCGAGGTGTTTGACCAGGCCCAGCAGATTGGTGCCGGTGGGCGTCAGGGGGCGGCGGAGGTCGTACTCGCCGAGCCCGTCGAGTTTCCAGAGCAGGGTGTCGCGGGCGGCCTGCAGATAGCGCAGGAGGTCTGCTTTCGGCTTCGATGCGTCCATGCCGGGAAGCATGTCATCCGCCACTGACAACGGCGCGGAATCACCCTGCCCACCGGGGTGGTTCAGGAGGCGCGGCAGACGCAGAACGGCTGGCCGGAGGGGTCGAGGAGGACGGTCCACCGGCCCTTGCCCGGCTGGTGGTCGGGCCGGGTGGCGCCGAGGGCGAGCAGCCGTTCCTCGGCCGCGGCGGGGTCCTCGAAGGCGAGGTCGAGGTGGAAGGGGAGTTCCTCCCGCGGCCACTCGGGCGCGCGGAAGGTGCGGGCGGTACAGAAGACCAGCGTCCGGACACCGTCGCCGATGAGGTGTGCGGCCGGGTTGCCGTCCTCGTCGTGGAAGGTGTGGCGGGTCTCCCAGCCGAGGGCCGCGGCGTAGAAGTCGGCGAGGGCCGCGCCGTCGGGGGCCCAGATCCCGGAGCCCAGCAAGGTGCCGGTGGGGATGGCCTGGGCGGTGGTGACGGGGGTCGTCTGGGGCATGGCGCGGTCCTTCGGTGTGGTGCGGTGGCGCGGGAGACGCGCACGGTGGCGGTGTCCCCGGCGCCCGGACACGTCGAGGATGCCTGGCCTTCAGGACAGTTTCCGTCCTGAAGGGCCCCGGGCCGGAAGCCCGTTCCGGCCCGGGGCCCGCCGGGCGTTATCGCACGTCCCCGTCGCGCAGGCGGCGGTTGTCGAGGACCGCGACGGCGCGGCGGACACGGGCGGTCTCCGCCGGGTCGACGGCGGCGGTGACGGTGCCCGGCTCCGCGCCGAGGCGGGCGCGGACGGTGCCGTCGGGGGCGACGAGCATGCTGTGTCCGATGCCGGTGGGCGCCTTGGTGGGCTGCTCGGGGTCGGCCGCCGGGTCCGGGGCGGACTGACCGACGGCGGCCAGCCAGACGGTGGCGTCCAGCGCCCGGGCGCGGACGAGGAGTTCCCACTGGTCGCGCTTGCCGGGCCCGGCGCCCCAGGAGGCGGGGAGCACGCTGACGGTGGCCCCGGCGTCCGCGTGCGCCCGGAAGAGTTCGGGGAAGCGCAGGTCGTAGCAGGTGGCGAGGCCGACGCGGAGATCGTCGACGTCGACGGTGACGACCTGGTCCCCGGCGGCGACGGTGTCGGACTCACGGAAGCCGAAGGCGTCGTAGAGGTGGATCTTGTCGTAGGAGGTATCGGTGCCGGGGCCGGTGGCCAGCAGGGTGTTGGCGACCCGGCCGCCGGGGGCGGGGGTGAACATGCCGGCGACGACGGTGATCCCGGCGGCCTGTGCGGCGGCGCGGACGCCGTCCGCCCACGGGCCGTCGAGCGGTTCGGCGACCGGGCCGAGCGGTACGCCGAAGCGGCACATGGCCGCCTCGGGCAGAACGGCCAGCCGGGCGCCCTCGTCGGCGGCGCGGCGGACGTGCTCGGTGAGCAGGGCGAGGTTCTGCCGGGGGTCGTCCGTCGACGTCATCTGGCAGAGGGCGATACGCATGGGGCTCCGTTTCCTCGGGTCGGGTGGCGCGTCCGGGCGCGCGCGGCGTGCCCGCAGGAGCATGGTGCCTCGCCGGGGCGGCGGACCGCAGCGGGGTTCCGGCCGGAAGGGGCGCCCGGTCCACCGCGGTCGGCCGTACGCTTCGGGCCTGGCCGCGCTCGGGAGGCCCGCCCCGTCACCACCCCATGTGCGCGGCGATCTCCTCGACACACTCCCGCAGCCGCGGCAGATGGCCGTGGAGTTCGTCCGCCGAGGTCAGCGCGGTGACCGCACCCAGCGAGATCGCCAGCCGCGGGGGGCCCGACCGGGCCGGGACCGCCATGGCGATCGAGCGGACACCCACCTCGCCCTCCTCGTCGACCTCCGCCCAGCCCCGGGCACGCACCCGCGCCAGCTCCTCGCGTACCGCCTCGGGTTCGGTCACCGTACGGTCGGTCACCGCGGGCAGTTCCTGCTCCAGGAGGGCGTCGACGGTGGCCGCCGGCTGGCCGCAGACCAGCGCCTTGCCGAGCGAGGTGGCGTGCCAGGCGTTGCGGGTGCCCTCGGCGCTGCGGAGCTGGAGGTGCTGGGTGCCCTGGACCGCGAGGACCAGCAGGACGTCGCCGTCGTGGAGGATGCCGGCGATGGCGGGCAGTCCGGTGGCGGCGGCGAGGGTCCGCATGGGGGCGGCGGCCTCGGAGTACCCCGCCGGTGAGCGGTGGAAGCCGCGCGAGAGTTCCAGGACGCGGACGCCCGGGGCGTAGCGGCGGGCGCGTTCGTCGTAGGAGGCGAACCGCTCGGCCACCAGGCGGCCCAGGATGCGGTGGGCGCTGCTGACGGGGAGCCCCGCCAGCCGGGCCGCCGCGCTGACGCCGAGGCCGCCGGGGTGGTCGGCGAGGACGGACAGCAGGCGCAGCCCCCGGCTGAGCTGGTCGTCGCCGGATGTCGTGGTCATGGTGCGTCTCCTGTGTGCCGCGCCGGTGGCCCGGCCGTTCCCTGGTGTCAGCGGGCCTCGGCGGGCTCCGGCTGCCCGGTCACCGTACCCAAGGGCGCCGCGGCGGGCCGGGGCTCGCGCACCGTGAGGGTCAGTCCGGCGGAGAGCAGCGCGCCGACCGCCATCATGGCGAAGGCGCCCGCGTCACCGAACGCGGTGCCGCGCACCCAGCCGACCAGATAGGTCCCGGCGAACGAGCCCAGGGCGCCGAAGGAGTTGACCATCGCGACGGCCGCGCCGGAGATCCCGGCCGGGGCGAGCGAGGAGATCAGCGCGAAGAACGGGCCGTAGGGCGCGTAGAGGCAGGCGCCTGCGACCACCAGCAGCGCGAAGGCGAGGACGAAGCGGTCGCCCGCCAGGTAGGAGCCGAAGAGGGCGACGCCGCCGGTGGTGAGCCAGGGCCAGACGGCGGCGCGGCGGCGGCCGCTGCGGTCCGAGAGGCGGGAGTTGACGAGCATCGCGACGACGGCGAAGGCGTACGGGACGGCGGTGAGCAGTCCGGTGGTGCCGATGCCCTCACCGGTGCCGCTCTTGACGATCGAGGGCAGCCAGAAGACGAAGCCGTACATGCCGAACGACCAGCAGAAGTACTGCGCGGACATCAGCAGCACCGGGCGCGAGTGGAGCACCGCGCGGTAGGAGCGGGCCAGGGCGCGGGTGGCGGCGGGGGCGGCCGGCGCGGTGGAGGGGTCGGCGCGCAGTGCGGCGAGTTCGGCGGCGGGGAGCCAGCCGGCGTCCTCGGGGCGGTCCTTGATCAGGCGGAGGCAGAACAGGCCCCAGACGACCGAGGGGATGCCCTCGACGATGAACATCACACGCCAGTCGGAGACGGAGATCAGCCAGCCGGAGAGGGCGGACAGCCACATCACGGTGACGGGGTTGCCGAGGATCAGCAGTGTGTTGGCGCGGCCGCGTTCGGCGTGGGTGAACCAGCGGCCCAGCAGCATCACCATCGACGGCAGGACGGCGCCCTCGACGACGCCGAGCGCGAAGCGGACCGCGATCAGCTGCGCCGGGTCGCTCAGGAGGCCCTGGACGACGGCGAGCAGGCCCCACAGCACCGTCGACCAGGCGATGAGGCGACGGGCGCTGCGCTGCTCGGCGTAGATGGTGCCGGGGATCTGGAAGAGGAAGTAGCCGAGGAAGAAGGAGGCCGCGATCAGCGAGTCGAGGCCCGCCGAGAGGTGGAGCTCGTCGGCCATGCCGCCCGCGGAGGCGAGCGAGTAGTTCGACTTGTCCAGATAGGCGAGCGAGTACGTGAGGAAGGCGACGGGCATCAGATGCCGGGCGCGGCTGGAGGCCCACAGCGAGGGCGTGGGCCTCAGGGACGGTGACGGCGTTGTCATCATTGACCCCCCGTTTTCCGTGAGATGGAAAGTGTTTCACTAGGCGGGAAGAACTTACGAGTAGGTAGCAGTTCCGGTCAACGGTTGGCCGGAATCTGATTGCTGCCTTCTCTGCCTTCACGCCTTCACGCCGTCGAGGAGACGCACGATGACCGACGTCCTGATCCCCTGGCCGCAGCTCGACGAGCGGCACGGCCCCTGGCCCGGCGGCACCCGCGTCCATGTGTGGGACGGCCGCACCCCCGTCGAGCAGCTGCCGGCCGAGGCGCTCGACGCGGTGGGTCTGTGGGTCATGCCGTACGCGGTCGCCGACGCGCACCGGCTGCTGGAGCGGCTGCCGCGGCTGCGCGCCGTGCAGTCGCTGAGCGCGGGCGTCGAGAAGCTGCAACCGCTGCTGCCGGCCGGGGTGGCGCTGCACAACGGCCGCGGGCTGCACGACGCCTCCACCGCCGAGCACGCCCTCGGACTGATCCTCGCCGCGCAGCGCGAACTCCCCCGCTGGGTCGCCGATCAGGAAGCGGGCCGCTGGGCGCCGCACTTCACCCGCTCACTGGCGGACAGCCGGGTCGCGATCGTCGGTTACGGATCGATCGGCGAGGCGTTGGAGCGGCGGCTGCTCGCCTGTGAGGCGGAGGTCGTCCGGGTCGCCCGGCGGGCCCGGCCCGAGCACGGGGTGCACGCCGTCGAGGAGCTGCCGAAGCTGCTGCCTGACGTCGACATCGCGGTGCTCACGCTGCCGGAAACCCCGGCCACCACCGGGCTGTTCGGGGCCCGGGAGCTGGCCGCGCTGCCCGACGGCGCACTCGTCGTCAACGTCGGCCGGGGGCGCACCCTGGACACCGCGGCGCTGCTCGCGGAGACCGCCGCGGGACGGCTGCGCGCCGCCCTCGACGTCACCGATCCCGAGCCGCTCCCCGGCGACCACCCGCTGCGCCGGGCGCCCGGCGTCCTGCTGACCCCGCACATCGGGGGCGGCGCCGCGTCGTTCCGACCGCGCGCCGAACGGCTGATCGTGGAGCAGGTCCGCCGGTGGACGGCGGGCGAGGAGCTGCTGAACCCGGTGGCCGCGCAGGGCTGACCGGGCGGTTTCCCGGGGGCGCCCGGCCCGGGGCGCGGGCGCGGTCCCGTCAGGCGGCCACCGGGTCGCCCGGCGGGACCGCCGTGGCCGCCGCGCTCAGCGCGTCGAGGACCGGCCGGAACAGCGGGTGGTCCTCGGCGCCGCGGCGGACGGCGGCGAAGACCCGGCGGGTCGCCGCGACTCCGTCGACGGGCCGCACCGCGACCTGGGTGAGATCCGTGTCGCGCAGCGCCGACCGCGGCACCAACGCCACCCCGGCCCCCGCACCGGCGAGCGTGACCACGGCCCGGAAGTCGTCGGACGAGTGCGCCAGATCGGGCCGGAACCCGGCGTATTCGCAGGCCAGGACCATCACGTCATGGCAGGGGTTGCCCGGGTACGGACCGATCCAGGGGTCTTCGGCGAGCGCCGCCACCGGTACCGCCGGGGCGTGCGCGAGACGGTGGTCGCGCGGCAGCACCGCGTCGAACGGCTCGGCGTACAACGGAACACGCACCAGCCGCCGGTCCGCCGCGCTCGGTGCGCCGCGGTACTCGACGGCCACGGCCACATCGGCGCGCCCGTCGAGCACCATCGGCAGACTCTCGTCGCCCTCCGCGTCCCGCACCCGGACGACGATGCCGGGTGCGGCGGCGCGCAGCGTGGTGATGGCCGGGGCCACCACCACGCCGATGCCGGTGGCGAACGCGGCGACGGTGACCTCCCCCGCCGCGCCGCTGGTGTACGCCGCGACCTCCGCCTCGGCGCGCTCCAGCTCCGCGAGGACCACCCCGGCGTGCCGCAGCAGAATCGCGCCGACCGGGGTGAGGCGCGCCCCGCGGTGGTCGCGGGCGAGGACCTTGTGGCCGGTCTCCTGCTCCAGCGCCGCGATCTGCTGGGAGACGGCGGAGGGCGTCAGGTGCAGCGCCGCGGCTGCCGCGGTCACCGTGCGGTGGTCGGCCACCGCCTGGAGGGTGCGCAGCCGTCGTGCGTCGATCACGGCATCGATTCTGCCAGGCGGGTCACTCCGCCGAAGCGGCCAGGGCCTCGCGTGCCTCGACGAACGCGGCCACGGCACGGTGCACGTCCTCGGTCGAGTGGGCGGCGGAGAGCTGGACACGGATCCGGGCGGCACCGTGCGGCACGACCGGGTACGAGAAGCCGATGACGTAGACGCCGCGCTCCAGGAGGAGTTCGGCCATCCGCGCCGCCTCGGCCGCGTCGCCGATCATGACCGGGGCGATGGCGTGGTCGCCGGGCAGCAGGTCGAAGCCCTCCTCGGTCATCCGCGAGCGGAACAGCGCGGTGTTGGCGGCGAGCTTCTCGCGCAGATCACCGGCGGACTCCAGCAGGTCGAGGACCTTCAGCGAGGCGGCGGCGATGACCGGCGCCAGGCTGTTGGAGAAGAGGTAGGGCCGCGAGCGCTGGCGCAGCAGGGCGACGATCTCGGCGCGGGCGGCGACATAGCCGCCGGAGGCACCGCCGAGGGCCTTGCCGAGAGTGCCGGTGAGGATGTCGACGCGGTCCATCACGCCGTGCAGCTCCGGGGTGCCGCGGCCGCCCGCGCCGACGAACCCGACCGCGTGCGAGTCGTCGACCATGACCATCGCGTCGTAGCGCTCGGCGAGGTCGCAGATCTCCCGCAGCGGAGCGACATGGCCGTCCATGGAGAAGACGCCGTCGGTGACGACGAGCCGGCGGCGGGCGCCCGCGGCGTCCTTGAGCTGCGTCTCCAGGTCGGCGAGGTCGCGGTTGGCGTAGCGGAAGCGGCGGGCCTTCGACAGGCGGATGCCGTCGATGATCGAGGCGTGGTTGAGGGCGTCGGAGATGACCGCGTCCTCCGGGCCGAGGAGGGTCTCGAAGACACCGCCGTTGGCATCGAAGCAGGAGGAGTAGAGGATCGTGTCCTCCTGGCCGAGGAAGGCCGAGAGCCGCGCCTCCAGCTCCTTGTGGACCTCCTGGGTGCCGCAGATGAAGCGGACGGAGGCCATGCCGTAGCCCCACCGGTCGAGGGCGGCGTGACCGGCGGCGATCACCTCGGGGTGGTCGGCGAGACCGAGGTAGTTGTTGGCGCAGAAGTTGAGCACCTCACCGGGGCGGCCCCCCTCGGTGACCCGCACGCTCGCGGACTGCGGGGTGGCAATGACGCGCTCGGGCTTGTGCAGTCCGGCGCTGCGGATCTCGTCGAGGTCGGCGCGCAGGTCGTCGCGTACGGAGTCGAACATGTCCTGTCCTTCGGGGTCGGGTACCGGGGCACGGAGGGACGGTGGGCGGGTGCGCCCGGCGGTCGGCCGGGCGCACCGCGCGGGGAAGGGGCGGTCAGACGGTCCAGTCGAGGATGACCTTGCCGCCGCGGCCGCTCGCCGCGTCGGCGAACGCCGCCTCGTGGTCGCGGTGGCCGTACCGGCCGGTGATCACCGGCGCGAGGTCGAGTCCGCCTTCGAGCAGCACCGACATGGCGTACCAGGTCTCGAACATCTCGCGGCCGTAGATGCCCTTGAGCGTGATCATCGAGGTGACGACGCGGGCCCAGTCGACGGGGAACTCGGCGGCGGGCAGGCCGAGCATGGCGATGCGGCCCCCGTTGGTCATGTTGGCGATCATGTCGCGCAGCGCCTCGGGGCGGCCGGACATCTCCAGGCCGATGTCGAAGCCCTCGCGCAGCCCGATCTCCCGCTGACCGTCGGCGATCGTCGCGCCCGACACGTCGAGCGCGAGGCTGACGCCGATCTTGCGGGCCAGCTCCAGGCGCTCCTCGCTGACGTCGGTGATCACGACGTTACGGGCCCCGGCGTGCCGGGCGACGGCCGCGGCCATCAGCCCGATCGGCCCGGCACCGGTGATCAGCACGTCCTCGCCGACCAGCGGGAACGACAGCGCGGTGTGCACGGCGTTGCCGAACGGGTCGAAGATCGCGGCGACATCGAGGTCGACGGGGACCCGGTGCACCCAGACGTTGGAGGCAGGCAGCGCGACGTACTCGGCGAACGCGCCGTCCCGGCCGACGCCCAGCCCGACGGTGGCGCGGCACAGATGGCGGCGCCCGGCCAGGCAGTTGCGGCACTTGCCGCACACCAGGTGGCCCTCGCCGCTGACCCGGTCGCCGACGGCGACGTCGGCGACGTCCCGGCCGGTCTCCACGACCTCGCCGACGAACTCGTGGCCGACGATCAGCGGCGCGGCGACGGCCTGCTGCGCCCAGCCGTCCCAGTCACGGATGTGCAGATCGGTGCCGCAGATTCCGGTGCGCAACACCTTGATCAGCACCTCGCCGGGCCCGACGGCCGGCTCCGGGACGTCCCGCAGCCACAACCCGGGCTCAGCCTTCTCCTTGACCAGCGCTTTCACCGAGGCGCCTCCTGTGCCGACGACGGGCCCGGGCGCCGCGTGGAGCGGCGGATCCGGGCAGGAAAAACCGGCACACGGCGGCGAACGCGGAGACCGCGGCCGCTCGTGGCCGGACGCCTCACAATCTGCCGTCCGGCGGGCGCCGCGTCCATCGATCATTTCTTAAGCCGGGCAACAGAAGCGCTTCATCCGTCCCGTCCGGCACACGGGTCACGCGTCAGCGGGGCCACTCCGGCGCGGGGTCCTCGTCGAGCAGCGGACGCAGCCCGCCCAGGACCGCACCGATGCACACATCGCGCAGTTCGGTACGGGTGCAGCTCTCCTCGGTGAGCCAGTCGACGCAGAGCACCTGGACGAAGACCAGCCAGCTCTTGAGCACCCCCGACACGGCCTCCCTCCTGCCCTCGGCGTACGGCAGGACGGCGAGCAACCGCTCGCGCAGCGCGTCGAGTTCGTCGGCGATGATCGTCTGGATCAGCCGGTCCCCGGCGAGGACCCGGTTGGCCGCCAGCACGGTGTTGCGGTTCTCCGCGAAGTACGCGATGTGGGCGTCCAGCCCCTCGGTCAGCTGCTCCACGAGCGTGTCGGCGGGATCGACCCGCGACCGGGCGAGCAGCTGCCCGGCGGCCTGCCGGTAGAGCGCCGCGAAGAGGTCACGCTTACCGGGAAAGTGCTGGTAGAGCAGGGCGCGGGAGACGCCCGCCCGCGCGGCTACGTCCTCCATCCGCACCTCGTCGTACGGCTGCGCGGCGAAGAGCTGGGCCGCGACGGCGAGGAGTTGGGCACGGCGCTCGGCGGGGCTGAGGCGCTGACGGGGTGGCATGAACCCACCTTACTTGACATGTGTCCAGTAAGGGGCGACGCTGATGGACACGTGTCTACCAAGCGGACCCGGCCGACCGTGACGGCGCGCGGATGCCAGGCGCCGACCGCGGGCACCGGTTCCGCCTCGACGGAGGAGAGGGTGGAACATGACCCGGGCGAAGGCACTACGTCGGCTGGCCCTGGCGATGGGGTACGGCTGCGCGGCGATCGGCCTCTTCCACCTCCTGGGCGGGAACGCCGCGATCCCGGGCGCCACCCACGCGGGTGCGACGATCGACAGCCTCGGCCGCTTCCTCGGCGCGATCTTCACCGGGTACGGCCTGGCCTGGCTGCGGGCGACCCGGCAGACGCCCATCCCGGCCTCCACGGTCCGCCTGCTGACCGGCGTGTTCCTGCTGGGCGCGCTCGGCCGGATGCTCTCGCTCGCCGTGGCCGGGTGGCCGCACTGGTTCCAGACGGCGCTCGGCTGCCTCGAACTGGCCCTCTCCCCCGTGCTGTTCCTGCTCGCGGACGCGGAGGAGAAAGCGACACTGCCGACGGGGACGGAGACCGCCGGGGCGGACGCCTGACGGGAGAGAGTGACCGGGCACCCGGCTCGCGGGCCCGGGTGGCGGCGCGGGGAGGGACGAGCCGGGCGCGGAGCCGGGTGGCGGCGCGGGCCCTGCGCCCGCACCGGAAGAGGCCGGGCCCTGCACCCGCCCCCCGATGGGGCCGGGGCCGGCGCCCTCGCCGGGCGCCGGCCCCGGCGTGCGGGGCGCCTCCCCGGGTCAGCCGGCCAGGGCCTCGCCGTCGTCCTCCGGCGACCGGGACGGCTCGCGGCTGCTGCCCGTTCCCGGGGTCAGGCGGACCTCCGCACCGTCCGGGTCGCGCCGGTGCCGTGCGCCGTTCGCGGCCGCTTCCCGCAGGTCGGGGGCGGCACGGTCGTCGAGGACGATGGTCAGCGGCGCCCCGTCGGACGCGAGGGCGGTCAGGGCCTGTTCGATGCGGAGGTAGAGCGCCGTGGCGAGCGGCAGGTCCCCGTCACCGTCGTCCTCGGCGGCCCGGATCCGGTGCAGGCTGATCAGGATCGCGATCAGGGACCGCCCGGACAGCGCGGCCGACAGCCGCCCCGCCCCCTCGTCGACGACCTCCGGCGGCATCCGGAAATGCCGGTGCCGCCCGGCAGTGGCGGACACGAACTCCCATACATCGCGGTGACAGACGAGCACGGCCGACGACACCCGCGCCGCCTGGAGCAGCAGGCGGCGGTGGGCCGTGCCGTCGACGGGAGCGAGGGCGGCACCCTCCCCGCCGGCCACCGGGGTCACGACCGGTTCCGGTGCGCCCTCGGATGACGCCGCCGCCCCCTCCGCACCCGCGGCGAAATCGGCCACGACCTGCCGCAGGGAAGCCACCTCGCCCACCAACTCTCCGTATTTCCGGGCGAGTTCTCCCACATCGCGGCGCTCCCGGCGATCCTGCTGCCCCTGCCGCTCCAGTTGCCCTTGCCGTTCCTGCCGCTCGTTGCGCGCGCGGGCCAGCTCGTCCTGCAAGGGCGCCACCGCTTCCTTCAGCGCCTCGGCGAGAGCGGTCCGCGGGGACGGAATCAGGGCAGCTTCCGGAAGGGCGGCCGCGGCGGGCAGGGGCGAGGCGGAGGCCGCGACGGACGGGGGCTGCCCCTGGCCCGGCGCGGGCGGCTCCGGAGCCGCCGCGGATGCGGTCTCCTTCCCGGGAACCGGCACGGAGACGGCCACCCGTTCACCGGGACGATCGGCGGGCCCCTGACCGGCGTTCGGACACCCGGCACCCGCGCCGGCCTCGGCGCGTCCGGCGTCCCCGGCGCCCGGATCGGCGGCCCGCCCTTCGGCGCTCTCCGGCCGAACGGCCTGCGCGGCCCGTCCCGGCTCGGCCGCCCGCAGCTTCACCAACTCCTCGCGGAGGTCGCCGAGCAGAACCGTCAGACTCTTCACGTCCTCCCCCAACGAGCCGAGGGCGGCCGTCACCTCCCCCCGCACATCGGCCTTCGGGGACGGGTCCGCCCCCTCGACCTTCGCCTTCAGGGAGCCGATGCTCCGTCCGACGGTGCGCAGTTCCTCACGCACACCGGACAGCGCCTTCTGCGTGGCCTCCCCCTGCGCCACGCCGTCCAGCTTGGCCAGCACCTCCTGGTGCGCAAGCTCCCGTCCGTTCGCCAGACGCTCCACCCCCTTGCCCAGGGTGTCCCGCACGTCGTTCCCGGTGTGCACGACCGTGGTGTGCAGCATGGTCAACGCCTGGGTGATGTCTCCGCCCCTCAAGGCCAAGCCCTCCTCGCCTCTTCTTACGCGGTGTACGCGGTTGCTCTCCCTCCGTACTCTCCTGGACGCCCGCCCGGGGCGAGGGCGGATCCGGGTAACTGCGCTGGTCAACGACGTGATCGCGCCCCTCTTGGCGGGATCGGGACCGGCGCGGGGGCGCACGCGGACGGCTCGCGGAGGGCAGGTGGGCGCCGGAGCCGGCGCACACGGCGGGTCATGAGGTGCGGGCGTCCGGGCTGACCGGGGCGGCGGGCCCGCCGGGTGCCGCCGCCCCGGTCAGCCCGGACGTACGGCGGACGGCTCCCCCCATCCCGTCGCCCCCACGACCTCCTGCGCGAGAGAGACCACGGTGCGGCCGTCCGTCGCCAGCCGCACCGTGTCCTCGGGCGCCCGCGCGTCCAGGAGGCGTGCCTTACGGGCGCTGCCCGCCAGTTCGGCGGCCAGCTCCGAGCCGATCTCCCGCGCGGTCAGCCGCTCCCCGGCCGTGGTGTCCGTGGCGGTGAGCAGTACCCGTACCAGCCGGACGTCGTCGCCCATGGCGTGCCGGAACATCGCGGCGCTCTCCGGCAGCACACTGACGGTGTTGGTGTAGATCAGGCGGCGGTAACCCAGGTCGGCGTAGTTCGACCAGACGGCCGCGAGGTTGCGCGTGGTGAGCGCGGCGCGGTGCGGATCGCCGTCCGGCGCGGGGTGGGCCTGCCCCAGGTAGTCGCCGTCGATGACGCAGTGCCGGACGGCCGCGGCCCGCAGCTGCGCGGAGACCTCCCAGCCCACCGTGGTCTTCCCCACGCCTGCGCGCCCGCCGATGAGCAGTACCTCTGCCGTATCCATGGCGGGCACCCTGCCACGTACCGGCGGGCCGGCGCAGGCGGATTTCTCCGCGACGCCACCCCGGTACGGCCGAGGGCCGGAGCGCCGGCACCCGCTACGTCCCGCCGCAGTCGCGGTCGCCGTCGCCGCCCGGTACGGCCGAGGGCCCGGGGCACGCGACGGACGCGAAGCACCCCGTCACCGGCCCTCGGCCCTCGGCCCTCGGCCCTCGGCTCATGGTCTTCGGTGGGGTCCGCTACGCCGCCCCGTCCGCGGAGGTGCGGCAGTCCGGGTGGCCCCAGCCGTCCGGGTTCTTGGCAATGGATTCGCCCGCGGCGTACGAGCGGCCGCAGCGGCAGCGGCCGGGGAACTTCGCCTTCAGCGTCCGAGACGAGCCGCCCCCGGAGCCGCGCGGGCGGGTGGCGGCACCACCGCTGCGGCGGACCGGCTTGGCGCGGGCGGCGGTGGGCGAGGAGGGCGGTGGCTCCGGGGAGCCCTCGGCGCTGCCCGCGGGCTCCTGGTCGACCGCGGCGCGGCTCGCGGCGCGGTCGGCGAAGTCGTTGAGCCGGTCGCCGTCCACCTGGTGCGCGGGGACGTACCGGAACGTGACGTCGCGGTCGGTCAGCAGCGCGTCGATGCGCACCACCAGCTCCTGGTTGGCGACCGGCTTGCCCGCGGCGGTCTTCCAGCCCTTGCGCTTCCAGCCGGGCAGCCAGGTCGTGACCGCCTTCATCGCGTACTGCGAGTCCATCCGGATTTCCAGCGGGATCCGCGGGTCGGCGTGGGTCAGCAGCCGCTCCAGCGCGGTCAGCTCGGCGACGTTGTTGGTCGCCGTGCCCAGCGGTCCCGCCTCCCAGACGGCCGGGTCGCCGGCCTCGTCGGCGATGACCCAGGCCCAGCCCGCCGGTCCCGGATTTCCCTTCGACGCCCCGTCACACGCGGCGATTACGCGTTCAGCCATACCCCGATCATCCCAGGCCGACGGGGTGCCGGACGCCACGGCCCCGTGCCGGGCGTCCGCCGTGACTCAGCGCGCCGGGCCGGTGGCGGGACGCCAGGACGTCAACCGGTCGGTGGCGGTGCGGGCACGCCAGGCGGTGAAGGCGGGATAGCCGCGCACCCCGTCGGCGACGACCGCACGGTAGCCCCAGACGCCCGGCAGCGGCTCGCCCTCGGCTGCCGCCGCCTCCTTGATCGTGAGGATCGCGTCCCGCATCTCCTCGGTCAGCGCCGCGCGCAGCGGCCCGACCAGATCGGCGGCCCGGGGGCCCGGGTGGTCGTCGGCCAGCCACCACATGTCGATCCGCCAGGTGCCGCCGGACTCCGTCTCGTAGTCCAGGCGCCAGTACAGCCCCTGGTCGGGCAGGTCGAGGGCGTTGGTGAACCGCAACCGGCGGACGCCCGGCAGCTCGGTGCAGGGCACGAGGGCGGCGAAGCCCTGGGCGGCGGACGGGGCCGGGGAGTAGATCTCCAGGTCGATGTCCGGTTCGACGACGAGGTCCAGCGCCACCGACCCGACCACCACCGGCCGCCCGAGGGGCCGCCAGCGGTCGGCCAGGCCGAGCGTGCCGAGGATGCCGAGGGCGGCGGCACGGCGGCGGGCGGCACGGTCGCGGCGGGCGGCGGCTTCCGGAACGGGCATGCGCCGAGCCTATGCGGCCACGCCGTCCGTCGCCGCGGGGACCGGCGGACAGGTCCGGCCACGGCCGGTGGCCCGCCGCCGGCGCGTACGGGCCGGTGGCGCGGAGCCACCGCGCGGGCCGCCCGGCCGTACCGCCACCGACACCGAAGCCGACACCGACACCGGCCGGGCCTGCCCGGAGCGGCGTCCGTCAGGGGCGGAAGCCCTCCAACAGACGGGGTGGTGCGGCCTGTTGCCAGGAGTCGGCCAGGATGTCGCGGAGTTCCGTCTCGTCGTCCAGGGCGGCGAGCCGGACGCGCACCCAGTTCGAGCCGGCCTCGTGCGGCGGGACCCAGAACTTCTCCGGCTCCGCCGCGATCAGCTCCGCGCGCTCGTGCATCGGGCAGCGGACGGCGAACGACGTCTCGTCGTCGGGAACGGTGACAAACATCTTCCCGGCGACCCGGAAGGTCGGCATCCCCCACGCCAACCGCTCCTCCGTCCCGGGGAACGAGAGCGCGATACGGCGTACGTCGTCGGAGTCGGGCGGGGGCGGGGCATCGGTCATGCCCCGAGGTTACGAGGACGGTGCGGGGGTCCGCACGACGGGAGGCCGCCGCCCGCGCGGGGGGCGTACGGGCCCCGGAATCGGTCCAGTTGTGCGCAGGTGGACCGGGCCGCGTCTGCGCGCACCGGCCTAGCGTGACGGCGAACCGAAGAATGGAGACCCCATGCACCCTCGTCTCGCCGACGACCTCGCCGACCTGCCCGCCCTGCTGGAGGCGGCGCGGGAACGTGCCGTGACCTTCCTGGACGGCGTGGCCGAGCGGCCGGTGATCCCGGCCTGGCAGCCACCGCCGGAGGTCCCGCTGCCGGAGTCCGGGGCGGGGCTGCGGGAGGCGCTGGCGGAGTTCGGCGCCGACTGGGAGCCCGGCCTGTCGGGGAGCGCGGGGCCTCGGTACCTCGGGTTCGTGACGGGCGGGGCGACGCCCGCGGCGCTGGCCGGCGACTGGCTGACCGCCACCGCCGACCAGAACTCCAACACCTCGCTGGACGGCACGGGTCAGGTGCTGGAGCGGCGGACCGTGGCCTGGCTGCGGGAGCTGTTCGGTCTGTCGGACGCGCACGCGGGGACGTTCGTGAGCGGGGCGACGATGTCGAACACCGTCGGCCTCGCCGTGGCCCGCGAATGGCTCGGCGAGCGGCGCGGCGTCTCCCCGGCGCGCAGCGGTGTGGCGGCGCTCGGCCCCGTACGGGTGCTGTCGGGGGCCGCGCACGCGAGCGTGACCAAGGGGCTGTCGGTGCTGGGGCTCGGGCACGACGCGTTGGTGGCGGTGGGCACGCTGCCGGGGCGCGAGGCCGTCGATCTCGCGGCGCTGGAGCGGGAGTTGGCGGCACACGACGGACCGTGCGTCGTCGTGGCGAACGCCGGGACCGTCAACACCGTCGACTTCGACGACCTGACGGCCATCGCCGCGCTGCGTGACCGCTACGGCTTCTGGCTGCACGTCGACGCCGCGTTCGGTGCGTTCGCCGCGCTCTCCCCCGCATCGGCGCATCTGGTGGCCGGGCTGGATCTGGCGGACTCGATCTGCGTGGACCTGCACAAGTGGCTCAATGTGCCGTACGACAGCGCGGTGCAGTTCACCCGGCGGCCGGATCTGCAGGCGGAGGTGTTCCGCAGCGCCGCGGCGTACCTGGGGCCGCTTGGCGCGCAGCCGGACCTCGTCCATCTGACGCCGGAGAACTCGCACCGGCTGCGGGCGCTCGCCGCGTGGTTCACGCTGCGGGCCTACGGGCGGGAGGGGTACCGGGAGATCGTCGAGCGGTGCGTGACCGGGGCCCGGGCCCTGGGGCGGGCGGTGGAGGCGGCGCCGGAGCTGCGGTTGCTGGCGCCGGTGCGGCTGAACGTCGTCTGCTTCACGCTGGCCGGTGAACCGACGGAGCAGTCGCTGCGCGCACTCGCGGACGCGGTCTCCACCGAGGCGTTCCTGACCCCGACGGTGTACGACGGCGTTCCCGCGCTGCGGGCGGCGTTCAGCAACTGGCGTACCGGCGAGGCGGATGTGGCCCGGATCGCGGCGGCGCTGGAGGCGGGGGCGCGGAAGGTGACGGCCCAGGAGGCGTGAGCCCCCGGCCCCCGGGCCGGTGCGAGCGCCAGGGAGGGGACGTCCGGCCGGGAGGAGGCGCCCGGCCGGACGGAGCCATGTGACGGGGCGGGGGCCTGCGGACCGGCGGACCCCCGCCCCGCGGCGTGCCATCGGGCCCGCGCCGCCCGTCCGCCGCGCCCCGCGTCGGCGCACAGCCGCGGGCGGCGGCCGGCGGCGGCCGTGGGGGGCCCGGAGCGTGATGTAGCGGGCGGCTTCCTCAGTCATGCTCCCGACCGTAACGCCGGGGTCTGACAACGGCGTTCGGCCCGGCACGGCGGCCGAACGGTGATCGGTGGGCGCCGCGAGAGGCTAGACTTGCTGGATACAAGCAACATGCCGGGTCGGCCGACGTGCGCCGACGCACTTTCGCAAGGATGCATCATGAACAAGGGGACGGTCCCCCCTGTCGACCGCACGGATCAGCGGGTCACCGCGGCCTCCGGGCTGGACGAGGCCGCCGCCGGGCTGGGGTCGGAAATCGTGCGGTTCACGCGGCTGATCGCGGCGTGGAAACAGCGCGCGAAGAACGACGCGAGCGCCGCCGACCGCGTACTGCTGGCCCGGCTGGTGATCGGCGGCGACCGACGGGCGACCGACCTGGCAGCCGATGCGTTCCTGGACCTGTCGACGGTCAGCCGTCAGGTGCGGGCGCTGGTCGACCGGGGGCTGGTCGAACGCCGCCCCGACCCGGACGACGGGCGGGTCACCCTGCTGAGCGCCACCCCGTCCGGCCGGGACACCTTCGAGCAGTACCGGCGTCAGCGCGACGCCGAACTGGCCGGGCTGCTGGAGCCATGGACGCCGCAGGACCGGGCGGACCTGATCCGGCTGCTGGGCCGCCTCAACAACGACTTGGTGGAACACCAACACGCGCGACCGTGCTCCGGGGGAGACCAGGGCAGCGCCGCGCAACAGGGAGAGCACAGCGCATGAGCACATCCACCTCCCCACCCACGGCGGGGGCCAAGGCCATACCGGGGACAGGTGTCCTCACCCACCGTCAGATATTGACCATCCTCAGCGGTCTCATGCTGGGGATGTTCCTGGCGGCGCTCGACCAGACGATCGTCAGCACGTCGATCCGGACCATCGCCGACGACCTGCACGGGCTGAGCCAGCAGGCGTGGGCGACCACCGCCTATCTGATCACCTCGACGATCTCGACTCCGCTGTACGGCAAGCTGTCCGACCTGCACGGGCGGAAGCCGTACTACCTGACGGCGATCAGCGTCTTCGTCGTCGGCTCGGTGGCCTGCACCTTCTCCACCTCGATGACCGAACTCGCGGCGTTCCGCGCGGTGCAGGGCCTGGGCGCCGGCGGCCTGATGTCGCTGGCGCTGGCCATCATCGGTGACGTCGTCCCGCCCCGTGAACGGGCCCGCTATCAGGGCTACATGCTGGGCACCTTCGCCACCTCCAGCGTGGCGGGCCCGCTGATCGGCGGTGCGCTGGCCGGCCAAGAGCAGCTGCTGGGGATCACCGGCTGGCGCTGGGTGTTCCTGGTGAACGTGCCGATCGGCATCATCGCGCTGTTCGTCGTCGCGAAGGTCCTCAACCTCCCGCACACCCGGCGCGACCACCGGATCGACTGGTGGGGTGCGGTGACCATCGCGATCGGCGTCGTCCCGCTGCTGCTCGTCGCCGAACAGGGCCGGGAGTGGGGATGGGGGTCGAACACCTCGATCGCCTGTTATGTCATCGGCGGCCTCGGCATCATCGCGTGGATCTTCGTCGAGCGGTGGATCGGGGACGACGCGCTGATCCCGATGCGGCTCTTCCGCAACAGCACGTTCAGCATGACGAGCCTGCTGTCCGTGCTGATCGGCATGGGGATGTTCGGCGGGATGCTGATGATCCCGCAGTACCTCCAGATCGTGAAGGGCGCGAGCCCCACCCGCTCGGGCCTGGAGATGCTGCCGCTGATGGCGGGCATGCTGATCGCCTCCGTCGCCTGCGGTCAGATCACCGCGAAGACCGGCCGCTACAAGATCTTCCCGATCGTCGGTACGGCGCTGATGGTCGCCGCGATGCTGCTCTTCCACTTCCGGGTCCAGTGGGACACGGCGCTGTGGGAGACCATGATCTACATGCTCGTCTTCGGCCTGGGGCTGGGCGGTTGCATGCAGACGCTGGTGCTGGCGGTGCAGAACGCCGTGCCGCCGCGGGACATGGGCGTGGCGACCGCGTCGTCGACGTTCTTCCGGCAGATGGGCGCCACCGCCGGTACCGCGATCTTCCTGTCGGTGCTGTTCAGCACCGTCGGCGACAAGATCGCGGGCGCGTTCGGCTCGGCCGTGCGCACCGAACGCTTCCAGGCGGCGCTGCACGACCCGAAGGTCCTCCAGGACCCGGCCAACAAGCCGGTCCTGGACATGCTCAAGGCGCCCGGGGGCGGCGGGAACTCCTCCGGCGTACTCAGCGACTCGTCGTTCATCCAGCACCTGGACCCGCGGCTGGCCGAGCCGTTCAAGCGTGGCTTCGCCGATTCGATGCACACGGTCTTCCTGATGGGCGCGATCGTCGTCGCGGTGGCGTTCCTGCTGGTGCTGTTCGTCAAGGAGGTGCCGCTGCGGCAGATCTCCGGTCTGCAGGCACGCGCCCAGGCCGACGCGGAGGCCGCCGGCGCCGCCGGTGTGGCCGGCGCGGGCGAGGGCGCCGCGACGGCGGCCGAGGCCACCGCCGTGGAGGCGGTGCCGGCCGCTCCCGCACCGACCGCACCCGCGGATCTGCCGGGCCCCGGTGTCACGGGCGCCGTGCACGACGGCGACGGCGCTCCGGTGGCGCAGGCCGTGGTCACGCTGATCGATGTCGGCGGGCGGCAGTTGGGCCGGACCGCCACCGGGGACGACGGCCGCTACGCGCTGGCCGCGCCGGGCGCCGGGACGTATGTGCTGATCGGCTCGGCGGGGGCCCGGCAGCCGCAGGCGGCGACGGTCGTGGTGGCGGACGGCCCGGTGCGGTTCGACATGGCACTCGGCGGCGCGGCCGGCCTCTCCGGCGCGGTCGTCGCGGATCTGGACAGCGCTCCCCTGCCGGGCGCGCTGGTCGTCGCCACGGATGTCCGCGGTGAGGTCGTGGCGTCCGGTATCGCCGGTGCGGACGGCGGCTTCGCCTTCGGGGAGCTGGCGCAGGGCGGCTACACCCTCGCGGTCAGCGCCGAGGGCCACCGCCCGGCCGCCCTCCCGGTGGAGGTCACGGCCGGCGGCCGCAACCGCTACGAGATCCGGCTGACGCCCGGCGCCCGCATCCGGGGCACGGTGCGGTCCGCGCACCACGGGCCGCTGGGCGACGCCCGGGTGACGCTGCTGGACCCGGCGGGCAACGTCGTGGGGACGGCGACGACCGGCGGTGACGGCGCGTACGTCTTCACCGACCTCGGCCAGGGCAGCTACACGGTGATCGCCAGCGGCTATCCGCCGGTCGCCACGCCGCTGCGGGTGGACACCGACGGACACACCGAGTTGGACATCGACCTCGGTCACGACACGGTCGGCTGACCGGTCGCCGACGAGGCCGCGGGCCCGGCTCCTTCTCATGAGGCCGGGCCCGCTCCTGTCCGCGGCCCGGCGCCCGGACCGTGGCGCACGGCGGCGCCCCTCCGGCACCCCCTCACGCTCCGTACCCATCCAGCGACACGCAACACTCACAAAACCCACCCAAAACGCCCACCCTTTGTGGCCAACACGTCACTCTCTGTGTAACGTCGAGGGGTGGTCTCCGAGTTCCGGATCAGGGTCGGCAGATCACCACTTGTCAGTCATCCATCGTCTGTCGCGGCCTCCCGCACGGTGCGGGAGGTCTTACGAGTTCCCGTGGAGGGCATATGAAGAGCGGCCTCGTGAAGTGGTTCAACGCGGAGAAGGGGTACGGCTTCATCCAGCAGGACGGCGGTGGTCCCGACGTCTTCGCCCATTACTCCCACATCAACGCCACCGGTTTCCGGGAGCTGCGGCAGGGCCAGGCCGTCTCCTTCGACGTCACCGAGGGCCAGAAGGGCCCGCAGGCCGAGAACATCGTGGTCACCACCGTCGACGCCTGAGAGGCCGCCCGGATCCCCCTCCAGGGCCCGTCGCCGCCCTGCTCCCCGGAGGAGTGGGGCGGCCCGCGTCGGGCGGCCGCGCCCGTGGTGTGACGGTGGCGGTGGGGGCACCACGCTACGGGCGCGATCGGCGGCAAAGATCATCTTCGGGAACGGAGACAGCGGCCCCCGCCGCCGGAGATGCTGGAGAAGTCCCGCCGGGCCCGCCGCATTCCGGCGCCACCGCCGGGGCACCCCGCGCACCGTCGACGGCGCGCTCCCCCGCTGCACGCGCCGCGCCCCGTGCCCCGTCCGGACCCGCCCGCCTCGGCACGATCACCGGTCCCGCCGATGGAAGAATGCGGTCCCACGGCCCAGGGAAAGGTGAGCAGGGTGGAATCTCCAGTTCCGAGCGTGCTGTGCGAGGTGGGCGCGCTCGCCGCGGACGCCTCGGACGGTGCCGCGGTGCGGTGGAAGCTGGCCGAGTCCGGGCGCCAGCTCGACGCCAACGTCGTCCGTCTGACGGCCGGGCAGCGCGTGGACGCGCACACCGAACCGGACCTGGACGTGCTGCTCCTCGTCCTGGCGGGGGACGGCACCCTGGAGTCCGCCGGACCGGACGAGCCGCTGGCCGCGGGCGCTCTGGTGTGGCTGCCGCACGGCTCCACGCGCGCCCTGGTGGCGGGCCCGGCGGGCCTGTCGTATCTCACCGTGCACCGCCGCCGCGCCGGTATGCAGATCGGCCGGCGTCCATCGGGCCCGGCCGCCGGCTGACGCCGTGCGCCGGGCCGTGCGGGGCCGTGGCGTCAGGGCGCGGCGGTGTGGTCGGGGTGGCCGTGAGTGCGGCGGTTCTCCTTGAGTTCTGCTTCGTTGAGGTGTTCGCGTCCCGCGACGAGTTCGGCGCGTACCCGCGCCTCGATGTCGGTGAACGGCCGGTAGTAGGTGGCGTTGTACTCCTCGATCACCTGGAACGTCCAGCGGCCCGGGAGGACGTTCCGCCCGACGATCTCGCGCTCGACGAGGTCGGCCAGTTCGAGGTGGCCGGCCGCCCGCAGCTGGTGGACGCTCTCCCCCACCGTGCGGTCGGCGCCCCCGGTGAGCTGGTGGAAGGCGTAGAGGTGGCCGCGGGCCCGTTCGACGGTCTCCAGGGCTTCCGAGAGGGTGCCCAGCGCCCGGACCGTGGCGTCGGTGACCCCCTCGGGCCTGCGGTGGGCGGCGTCCGGGCCGGGCCGGTCGGCGTCGTGCGGTGCGGAGTGACTGCTCATGCCCCTCCTGTGCCCCGGAATCCGGCCGCTGTCCGCACGGGTACGGCCACCGGAGTGAAGGCCGCCGTCCCCCTGGGGCCGCCGGGCCGCCCTGCGGTGACCGGCCGCCGGTGCCAGACTTGAGGAACTGCGCCCGGCCGCCGGCCGGTGCCCCCGTCACCGGAGGGGGAATTCATGACCTGGGCTTCCTGGACCACCGTCGGCATCCACGCACGGCCGGGCACCGTTCACACCGTGGAGGGGCGGGACCTCAACGGCGATGTGACCATCCATACGACCTGGTCGGAGAAGCAGGCCGATGTGACGGTGCAGTACACCGGTTCCGCGGACTGGTTCACGATGGTCGGCAGTCCCGTCCCCTGCTTCTCGGAGGAGGACAGCCGCAGCTTCCACCAGGCGGTGGTGGAGGCGGTACGCAGCGGCGAGGACGCGGAGCGGGAACTGCAGCGGCTCTTCGAACGGCAGCAGTAGCCTCCGCGCCGGTCCGGCCGGGCGGCCCGGCGCGCCCGAGGGGGCGGCGGTTCCCACCCGCCCCGCCCGGTTCCCGCCTCACGCGGCCCGTCCCGCCTCCGTTCCCGGCCGTCCTCGGCGTTCCGTCCCCGTGGGGCGTGCGCGGGCCCTACCGTCCCTGGGGAGCGACGACTCCGGGCCCGTCGGGCCGGTCGCGGGACGAGAGAGGGCTGCCATGGCACAGACGCGTACGGAGCACGACTTCCTTGTGGTGGGAGCCGGTTCGGCCGGGAGTGTGCTGACCCGCAGACTGCTGGACCAGGGGTACTCCGTGCAGGTGCTGGAGGCCGGTCCGCCGGACGACGACCCGCTGGTGCACAGCCCGCAGGGGTGGCCCGCGCTGCTCGGGTCCGCGCTGGACTGGGCGGCCGTGTCCGTCCCGCAACGGCACGCCAACAACCGGAGGTTGGCCTGGCCGCGCGGGAAGGTGCTCGGCGGTTCCAGCTCCCTCAACGGCATGATCTACATGCGCGGACACCGCAGCGACTACGACGGCTGGGCCGCCGACGGCTGCCCGGGGTGGGACTGGGACAGCGTGCTGCCGCTGTTCAAACGGTCCGAGGACCATGTGGACGGCGCCGGTTCCTGGCACGGCGCGGGCGGACCGCTGCCGGTCGGCCGGATCACCGAGCCGCATCCGACGGCCGCCGCGTTCGTCGAGGCGGCGACCGGTCTCGGCCACCCCGTCACCGACGACTTCAACGGCGCCCGGATGACCGGCGTCGGCTACAACCACGTCACGGTCCGCGGCGGGCTGCGGATGAGCGCCTGGCAGAGCTTTGTCACGCCCGTCCTGGGCAGCCCGGATCTGACGGTGACGACCGGTGCGCGGGTGCACCGGGTGCTGCTGGAGAAGGGCCGGGCCGTCGGCGTGGAGTACGCGGCCGACGGGCGGCTGCACCGGGCGCGCGCCACGCGGGAGGTGCTGCTCTGCGGCGGGGTGCTCGGGTCGCCGCAGACGCTGCTGCACTCCGGCATCGGCCCGGCGGACGTCCTGGGCGCGGTCGGGGTGGAGACGGTGGTGGACCTGCCGGGCGTGGGGGCCAACCTCCACGACCACCTGCTGGTGAGCAACGTCTACGAGGCCACCGGGCCGCTGCCGGCCGGTACCGCGAACCTGCTGGAGGCGCAGCTGTTCGCCTCGTCCGACACGAAGCTGCCCGGGCCCGACCTCCAGCCGCTCTTCATGCACCTGGTGTATCCGGCGGAGTCCTATCCGGTGCCCGAGCACGGCTACACCATCGCGCCGGGGCTGGTCCGGCCCCGGTCGCGCGGCACGCTGCGGCCGGCCTCCGCGGATCCCGAGGCGGCGCCGCTGATCGACCCGAACGTCCTGGACGATCCGTACGACCTGGAGGCGCTGGTCGACGCGGTGGAGCTGAGCCGGGAGATCGGCGGCCAGCGGGCCTTCGACGTGTGGCGCAAGGCGGAGGTGGCGCCGGGGCCGCGGGCGCGTACCCGGGACGACCTGCGGGCCTATGTGCGGCGGGCGGTGGGGACGTACCACCACCAGGTGGGCACCTGCCGGATGGGGCAGGGCGCGGTGGCGGTGGTCGATCCGTCGCTGCGGGTGTACGGCGTGGAGGGGCTGCGGGTGGCGGACGCGTCGGTGATGCCGTCGGTGCCGTCCGGGAACACCAACGCCCCGACGATCATGGTCGGCGAGAAGGCGGCGGAGATGATCCTCGCGGACGCGGGCTGAGGCGGCGGTCCGGGGCCGCGCGGTCCGGTCCGCCGGGCGTGGGCGGTGCCGGGCCCGCCGGGGAGGTGCGGGTCCGGTGCGTCGCGGCGGGCCGGACCGGCCCGTACGGCGCTCCGGTGCGCCCGCCCGGCACCGTGGCGGCACGGTGACGGGCGGGCGGGGCTCAGCCCGCGTGGTCCCGGAGATCCTTGATGCGGCGGATCTTGCCGACCGAGCGTTCCAGGGTCTCCGGGTCGACGATCGTCACCTCGACCGTGACGCCCACCCCGTCCTTGACGCCCTTGGCGATCCGCGCGGCGGCCGCGGCGCGCGCCTCGGGGGCGGTGTCCGGCCGGGCCTCGACGAGGACGGCCATGTGGTCCATCCGGCCGCGGCGGCTCAGCCGTATCTGGAAGTGCGGGGCGACGCCCGGGGCGGCGAGGACGATCTCCTCGATCTGGCTGGGGAAGACGTTGACCCCACGCAGGATGATCATGTCGTCGCAGCGGCCGGTGATCTTCTCGATGCGGCGGAACGCCGGGCGGGCGGTGCCGGGCAGCAGGCGGGTCAGGTCGTGGGTGCGGTAGCGGATGACCGGCAGCGCCTCCTTGGTCAGGGAGGTGAAGGTCAGCTCGCCGTCGCCGCCGTCGGGCACCGGGTCGCCGGTGACCGGGTCGACGATCTCGGGGTAGAAGTGGTCCTCCCAGACGTGCAGGCCGTCCTTGGTGTCGACGCACTCCTGGGCGATGCCGGGGCCGCAGACCTCGGAGAGGCCGTAGATGTCGACGGCGTGGAGGTCCATCCGTTCCTCGATCTCGCGCCGCATCCCCTCCGTCCACGGCTCGGCGCCGAAGACGCCGATCCGCAGCGAGGTGGTGCGCGGATCGATGCCCTGCCGCTCGAACTCGTCGAGGAGGGTGAGCAGGTAGGACGGCGTGACCATGATGATCTCGGGGCGGAAGTCCTGGATGATCTGCACCTGGCGGGCGGTCATCCCGCCGGACGCCGGGATGACGGTACAGCCGGCCCGCTCGGCGCCGTAGTGGGCGCCGAGGCCGCCGGTGAACAGGCCGTATCCGTAGGAGATGTGCACCTTGTCGCCGGGGCGGGCCCCCGCGGCGCGCAGCGAGCGGGCGACGACATCGGCCCACATGGAGAGGTCGTTGTCGGTGTAGCCCACCACGGTGGGGCGGCCGGTGGTGCCGCTGGAGGCGTGGACCCGGCGTACCCGGTCCATCGGGACGGCGAACATCCCGAAGGGGTAGGTGTCCCGCAGGTCCGCCTTGGTGGTGAAGGGGAAGCGGGTCAGGTCCTCCAGGGTGCGGCAGTCCTCGGGACGGACCCCGGCGCGGTCGAACTTGGTGCGGTACAGCTCGACGTTGTCGTACGCATGGCGCAGCGTCGCGCGCAGCCGTCGGAGCTGGACGGCGCGCAGCTCCTCGCGGGTCATCCGCTCACCGTCGTCCAGCAGGGCGTCCGGCAGGGGCTCCCCGAGACGGGGGCCGTCGCCGGCCCGGCCCGTCGGTTCGCTGCTCATCGCGGCTCCTTCGTCGTCGTTCTGCGGATGCTGCGGCTGCGGCCGCGGAATTCCGCGATCACCTCGTCGGCACGGCGGATGGTCACGTCGTAGAGGCCGCTGCGCCCGAAGCGGGTGCGTTCGACCGCGGTCGCGTGCAGGACGTCGCCTTCGTGCGCGGGGGCGATGAAGTCGATGTCGGCGGCGGCCGCGACGGTGACCGGGCCGTGGCTGTTGCAGGCGCAGGCGAACGCGGTGTCGGCGAGCAGGAAGAGGCAGCCTCCGTGTGCGGTGCCGTGGCCGTTGACCATCGTCGCGGTCACCGTCATCCGCAGCAGGGCGTGTCCTTCGCCGTGCGTCAGCAACTCGATCCCCATGGCGCGGGACGCCTGGTCCGCGGCGAGCATGCGCTCGACCGGGCCGGGGGTGGCATCAGCGGTCTGCCTCACCTGTCCACAGCTCCTCTCCGCATCTTGTGCACCGACCGAACATTCGGTTAGCGTGCGGCCCAGTCAAGTAATCAAGCATCAGCACTGCCTGTCAAGAGGTGGAACGCATGCCCCAGTACGCCCCGGGAAGCCCCGGCTCCCCCGCCCGCCGCAGGCCGCCGCAGGGGCCGGCCGTGACCGCCGCGCCCCGCGTGCCGGGGGCGGCGCGCCTCCCGGGCGGCGCCCGCTGCGCTAAGGAGGCCGGCCGTGGCTGACGAGGTCTATCTCATCGACGGCGCCCGCACCCCGCAGGGCCGCTTCGGCGGCGCACTGGCCTCCGTGCGGCCGGACGATCTCGCGGCCCTGGTGGTCGGCGAGGCGGTGCGGCGCGCGGGGATACCGGGCGAGGCGGTGGACGAGGTGATCCTCGGCGCCGCCAATCAGGCGGGCGAGGACAACCGCAATGTGGCGCGGATGGCCGTGCTGCTGGCCGGTCTGCCGGACACGGTGCCGGGCCATACGGTCAACCGGCTGTGCGCCTCGGGGCTGACCGCGGTCGCCTCCGCCGCCCAGGCGGTGCGGGCGGGCGAGGCCGACCTGGTCGTGGCGGGCGGCGTGGAGTCGATGACCCGCGCCCCTTGGGTCATGGAGAAGCCGGGCACGCCGTGGGCGAAGCCCGGCGAGATCCGGGACACCTCCCTGGGCTGGCGGTTCACCAACCCGCGCTTCGCGGCGGCCGATCGCGCGGTGGCCGCGGACGCGGGGCCCGAGGAGGTGCGGGTGACGCTGTCGATGGGCGAGACGGCGGAGGAGGTCGCGGCGCTCGACGCCGTCGGCCGCGCCGCGTCCGACGCGTTCGCCCTGCGCAGCCACCGGCGGGCCGTCGCCGCCCAGGAGGCGGGCCGCTTCGACCGGGAGATCGTGCCGGTGGAGACGGCGGACGGCGTGGTGACGCGGGACGAGGGGCCGCGTCCGTCGACGACGGCGGAGAAGCTCGCGGCGCTGCGTCCGCTCTTCCGCGCCGGGGGTGTGGTGACGGCGGGGTCCGCCTCGCCGCTCTCGGACGGCGCGGCCGCGCTGGTGGTGGCGGGCGCCGCCGCCGTCGAGCGGTACGGACTGACGCCGCGCGCCCGGATCGTCACCTCGGCGGCGGCCGGGGTGGCGCCGCAGCTGATGGGGCTCGGCCCGGTGCCCGCCACCGAGAAGGCGCTGGCCCGGGCCGGCTGGCGGACGGCACAGCTGGACGCGGTCGAGCTGAACGAGGCGTTCGCCGCGCAGGCGCTGGCGGTGATCCGGCGGCTGGAGCTGGACGAGGCGCGGGTCAACGCGGACGGCGGGGCGCTGGCGCTGGGGCATCCGCTGGGGTGCTCGGGCGCCCGGATCCTGCTGACGCTGCTGGGGCGGCTGGAGCGGGAGGACGCCCGGCGCGGACTCGCCACGCTGTGCGTGGGCGTGGGCCAGGGCGTGGCGATGCTCGTGGAGCGGGTGTGAGCGGCGTACGGACAGGCCCCGGGGAGGGCCGGGCGGCACAGGGCGCGGAGCAGAGGAGACGAGTATGACCAGCACATCTGCCGAGGCATCGGCGCCGGACGTCGTCGGGGTGATCGGCGGCGGCCGGATGGGCGCGGGGATCGCGCAGTCGTTCGCGGCCGTCGGGGCATCGGTGACGGTCGTGGAGAGCGGCGAACGGTCGGCGGCCGCCGCCGTGGAGCGGGTCGCCACGGGGCTGCGGCGCGCCGCCGAGCGCGGCAAGCTCGCGGAGCCGGTCGAGGAGGTGCTCGGCCGGGTGGCCACCGTGGAGTCGGTCGGGGCGCTGCCGCCGGAGGTCGCGCTGGTCGTCGAGGCGGTGCCGGAGGACGCGCGGCTGAAGGCCGAGGTGCTGGCCGCCGCGGAGCGGGCGGTCGGCGCGGGGACGGTGCTGGCCACCAACACCTCCTCCCTGCCGGTCACCGAGCTGGCGGCGGCGCTCGACCGTCCCGGCCGCTTCCTGGGCATGCACTTCTTCAACCCCGTACCGGCCTCCGCGCTGGTGGAGATCGTCGTCGGCCCGGCCACCGAGGACGCGACGGTCGAGCGGGCGCTGGGCTGGACGCGGGCGCTGGGCAAGAAGGACGTCGTGGTCAAGGACTCCCCCGGGTTCGCCAGCAGCCGCCTGGGGGTGGCGCTGGGCCTGGAGGCGATCCGGATGGTGGAGGAGGGCGTGGCCGCCCCGGAGGCCATCGACGACGCGATGACGCTCGGCTACCGCCACCCGATGGGGCCGCTGCGCCTGACGGACCTGGTCGGGCTGGATGTCCGGCTGGCCATCGCCGAGCATCTGCACGCCACGCTCGGCGACCGTTTCGCCCCGCCGGAACTGCTGCGCGCCAAGGTGGCGCGGGGCGAGCTGGGGCGGAAGTCGGGCCAGGGGTTCTACAGCTGGGAGTGAGGGGCGGCCCGCGGGCACCGGGGCCGCACGGCCCGTACGGCCGGCGTCGCCCCGGGGAGGCCGGCCATCCGGCTCGTCCGGCACGGACGCCCGACGGCGAGCCCGGCGTCCACCGTCCCCGAAAGGGGCTTGCCCGTGCCGGGGAAACTCGTCAGAATATGAACCGAACGAATGGTCGGTAGGGAAGTTGGTAGCGATGACCACGACAGACTCCGCCCCGTCGGCCACCGGCGGCGCCGAGCAGGAGCTGCAGGAGCGGTTCGACACCGCGATCGCCAAGGACCGGCGCATCGAGCCGCGCGACTGGATGCCCGACGGTTACCGCAAGACCCTGGTCCGGCAGATCGCGCAGCACGCGCACTCCGAGATCATCGGGATGCAGCCCGAAGGCGCATGGATCACCCGGGCACCGTCGCTGCGCCGCAAGGCGATCCTCTTCGCCAAGGTCCAGGACGAGGCGGGGCACGGCCTGTATCTCTACTCCGCCGCCGAGACGCTGGGCGCCGAGCGCACCGAGCTGACCGAGCGGCTGATCGCGGGCCGTCAGAAGTACTCCTCGATCTTCAACTACCCCACGCCGACCTTCGCCGACGTCGGCGTCATCGGCTGGTTCGTGGACGGCGCCGCGATCTGCAACCAGGTGCCGCTGTGCCGCAGCTCGTACGGCCCCTACGCCCGCGCGATGGTGCGGATCTGCAAGGAGGAGTCGTTCCACCAGCGGCAGGGCTACGAGCTGCTGATGACGATGATGCGCGGCACCGAGGAGCAGCGGCGGATGGTGCAGGACGCCGTGGACCGCTGGTGGTGGCCGTCGCTGATGATGTTCGGCCCGCCCGACGGCGACTCCCCCAACTCCGCGGCGTCGATGGCCTGGAAGATCAAGCGGCACACCAACGACGAGCTGCGCAGCCGGTTCGTCGACATGACCGTCCCGCAGGCGGAGCGGCTCGGCGTGACCCTGCCCGACCCCGAACTGCGCTGGAATCCCGAGCGCGGACGCCATGACTTCGGCACCCCCGACTGGTCCGAACTCCAGCGCGTCATCAAGGGCGACGGCCCCTGCAACGCCGAGCGGATGACGCGCCGCCGGACGGCACACGAGGACGGCGCCTGGGTGCGCGAGGCGGCCACCGCCCACGCGGCCAAACAGGCGGCCCGCGGCCCGCGCGGGTCCCACACCGAGGAAGGAACGGCGGCATGAGCGACACCGACCACCCGAAGGCCGGCTGGCCGCTGTACGAGGTGTTCATCCGCGGCAAGCGCGGTCTCAACCACGTCCACGTCGGCTCGCTGCACGCCGCCGACGACCGGATGGCCCTCACCCACGCCCGCGATCTGTACACCCGGCGCAACGAGGGGGTCAGCATCTGGGTGGTCCTCTCGTCCCACATAGCGGCCTCCACCCGCGACGAGAAGGACCCGTTCTTCGCGCCCAGCGCCGACAAGATCTACCGCCATCCCACCTTCTACGACATACCCGATGACGTCCCGCACATCTGAGGCCGGAGAGGAGCTGGACATGGCCGACACCGAGGACGACCACATCTACCTTTCCCTGGCCGAGGAGCACGGCGACGGCGACGCCCGCTGGGCGTTCGGCACCGGCTTCGAGGATCCGCTGCACGGCGTGGAGACGGCCGTGCCCGCCGCGGTGGACGCGGCGCGGCTCGCCGCCGACTGCGCGGCGCTCGCCGACGACGCGCTGGTCGGCGCGCAGCGGCTGGCCGAGTGGTGCACCCGCGCCCCGGAGCTGGAGGAGGAGGTGGCGCTCGCCAACATCGGCCTCGACCTGCTGGGCCAGGCCCGGCTGCTGTACACCCGCGCAGGGCAGGTCGACGGCTCCGGCCGGGACGAGGACGCCTTCGCCTACTTCCGCGGCCCCGGTGCCTTCCGCAGCCTGCGGCCGGCCGAACTCCCCAACGGCGACTTCGCGTTCTCCGTCGTACGGCTGCTGTGGCTGTCGAGCTGGCGGCTCGCGCTCTTCACCCGGCTCGCCCACGGTGCGCCGGACCCGGTGGTGGCCGCCGTCGCCGGCAAGGGCGTCAAGGAGCTGACATACCACCGTCAGTACGCCGCGGACTGGGCGGTGCGGCTGGGTGACGGCACCGACGAGTCGCACCGCCGGATGCGCGCGGCGCTCGCCGCGATCGCCCCGTACACCGGCGAGTTGTTCACCGGCGCCCCGGTGTGCGGGGTGGCCCCGGCGGACCTGCGGGACGAGGTGACCGGGGTGCTGCGGCAGGTCTGTGACGCGGCGGGGCTGGAGCTTCCGGACGCGGAGCCGCTGCCCGGCAGCGGCCGCGACGGAGACCATACCGACCATCTGGCGCCACTGCTGGAGGAGTTGCAGAGCGTGGCGCGGGCCCATCCGGAGGGGGTGTGGTGACCATGGCGACCGTCACCGGTCTCGACGATGCGCTGGCCCGGCGTGTCGCGGCGGAGGTGCCCGACCCGGAGCTGCCGATGCTGACCCTCGCCGATCTCGGGGTGCTGCGGAGCGTGGAGGTCGCCGCGGACGGCGCGGTCACGGCCACGCTCACGCCGACGTACTCGGGGTGCCCGGCGATGGCGGAGATGCGCGCCGCGGTCGCGGCGCGGCTGAGGGCCGCCGGGTTCCCGCAGGTCACGATCCGTACGGCCCTGGAGCCGGCGTGGACCACCGACTGGATCACCGCCGAGGGCCGCCGCAAGCTCGCCGAGCACGGCATCGCCCCGCCCGGGCCCGCGCCGCGGCGCACCTCGGGCCCGGTTCCGCTGGAGCTGTCCGGGGTGCGGCGCGCGGTGCGGTGCCCGCACTGCGGGTCGGCGGAGACCCGGGAGACTTCCCGCTTCGGCGCGACCTCCTGCAAGTCCCTGTGGCGGTGCGGGAGTTGCCGCGAGCCTTTCGAGTACGTCAAGGAGATCTGATGGCCCCGACCTCGTCCGAGCTGACCGAGGCGACGCCGCCGGAGGCGTCCGCGGCCGAGCGGTCCGGCGCGCGCCCGCGACGGCGGCGTCCCGTGTTCCACCGGTTGCGTGTCGCGGAGGTCGAGCCGCTGTGCGACGACGCCGCGGCGATCAGCTTCGAGGTGCCCGAGGAGCTGGCCGCGGAGTTCGCGTTCCGTCCCGGTCAGTCGCTGACGCTGCGCCGGGAGGTCGAGGGGCGCGACGAGCGGCGCTCGTACTCGATCTGCGCGCCGGTGGGCTCCCGTCCGCGGATCGGGGTGCGGGTGGTGCCCGGCGGGCTGTTCTCCTCGTGGCTGGTGCACGAGGTCCGGCCCGGGGACACCGTCGAGGTGATGGCGCCGACGGGCGCGTTCACCCCGGATCTGTCGCACCCCGGCCACCATGTGCTGATCGCGGCGGGCTCCGGCATCACCCCGATGGTCTCGATCGCGGAGTCGGTGCTCGCCGCCGACGACCGCTCGCAGGTCACCCTCTTCTACGGCAACCGCCGGACGGGTTCGGTGATGTTCGCCGACGAGCTGGCCGATCTGAAGGATCTGCATCCGGCGCGGTTCCAGCTGGGCCATGTGCTCTCCCGGGAGCCCCGCGAGGCGGAGCTGCTGTCGGGCCGGCTGGACGCGGAGCGGCTGGCCGCGCTGATCGACGGGCTGGTGGACGTCCCGTCGGCCGACCACTGGTGGCTGTGCGGTCCGCACGGCATGGTCCGGGACGCCCAGCGGGTGCTGGCGGAGCTCGGGGTGCCCGGGGAGCGGGTCCACCAGGAGCTGTTCTTCGCCGACGACGAGCCGGTCCGGGCGGTGCGCCACGAGGAGGCGCCCGCCGAGGGGCCGGTCAGCCGGGTCACGCTGGTCCTGGACGGCCGCTCCACCACCGCTGCGCTCCCCCGCGACACCACGCTCCTGGACGGCGCCGCGCGGGTCCGCCCGGACACCCCGTTCGCCTGCAAGGGCGGGGTCTGCGGCACCTGCCGGGCGCTGGTCACCGAGGGCACGGCGGACATGCGGCGCAACTACGCGCTGGAGGAGGCCGAGGTGTCCGCCGGGTACGTCCTGACCTGCCAGAGCTTCCCGGTGTCCGAGGAGCTGACGGTCGACTTCGACAGCTGAGACCGGACAGGGGCAGCGGGCGGCAGGCCCGCGGGCGGGCCCGACGGGCCGGGAGGCAGCGGGCCACCTGTCCGCCCCCGGCCCGTCCCGCCGCCGCTTCGGGCACCGCGTCCGGTGGGCACATGCCGGAAGCGGCAGATCCGGCCACTCTGGAAGGGAGAGGGTGCGTCGCTCCGCCGGGCAGCCGCCGGGAGGACGCCGACCGGAAGGGAGTGCCGTGATGCAGAGCCGTACACGAGGCGGCCCGAGGCTCGGGGGAGCGGTGCGGTCGCGGTCCGGCGGCCCCGCCGCGGGGTGCGGAGCGGCGCCGTGACGGGGGCGACCGCCGCGGCGGGCACCGTGACGGTGGGGCTGGACGGCAGCCCCGAGTCGCTGGCAGCCGTGGTGTGGGCGGCGGACGAGGCCGAGGTCCGCGGCGCACGGCTGCGGCTGGTACACGCCTGGACGATGCTCGCGCCGGAGCAGCCCGAGCCGTCGGAGCCGGGCACGGACGCGGGCACGGAACCGCAGGCGGCGGAGGCCGCGGGGCCGCAGTCCCGGCAGCCGGCCGGGGCGTCGCTGCGCCGGATCCGCCCGGGCCGCAAGCCCCGGGCGGCGGAGCAGAACCAGTGGTCCCACCGGATCGTCGACCAGGCACGCGCCGCGGTGCAGACGCGCCACCCGGATCTTCCGGTGGACGAGGAGCTGGTGCCGGGCGACCCGCTGGAGGCGCTGTCCGGCGCGGCGGACCGTTCGGACCTGCTGGTGCTCGGCTCCCGGAATCTGGGCCCGGTGGCCCGGTATGTGCTGGGCGATGTCGCGTTGAAGCTGGTCACACGGGTGAACGTGCCCACGGTGCTGGTCCGGGCACGGCAGGGCACCGCCACGGAAGGGCGGACAGGTGCCGTGGTGGTCGGGGTGAGCCTGCACGAGCCCTGCGTGGCGATGATGGACTTCGCCTTCGCGACCGCCGCCCGGCGCGGTGTCACCCTGCGCGCGGTCCACGGACGGCATCTGCCCGCGCACGCCTACAACCGGGGTGGCGGGGTGGAACCGTACGTGGTGGAGCAGACCGCGCAGGACGCCCGGAAGGAGCTGGCCGAGGCGCTGCGGCCCTGGCGGTCGCGGTATCCCGCGGTGCAGGTGGAGGAGCGGGTGGATCTGGAGAGCCCGGCGCAGGCGCTGCTGGACGAGGCCGGGCGGGCCGGGCTGCTGGTCGTCGGGCGCCGCCACCGCCGGCCCCGGATCCCGTCGCGGATCGGCCACCTCGGACAGGCGGCGCTGCACCACGCGCCGTGCCCGGTGGCGGTCGTCCCCCACGAGTGACATCACCCGGCCGGACGCGCACCCACCGCCGTCCGGCGGGCGATCGAGAAGCGGAGGTGCGTCATGACGCGAACCACCGAATGGACGGTGCGGATCGTGGTCTTCGAGGAGGACGGGACGACCAAGGCACGGGCGGTCCTCGACACCGGCTCGGCCACGCTCACCGGCCGGGGCGCGGCCCACTGCAACCCCGAGGACGTGGACATCCCCGAGATCGGCGACGAACTGGCGTCGGGCCGGGCCCTGAAGGACCTCGCCGGGCGGCTGCTGCGGGTGGCCGACCGGGATCTGGCCGGAGTCGGGGCGCCACCGCCCCCGGCCCGCCGCCCGACGGTGTACGGGTGGGCGGATACGTCGGCCTGAGCGGTGGGACCGGCGAGATTCCCGGGGAGCCGGCGGGCCTCGGCCCGGCACGCACCGCCCGGCCCGGGGCCGCCGCGCCCGCCCGATCGCCGCGGGCCGAAGGCCCCCTAAAAAAGCCGGGCCGCCCCGGAACCGTAGGTCCGTCCACGCCCCGGCGCCGTCCCGCCGGGGCGCACACCGCACGCCGTCGCGCCGGACCGACCGCGCCCCGCGCCCGCGTCGCGGACGGCTCCCGCACGGCGCGGACTCCGCGCTCGTACACGGTTCGGACACCTCCGGTGGTGCGGCGCGGAAGGGCGGTGGGGCCGTCCGGGGGATCCGGGCGGCTCCATGGCGTGCGACCGTCGGTGGAGAGGGCCGGCCGGGCGACGCGGACGGGGTGGGCCATGCGGGGCGCGAGGTGCTTCCGGCGGGTGCGGCGGGGGCCGCTGCGGCGCGGGACGGATGTGGCGGAGTTCTGGCTGGCGCCGGTCACCGCGGTGCTGATCGGGGTGGGCTCCCCGGCCGCGGGTGTCGCGGCGGCGCATGCGGTACAGGCCCGGGCCCCGCTCGCCCGGGGCACGCACAGCGTCCGGGCGGTGCTGACCGAGGATCCCCGGGCGCGTATCGGGGTGGATGCGGCGGCCGCGGCCGGGGCGCGGGTTTCCGCGGAGGTGCGGTGGACGGCGCCCGACGGTTCGGTCCACCACGGCCGGGTCGCGGTCCCGGCCTCGGCGCGGGCGGGGACGCACACCACGGCCCGGCTGGACGGTTCGGGGCGGCTGCTGCGCGGCCCGGCGGACCCGGAGCGGGCGGCGGCGGAGGGCGCCGCCGTGGGGCTGATGACCACCGCGTCCGGCGCGCTGCTGCTCCTCGGGGCGGCGCGCGGGGTCCGCCTGCTGCTGGACCGGCGGCGCGATGCGCAGTGGGAACGCGAGTGGGAACGGGTCGGCCCGGAGTGGGGCGGGGCGCCGGAGTGAGTTGCTCCGGGCGGCCTCCGGCGGGCCACCCGTCCGGCCGTGCCGTACGGACGGAGAGCGGGCGGTCCGTGGGGTCCGTCCGCCCTCCGTGCCGGTCGGGTCATCCGGGTCCGGGCCGGTTCAGGATGCCTTCTTGGACGAGGAGAGGTGGGCGAAGACCACGACGTTGTCCGTGTAGTCCTTGGCGGCCTTGTCGTAGGCGCCGCCGCAGGTGATCACCCGCAGCTGGGGGTTGGCGGTGTCGTTGTAGACCCGGTCGCTGGGGAACTGGGCCTTGCTGAAGGTTTGGACGTCGTCGACGGTGAAGGTCGCGACGGACTTGTCGGCGCGGGTGATGTCGATGGTGTTGCCCTTTTTGAGCGAGTCGAGTTCGAGGAAGACGGCCGGGCCGGTCTTGGTGTCGACGTGTCCGGCGACGATGGCGGCGCCGTTCTCGCCGGGGGTGGCGCCGTCCTTGTACCAGCCGGCGAGGTTGCTGTTGTCCGGTGGCGGGGCGTTGAGCTGGCCGGTGGGGCCGAGGGAGAGCGGGGTGAACGGCGCGTCGACGCCGATCTGCGGGATGCGGATGCGGGTCGGGGCGGAGCGGGGCAGCTCCGCGGAGGTCTTCGGTTCGGCCGTCGGTACGGCGACGTTCGGCGCCACCGGCGCCTCGGCGGCAGGCGGGACGGGCGGTTTGGAGTCGGCCGAGGTGTCGAGGGAGTTGAAGACGAGCAGGGCCCCCACGCCCACGGCCGCCGCCGGCCACATCAGGGCCCGGGCGAACGGGCGGGGAGCGGCGCCGGTCTGACGCGGGGGCGACGGGGGCTGATGCCGGGGAGGAGTCGTGGGAGCCATCGAACGTGCCTTTCTTCCACACGAGGTGAGCTGTTCCGGCCCGCGTACGGGGCGGCGCGCCGGGAGCCGGGGCGTCCGTCGCGCGTACGGGTGGGCATCGGGGCGCAACGCAAGCGCCGCGACCACCGCCGGTGAGGACGGTGGCCGCGACAGCTCAGCGATCTACGCCGGGCGGGAGGGGTCAGGCGGCCGCACCGGAGTTGCGGCGGCGCAGGACGTACGCGCCGGCGCCGAGGCCACCGAGGAGGAGGACCGAACCGGCGGCGAGGCCGCTGCCGGAGAGGGCCGTGCCGCCACCACCGGTGTGCATACCGCCACGGGGGCCGTCCTCACGGTCGCCGCGGTCCCCACGGTCCCCACGGTCACCGTGGTCGCCGTGGTCGCCGTGGTGCCCGCGACCGCCGCGGTCGCCGTGCTCGCCCCGGTCGCCGCGGTCACCGCGGTCCCCACGGTCGCCCTTGTCGCCCTTGTCGTGGTCGCGGCCGGAGTCGTTGCCCTGGCCCCACTCGTTGGCGACGACGCTGGCGAGGGCACCACCGCCGGTGTGCATACCGCCACGCGGGCCGTCCTCACGGTCGCCACGGTCCCCACGGTCGCCGTGGTCGCCGTGGTGGTGGCGGCCGCCGCGGTCACCGTGGTCGCCGTGCTCCCCACGACCGCCGCGGTCGCCGCGGTCCCCACGGTCGCCCTTGTCGCCCTTGTCGTGGTCGCGGCCGGAGCCCTCGTCGTCGCCCATCACCTTGGCGAGGAAGCCACCACCGGTGTGCATGCCACCGTGCGGGCGGTCGCCACGGCCGCCGTGGTCGCCGCGACCGCCGCGGTCCCCACGGTCACCGTGGTCCCCACGACCGCCCCGGTCACCGCGGTCCCCACGGTCGCCGCGGTCCCCACGGTCGCCGCGGTCCCCACGGTCGCCGCGGTCACCGCGGTCGCCGCGGTCGCCCCGGTCACCGCGGTCGTTGCCCTCGTCGCCCGTCACCTTGGCGAGGAAGCCACCACCGGTGTGCATGCCACCGCGCGGGCCGTCTTCGCGGTCGCCACGGTCACCGCGGTCGCCGTGGTCGCCGTGGTGGTGGCGGCCGCCACGGTCGCCGTGGTCGCCGCGGTCGCCGTGGTCGCCGCGGTCACCGCGGTCGCCCCGGTCCCCACGGTCGCCGCGGTCGCCGCGGTCGCCCTTGTCGTGGTCGTTGCCGCGGTCGTTGTCGCGGCGATCGCTGCTGGAGTGGGAGGAGCCGCCGTCGTCGCCCGCGACGGTGAGCGCGTACGCGGCGGGAGTCGTGATGGCGAGGACCGCGCTGATGGCGGCCGAGGCGAACAGGGTGCGGGAAGTGCGCATGAAAACGTGTGTCCTTTCACGTACGGCACCGCGAAGGCAGACAGGTCGTCGGCGCATCGGATTCGCGGTGGCGACGTGATCACCGTCATCCGAAATCCGGGGGCGCACCACCGGAGAGCGCCGCATTCGAGCGACACCGTGGGCTCATCGAGTGGCCCGGGGCCCGTTCATCACCCGTTGGACGGCGTCGGGCGCCGCCGCACGTCACCGCACCGGGGTAATCCCCCGCTCCCCCCGGGGGAATCGGCCTCCGTACCGCCCCCGTATCGGGCTTCCGGCGCCACCCCGCCGCGCACCGGAAACCCTGGCACGCACCTGACATAACGTCATATCCCTTTTCACAAAGAGGTTTTGAGCGGCTTTCGGCGGCGATGCGTACGCGACGGCGCCCGCCGCGGCCGGGTGGGCCGGGGCGGGCGCCGTGGGGTGCGGGCGCGGGCGGGCGCCGTCAGGCGCGGTGGAGGAGTTGCCCCAGGGCGTCGCGCAGCGCCGCCTCCGGATCGTCCACGGCGCCGGGGGCGCGCCAGGCCACGAAGCCGTCCGGGCGTACGAGGACGGCGCCGGCGGGTGTCGTGCCGTGGGCCTCGGCCCAGTCGGCGCCGTCCTCGGGGGCGAAGTCGTCCCCGGGGTCGTCGCCGACCGCGTAGCACTCCAGCGGGAGCGACCACTCGGCGGCGAGCGCGGCGGCGGCGATCCGCCAGGCGGTGCCCGCGGAGCCGGTGAGCAGCACGAAGGACCGCTCGTAGAGGTCGAGGGTGGAGCGACGGGTGGCGCCGGAGCGCAGCCACAGGTGCGGGGCGCGGGTGCCGGGGGCGCCGGTGAGCTGCATCCGGTCGGGGACGACGGGCAGGTCGGGGGCGGCGCCCACCACGGCGCCGCGGGGGTAGGCATAGCCCAGGGCGACGGTCAGGACGCCCTTCTGGCGGGCGCCGGCGGCCGCGGGCGCCGGGTCGTAGCCGGGGTGGCTGTGTTCGGCGGAGCGGGCCGAGGCACGGGCGCTGGTCGCCTGCGCGACGGGGCGGCGCTCCGCCTCGTAGCTCTCCAGCAGGCCGGGGCCGGCCGAGCCGTCGAGGACGGCGGCGAGTTTCCAGGCGAGGTTGTGGGCGTCCTGGATGCCGGTGTTGGAGCCGAACGCGCCGGTGGGTGACATCTCGTGGGCGGAGTCCCCGGCGAGGAAGACGCGGCCGGAGCCGTAGCGTTCGGCGACCCGTTCGGCGGCGTGCCAGGGGGCCTTGCCGGTGATCTCGATGTCGAGGTCGTGGGCGCCGGTGGCGCGGCGGATGTGGTCGGCGCAGCGGGCGTCGGTGAAGTCCTCCAGGGTTTCGCCGCGGTCGGGGTGCCAGGGGGCGTGGAAGACCCAGTGGGTGTGGTTGTCGACGGGCAGCAGGGCGCCGTCGGCGTCCGGGTCGGTGAGGTAGCAGGCGATGAAGTGGCGGTCGCCGACGACCTCGGCCAGGCCCGGGGCGCGGAAGGTGATGCTGACGTTGTGGAAGAGGGCGCCGGGTCCGGCCATGTCGATGCCGAGGCGGTCGCGGGCGGGGCTGCGGGGGCCGTCGGCGGCGATGACGTAGTCGGCGCGGACGGTCAGGTGCTCACCGGTCTCGCCGCTCTTGACCAGCGCCGTCACCCCGTCGGGGTCCTGGTCGAAGGAGAGCATCTCGTGGGAGAAGCGCAGATCGCCGCCGAGTTCGCGGGCGGCGCGCACCAGGACCGGCTCCAGGTCGTTCTGGCTGCACAGGCACCAGCCTGCGGGGCTGAAGCGGGCCAGTCCGCCACCCGGGTCCATCTCCCGGAACAGCCACTGCTGTTCCTCACCCGTCAGGGAGGGTGCCTGAAGGATGCCGTGGTTGTCGGCGAGGACGGAGGCCGCCTCGCGGATGCGGTCCTCGACCCCTGCGGCGCGGTACAGCTCCATGGTGCGGACGTTGTTGCCGCGTCCGCGTGGATGGCGCGAGGTGTCCGAGTGCCGCTCCACCAAGAGGTGTTCGACGCCCAGACGTCCCAGGAACAACGAGGCCGACAGACCCACCAGGGATCCGCCGACGACGAGTACCGGAACCCTGACGGTTGCCGTTGATTTCATAGCGTGCTCCAGCTCCTCCGGCGGCGCGTACGGGCTGGATTTCCCCTGATGACAGGCGATTCGATCATGCTTCACCCGCATGGGTCACAGATCTCGCGGACCCCGTGGGACCCGTCCACGATCGACAAGACGGCCACCCCAGGCGCGGTGCCGTCGGCGACCGCTGGGCACGACGCCCCGGTGCACCTGGGCCTGATGGCCCGTCACACGATCTGCCGCAAGGAGTTGCACAGCGATGACCATGCTGTCGGAACGCATATCTCAGTCCGCCTTCGACGGCTCGCGCCTGCGGGTCGTCCTCCTCCTGGACCTTCACGACGGTGCCCAGCAGCGATTCCTGGAAGCGTACGAACACCTCTGCAATCAGGTCGCCTCCGTCCCCGGTCACCTCTCCGACCAGCTGTGCCAGTCCATCGAGAACCCCTCGCAGTGGCTGATCACCAGCGAATGGGAGAGCGCCCCGCCGTTCCTCGCCTGGGTCAACAGCGAGGAGCACGTCGAGATGGTGCAGCCGCTGCACGGCTGTGTCCGTGACACCCGTTCGCTGCGGTTCAGCGTGATGCGGGAGACGGCCCACGGCGCGGACTCCGCCCCCGAACCCGTCAAGGGCAACTTCCCCGCCTCCCCCCGCGTCGGCGACGGCATCGTCCGCCACGCCCTGACGTTCACCGTCAAGCCGGGCAGCGAGCCGAAGGTCGCGGAGATCCTCGCCGGTTACACCTCGCCCGAGGCGCGGGTCGACGACACCACCCGGCTGCTGCGCACCACCCTCTTCCTGCACGGCAACCGCGTGGTGCGGGCCGTCGAGGTGCAGGGCGACCTGGTCGCCGCACTGCGGTACATCGCCCAGCAGCCGGAGATCCGGCGGGTCGAGGAGGCAATCAACCCGTACCTGGAGCAGGACCGGGACCTGTCGGACCCGAACTCGGCGCGGATGTTCTTCACCCGCGCCGCGCTGCCCGCCGTGCACCATGTGGCGGCCGGCGCCGCGACCCCCGCCGACGTCTCCCGCCATGCGCTGTTCTACCCGGCCCGGGAGGGCTGCGGGATGGCGCTGGCGCGGCTGCTGGCGCAGCAGGACGAGGCGGCCGCCGGCGACCCGGCGAGCCCCGTCGCCGCCTCCACCGTCTTCCAGCGTGACGACGTCGTCGTCCGCCTCGTCGACCTGACCGCTCCCCCGGAGCGCGATCCGGCGGCGGTACTCGGGGTGCGCGGCCCCCGTAAGACCGATGTGCTGCGGCGGCTGCTGGACACCGGGGAGGCCGGTGAGCTGTCCGACGACCGCGCTCTGGCCCGGTTCCTCACCCGCTGTGACATGCGGCTCATCACCGACCGCCGGTCCCCGCGGTCCTGACCGCACCGGCCCGCCGCCCGCCGCCGCGCGGCCGGAGCGGCGCACCACACCATCCCGCACCATCTGGAGGAAGACAGCCATGAGCACCCACCGCCCACGCATCGTGGACCTCGGCGAGACGCAGCCCAACCGCCGGCGCGGAGGTGACCTGCGCGCGATGCTGACGCCCAGCGCGGTCGGCGCCACCAGCGGCTTCATGGGCCTGGCCCTCGTCGAGCCGGGCGAGCGCATCGGCGAGCACTACCACCCCTACTCCGAGGAGTTCGTCTACGTCGTGGACGGCGCCCTGGAGGTCGATCTGGACGACGAGACGTTCTCGCTGGTGCCGGACCAGGCGCTGCTGATCCCCCTCGGGATGCGGCACCGCTTCCGCAACGTCGGGGACGTCCAGGCGCGGATGGTGTTCCATCTGGGCCCGCTGGCGCCGCGTCCGGAACTGGGCCACGTCGACACAGAGGTCACAGAGGCCACAGAGGTCACGGAGGTGACCGGCACAGCCGCGCAGGCGGGCCCACCCGAACGAACGGGGGCGGTTTCATGAGCCGCCGTGTCGCGGTCACCGGCATGGGGATCGTGGCGCCGGGCGGTGTGGGGGTCCCGGCCTTCTGGGACCTGCTCTCCGCCGGACGCACGGCGACCCGGGCCATCTCGCTCTTCGACGCGACGGGGTTCCGTTCCCGGATCGCCGCCGAGTGCGACTTCGACCCGGTGGCGCTCGGCCTGAGCGGCGAGCAGATCGCCCGCTCGGACCGGTACATCCAGTTCGCGCTGGTCGCGGCCGCCGAGGCGCTGCGCGACGCCGGTCTGGACATGGCGGCGCAGGACCCGTGGCGGGTCGGGGTGTCCCTGGGCACCGCGGTCGGCGGCACCACCCGGCTGGAGAACGACTACGTGGCGGTCAGCGCCTCCGGCTCCCGCTGGGACGTCGACCACCGGCCGTCCGGGCGGTATCTGGAGCGGGCGTTCGCGCCCAGTTCGCTGGCGTCCGCGGTGGCCGAGGAGGTGGGCGCCCACGGGCCGGTGCAGACCGTCTCCACGGGCTGCACCTCCGGTCTGGACGCGATCGGGTACGCGTTCCACACGATCGAGGAGGGCCGGGCCGATGTGTGCGTCGCGGGCGCGTCGGACTCCCCCATCTCCCCGATCACGGTGGCGTGCTTCGACGCGATCAAGGCGACCTCGGCCAACAACGACGACCCCGAACACGCCTCCCGGCCGTTCGACGCGCACCGGGACGGCTTCGTGATGGGTGAGGGCGGCGCCGTCCTCGTCCTGGAGGAACTGGAGCATGCGCGGGCCCGCGGCGCCACCGTGCACTGCGTCATCGGCGGCTACGCGACCTTCGGGAACGCGTACCACATGACGGGGTTGACCCAGGAGGGCCTGGAGATGGCCGAGGCGATCGACCACGCCCTCGACCACGCCCGGCTCGACGCCTCGGCGGTCGACTACGTCAACGCGCACGGGTCGGGCACCAAGCAGAACGACCGGCACGAGACCGCCGCGGTCAAACGGTCCCTGGGGGCGCACGCCCGCAAGGTGCCGATGAGCTCCATCAAGTCGATGGTGGGTCATTCGCTGGGCGCGATCGGCGCGATCGAGATCGTCGCGTCGGTGCTGGCGCTGACCCATCAGGTGGTGCCGCCCACCGCCAACTACGAGACGCCGGACCCGGAGTGCGACCTGGACTACGTCCCGCGGACCGCCCGGGAGGCCCGGCTGCGGTCCGTGCTGTCGGTCGGCAGCGGATTCGGCGGCTTCCAGTCCGCCGTGGTCCTGACCGACCCGGGAGGGAGAGTGTCATGAGCCCAGGTGAGCAACGCCGCTGTGCCGTCACCGGCATCGGTGTGGTGGCCCCCAACGGCACCGGCACCGCACCGTTCTGGAAGGCGACCCGGGAGGGCATCAGTGTCCTGGACCGCGTCACCCGCGAAGGCTGCGGGCAGCTGCCGCTGAAGGTGGCCGGCGAGGTCCGGGACTTCGATCCCGGCGGGCTGGTGGAGGAGCGGTTCCTGGTCCAGACGGACCGCTTCACGCACTTCGCGATGGCGGCGGCGGACCTCGCCCTGGAGGACGCCGGGCTGGTGCCCGACGACGACCGTTCGCCGTTCGCGGTGGGCGTGGTGACCGCCGCGGGCTCCGGCGGCGGCGAGTTCGGCCAGCGGGAGCTGCAGCATCTGTGGGGCCAGGGCTCGCGCCATGTGGGCCCGTACCAGTCGATCGCGTGGTTCTACGCGGCGAGCACCGGTCAGGTCTCCATCCGCGGCGGCTTCAAGGGGCCGTGCGGGGTGGTGGCGAGCGACGAGGCCGGCGGTCTGGACGCGCTGGCGCACGCCGCCCGCACCCTGGCGCGCGGCACCGACGCCGTGGTCGTGGGCGCCGCGGAGGCGCCGCTCGCGCCGTACTCGATCGTCTGCCAGCTCGGGTACGAGGACCTCAGCCTGGTGCCCGACCCGGACCGCGCCTACCGGCCGTTCACCTCCCGGGCCTGCGGGTTCGTGCCTGCCGAGGGCGGCGCGATGCTCGTCGTCGAGGAGGAGCGGACGGCGCGGGAGCGCGGGGCCGCGGTGCGTGCGGTGGTGGCCGGGCACGGGGCGACGTTCACCGGCGCGTCCCGGTGGGCGGAGTCCCGGGCCGGACTGGCGCGGGCCATCGAGGTCGCGCTGGCGGAGGCCGGCTGCGCGCCGGAGGAGATCGATGTGGTCTTCGCCGACGCGTTGGGCGTCCCGGCGGCCGACCGCGCCGAGGCGCTGGCGCTCGCCGACGCGCTCGGCGGGCACGCGGCGCGGATACCGGTGACCGCGCCGAAGACCGGGACGGGGCGGGCGTACTGCGGCGCCCCGGTCCTGGACACGGCGGCGGCGGTGCTGTCCCTGGAGCACCAGGTGGTGCCGCCGACGCCGAACGTCGTGGACGTCTGCCACGACCTGGACGTGGTGACCGGCTGGGCGCGCCCCGCCGAACTGCGCACCGCGCTCGTCCTGAGCCGGGGGCTGATGGGTTCCAACGCGGCACTGGTGCTGCGGCGGGCCGACGGCTCCCCCTCATGAGAAGGAGAACTGCCATGACCGACCGACTGACCTTCGACGAACTCGCCGCGCTGATGAAGTCGGCCGCGGGGGTGACCGTCGACCCGAAGGAGCTGGCGGCCCACCCCGACGTCCTCTTCGCCGAGCTGGGGCTCGACTCGCTCGGCCTGCTCGGCATCGTGGGTGAGCTGGAGAACCGCTACGACCACCCCATGCCGGAGGACGCCGAACGCTGCCGCTCCCCCCGCGACTTCCTCGACCTCGTCAACACCGCATCCCCGACAGGAGCCTGACATGCCCGGCCACACCGAGAACGCCATCACCATCGCCGCCCCGCTCGACCTGGTCTGGGAGATGACCAACGACCTGGAGAACTGGCCACAGCTCTTCAGCGAGTACGCGTCGGTCGAGATCCTCTCGCGGGAGGGCAACAGCACGACGTTCCGGCTGACGATGCATCCGGACGACAACGGCAAGGTCTGGAGCTGGGTCTCCGAGCGGACCGCCGACCGCGAGGCCCTGAGTGTGCGGGCGCGCCGCGTCGAGACCGGTCCGTTCGCGCACATGGACATCCACTGGACGTACACGCCGAACAAGACCGGCACGACCATGCACTGGACGCAGGACTTCGCGATGAAGCCGGAGGCGCCCGTCGACGACCAGGGCATGACCGACCACATCAACCGCAACTCCCGCATCCAGCTGGAGCTGATCCGGGACAAGATCGAGCAGCGCGCCCGGGAGCTGCGCGGCGCCGTCCCCGCCAACTGACCGAGGGCCGCCGCCCCACGTTCGCCACGCCGCCTTCGGCGCGGCGGGAAAGGTACCTGACCGATGCACCATGCACTGATCGTCGCCCGGATGTCCCCGGAGTCGGCGCCGAAGATCGCGGATGTCTTCGCCGCGTCCGACCGGACGGAGCTGCCGCATCTGGTCGGCGTCACCCGGCGGACGCTGTTCCAGTTCGGCGACGTGTATCTGCACCTCATCGAATCGGAGCAGCCGCCCGGGCCGGAGATCGCCAAGGTGACCTCGCACCCGGAGTTCCGCGCCATCAGCGACCGGCTGTCGTCGTTCGTCAGCCCGTACGACCCCGAGACGTGGCGCGGGCCGAAGGATGCGATGGCCCATCAGTTCTACCGGTGGGAGCGCGACGGTCTGGGCTGACCGGCCGCCGCCACCGCAACGGGCCGCCCGCCGGGGAAGTTCCCCGGCGGGCGGCCCGTTGCGGTGGCGGCGCGGCCGCGTCAGTGCGGGACGGTGCATTCGAAGGCGTGCAGATACGGGTTGACCTCCAGGATGTCGTGGAGGACGAGTCCGGCCTCGGTCACCCGGTGGACCAGGCTGTCCTTGGTGTGCTTGGCGCCGCCGACGTTGAGGAGCAGCAGCAGGTCCATGGCGGTGGTGAACTTCATCGACGGGCTGTCGTCGACGAGGTTCTCGATGACGATGACACGGGCGCCGGGGGCGGCGGCGTCCACGACGTTCCGCAGGGTGCGTCGGGTGGACTCGTCGTCCCACTCCAGGATGTTCTTGATGAGGTAGACGTCGGCGCGGACCGGGACGGCGGTGCGGCAGTCGCCGGGGACGGCGGTGGCGCGGTCGGCGAGCGGTCCGCCGTCGCGCAGCCGCGGGTCGGCGCCGGCGACGACCGCGGGGAGGTCGACGAGGGTGCCTTCCAGGTGCGGGTGTTTCTCCAGGAGGGCGGCCAGGACGTGGCCCTGGCCGCCGCCGATGTCGGCGACGGTGGCGGCGTCGGACAGGTCGAGGAGGGCCGCGACGTCCTGGGCGGACTGCCGGCTGGAGGTGGTCATCGCCCGGTCGAAGATCTGCGCGGAGTCGCGGGCGTCCTGGTGGAGGTAGGTGAAGAAGTCCTTGCCGTAGAGGGTGTCGAAGACATCGCGGCCGGAGCGGACGGCCTGGTCGAGCAGGGGCCATGCCTGCCAGGTCCACGGTTCGGTGCACCACAGGGAGATGTGGCGGAGGCTGTGCGCGCTGTCGTCGCGCAGCAGGCGGGACATGTCGGTGTGGGCGAAGGTGTTCTCGTCCGTCTCGGTGAAGACGCCGTAGCAGGTCAGGGCGCGCAGCAGGCGGGCGAGGGGGCGGGGTTCGGTGCGGACGGCGGCGGCGAGTTCCTCGACGGTGGCCGGGGTCTCGCCCAGTGCGTCGGCGACGCCGAGCCGGGCGGCGGCGCGGACGGCGGCGGCGGGCGCGGCACCGAAGATGATCTCCCGGAGCCGCATCGCCGCCGGTGGTGCGGGCGACTGCTCCGCGGGGGGCTGGGGTCGGTCGCTGACGGTGGTCATGGAGTCTCGTCTCTCCTGGTGAGGTGGGGCTCGCGGATCAGCACAGCCCCGCGGGCTGCGAGGTCCGGCACGTGTTGCGGGTGAAGTGGTTGCTGGTGGCGGTGTCGCGGTTGGCGAGGTCGGGCTTGTTGCCGAGCAGGATGTTGCCGCTGACCTCGTTCCGTTCGTTGCGGACACCGACGAAGCTGTGGAAGAGGACGACGCCGCCGGCCAGCGGGGACTCACCGACGTTGTCGCGCACGAGATTGCCGGTGACCTGGGTGCCCTCGGCGCCGGTGAGCACGATGCCGACGCCCTGGAGGGCGGGCAGGCGCTTGGTGGCGGCGCACTTCCTGGTGTTCTCGGAGACGTTGTTGTCGCGGACGGTCAGATCGCCGCCGCGGGGGCGGGACTCGTCGCCGACGACGAAGACGCCGCTGCAGTTGCCGGTGATGTCGTTGAGGGCGATGTCGAGGTGGCGGACGCGGCGGGCGGTGATGCCGATGCGGTTGCCGGTGACGGTGTTGCCGCGGATGTCGGTGCCGAGGGTGTCGAGGGCGCCGCCCTCCTCGTCCACGGTGTTGGCGAGGAAGATCCCGGCGTCGCCGTTGCCGGTGGCGGTGTTGCCGCGCACCGAGGACCGGACGGACTCCTGCTGGGCGATGCCCCACTGGCCCATGTCGCGGGCGGTGACGTCGCGGACGCTGAGCCGGTCGGTGCCGGAGGCCCAGATGCCGCTCTTGCGGAAGCCTTCGACGGTCAGGGAGCGCAGTGCGACGTCGGCGACGCGGTGGCCGGGGCTGCCCAGGACGCAGATGCCGTTGCCGTCCTTGCCGCAGTCGTTCGCGGCGCGGGTGGCGGCGGGCCGCAGCACGGTGCGCTCCCCCGCACCGCGCAGCGTCAGGCCCGGCTTGTCGATGCGGACGCTCTCGCGGTACGTGCCGGGGGCGAGGCGGATGGTGTCGCCGGGCTTGGCGGCGTCCACGGCCTTCTGGATGGACTCGCCCGGGTGGACGGTGTACCCGGGATCGGCCTGGCCGGGCGGGGCGGCGGCCACTCCGGTGACCAGCATCGTGACCAGGCAGCCGGTTGCAGTCAGTTGTCGTTTCACCATGAGGCGACGCTATGGGCGCGCACCGGGGCCCGCCACACGTGGTGACCCGAGGGGTACGCTCCGTACGCAACCGGGTGGTGGCGTTCCCCCGGTGGTGGCCCCGGCGGGGCCCGCGCATCATGGAACGGGCCGACCCCGCGGGGCCCGGCGCCGTGCCCGGCCCCGCCCTTCCTTCAGGAGCCGCGTATGAGCGCCGGAACGGACCTGCTCATCGATGCCTTCGGCCGGATCCGGGAGACCGTCGAGGAGGTGGTCACCGGGCTGGGGCCGGAGGAGCTGGCCGCGTCCCCCGGCGGCGGCAATCCGGTGGGCTGGCTGGTGTGGCACCTCACCCGGGTGCAGGACGACCACATCGCCGATGCGGGCGGCACCGAACAGGTGTGGACGGCGCAGGGCTGGGCACACCGCTTCGGGCTGACACTGCCCGCCCACGACACCGGCTACGGCCACTCCCGGCGGGAGGTGGCGGCGGTCCACGATCTGACGGCGCTACAGCTGCTGGGCTACCACGACGCGGTGTACGCGGTGACCCTCCGCTTCGTCGAGGGTCTCCAGGTCAAGGATCTGACGCAGGTGATCGACCGGTCCTGGGACCCACCGGTCACGCTCGCCACCCGGCTGATCAGCGTGATCTCCGACGATCTCCAGCACGTGGGGCAGGCGGCGTACGCGCGGGGACTGCTGGGCGGCTGAGACGGTGCGGGCCGGGCCCGCCGCGAAAGAATCCGCGACGGGCCCGGCCCGGGTGCACGCCTCTGGAACGGTGGCGTCAGTTCTGCGCGGCGGCGCGCTGCTCGTAGCCGACCAGGCGCACGCAGACGGCGAGGCCCTCGATGGCGGCCTCCAGCTCGGCGAGGCCGGGGTAGCTGGGGGCGACGCGGATGACGGCGTCGCGCGGGTCGTCGCCGTAAGGGTGGGTGGCGCCCGCCGGGGTCAGCACGATGCCGGCCTCGGCGGCGCGGCGGACGACCTCCTTGGCGCAGCCGTCGGGCACGGTCAGGGTGACGAAGTAGCCGCCCTTGGGTGCGGTCCACTCGGCGAGGCCGGTACCGCCCAGCTCGGCGTCGAGGATGCGGGCCACGGCGGCGAACTTGGGCTCCAGCAGGGCGCGCTGACGCTCCATGTGGGCGCGGACCCCGTCCGCGTCGCGCAGGAACATCACGTGCCGGAGCTGGTTGATCTTGTCCGGGCCGATCGAGCGCTTGCCGTTGTTGGCGAGCAGCCAGGAGACGTTGGCGGGTGAGGAGCCGAAGAAGGCGACCCCGGCGCCGGCCGCGGTGATCTTCGAGGTGGAGCCGAAGATGAACACCCGGTCGGCGTGGCCGCTCGCCTCGCAGGCGGCGAGCACGTCGGCGATCTGGACCTGCTCGTCGGTGAGGTGGTGGGCGGCGTAGGCGTTGTCCCAGAAGATACGGAAGTCCGGGGCGGCGGTGGGCATCGCGGCGAGGCGGCGGACGGTCTCGTCGCTGTAGACGACACCGTCGGGGTTGCTGTACTTCGGGACGCACCAGATGCCCTTGACCGCCGGGTCCTCGGCGACGAGGCGCTCGACGGTGTCCATGTCCGGGCCGTCCGCGGTCATCGGCACCTGGATCATGTCGATGCCGAAGCGCTCGCAGAGCGCGAAGTGGCGGTCGTAGCCGGGGACCGGGCAGAGGAAGGCGATGCGCTCCTGGTCGACCCAGCGGGACTCGGCGCCGGGCAGCACGCTCAGCAGGGCGTGCACGATGCTGTCGTGCATCAGCTCCAGGCTGGAGTTGCCGGCGGCGAGGAGCTGCGGGACGGGCACCTGGAGGACGTCGGCGAAGATCTCGCGCAGCTCCGGGAGGCCCTGGAGGCCGCCGTAGTTGCGGACGTCGGTGCCGTTCGCGGCGGTGTGGCGTCCGCCGGGCAGGCTGAGCAGGTCCTCGGAGAGGTCGAGCTGCTCAGGGGCCGGCTTGCCGCGGGTCAGGTCGAGGGCGAGGCCGCGTCCGGCGAGCTCCTTGTAGTCACTCCGTGCCTGGTCAAGGAGCTCGCTGAGGGTGGCGGCGCTCAGCTCGGTGGTCATGGTGTTTCCTCTCGACCGCGATGTTGCCGGGATGGCTCGGCTTGCCCTGAAGAGGATACAAACCGCCGGTCGGGCGGGTTCGGGCGCGGTCGGTCGGGGCGGGGGCCACCGGCCGGTGGCTGGGGCGGCGGCCCTCCGGTCGGGGCGGGGCCGGGTGCGCCGTCCGCAGCCCGGCCCCGCCTCCGCCGCCCGGCGGTGCGCTACGCGTGGTTCAGCGCGCCCAGACTGCCCGGGTAGAGGTACTGCTTCGGCGGGATCTTCCCCCCGCGGACCCAGGCGTCGAAGAAGCCCTTGAGGTCCTTGCCCGACACCTTCGCCGCCAACGCCTCGAACTGCGGGAACGAGGCGTTGCCGTACGCGTGGTCGTGGGTCCAGCGCTTGAGGGTGCCGAAGAACGCGTCGTCGCCGACGGTACGCCGCAGCGCGTGGAGCATCAGGGCGCCCTTTTCGTACAGGTCGGGATGGAGTTCCTTCCCCGCTCCCGGGTCGTAGAGCTTGATGGACCAGAACTTCGGGTCGTTCTTGAGGTCGTCGATCGAGCCGGCGTAAAAGCCCTTGTCGAGGTTGTCGCCCTGGTGCTCGAACCACAACTGGGTGGCGTACTGGGCGAAGCACTCGGCGAGGCAGCCGTCGCGCCAGTCGGTCATCGAGACGCTGTCACCGAACCACTGGTGGGCGACCTCGTGCGACGCCCCGATGTCGTTGATCCCTCCGCTGTAGGTGGGGCGGCTCTGCGTCTCTATGGCGCCGGGGCCCACGCCGTCCACCGTCGCACCGATGCCGATGCCACCCGCCGAAGAGAACGGATACGGGCCGAACTTCGAGGCCAGGAACTCCAGGACCTCCCGCTGCTCGGCCTCCGTCTTCGCATTGATCGTGATACCCGGGCCGGCGGCCAGGATGAGCGGCTTGCCGTCCGAAAGCTTCGCGCTGCGGACGGTGAACTTGTCGATGGCGACGGTGCTGGCGTACGTCACCATCGGCTTGTCCTCGTGCCAGCGGAAGGTCGTGCTGCCGCCCTCGGTGGTGGTCGGGCCGGGCAGGCCGTTGCCGATGGCGGTCCAGCCCTTGGGGACGGTCGCGGTGAGGGCGAAGGTCGCCTTGTCGGACGGGTGGTCGTTGGCGGGGAACCAGGAGGTCGCGGAGTGCGGTTCGCCCGCGACGTCCGCGCCGCCGTCCTTCAGGGTGTGCCAGCCCTCGCCGTCGGGCTTGCCGGCGTACTTCACCCGGACCGCGAAGGTGGCGCCGTCGGCCACCCGGTGCGCCGGGACGACGGCCAGCTTGTGGGCCCCGGAGCGGGAGAACGACTTCGCCGGGGTGCCGTCCACCGTGACCGAGGCGACCGTGAAGCCCTTCAGGTCCAGGGTGAAGCTGTCGAGCGCCTCGGTGGCACGGGCGGTGACGGTCGTGTCGCCGTCCAGATGGTCGGTGCGCGCCGGGTCGTAGGCGATCCGGACGTCGTAGTGCGTCACGTCGTAGCCGGGGTTGCCGTCGTCGGGGTAGTAGGGGTCGCCGATACCGGTCGCGGCGGAGGCGGGGGCTGCCGTCAGGGCGAGGGTGAGGGCGGTCGCGGTCGTCAGCACGGCGGTGGCGCCGCGGTGCCGGTTCGGTGTTCTGCGCATCTCTGCTTTCCGGGTCGGAGGGTCAGCTGCGGGCGGTGGCGGCGAGCTTCCAGACCACGCCGAGCAGGGCGTTGGTGCTGGTCGTCTCGGTCTTGGGGTCGACGTTGGCGAGGTTGTCGCACGCCTTGTGGAGGCAGTCCGAGATGCCGGTGCTGAAGCCGGACGACGGGATGCCGGCGTTCCCGAACGACTCGTGGTCCGAGCCGCCCACCCCGATGTCGAACGTGTCGATTCCCCGGTCGGCGAACCATGCCTCGAACGCCCGCTGGGCCTCGGTCTCGCCGTGTTCGTCGTCGTGCACCACGAGCCACTGCTTGACGTTCTTGCTGCCGGCCTGGTCGAGGTTGAGGTAGACGTCGATCGCCTTCCGGTCGGTGTCGGAGAGGTTGCGGACATAGTCCGCGGAGCCGACCAGCCCCTCCTCCTCCGCCCCCCACCAGGCGAAGCGCAGATGCCGCGTGGGCTTCAGCCCGGCGTCGGCCACCTGAAGGGCCGCGGTCAGGACCGCCGCCGCGCCGGAACCGTTGTCGTTGATCCCCGGCCCCTCCTTGACGCTGTCCAGATGGGCGCCGGTGAACAGCACATGCTTCGGGTCGCCGCCCGGCCAGTCGGCGATCAGGTTGTAACCGGCCGCGCCGTCGTGCGAGAAGCGGCGCAGCTCGGTGTGGAATCCGGCCCGGTCCAGCGCCTTGCGCACATACGTCACGGAGTCCGCGTACCCCTGTGTACCGTGCGCGCGGTTGCCGCCGTTGCGGTCGGCGATCTTCTGGAGGGCCTGCAGATGCGGCATCACCTCGTCCGTCCGGACGGTCGGCGCGGCGGCGGGTTCCGGGGGCCCGGCGGCCACGGCCGCCGGGGCGGGGACCGCGGACAGGACGAGGAGCGCGCCGAGGATCCGGGCGGCGAGAGACGGGAGGCGACGGGACGACAGCACGGGGGCACCTTCCAGTACGGCTCGGGGCACTCGCCCCGATGGACCGCACCCACACTTGCCCACCGGTGTCAGGAAGTTGTCAGGAAGCTGTTGCGGAACCGTAGGGGTGGGAGGCACCCCGGACGGACGTCACCGGGCACTGTCCGGCGGATCACGCCCCGGGGCCGGGGGCCAGGAGGTCGTAGAGGTAGGAGCGGTCGTCTTTGAAGCTGCGCCAGACCATCTGCGGTGCGTCGCCCCCACCAGCCGGGCGTGGTCTAGGGCCCGTCCGGCGCCTCCAGGACGACGACCGCCTCGTCGGTGTAGGTGAGGAAGGTCAGCGTCTCCTCCAGGTACAGCTCGATGCCGTGGGCGTCGTGGGCGGTGTAGCCGATGGCGACGTCCCGGCCGAGGCGGAGGGCGAAGTCGCCGCCGCGGACGGAGAGGACGAACGCGCCGTTGACGGCGGGCGCCCAGATCGGCTTGCCGTCCAGGATCCGGGCGAGGTGGGCGGCGATCGGGTAGCCGTGGTCGGAGGTCTCGCTGACCGCCGTGTACGCATCGGCGCCGAGCAGCAGCGCGTACGGGCCGTCGACCCCGGCCAGCCGCAGCGCGGTGAGGGCGCCGCTGACCGCGTCGGGGTAGTCGCGGGCCTCGGCGGGCAGCCGCAGGACGGGGTTGGAGCTGCGGGCGCGCAGCCCCTCCACCCCGGCGGCGGGGTAGCCGTCGAAGACGGCGTGGTCCTCGGCGAGGGCCAGGGCGCGGGCGGCGTCCTTCACCGGCTGCCAGTCGGAGTCCTGGGAGCCGCGTTCGACGTCGTCGACGGCGGCCCGGGTGACGGTGAAGGAGCTGCGCAGTTCGACGAGGGGCCGGGCCTCGCGCAGCCGGGCGGTGACGCCGGGGACGGGCGGTTCGATGCCGGCGGTGTGGCCGGTGCCGACGGCGGAGAGTTCCGGTCCGCCCGCGTCGGGGACGTCGACGACGCGGCGCCCGGCGACATGGCGGCGGAAGGTACGGCGGGCCTCCTCCTCGATCTCCGCCCAGGCCCGCGGGGTGATCGGGGCGAGTTCGCGGTGCAGGTTGTCGATGCCGCACGGCGCCGTCCCGGCGGTGGTGGCGGTCGTGGCGGTGGTGGCGGTCATGGCGCTCAAGCTCCTTTCAGGCTGCCGATGCCGAGGGAGCCGCCCGGGGCGGCGCCGGTCGGTGGCGCGGGCGGGTCGTCGAGGAAGTCGGCGGTGGGCACGTAGAACAGGCCGCCGGTGACGGCGCGGGAGAAGTCGAGGATCCGGTCGGTGGTGCCGGGCGGGTCGCCGAGGAACATCTGGTCGAGCATCTGCTCGGTGACCTCGGGGGTGCGGGCGTAGCCGATGAAGTAGGTGCCGAACTCGCCCTGCCCGACCCGGCCGAACGGCATGTTCTCCCGGACGATCTTCCGTTCGGTGCCGTCGGCGTCGGTGACCGTGGTCAGCGCGACATGCGAGTCGGCGGGTTTGACGGCGTCGTCCAGCTCGACGTTGGCCGTCTTGGTGCGGCCGATGACGCGCTCCTGCTCCTCGACGGTGAGCGCCTGCCAGGCGGCCATGTCGTGGAGGTACTTCTGCACGATCACATAGCTGCCGCCGCGGAACGGCGGGTCCTCGTCGCCGGTGTACACGGCGTCGTCGGCCGCCCGGTCCGTGGGGTTCTCGCTGCCGTCGACGAAGCCGAGGAGGTCGCGGGCGTCGAAGTAGCGGAAGCCGTGGACCTCGTCGACGACGGTGACGGCGGCGGCGAGGTGGTCGGTGAGCAGCCGGGCCAGTTCGAAGCAGAGGTCCGGGCGGGCGGCCCGGAGGTGGAAGAGGAGGTCGCCGGGGGTGGCCGGGGCGTGGTGGCGGGGACCGCGCAGCGGGCGGAAGGGGTGCAGACCGCGGGGGCGCGGACCGCCGAAGAGGCGGTCCCAGCCGGCCGAGCTGATCCCGGTGACACAGGTCAGGGCGGCTTCGGGGGCCCGGAATGCGACCGAGCGGACCAGCCCCGCCAGGCCCTTGAGCCCGTCCCGGACGGCCGCCTCGCCGCCGGGGGCGAGGGTCGCCACGAGGAACACGGCGGCGCGGGCGGGCGGCGTGACGACGGACTGCGAGGTGACCATGGGGCTCCCGGCGGGGGGACGAGCGGATGGCGGGGACGGCGGACCCTCCGACGGGCCAATCATTCCAAAGCGGGCAGAACACGCGGAACGGGGTCAGCGTATCCGTGCCCGGCGCGGCGTGCAGTCGGGCGACGCGCCGGACCGGCCCGGACACACCGGGCCCCGCGCACCCGGCTCACGGGGCGCGGACCGCGTCCCGCCCGCCGCGCCCGCCCCCGCCACCCCGCCTGGCCTGGCCGGAAAGGCCCGCTGCGGGCCGTGCCCGGACGACGCAAAGGGTGGACGCGGTGAGCACCTCCGAGGAACGGGAACAGCCGACACACCGGGTGGGGCCCGTCCCCGAGGGCGAACCGTCGGCCCGGCCCTACCACCACGCCGCCGCCGGCTGGGGTGCCGCGAAGAGCGTGGGCCGGATCCTGGCCCGGGAGAAGCAGTGGGTGGACGGGCCACGGGCGATCCTGCGGATGAACCACGAGAACAGCGGCTTCGACTGCCCCGGATGCGCCTGGCCGGACGACACCAAGGGCCTGCACCTGGACATCTGCGAGAACGGCATCAAACACGTCACCTGGGAGATGACCCGTAAGCGGGTGGGGCGGGAGTTCTTCGCCGCGCACACGGTGACCGAGCTGTCCGGATGGAGCGACTTCGCGCTGGAGGACCAGGGCAGGCTGACCGAGCCGATGGTCTACGACCCGGACACCGACCACTACGTGCCGATCAGCTGGAAGGACGCTTTCGCGCTGTTCGGCCGGGTGGTGCGCGGGCTCGACAGCCCGGACCGGGCGTCGTACTACACCTCCGGGCGGCTGGGGAACGAGGCGACCTTCCTCTACCAGCTGATGGCCCGGGAGCTGGGCACCAACAATCTGCCGGACTGCTCCAACATGTGCCACGAGGCGAGCGGGCGGGCCCTGACGGCGTCACTCGGCACCGGCAAGGGCACCGTCGGCCTCAAGGACTGGGAGGCCACCGACGCGCTGTTCGTGATGGGCGTCAACGCCGCCTCCAACGCGCCCCGGATGCTCACCGCGCTCGCCGGGGCGCGCAGATCGTGCACGTCAACCCGATGATCGAGGCGGCCGCCACCCGCACGATCGTGCCGCACGACTTCACCGACATGGCGCTCTTCAAGGCGACCCGGACCGGCACGCTCAACCTCCAGGTGCGCATCGGCGGCGACATGGCGCTGCTGCGCGGTATCGCCAAGGCAGTCCTGGAGCAGGCGCGGACCGATCCCAAGGCGCTCGACCAGGAGTTCATCGACCGGCACACCACCGGCTTCGCCGCGTACCGGGCGGTGTGCGAGGCCACGCCGTGGGAGGAGATCGAGCGGCAGTCGGGCATCGGCCGCGCCGACATCCTCAAGGCGGCGCGGATCTACGGCGACGCCGACCGCTCGATCATCAGCTGGTGCCTGGGCATCAGCCAGCACGAGCACGGCGTCGACACCGTCCGGGAGATCGTCAACGTGCTGCTGCTCCGCGGCAATCTGGGCCGCGAGGGCGCGGGTCCCTCCCCCGTCCGCGGGCACAGCAACGTCCAGGGCAACCGCACCTGCGGTATCGACCACCGGCCGGACGGGGCGTTCCTCGACCGGCTGGCGGAGGTGTGCGGTATCGAACCGCCGCGGGAGGCGGGGCTGGACACCGTCGCCACCGTCGAGGCGATGCACCGCGGCGAGGTGCGGGTCTTCGTCGGGATGGGCGGCAACTTCGCCATGGCGGCGCCCGACACCCCGTACACCTTCGCGGCGCTGCGCAACTGTGCGCTGACGGTGCAGGTCAGCACCAAGCTGAACCGCAGTCATCTCGTCCACGGGAAGGAGGCGCTGATCCTGCCGTGTCTGGGCCGGACCGAGAGGGACCGGCAGCGCGGCGGGGTGCAGAGCACGTCGGTCGAGGACTCGATGAGCATGGTCCATCTCTCCGTCGGCATGAAGCGGCCCGCGTCGCCGCAGCTGCTGTCCGAGCCCGCCGTCATCGCCGGACTGGCCCGCGCGGCGCTGCCGGACAGCGCCACGCCCTGGGAGTGGTACGTCGAGGACTACGACCGGATCCGCGACACGATGGCGCAGGTCCTGGACGGTTTCGAGGACTTCAACCGGCGGGTGCGGCTGCCGCTGGGCTTCCGGATCAAGCAGCCCGCGCGGGAGCTGGTGTTCCGTACCCCCTCGGGGGCGGCGGAGTTCTCCGCGGCACCGCTGCCCGACGTGGTCCCGGCGCCCGGCACGCTGGCGCTGGGCACGCTCCGCTCCCACGACCAGTGGAACACCACCCTGTACTCGGACAACGACCGCTACCGCGGCATCCGCAATCTGCGCACGCTCATCTTCATGAGCCACGACGACATGCGGGAGCGCGGTCTCGCGCCGTTCGACCCCGTCGACATCACCGCCACCGCGAAGGACGGCACCACCCGCGCGCTGCACGGCTATCTCGCCGTCCCGTACGACCTCCCCCGGGGCTGCGCGGCCGGGTACATGCCGGAGATGAATGTGCTGATCGCGCTCTGCGACTACAGCGTGCAGAGCGCTCAGCCGCTGATGAAGCATGTGAAGGTCACCGTCGCCCCGGCGGCGTGAGCGGCGGGACCGGCCGGCTCAGCCGCGGGCGAAGCGCTCCAGAAGGCGGTGGGCGCGGGCCTCCGCGGCGGCGAGTTCGGCAGGGTCGATCTCCGCCCGCCACACCTCGCCCGCCGCGGCGTCGTCCGCCTCCCGCAGTTCGACCACCGCCACCGCCAGCCGCGCCTGGGCGCCCCCGAACGCCGCCGTCCGGTCGCCGTCGAGCGCCCGCTCGGCCTGTGCGGCGGCCGCCGTGCACGCGGCCAGCGCCCGCTCCACCCGCACCACGGCCCGGTCGTGGACCACCAGCAGACCGCAGAGCAGCCCGACGACGATGCCCAGGACGCTGGCGAGCGCCCGGTCCGCGACGAGCGTGCCGGCCGCCTCCGGCGCGGTCAGATCGGTCATCAGCAGCGCCAGCGGCGTCAGGAAGACCACACCGAGGCCGTAGTTGCGCGGCACGACGTACTCCAGCAGGAACTCCAGCACCACGATCACCGCGACCAGCACGCCGGGGCCCGGCGCCAGGGCGAGGATCGCCAGGGCGAGCACCAGCCCCGCGGCGGTGCCCAGGGTCCGCTGCACCGCCCGCTGGGTCGCGGTGCGGACGTTGATGGAGTGCAGCACCGCGGCGGCCGACACCGCGGCCCAGTAGCCGTGCCCGAGGCCCAGCGCCGACGCGGCGCCGCCCGCGAGAGCGGTGCCGAGGGCCATCCGCAGCGCCGGGACGAGCAGCACGGAGCGGTGGCCGGGGCCGCCCGGGTGGCGGCCCGCGACGAGTTCGGCGGCGCGGAATCCGGCACCGGTCGGCGCGGCGGGCAGCGTCCGCGCCCCGGCGCCCCGGCCGGTTGGGGTACCGGCCGTCCAGGAGGCCGGGTCCAGCAGCAGCGGCGGGACGCGGCGGCGCCGGTCCGCCAGGGCCCGGGCCTGGTCCCGCAGCTGCCGGGCGAGGGCCGCCGGATCGTCCGGCGGCCGGGTCGCGGAGCCGATCAGCAGCGACCAGGACAGATCGGTCAGCCGGACGCACACCCCGCCGTGCCGCTCGCCGCCCGCCGCGCGCGGCAGCAGGCCGAGGGCGTGGTGGGCGCGGAGTACGGCGGCGGTCGCCCGGTGGCGCCGCCGGCCGTCGTGGTCCGCGCCCGGGGTGTCCCAGAGCGCGGCGAGCGCGCGGAGCGCGGCGGCCACCGCGAGACGCTGCGGGCGGTCGGGGTGGACGAGGCGGCCCGCCATCGCCAACGCCCAGGCGAGCGCGGCGCCCGCGGCGGCGAGCGCGGTGTGCGGCAGGACATCGGCGGGGGTGGACGTGCCGTTGGCCGCCGCGGCGAACGCGAAGAGCAGCAGCACCGCGCCGAGCCCGCCCAGCCGCGCGGCGTCACAGGCGTACTTCGCGGCGCCCGCGACCAGCGCGGTCGCGACGACCACCACGGCGACGCCGCCGGCCCGGGGCTGCGCCCAGGCGGCGAGCGCCGAGCCGGTGCCCACGCACGCCGTCATGGCGAGGGCGACCAGCGCCAGGGCACCGGCGCGCCGCCGGTAGGGCAGATTGCGGCCGAAGGTGGTGGTGAAGGCGCCGAGCATGGCGTAGACGGCCTGTTCGGTGCGGCCGGTCGCGGCCAGCACCAGCGCCGGGAGCGCCATGGCGAGCGCGGCGCGCAGGGCGAAGGTGAACGCCCCGTCCACCGGGTGCAGGGTCAGCGACCCGCGCGGCGAGAGCACCCGCACCACTCCGGCCGCCGCCTGCCGCGGGCCACGCGCGGCGGGCGCGCGGCCGTCGTCACCGGCCGGGTTCATGACGCGGTACGGGGGTGGTGCGGGCGGGGCAGTGCGTCCATCTCTCCGTTTTCCGGTACCGAACGGGCATTTCGCCATGACCCGGCCAGGTACCGGTATTCCGTTCTTCGTTCACCTTCCGGGAATTCCGCGGACCTGTCAAAGAGCGGCCGTACGGCTCTGACCTGCGGTGTCCTCCTGGCGGCACGGGGCGCGGCCGGGAGGGCGCCCGTCAGGCCGCCGCGTCCGCCGTGCTCCCGGCGCCCTTGCGGACGGTGCAGTGCAGCGCGTCGTCGTCGCCCACGTCGGCGACGATCGTGTCGCCGGGACCGGCCTCGTCGGCGAGGAGGAGGGAGGCGATGCGGTTGTCCAGCTCGGTCTGGATGGTGCGGCGCAGCGGACGGGCGCCGAACTCCGGCTGGTAGCCGTGGGCGACCAGCAGTTTCTTCGCCGCCTCGGTGACCTCCAGCGTCATGTCCTGGGCGTGGACGCGGCGCTGGCTGCGGTCGAGGAGGTGGTCGACGATCCGCGTCAGATCGTCCTCGGTGAGGCGGTGGAAGAGAATGATGTCGTCGATACGGTTGAGGAATTCGGGCAGGAAGCGGGCCCGCAGGTCCTCCATCAGCTCGTCCTTCAGCTCGAACACCTCGCCCTCGTGCGCGATGATCCGCTGGGCGCCGATGTTGGACGTCATGATGACGACGCAGTGGCGGAAGCTGACGGTCCGGCCCTGTGCGTCGGTGAGACGGCCGTCGTCGAGGATCTGCAGCAGCGTGTTGAAGATGTCCGGGTGCGCCTTCTCCACCTCGTCGAAGAGGAGGACGCAGTACGGGCGGCGGCGCACCCGGTCGGTGAGCTGGCCCGCCTCCTCGTAGCCGACGTAGCCGGGCGGCGCCCCGACGAGCCGGGCGACGGTGTGCTTCTCCTGGAACTCGCTCATGTCGAACCGGATCATCCGGTCCTCGTCGCCGAAGAGGAGTTCGGCGAGGGTCTTGGCGAGTTCGGTCTTGCCGACGCCGGTGGGGCCGAGAAAGAGGAAGGAGCCCACCGGGCGGTGCGGGTCACCCATGCCGGAGCGGTTGCGGCGGACGGCCTCGGAGACGGCGGTGACGGCCTCGCCCTGGCCGACGATCCGCTCGTGCATCGCGTCCTCCAGCTTGAGCAGCTTCTCCTTCTCGCCCGCGGTGAGCTGGGCGACGGGGATGCCGGTGCGGCGGGAGACGACGTCGGCGATGTCGGCGGCGGTGACGGAGACGACGCCCTCGCGGCGCTCCTCGATCCCGGCGAGTTCGCCCTCCGCCTCGGCGATCTGCCGTTTCAGCTCGGCCGCCCTGTCGAAGTCCTCGGCGGCGACCGCCTGGTCCTTCTCACGGCCCAGTTTGGCGAGGCGGTCCTCGCGGCTGACGACCTCGGTGGAGCGTCCGGCGCTGCGCAGCCGCACCCGGGCGCCCGCCTGGTCCATCAGGTCGATGGCCTTGTCGGGCAGGAAGCGGTCGCTGACGTAGCGGTCGGAGAGTTCGGCGGCGGCGGTCAGCGCGCCGTCGGCGAACCGGACCTGGTGGTGCGCCTCGTAGGAGTCGCGCAGCCCCTCCAGGATCTGGACGGTCTCCTCGACGGTCGGTTCGGGGATCATCACCGGCTGGAAGCGGCGTTCCAGGGCGGCGTCCTTCTCGATGTGTTTGCGGTACTCGTCGATGGTGGTGGCGCCGACCACGTGCAGTTCACCGCGGGCGAGTGCGGGCTTGAGCATGTTGCCGGCGTCCATGGCGCCCTCGCCGGTGGCGCCCGCGCCGACGACGGTGTGGAGTTCGTCGATGAAAAGGATGATCTCGCCGCCGGCCTGCTGAACGTCCTCGATGACCTTCTTGAGCCGCTCCTCGAACTGGCCCCGGTACTGCGCCCCGGCGACCATGCCGGACAGGTCGAGGGCGACGACCCGCTTGTCCTTGAGGGTCCCCGGGACCTCACCGGCCACGATGCGCTGGGCGAGCCCCTCGACGATGGCGGTCTTGCCGACGCCGGGCTCGCCGATGAGGACCGGGTTGTTCTTGGAGCGCCGGGAGAGGATCTCCACGGTCTGCTCGATCTCGTCGGAGCGGCCCACGACAGGGTCGAGCTTGCCCGCCCTGGCCTCCTCGGTGAGGTCGCGGCCGTACTCGTCGAGGGTGGTGGCCGGAGGTGCGGCGGCGGCGGGTGTGCCCTCGGCGCGGGCCGCCTCCTCGGCCTGCCGCCGCACCTTGTCGATGTCGAGGTCCTCGGCGCGCAGCAGCCGCGCGGCGCCGGATTCGGCGCCGGCGCCGGAGGTGTCGAGGAGGGCGCCGAGGAGGTGCTCGGGGCCGATGTAGGAGACGCCCGCGGCCTGGGAGCGGTCGTAGGCGGCGGCGAGGGTGCGTTTGGCGGCGGGGGTCAGGCCCGGTTCGGCGGAGGGTTCGCCGGATTCGCGGGGCAGCACGGTGGCGATGCGGGAGCCGAGGCCGTCCGGGTCGACGCCGGCGCGGGCGAGGAGGCCGCGGGCCGGTTCGACCTGGGTGGCGGCCCACAGCAGGTGTTCGGTGTCGAGGTCGGAGGTGCCGTCCTCGGCCGCCCGTCCGGCGGCCAGGTTGATCAGCTCCTGGGACGACTCGGTCAGCAGCCGCCCGATGGGGACGCGTTGGACGGCGGGCGGCGAGGACGCCGGGGACATCCCGAAGAACCGGTTCAACAAGTCGCTGAACGGGTCGGACGCGCCGAAAGCGGAACCGAACGGCATCGACATGGTTGCTCCTGGTGCGTGGGGGTCCGTTTCACTCAAGCGCGGCCCCCGGCGCTCCGCAAACGGAAGGCCCCGCCGCGGCACGCCCCGCCACGGAGCGCCCCCGGCGCCCGGGCCCACCGGCCCGCACCGGCCGGTGGGCCGCCTCGCGTCGCAGGTCAGGAGGGGGTGTCCGCGAGGGCGTCGGTGACCCAGCGGTGGAAGGCGCCGATGTGGTGTTCGCTGGGGACGAGGACGCCGCCGTCGCGGTAGGCGCGGGAGTCCATGGCGGGCTGGGTGCGTGCGCAGGCGTCGAAGTCCTGGGTGTTGACGCGGTGGAACAGCTCCACCGACGGGGTGACGTCGGCGCCGCCCGCCAGCACCTCGGGCCGGTAGAGCCAGTCGCACTCGACGGTGGTGCGGTCGGCGGCGACCGGGAACATCCGGTGGACGATGACGTGGTCGGGGACGAGGTTGACGAAGACCTGCGGGCGGAGGGTGAGCGCGTAGTAGCGGCGGTCCTGGGTGTCGTCGATACCGGGCAGCCGTCCGAAGCCGCCGGTGCCGTCGACGGTGAACCCCTCGGCCTCCTCGGCGAAGGCGGCGCCGTGTCCGACGTGGTACTGGGCGGCGAGCCCGTCGGCGAACTCCGGCAGCACGTCGGTGAGTTCGGGGTGGATGGTGGCGCAGTGGTAGCACTCCATGAAGTTCTCGACGATGAGTTTCCAGTTGGCGTGCACGTCGTAGGTGATCCGGCGGCCGAGAGCGAGGGCCTCGGTGCCGTAGCGGTCGAGGGCGGTGGGGTCGCCGAGGCGTTCGGTGGCGGCGCCGATCACGCTCGCGTCGAAGGACGGCGGCTCATCGGCGAGGCAGACCCAGAGATAGCCGAGCCATTCCCGCAGGTGGACGGCTATGAGCCCGCGTTCGGTGCGGTCGATGCCGGGCATCTGCCGCAGGTTGGGCGCCGCGGTGAGGCGGCCGTCGAGGTCGTAGGTCCAGGCGTGATAGGGGCACTGGAGGGTGCGGCGGACGGTGCCGCTCTCCTCGGTGCAGAGGCGGGCGCCGCGGTGGCGGCAGATGTTGAGGTAGGCGCGGGGCTCACCGCGCCGGTTACGGGTGAGCAGCACGCTCTCCCGTCCGACCTGGACGGTGCGGAAGGCGCCGGGCCCGGCGAGGTCGGCGGCGCGCGCCGCGCAGAACCACAGCCGCTCGAAGATCCGCTCCTGTTCACGGCGGAAGACGGCGGGGTCGGTGTAGGCGGCGCCGGGCAGGGTGGCGATCAGCTCACCGGACGGCGCGGGCGCACCCGCCCGCGGGCCGGCGACGGGGGTGGTGGTCATACGGGTCTCCTCGGGCGGTGCGGCGGGACGGCGGGCGGTGCGGTCAGCGGCGCGGGCGCGCGGCCTCCGGGGCGACGAGCGGTTCCGCGGCGACGGTCGCGGCGTACCGCTCGCCGAAGTAGCCGATGTGGACGGCGGTGCCGGGCGCGGCGTGGGCGGTCGGCAGCCAGGCGTGGGCGATGCAGCGGCCGACGGTGGGGCCGTGGGCGGCGGAGGTGACGTACCCGACCGTTTCCCCGCCGGCGTCCACCGGTTCGCCGCCGAGGACGGCTGCCGCGGGGTCGTCGAGGGTGAGGCAGACCAGGCGGCGCCGGACGGTGGCCTCGCGTCCGGCGAGGGCGGCGCGGCCGAGGAAGTCGCCCTTGGCGGGTCGGACGGCGAAGCCGAGGCCCGCCTCGTAGGGGTCGTGTTCGGTGGTCATGTCGTGGCCCCAGGCGCGGAACCCCTTCTCCAGGCGGAGGCTGTCCAGGGCGCCGCGGCCCGCGGCGACGGCGCCGAGACCGCGGCCCGCCTCCCACAGCGTGTCCCACAGGCAGCGGCCGAGATCGGCGGTGGTGTACAGCTCCCAGCCGAGTTCACCGACGTAGGAGACGCGCTGGGCGAGGACCGGGACGGGCCCGAGGTGGGTTCGGCGGGCGCGGAAGCGGCCGAAGCCCGCGTGGGAGAAGTCGTCCTGTGTCAGCGGCTGGACGAGGTCGCGGGCGAGCGGGCCCCAGACGCCGATGCCGCAGGTGCCGGGGGTGAGGTCGCGGACGTGGACGCCGTCGGGGGCGTGGCGGCGCAGCCAGACCAGGTCGGCGCCGCTGTTGGCACCGATCCGGAAGCGGTCCTCGGTCAGGCGGGTGACGGTGAGGTCGGAGCGGATACCACCGTGCGCGTCGAGCAGCAGGGTGTACGTGACCGTGCCCGGCCTCCGGTCGAGTTGATTGGTCGTCAGGTACTGGAGGAAGGCGAGCGCGCCGGGGCCCTCGACCTCCAGGCGGCGCAGCGGGGTCAGGTCGTACAGGCCGACGCGTTCGCGGGTGGCGCGGGCCTCGGCGACGATCACCGGTGACCAGTGGCGGGCCGCCCAGGCGTCGCGCGGGGGCAGGCCGAGGCCGTCCGCCAGCGGGGCGTTCGCCTCGTACCAGTGGGGGCGCTCCCAGCCGCCCGACTCCAGGAAGGCGGCGCCGAGCGCGCGCTGGCGGTCGTGGAAGGGGCTGACGCGCAGCGGGCGGGGGTGCGCGGGCGGCTGGAGGGGATGGACGACGTCGTAGACCTCGATGAAGCTGCGGGCGCCGCGCGCGGCGGCGTACGCCGGTGAGCGCTGGGCGCCCTCGAAGCGGTGCGGATCGCAGGCGTGCAGGTCGAGGGTGGAGTGGCCGTCGGTCATCAGCTCGGCGACGGCGCGGGCGGCGCCCGCGGAGTGGGTGACCCAGACGGCTTCGGCGAGCCAGAAGCCGCGCAGTTCGGACGCCTCGCCGAGGAGCGGCATCCCGTCCGGGGTGAAGGAGAAGACACCGTTGAAGCCGTCGGCGACCTTCGTTCCGCCGAGTGCGGGCAGCAGGTCGGTGGCGTCGTGCCAGCTGGGGGCGAAGTCCTCCGCGGTGAACGGCAGCGCGGACGGCATGACGGGCGCGTCGTCGAAGGCGGGCACGGTGTGCGGGTCGACGGGCATCGGGCGGTGGGCGTACGAGCCGATGCCGAGGCGGTCCGCGTGTTCGCGGAAGTAGAGGTCGCGGTCCTGGAAGCGCAGCAGCGGGCGGACCGCCTCGGCCCGCGGACCGCCGCCCGCGACGGCGAGTTCGGGGAGCGGCGCGGTCGTCGCGTACTGGTGGGCGAGGGGCAGCAGCGGGACGCGGACCCCGGCCATCGCGCCGATCACCGGGCCCCAGAATCCGGCGGCGGTCACGACGTGGTCGGCGGGGAAGGTGCCGCGGTCGGTGACGACGGCGGTGACCCGGCCGCCGCTCCGCTCGATGCCGGTGACGGTGTGCCGGTCGAGGAAGCGGGCGCCGCGGGCGGTGGCGCGGGCGAGCTGTGCACGGCAGGCGGGCACCGCGCGGGCGATCCCGTCGTCGGGGGTGTACCAACCGCCGTACAGCAGCGAGGTGTCCAGCATCGGCCAGTGGCGGGCGCACTCCTCGGGGGTGATCAGTGAGCCGCGGATGCCCCAGGAGGCGGCGAGGCGGGCCTTGCGGTGGAGGTCGGCCCAGCGCTCCTCGGTGGTGGCGACCTCCAGCCCGCCGACGGCGGTGAAGCAGGGCGCGCCGTCGGCCTCCAGCGCGGTGAACTTCTCGATGGTGTAGGCGGCGAAGCGGGTCAGGGTCCGGGAGGGGCCGGTGGCGAAGACCAGCCCGGGGGCGTGCGAGGTGGAACCGCCGGGGGCCGGGAGGGGGCCCTGTTCCAGGACGGTGACGTCGCGCCAGCCGCGGGCGGTGAGTTCGTCGGCGAGTGAGCAGCCGACGATGCCGGCGCCGATGACGACCACGCGGGCGTCGGTCGGGGATGCGGAAGGCATGTCCCTCCTTGGGGAGGTCGGGGCGGACGGTGCCGAGGCACGCCGAGGCGGCGGGGACGGACGGAGAACGCGGGGCGGAAGCGACCCGTGGTGTTGCGCACTGCACTATCGGTTGCGCGATGAGAGACATAGTGGGAACGCCGGACCGGCACCGTCAAGGGGCGCGGAGGGCGCGGCCGGGAATCGCCGAAGGGCCCTCGAAGGAACCCGGGGAACCGCTTGACGGGCCCGCGCCACGCCGGGATTCTGTTGCGCAGAACGCTCCGTCGTGCGCATCGCGAAACGCCGCCCGAGTGCCGGGCGGCGCGGCGTCCGCACGTCCGCACCGGCGCGACCGGCCGTCACACAACCGCCGCCACCACGGCCCCAGCTGCGCGGGACCTCGCGTCGCCGCAGGTGAGCCCCTGGTCACACGGCTTTGAGGAGGACGCCCCATGCACACCGTCACGGTCATCGGCGCGTCACTGGCGGGGCTCGGCGCCGCCCGTGCGCTGCGCGCCGAGGGGTACACCGGCCGGCTGATCCTGGTCGGCGAGGAGAGCCACCGGCCGTACGACCGGCCGCCGTTGTCGAAGGCGTTCCTGACCGGCGCGGCGGACGCCGCCGCCCTCGCGCTCGCCGACGACGAGGAGACCACCGCCCTCGACCTGACGCTGCGGACGGGCGTCCGGGCCGTCCGCCTCGACCCGCGGGCCCGGTCGGTGGCGCTCGCCACCGGCGAGGAGATCCGCACCGACGGCGTCGTCCTCGCCACCGGCGCCACGCCCCGCACCCTGCCCGGACCGGTACCCGGCGGGGTACACACCCTGCGCACCCTCGGCGAGGCGCGGGCGCTGCGCGCCGCGCTGACCGCCGGGCCGGTGCGGGTGGTGGTGATCGGCGGCGGGTTCCTCGGCGCGGAGACCGCCTCCTCGTGCGCCGCGCTCGGCCATGACGTGACGGTGGTGGAGGCCGCGCCGCTCCCCCTCGTACCGCAGGTGGGCGAGGCGATGGCGGAGGTCTGCGCCGCGCTCCACGCCGACCACGGGGTGCGGCTGCTGACCGGCACGGGGGTGGCGGAGCTGCGGGCGGACGGTGCGGCGGACGCCGTCACCGGTGTCGTGCTGGCCGACGGGCGGCTGCTCCCCGCCGAGGTGGTCGTCGTCGCCGTCGGGGTGCGCCCGTGCACCGGCTGGCTGGCGGACAGCGGGCTGCCGCTCGACGACGGGGTGTGCTGCGACGCGGGCGGGGTGACGCCGTTGCCGCAGGTGGTGGCCGCCGGGGACGTGGCGCGGGCGGCGGGCGCGCGCAGTGAGCACTGGACCGCCGCCACCGAACAGGCGGCGCTCTGCGCCCGCAACCTCCTCGCGGGCCGCACCGTCGCCACCTGCCGGTCGCTGCCGTACTTCTGGTCGGAACAGTACGGTGTCCGCCTCCAGTTCGCCGGCCGCCGGGCCCCCGGGGACCTGCCGCGTATCGTCGAGGGCTCCCCCGACGACCGTTCCTTCCTCGCCGTCTACGAACGCGACGGCCGCCCCACCGCCGCCCTCGCCCTCAACCGCCCCCGGCCGTTCGCCCGGCTGCGGCGGGAACTGGGGCGGGCGGCGGAGACGGTGGGGTGAGGCGAGCGGTCAGGCGTCGGCGCCACCGATCCGCATGTCCCGGCCCGCCTGGTACACCCGGGCGTTGCCGGAGGCGGTGGCGTGCTGGGTGACGGCCGGGGCGGGCGCCTCGGGCGGGGTGAGGTCGGCGACGAGGGCGCGGAGTTCGCCGGCGAGTTCGGGGTGGGCGGTGAGCAGGCGGCGCAGGCGCGACTGCCATTCCGTGCCGCTGTCCGCGGCGACGGCGTCCCGGCCCGGCCCCTCCGGCGCGGCGAGCAACTCCTCGCGGGTGTCGTCGAGGTCACCGGCGATGCCCGGTGCCCGCTCGGGGCGGGTGCGCTGCCACAGCGCCAGGACGCGGTCGCGTACGCCGTGCCAGGCGTCGGTGGCCAGCGCCCCGACCAGTGCCGTTCCCGCGCTGCTCGCCAGCGCCGCGATCTCCGGATCCACAACTCCCCCTCATGGTTGAACGGTTCGGACTCCCAGCGTACGGGGCGCCTGCGGCGGGCCGGTCGCCTTCGGCGGGCCGCGTAGTTCTTCGGCTTGCCCGCCGCAGGGCTTCGGCGCCGTTGCGCCTGCGGCGGGCTGCGTAGTTCTTCGGCTTGCCCGCCGTGATGGCTTGGCGCCGTTGCGCCTGCGGCGGGCCGCGTAGTTCTTCGGCTTGCCCGCCGTGATGGCTTGGCGCCGTTGCGCCTGCGGCGGGCGTGGGTTGTTCGGGAGCGGGGCCCCTCCTGCGGACTCCGTCCTCCGGAGGGACCCCTCCCGTGGGTGGGTGGTGAGGGCCGGTGGGGGTTCGCCACCGTCGTCACTTTCCCTACAAGCAAGGGGCCGACGGGCGCGCCACCCCCTCCGCACTCCACCACAGACCGTTCGAGCGACCCCACCCACTCAGGCGCGCCTACCCCACCACCCCAGCCCCCACCGTCTTTCCCCACCACACACGGAAGGGGCCGGACCGCAGGACGAAGTCCGGAGGTCCGGCACCGCAGCCGAAAAGCCTCGCGCAGCGACCACGCCCGCCGCAGGCGCAACAAAGGAACAGCAAGCAACGGACCGCACCGACGGGCGCCGCCCAGCGGCAGAGCGACAGGCGGGCCGCAGGCAACACACCCGCACCGCACAGCGGACCGGCACCGCGCAGCGGACCCGCGCAGCGGACCCGCGCAGCGGGCCCGCGCAGCGACCGGGCACGCGATCCGTCAGGGGAACGCGACGGGGTGCCCCCTTGCCAGCGGCCGATCGTACGTGTTCGGATTAACTCGGTCGGTGGCCCCGGATTTCCCCCGGGTGTCACCACTGATCAGCGCGTTTCCGCAGACAGCAGCCCGCCGTTCCCGGGTCCCGCGCGGCCCGGCCCCGCGTCATCCGCCCCGTACGCACACCCCCTCCGCACCGGCCCGCTCCGCCGCCGGCGGGCCGGGCCGTCCGAACAGGAGAGTCATGAAACCCGCCGCGTTCCGCTACCACCGGGCCCGTGACGCCGACGGCGCGGTCCGGCTCCTCGCCGAGTTGGGTGAGGAGGCCAAGGTGCTCGCCGGGGGACAGAGTCTGGTGGCGATGATGGCCTACCGGCTCGCCCGGCCCCGGCACCTCGTCGACATCGGGGGGCTGCGCGGCCTCGACCACCTCCACGTCGACGCCGACGGGGCGCTGCGGGTGGGGGCGCTGACCACCCATCACACGGTGGAGCGCGCCCCGGACTCCGTCCTCGGCGCCGGCTTCGCGGTGGTGCGGGAGACGATGCGGTGGATCGGGCATCTGCCGATCCGCACCCGGGGCACGGCCGGCGGCAGCCTCGCACACGCCGACGCGACGGCCGAGTGGTGTCTGCTCGCGGTGGCCCTCGACGCCGAACTCCACGTCCTCGGCCCCCGCGGGGTGCGCCGCATCGCCGCCGCGGAGTTCTTCCTCGGCCCGTACACCACCGCCCTGGAGCCGGACGAACTCCTCGTCGAGATCGTCTTCCCGCGCCCGGCTCCGTACGCCACCGTCACCGAATTCGCCGAGCGGCGCGGGGACTTCGCGCTCGCGTCGGCCGCCGTCGTGCTGGACCGGGACGGCGGGAGGGTGCGCGGCGGGCGGGTGGCGCTCGGCGGGGTCGGGCCGGTGCCGCTGCGGGCCGCCGCGGCCGAGCGGGTGCTCGCGGACGGCGGCACCTTCGCGGAGTGCGCGCAGGCGGCGGCCGGTGTGCTCCCGGAGGACGGCCCCGGGGGCGGCGCGGCGTACCGGCGGCAGTTGATCCGCACGCTGGTGCGGCGGGCCTGTGAGGAGGCGGACGCACGATGACGGCGAGGACACCCGAGGAGCGGCACGACGGACACCGCGGGCGCGACGGGCACGGGGTGCCGGACGGCGGCGGCCACCGGCCGGGCGGCGCCGGGCACCCCGACGCGCCGCCCGGGGACGGGCCGGGGCCACTGGTCGGCCGGTCGGTGGCGCGCAAGGAGGACCCGCGGCTGCTGAACGGGCGCGGCCGGTTCGTCGACGACCTGACCGAACCGGGGATGCTGCACGCCCAGTTCGTCCGGTCGGCCGTCGCGCACGGCGAGGTCACCACCCTCGACCTGGACGCGGTGCGGCGGGTGCCGGGCGTGGTCGCCGCGTTCGACGCCGCGGAGCTGGGGCTGGGCGACATCACCGCCCGGCTGCACCGGCCGCCCGAGGAGTTCGCCGAGACCGCGATGCCGGTGCTGGCGCGGCGCAGAGTGCGGTACGTCGGAGAGCCGCTGGCGATCGTCGTCGCCCGGGACCCGTACGCCGCCGAGGACGGTCTGGAGGCCGCGCGGGTCGGGTACGACGAGCGGGAGCCGGTGGTGAGCGAGGCGGCGGCGCTGGCCGAGGGGGCGCCGCTGGTGCACGAGGCGGCGTCCCGCAACACCCTGGTGGACGTCGCGCCGTTCGCGACCGAGGGCATCGACGACGTCTTCGCCGCCGCGCACCGCGTGGTGCGCGTCGAGGCGCGCACCGGACGGCAGAACGCGCTGCCGCTGGAGACCCGCGGCGCGCTGGCCTGCTGGGACGACCGGGCCGAGCAGCTGGTGCTGCGGACCTGCACGCAGGTGCCGCACCAGGTGCGGACGGTCGCGGCGGACTGCCTGGGTCTTGACGAGCGGGCGGTGCGGGTCGTGGTGCCGGACATGGGCGGCGGCTTCGGGCTGAAGTGCGTGGTGGGCCGGGAGGAGATCGCGACGGCCGCGGCGGCGCTGCGGCTCGGCCGCCCGGTGAAGTGGATCGAGGACCGCAAGGACGCGCTGACCGCCTCCTTCCTCGCCCGTGAGCAGCGCTACGACGTGCGCGCCGCGTTCGCCGCCGACGGCCGGATCCTGGGGCTGGACGCCGACATCGTCTGCGACATGGGCGCCTACTCCTGCTATCCGTTCACCGCCGGGATCGAGCCGCTGATGGCGGCGGCGGAGCTGCCGGGTGTCTACCGGGTGCCCGCCTACCGGGTGCGCGGCCGGGCCGTGACCACCAACAAGGCGCCGAGCGCGCCGTACCGGGGGGTGAGCCGCCCGCAGTACGTGATGGTGATGGAGCGGCTCTTCGAACGGGCCGCCCGGGAGCTGGGCATCGACGCGGTGGAGCTGCGGCGCCGCAATCTCATCACCGACTTCCCGTACACCGGCGTCAACGGCATCACGTACGACCCCGGTTCGTACCGTGAGTCGCTGGATCTGTGCGAGCGGACGCTGCGTGAGGAGGGCTGGTACGAGCGGCGGGACGCGGCGGCGGCCGGCGGGCGGCGGCTGGGCATCGGCTACGCCTGTTTCAACGAGCGCACCGGCTACGGTTCCGCCGCGTTCGCGCAGCGCCGGATGGACATGGTGCCGGGTTACGACCTCGCCGAGGTGCGGATGGACCCCGGCGGCGCGGTGAGCGTCACCACCGGCACGATGAGCCACGGCCAGAGCCATGAGACGACGCTCGCGCAGATCGCCGCCGACACGCTCGGGGTGGAGCTGGCGCGGGTGAAGCTCCATCAGGGCGACACGGACCGGGTGCCGTACGGCTGGGGGACGTTCGCCAGCCGGTCGGTGACGATCGGCGGCAGTGCGGTGCGGCTGGCCGCGGAGCGGCTCGGTGAGAAGCTGCGGCGGCTGGCGGCGGCGCGGTGGGACGTCCCCTGGGAGGAGACGGAGCTGCACCGCGGCACGGTGCGCCGCCGCGACGCCCCGGGGACGGCCGTCGGCTACCCGGAACTGGCCGCGCTCGCCCACTTCCGGGCACATCTGCTGCCCAAGGACGTGGAGCCGGGGCTGACCGCGACGGCGTCGTTCGACGTGTTCCACGACGGGACGTTCTCCAACGCCACCCACGGCGTCGTCGCCGAACTCGACGAGGAGACCGGCGGCATCACGCTGCTGCGGTACGTCTGCGTCGAGGACTGCGGGGTGGCGATCAACCCGCGGGTCGTCGAGGGGCAGTGCCGGGGCGGCATCGCCCAGGGGATCGCGGGCGCGCTGTTCGAGCAGATCACCTACGACGAGCGGGGCGAGCCGTCGGCGACCGGCTTCCTCGACTACAAGGTCCCCACCGCCCAGGAGATCCCCGACATCACCCTCTTCCACCTGGAGACGCCGTGCGCCTCCAACGCGACCGGCGCCAAGGGGGTCGGTGAGGGCGGCACGATCGGCGCGCCCGCCGCCGTCCTCAACGCCGTCAACGACGCGCTGCGCGCCACCGGCACCGAACTGGACACGCTGCCCGTCACCCCCGAGGCGGTGCATCGCGCCCTGCACGGCGCCTGACCCGCGCCGCCTCCCGTCCCACCGCCGACCCGACCCAGGAGCCCGCCGTGAGCGACCATCCGCCCGACCTGCCGCTGACCGAACCGGCGGACGCCGGGACCGATCCCGCGCTGGAGCGCCAGTTGCTGGTGCTGGACGTCAACGGCACCGCGCACGAGGTGCTGTGCGAGCCGCGCCGCACGCTGGTGGACGTGCTCCGCCACGATCTGGGGCTGACCGGCACCCATGTCGGCTGCGAGCACGGCGTCTGCGGCGCCTGCACGGTTCTGCTCGACGGCCGACCGGTGCGGGCCTGTCTGCTCTTCGCCGTCCAGGCGGAGGGCGCGGCGATCCGGACCGTGGAATCGCTCTCCGACGGGCGGGAGCTGAGCGATCTGCAGCGGGCATTCGCGGAGCACCACGCGCTCCAGTGCGGATTCTGCACCCCCGGGTTCCTGATGCTGGCGGAGGGCTTCCTCGCCGAGCGGCCGGAGGCGGACCGGGCGGAGATCCGCGAGCTGGTGGCGGCGAATCTCTGCCGCTGCACCGGCTACCAACCGATCGTCGACGCGATCCACGACTGCGCCACGGCCCGGCGCGCCGTAGGGAGGGAGAACTGATGCGGATCGGCAACAGCGTGCCCGTGGCGGCGGCGCCGGAAGCGGTGTTCGCGCTGCTCAACGACGTACACCGGGTGGCGTCGTGTATGCCGGGCGCGACCTTGGACGGCCAGGACGGCGAGGCGTGGCGGGGCCGGGTGACGGTCCGTGTCGGCCCGGTCGCCGCGGCGTACGGGGGCACCGTGCGGTTCCTGGAGTCGGACGCCGGGCAGGGCCGGCTGCGGCTCCAGGCGCGCGGCGCCGATGCGCACGGCCGCGGCAACGCCGAGGCGGAGGTGGTGCTGACGGTGACCGGTGACCCGGCGGGCGCCCGGCTGGACGTCGCCACCGACCTCGTGATCAGCGGCAAACTCGCCCAGTTCGGGAAGGGCGCGCTGGATGCCGTCTCGCAGCGGCTGCTCCAGCGGTTCGCGACGAATCTGGGCGAGTTGCTGGCGGCGGAGCGGGCGGGGGACGCGGAGGCCGCCGGGGCCGGCGCGGGCACCGCCGTGGCGAGCGGACCCGCGACCGCCGTGCCGGGCGCCCCCGCGGTCACGGTGCCGGGCGCTCCCGCCGCCGCACAGTCCCCCATGCCGGTCGCCACCGCCCCCGCCCCGCCGCCGACCGGAGCCGCCCGGTACGGCCCGCTGGTCGCCGCCTTCGCCTTCGGGGTCTTCGAGGGCTGGCTGCTGACCCGCCTGGGCCAGCTGCGCCGGGAGCTGGCCGCGGCGCGGCGCGGGTGAACGCGTGGGGCGAGCCGCCTCCGGAGGGCTCGCCCCGCGGCGGGGCCCGGCCCCCGCCCGACGCCCCCGGGCCAAGGGGCGCGCACCCCGGCCGCACGCGCCCCTCCCCACGCCCCGTACATCTCACCCCCACGCCGTTCGCGATCACCGTGATTGAGTGACCCCATGGCTGACGAGACCCCTGCGGGCACCGCACCCGCGCCCGGGCCCGCGATCCCTCCGGCGCTCACCGACGCCCCCGGCTATCAGGTGCGCCGGCTCCACCAGGCGTACCTCGCGCTGTGGGCACGCGAGGTCGATCCGACCCTCACCGGGCCGCAGTTCGCGGTGTTGACGGCGGTGCGGGCGGCGCCCGGCCGGGACCAGCGGTCGATGGCGACGGCGGTGGCGCTGGACACCTCGACCATGGCGGACGTCGCCCGCCGCCTGGAGAGCCGGGGCCTGCTCGTCCGCCACACCGCCGCGGCCGACGGCCGCCGCAAGCTGCTCTACCTCACCGAGGAGGGCGACCGCGCGCTGCGCACCGCCCGCGGCCACCTCGACCGGCTCGACGACCGGCTGCTCGCCCCGTACGGCACCGAGCGGCGCGCCGAGCTGATACGTCTGCTGACGTCCCTGGCCGACCACTGGGAGGACCTGATCCAGGATCCCTCCCGGTAATCGGCCCTTCCGGACGCGGGTCATTCCTCCATCGATACCGAATCGTGTCATTGAGGTGCGATCCGGCGGACAACCACGGAAGCCGACAAACCGTCTCTTGTAATGGCGGAACGTCCGCACGGTGCACCGTGCCCACGTTCCGCACCCGACTGTTTGCGCTCTGTGTTCTGGAGGAACCCTTGCTCGCCGCACCACGCCGTCATGCCGTCCGCTGGATACCCGTTCTGCTCGCGGCGGCCCTGGTGACCTCGTGCGGTACGGGCGCGACCGCCTCCCAGGCCCAGGAGCAGCCCGCGGCCAAGGTCACCGTCACCCCGGCCGCCGGCGGGAAGTCCGCGCCGCTCGGCGATCCGATAGCGATACGCACCGAGGGCGGAAAGATCACCTCCGTCGAGGCGAAGGACGACAAGGGCGCCGCGGTCCCCGGGAAGCTGGCGTCCGGCGGCACCACCTGGACCTCCGACAGCAGGGTCCGGCCCGGCACCACGTACACCCTCACCACGCACACCACGTCGGACGGCGGGCGGAAGGCCACCAAGAAGTCCGTCTTCACCACCGCCGAGGCCGACCGCGTCAACAAGCTCACCAACACCCCGGTCAACGGCCAGACCGTGGGCACCGGGATGCCGGTCTCGATCCTCTTCGACAACCCGGTCGACAAGAGCCGCCGCGCCGGGATCGAGAAGGCCCTCAAGGTCACCACCAGCCCGAAGGTCGAGGGCGCCTGGGGCTGGGTCACCGACTGGTCCGGCAAGGACCGCATCGACTGGCGTCCCAAGACGTACTGGCCGGCCGGCACCAAGGTCACCGTGAAGGGCGCGCTGACCGGCGTCCCGTCAGGCAAGGGCGGCTGGTTCGTCCGTGACTACGACTTCGGCTTCTCCGTCGGCGCCGACCACCGGGCCGTCATCGACGTCCCGTCGCACACCCTGACGATGTACGAGAACGGCAAGGCCGTCGGCACCGTCAAGGGCTCGGCCGGCTCGCCCGAGGCGCCCACCCGCGGCGGTGTGCACACCGTCCGCAGCAAGAACGCCGACGAGACGATGGACTCCTCCACCATCGGCTACGGCGACCAGTGGATGCTGGACGCGAAGTGGGTCACCCACCTCACCGCCTCCGGCACGTTCCTGCACTCCGCGCCGTGGAACAACTCCATCGGCGTGGTCAACAACTCCCACGGCTGCTTCGGCATGACCACCTCGGACGCCAAGCGGGTCTACGACTTCCTGCCGGTCGGCTCCACCGTCGAGGTCCGGGGCACCAGCAACACCGAGCGCACCGACGTCGGCAACGGCCTGGAGGTCTGGCAGGAGAGCTGGCCGCAGTGGCAGCAGCGCTCCGCCCTCGGCTGAGCCCCGCCCCTCCCCCGCATCCGGCCCGGCGCCGTCCCTCAGGAACTCCCCGATGCCTTTCGCGGAGTCCGGGTGGGGCGGTGCCGGTGTGCGGCACCGAGTTGGTGGTCAGAGGGGCTCGGGGTGACCGAAGAGGAGGTCGTAGCCGGCGGGGAGCTGGAGCAGGATCTGCCCCAGCAGGTCGTCGCCGGCGGTGTCGGCGACCGTGGACAGTACGGCGCTGACGTCCCAGGTCGCGGTCTGCTCGGTGGCGCCCTCGATCCAGGCTGCGGTCGCCCGCACGAACCGCTCCGGCGACAGCGGTTCGGCGCTCTGGAGCGGGTTGAGGAGGATCAGCGCGAAGTCCTCCGGCAGGCGTGCCGCGAGCTGGGCGCGGACTTCGCCGACCAGGTGCGCGCCGAGCAGGGCCAGCACCACGCGAGCCGCGCGCTCGGCTTCCTCCACGGTGCCGTACTCGCCGCGTTCCTTCACATGGTTGAGGAACGCCTCGCGTCGCAGAGTCATCTCAGCCGCCACCCCTTCCTGTCCTTCGGACCGCCCATGGGGTGCGGAGGGCGGGGCATGGGGGAGATCAGGTGCCCTCCGCACCCGTCCGGCCGGCGTCAGCCGGAGATCTCCTTGTGTCCGGATCCGACGCCGATGGAGATCTTGCGGGGCTTGGCGCGCTCGGCGATCGGGATGCGCAGGGTGAGCACGCCCGCGTCGTAGTCGGCCTGGATGCGCTCGGTGTCGAGGGTGTCGGCGAGCACGATCTGGCGGGAGAAGACGCCCAGCGGCCGCTCGGACAGCTCCATCTGCACCTCGTCGGCCTTCGCCACCGGCCGCCGCTCGGCCTTGACGGTGAGCATGTTCCGCTCGACGTCGATGTCGATCGCGTCCGCGGTGACGCCGGGAAGGTCGAAGGCCACCACGTACTCGTCGCCATCACGGTAGGCGTCCATCGCCATCGCCGACGGCTTCGACCAGGTACCCGGGCCGATCAGCGTCTGCGCCAGCCGGTCCAGCTCACGGAAGGGGTCGGTGCGCATCAACATCGTGAAAACACCTCCAGCAGGTTCAGGCAGTTACTGCCAATGCGCCTCACTGACACTGTTGTAACATGTCATCCAATGGATGACAAACCTGATGTCATCAGCCTGATGACAAACCCGAGGGAGGTGTCCGTGACCCCGGCCGACCAGCCGTCTCCGTCCCGCGCCGACGCCCACAGTCCGGTGTCGTTCCTTGCCGCCGCGGCAGCTCTTGACGCCATAGACGCCGCCCTGCGCGAAGCCCGGCACAAGGCCCCGAACGCCCCCGCCCCCGGTCCGGAACAAGCCCTGGCCTCCTTGTCGCTGCTGCGGCAGGTGCGCGAGCAGCTCGCCGGATGGGAGACCGGCCTGATCGAAACGGCCCGCGACGCGGGCGCCAGCTGGGCCGACCTCGCCCACCCCCTCGGCGTCGCCAGCCGCCAAGCCGCCGAACGCCGCTACCTGCGAGGCCGTCCCGGCCCGGCCGGGACCACCGGCGAGCAGCGTGTCCAGGCCACCCGTCAGGCCCGGGCCGCCGACCGCTCCACCGCCGCCTGGGCCCGCCGCAACGCGGCCGACCTGCGCCGCCTCGCCGGCCAGATCACCGCACTCACCGGCCTTCCCCCCGCCGCCCGCCGCCCGGTCAACCAGCTCCACGCGGCCCTCGCCCACGATGATCCCGCCGACCTCATCGCCCCCCTGACCGCTGCCCGCCCGCACCTGGCCGCCGCCCACCCCGATCTCACCGCCCGGCTCGACGCCCTCACACCTCCCTGACCCCGCCCGGCGCCCCGCAACAGCAACCCGTTCCCCATCCGCCCCCGGGCCCACGAGGGGAGACCTGGAGACCCACGCGGCCGGCCTGCGGGCCCACCTGGCCTGCTCCCTCCCCAAGCGGTGCCTGGACCCTTCTGGGCTCACCTCGGCGATACCCCCTCACGGACGGCGCCGGGCCGCTGTGTACGAGGCGTAACGCCACAAGATCGACCGGTGTGACACCGGGGAAACCTGAGCTCCCTACCGTCGTCGGCGTACCACGTCCGAGCACGGGAGGAGCCGCACATGACCGCACCCGAACCGCAACCGCGTCGCCTCCCGCCGGTGCGGACCGTCTGTTCGTACTGCGGGGTGGGGTGCGGCGTCGTCCTCGACGTGGCGGCCGGTCCCGACGGGCGGCGGACGGTCCGCCGGGCCTCCGGCGACAAGGCGCATCCGGCCAACTCCGGGCGGCTGTGCGCCAAAGGTGCCACCGGCGCGGAGCTGATGGCCGCGCCGGGACGGCTCACCGGGGCACTGCGCCGCCCGCGCCGCGGAGCGGCACCCGAGCCGGTCGCCATGGAGGCGGCGATCGCCGAGACCGCCCGGCGGCTGCGCGCCGTCGCCGAGACGCACGGCCCGGACGCGGTGGCCCTCTACGTCTCCGGGCAGCTGACGCTGGAGGCGCAGTACCTGGCGAACAAGCTGGCCAAGGGCTTTCTGCGCACCGGGTGGATCGAGTCCAACTCGCGGCTGTGCATGGCGAGCGCGGGCAGCGGCTACAAGCTGTCGCTGGGCGCCGACGGGCCGCCCGGTTCGTACGACGACTTCGCGCGGGCGGACGTGTTCCTGGTGATCGGCTCCAACATGGCCGACTGCCATCCGGTGCTGTTCCTGCGGATGATGGAGCGGGTGCGGGCCGGGGCGAAGCTGATCGTCGTCGACCCGCGGCGCACCGCCACCGCCGACAAGGCCGACCTCTTCCTCCAGATCCGGCCCGGCACCGACCTCGCGCTCCTCAACGGGCTGCTGCACCTGCTGGCGAAGGACGGGCACACCGACCCGGACTTCATCGCCGCACACACCGAGGGCTGGGCGGCGATGGAGGGCGTCCTCGCGGACCATCCGCCGGACACCGTCGCCGCGCTGACCGGCCTGGCGGAGGCCGATCTGCGGCGGGCGGCGGAGTGGATCGGCACCGCCGGGGCGTGGCTGAGCTGCTGGACGATGGGGCTCAACCAGTCGACGCACGGCACCTGGAACACCAATGCGCTGATCAATCTGCATCTGGCGACCGGCGCGATCTGCCGCCCCGGCTGCGGCCCGTTCTCGCTGACCGGGCAGGCCAACGCGATGGGCGGCCGGGAGATGGGCTACATGGGCCCGGGGCTGCCCGGCCAGCGATCGGCGGAGGTGGCCGAGGACCGGGCGTTCACCGAGGAGTTGTGGGGGCTGCCGCCCGGGACGATCCGGGCCGGCAGCGGCGGCCCCGGCACCGTCGAGATGTTCCGGCGGATGGCGCGCGGCGAGATCAAAGCGGCGTGGATCCTGTGCACCAACCCGGTCGCGTCGGTCGCCCACCGCCGCACCGTGATCGAGGGTCTGGAGGCCGCGGAGTTCGTCGTCACCCAGGACGTGTTCGCGACGACCGAGACACAGGCGTACGCGGATGTGCAGCTGCCCGCGGCGATGTGGGCGGAGACCGAAGGGGTGATGGTCAACTCCGAGCGGAACCTCACCCTGATGCAACAGGCCGTCACCCCGCCCGGCGACGCCTGGCCGGACTGGCGGATCATCGCCGCCGTGGCCCGCGCCATGGGGTACGAGGAGGCGTTCGCGTACGACAGCGCCGAGGAGGTCTTCGCGGAGCTGTCGCGTGCGCACAACCCGCGGACCGGCTACGACCTGCGGGGCGTCAGCCACCGGCGGCTGCGCCGGGGCCCGGTGCAGTGGCCCAGCGCCGATCCGGCCGGGCCGGACCGCAACCCGGTGCGCTACCTCAACGACGGTACGGCGCAGCCGCCCCGGGTGCGGGCGGACGGCAGCCGCCCCCGGTTGTGGTTCCCGACGCCCACCGGGCGGGCCGTCTTCCACGCCCGGCCGTTCCTCCCGGCCGCCGAACTGCCCGACGACAGCTATCCGTTCCTCCTCAACACCGGTCGGCTGCCGCACCAGTGGCACACGCTGACCAAGACGGCGAAGATCGCCCGGCTCGACGCGCTGGACCCGGGGCCGTTCGTGGAGATCCACCCGCGGGACGCGGCGTCCCTGGGCATCGCGGACGGCGACGCGGTGGAGGTCGCCTCGCGGCGGGGGCGTGCGGTGCTGCCCGCGAAGGTCGACGACCGCGTCCGGCCCGGCGACTGCTTCGCACCGTTCCACCGGAACGATCTGTTCGGTGAGTATCTGAGCGTCAACGCGGTGACGCATGACGCGGTCGACCCGGTGTCGTTCCAGCCGGGGACGAAGGCGTGCGCGGTGGCGCTGACGAAGGTGGCGACGGCGGCGGACGCGGGGCGGGGCGCCGACCCCGGTACGGCGCACGGTGCCGGGGCCGCCGCGGCGGTGGGCGCGGCCCGTGCGGAGGCGGCGGTGGGCGCGGCCCGCGGCGGAGCGGCCGGGGGCGAGAGCGTCGCCGGGGCGGTCGGCGGCGGGCGGGCCGGGGCTGCCGGTCCGGCCGGTGCCGTGGCCGCCGTCCCGTCGCCGCTCGCCGCGGTGGCGGCCGAGGTCTTCCACACCGGCGGTATCGCGCCGCCGGCCCTGGCCGAACCGGAGCGGCGCTATCTCGCCGGATTCCTCGCCGGGGTCGGCGCGGGCGCGCCCGGCGCCCCGGTACTGCCGGAGCGCACCCCGCTCACCCCGGACCACGCCCTGTGGGTCAACGGCTGGCTGGCCGGGGCGTTCTCCCGTACGACGCCGCCGGAACCGGAACCGGAACCGGAGCCGGAGCCCCCCGCCGCCCGGGAGGTGCTGGTGCTGTGGGCCTCGCAGACCGGGAACGCCGAGGCGGCGGCGGCCGAGGCGGCCCGCGGGCTGACCGGGCGCGGGCGCCCGGCGCGGCTGCTGCGGATGGACGACGGCACGCCCGCGGCCCTGCCGTCCGACGCCGTGCTGCTCCTGGTGACCAGCACCTTCGGCGACGGCGACGCCCCCGACAACGGCGCCCGCTTCTGGGCCGCGCTCAACGCCCCGGACGCACCCCGCCTGGACGGCCGGTCCTATTCCGTCCTCGCCCTCGGCGACTCCTCCTACGACGACTTCTGCGGCCACGGCCGCCGCCTCGACGACCGCCTGACCGCCCTCGGCGCCCACCGCCTGGTCCCCCGCGCCCAGTGCGACGCGGACGACACGGAGCCCGCCCGGGGCTGGCTGGAGGCGGTGTGGGCTGCGTTGGAAGGGGCGGACGGTGCCGCCGGGGCGGGCCCCGGCGGCACCGGATCCGGGCGGACCGTCCCCCGGCCGGACACTGCCGGTTCCGCGCCCGAGCCCCGGTCCGGGCCCGCGCCCACGGCCCCCCGGGGCGCGACCCGCCACGCCCCCGCCACGGCCCGCCTCACCGTCAACCGCCTGCTGAGCGGCCCCGGTTCCGGCAAGGAGGTCCGGTCCTTCGCGCTCGACACCCGCGACGCCGAGGTCCCCGTCCGCTACGAGGCGGGGGACGCGCTGGGCGTGCTGCCACGTCAGCGTCCCGAGGTGGTGGCGGAGTGGCTGGCGGTGACCGGCGCCGACCCGGCTGCCCCGGTCCAGGTCACCGGCGCCGGCACCGTCCCCCTCGCCACCGCGCTGGAGCACCACCTGGACCCCACCCGGATCACCACCGACCTGCTCCGGCTGATCGCCGACCGCACCGGGGACCCCCTCCTGGCGCGTCTGCTGCGCCCCGAGGCGAAGGAGGAGCGCGCCCTGTGGGCCTGGGGCCGGCAGGCGCTCGATGTGCTCGCCGCGTATCCGGTACGGGCGTCCGCCGCCGAGTGGGCCGCGGCCCTGCCCCGGCTGCGGCCCCGGCTGTACTCCATCGCCTCCAGCCCGCTCCAGGACCCGCGGCTGATCCGGCTGACGGTCTCCGTCGTCCGCTTCGACGGCCACCGCGGCCGACCGCGCCACGGAGTCGCCTCGGCACACCTCGCCGACGCCGAACCCGGCGCGCCGGTGCGGGTGTTCGTCCAGCGTTCCCCGCACTTCCGGCCCCCGGCCGACCCGGCGGCGCCGCTGGTGATGGTGGGGCCGGGCACCGGTGTCGCCCCGTTCCTCGGCTTCCTCCAGGAGCGGCGCGTCCGCGGGCACACCGGCCCCAACTGGCTGTTCTTCGGCGAACGGCACCGCGCGAGCGACTTCCACCACCGCGCCGAACTGGAAGCCCTCCGCGACGCGGGGACGCTCACCCGGCTGGACACCGCGTTCTCCCGCGACCAGCCGCAGAAGGTCTACGTCCAGGACCGGATGCGCGAACACGGCGCACTGCTCTGGTCCTGGCTGTCCGACGGCGCGCACTTCCGCGTCTGCGGGGACGCGTCCCGGATGGCCGGGGACGTCGACCGGGCTCTACGGGACATCGCCGTCACCCACGGCGGTCTCGACGAGGACGGCGCGGCCGCGTATGTCGCCCGCCTCGCCGCCGAGCGGCGCTACCTCCGCGACGTCTACTGACGTCCCGCGCCGCCCGGCGGCGGACGCCCCTACCCCAGCTCCAGGCTGGTCGTCCCGTGGATCCGCTCCTGCCGGACGGGCGGTACGGCGCCGGTGTACATCCGGGTGGACCGGGAGACCGGCACAAGACCGCGAGCCAGCGCCAACTCCTGGGTGGCAGGGGCCGTTTCGGGGACGTCGACGACGATCTCCGTCCCGGGCCCGGCGGCCGCGGCGAGTGCGTCGAAGAGCGCGGCGGCGTCCTCGGCGGTGTCGGCGAAGAGCGGGCCGATGCGGTGTCCGCTGCGGGCCGGGCGGATCACTCCGTAGCCGGTGAGGGCGCCGTCGCGGAGCACGACGCGGACGGTGTGGCCGGGCGCGGCCAGCCAGCGGGCGAGGAAGTCACGCCGGTCGGCGGGGAAGCAGGTCCGGTCGTAGGCGAGGACCGCGTCCCGGTGGCCGGCGGTGAACGGCTCGGCGGACGAGGGCCCGTCGGCCGGAGCGGGGCGCCCGGCGTAGCGGACGGACTCGTAGGCGGCTGCGAACCCGGCGCGCTCGTAGGTGGCCTTCTGGGCGGGGACCGCGTCGAGTCCGATGGTGCGGGTCCCGGCGTGCGGGACGGCGGCGCGCCAGGTGGCCAGGCCCAGGCCCTGTCCGCGGTGTTCGGGGTGGACGAGGTAGTAGCCGAGGAAGGCGTAGTCGTCGGAGTAGGTGACGACGGAGACGGCGGAGACGGTGCGGTCGCCGAGGCGGCCGGTGAAGAAGCCGGCCGGGTCGGTGGGGTGGAAGCACCCGGTGTCGGCGAGTCCGGGGTTCCACTCCTCGTCGGCCGCCCACTGCTCGACGAGCCGCCACTCCTCCACGGAGGCGGCGGCCACGGCGAGTTCGTGTGCGGGGGCGGAGGTGCCGGAGGTGGGCATCGGGGGCGTCCCTTCGGTCGGGGCCGGTGTGCGGCGGGGGTACGCGGCGGCCGTCCGGCGCACCGCGTACCCCCGGGGCGGGTCGGACGGGGTGTCAGATGAGGTCCATGGCGGCGACCTCGTCGGGGCGACCGTAGCTGACCGGCCCCTGGAAGCGGCGACGGGCGGTGGCGAACCACCAGACCGTGGCGATGACGAGGACCACCGCAAGGGCGATCGGCGCGTAGTTGAACGATGCCGGGGTGATCGGGGACGCCTGCGGGAGCATGAACAGCACATTGCTGATCACGATCCAGGTCACCGCGATGAAGGCGACGGGCTTGCCGAATCGGCCGAGGTTCCACGGGCCGGGCTGGAAGTCGTCGAGACGCAGCCGGAGGAATATCGGCACCCCGTACGCGAGGAAGAGACCGACGACATTGACGCTGACGACGGCGGTGAACGCGGTGTGTGACCACCAGCCCGGCAGCACCAGCACGAGCGGGCAGGCGGCGGCGAGCCATACCGCCTTGACGGGCGTACGGGTGCGCGCGGAGACCGAATGCCACCAGCGGGAACCGGGCATCGCGCCGTCGCGGGAGAAGGCGAAGATCTGCCGGGTATTGCTGGTCATGTTGGCGAGCCCGCAGAAGAGCATCGCGCCGATGACGATCAGCAGGAGCAGCTTGGCGATGCCCGGTCCGAGCGCGTCGATGAGAATCTGCACGGGCGGCGCGTCGGCGCTCGCCGCATGGCCGTAATCCTTGATCGCGTACACCAGTGCGAGCATGAGGATGAGACCGGTGAGCGCGGAGTAGCCGATGGCACGCATGATCCCGCGCGGGGCGTTGACGGTGGCCTTCACGGTCTCTTCCGACATGTGAAAGCTGCCGTCGAAGCCGGTGAACGTCCAGCTGGTGACCAGCAGTCCGAGCATTCCGCCGTAAATCGCGTTGGTGAAACCGGTGTTGTTGGCGAAATGGGTGACGAACGACGCCGGTTGGTGACTGCCGGGGATGATCATCAGGGCGGCGACGATCACCACCATGCCGATGAGCAGCCACCACACGGAAATGCGGTTGAACACCGCGACCAGCCGCACGGTGTACGTGTTGGCCAGCGCCTGGAGCAGCAGTATCACGGCGGTGATGGCGACGGTCTGCTGCGGGGTGGCGACGTAGGAGGGCCACTGCATGGCGAGGAACGCCTGGATGAAGGTGGCGGCGGCGAAGTTGGTGGCCGCGGTGCCGCCGACCTGTCCGACGAAGTTGAGCCAGCCGGTGTACCAGGACCAGGCGCCGCGGTGGCGCTTGGCGAGCTTTCCGGCGGAGAAGTAGAGGGCGCCACTGGTGGGGTAGGCGGAGGCGATCTCCCCCATGGCGGCGCCGACGAACAGCACCATGATCGAGACGCCGATCCAGCCGAACACCAGAACCCGCGGGCCGCCCGCGTTCATTCCGAAACCGAAGGAGGAGAAGATCCCGGAAATAATATTGATGATGGTGAAGGAGATCGCGAAGTTGTCGAAGGCGCGGAATCTTCTGGTGAGTTTCCGCGGATATCCCATCGCATGGAGCGTGGCATCGTCATCGAGCGTTGCGGAATCCGCCGGCTCAGGTGTATTCGCACGGGGCGGCGCAATGCGTTCGGACACTACCGCATCCTTTCTGACAGAGCTGATAGGGGGACTTCGGTGGGGGCGAACAGTCGCACTTTCGGCGCTATCGGTACACGTCGGATCTGACGCAGGTGTCCGCAGCAGAAGGGGAATTGCGCTCAGGCGGCTCCGGGGGTCGGGAGACCGCAGGAACGCCGGGCCTTCGTCAATTGTTCTTCGGGCGGCCCGAAAGCACTCCACGGCATACGGGCCGCATAGGGCCCCATCGCCGTGAAGACCTCACGCGCCTCGAATTCACGCTTCGCCATGAACAGCGCATGCGCGAGATAGGAGAGGTCGACCACCGGCACGAAGCGGTAGTCGGCCACATGGGGGAACCAGTGGCGGTGGATGCTCAGCGCGGTGCTGGTCCACTGCGGCTGCTCCCAGGTGCGGTCTGCCAGCAGCGCCGTCGGATCGTACTCGTCGACCAGCGCGACCAGCGGCAGCAGCCGCAACGGCGAGGAGGCCGCGGCGCGCTGCCCCAGGAAGGCGGCGACATCCCAGCTGGCGCTCGCCGAGCCGCCGTTGCGGCTGAAGAAGAAGGCGAGGAAGCGGTGGTGGGCCTCGCGGTGCCAGGGGTCGATCCGCAGGATGTGGGCGAAGAGGTACCACGGCCCGGTGGGCGCGGTGAGCAGGCCCTGCGGCGCCGGGTCGCGGGGGCGCTGGAAGCGTGAGAGTGCCAGCCGGCAGACCCATGGCGTGGGGTCGTCGGGCAGCAGTTGGGCGGCGCGCTCCGCCGCCGTCCGCGCGATACGTACCAGGGCTTCGTGCCGCCGGTCGTCGGTATCCGCCATGCGCAATGCCCGGATCATCGCGACCCGCGCCCACATGAGCGCGGCTTCCGGGCCGGGTTCTTCGGCTATCCAGCGTTCCGACAGATCCGAGTCGGCGGCTTCCGATGCCAGCACCAGCGACCTGTGTGCCCGGACCTCGAAATCCCCCCGAGCCTCTTTGAGTACCTCATGTGCGCTGAAGTACCGGCCGGCCCTGACATCCATGCACGCCTGCGCCAACTGCCGGTCATTGGCCGCCGGACTCCACACGTACTGCCCTTCGAATGAGCCAGCCGCCATGAGCCCCTCCTGGTCCTGAAGGCGTCATCGTCCCCCCGTTCACATTCCCTACGCGCCGAATTAAGCCGGATCGTTTCCCCCGATCCGGCTGTGGCGGGGCACACCCTACTCACCTCCAAGTGAGAGCGAAAATAGTCGCCGGGTATATCGACTTCCGTACCTTTTGCCCCACCCATTCGAGGGGTTATCCCGTCACCCTTCGAACCGTCGGACCACCCTTCTTCACCATTCAAGGAAGAAGCGCATCCACGGATTGGCATATGCGCTTCTTTTCAGACTCATCACATCTGATGATGCGTCACACCAGGTCGTCACCCCGACGCGGCGACGGACGCCCCGGCGCGCCGGACCACTCGACGAGCACGCAGGCCGGACGCCCCCAACGCACCGCGGCCATCACCCCGTTGATCTACGCGCACCCGCCGCGCCCGCGAGGCGGGGTCCGCCGCCACCCCTCCCGTCACACCGAGTGGCGGAATTGCGCCAAAGATGGCGCACCGAGCGGCATTCACCCGCCCGCCAGATTGCCGTTCATTGACACTCGCTTGGTGATCCTTTTACTTTCGAGTGGTGCGACGGCATCCCGCGCCGTCCGCTCCCACCCCACCCACGAACGCCCTGGAGGCCGACATGGAGCAGCTCATCAAGAAGATGGCGCAGGACGACATCTGGCAGAGCTGGCTGGCCGCCAACTCCGCGACCGCCGCGGCCAAGAACGGCTGTGTCAGCGCCACGCCGAAGACCGGCTGCATCAGCGCCGCCCCCAAGGCCGGCTGCATCTCCTGACCGCCCCCACCGCCCCGGGAGGCGACGGCCCCGCGCCCGTCGCCTCCCGCCGGGCGCCCGTTTCCGAGCACGAGTGAAGGTACGCAATGGAGTTGGACGGCCAGCCGACGGCCGAGGTCCGCGCGCAGATCAAGGACATCCCGATCTACCGCGCCTCGCTGGAGCGGGGGCACTTCCCGCTGCTCGACAAGCCGGAGATCGCCCGCGGCTTCCCCGACAACTGGATGACGCCCGCGCTGGCCACCGCCCTGGAGAACGGCGACGCCGAGTTCGTCCTGTCCACCGGCACCCACCACGCCCGGATGCAGATCATCCGGCCGCCCTACTTCCTGCTCCGCTCCTACTACCAACTGTGGAGCGAGCACCCGGACATCGCGCACACCTGGCAGGAGGGCTGCCGCCGGGTGTCGCTGACCACCGTCCTCGCCACCGAGCACGTCGCACGGGTCAACGCCGCCAAGCGCGGCACCGCGCCCGACCCCTCCCCCGGCCCCGACGACCGGCGGCTCGATCCCCGTACCTCGTACGTCAATCTCCGGCTCGACCCGGCGCGCTGGGAGCGCGACGAGGTCCTGCGGATGCTCGGTGAGATCGACGCGGCCCGGCAGGCGCATCCGCGCGGCTGGTACCACCTCGACTGCTCCGGCTACCACCTGGCGCATCTGCTGCTGAAGATCGGCAGGTGGGGCCTGTGGGACGCGTTCCCGCCGCCGGCCAGCATCATCCACGCGTACGAGTACACGCCGGTGAACGTCCGCCGTTTCCTGGCGCAGCACTTCGCCTGCCCGGTCATCGACCTCTTCGGCAGCACCGAGCTGGGCTACCTCTACTCCGGCGACCGCCGCGGCCGCTACCGCCCGCACCTGGACAAGATGAGCATCGAGCTGCTCCCCGTCGCCCCGGGCAGCGAGATCTACCAGCTCATCGTCACCAGCATCCGCAACCCGTACATGCCGCTGGTGCGTTACCGCTCCGGGGACTGCGTCCGTACCGAGGGCGGCGTGCCGGACCCGGAGCGGATCGTGCGGTTCTGCGGGCGCGAGAAGGAGCTGCTGGCCACCGCGCACGGGCCGGTGGCGCAGGGCGATCTCGACGACCGGATGGGCGCCGCCAGCCCGCGGATCTTCCTGCACCAGCTGCGGACCGGCGGCGACGGCCCGGCCCGGCTCGCGTACACCACGTTCGACGGGGCGCCGCTGAGCGACACGGAACGCACCGCGCTGGCGGACGGTGTCCGCGATCTGACCGGCCGCGACTGCCGTCCCGAGCACCACGACCATCTGCCGATCGGCGCCTCCGGCAAGTACGCCTGGCTCGCCACCGGCGCCTGAGCACCGACCGCCCCACGGGAGAACCATGACCGGCACCGCTCCCCCGCCCGCCGTCCTGACCGCCGACGACCTCACCGCGCTGCTCGGCGCGGAGCTGCACACCGAGGTGGTCGCCCACTTCACGCAAACCACCGGCGCACCGCGGGAGTTCGTCGAGCGTCAGGTGACCGAGTGCCTGCGCTACCTCTTCCTCGTCTCGCGCCACCACGACCGGCTCGGCGGTCTCTTCCTCCCCGTGGAGCAGGAGATCGACGAGATCTGGCACTACCTGATCCTCCAGACCCGCGAGTACCGCGCCCTGTGCGAGGAGCGGCTGCCCGGCCGGTTCCTCATCGAGCACCGCTCGATCGCGTACGAGGACTACCGGCGGGAGCCCGGCCGGGAGCAGGTGCTGGAGGAGGCGTTGCGCTGGATCCCGCTGTACTGCGCGGCGTTCGGCGCGTTCGACGAGGGCGCGCTGCCGCACTGGACGATCGTGCGCTTCCTGCACCGGCGGCTGGGGATGTCGCCGGCGGAGATCTCCGCCCTGGAACCGGCCGCCGCCTGACCCTCCGGGGCCGGGCACCCCGGCCTCGGAGTCACGGCGGCGCGCACCCTTCCGCCCGTTCCTCCGTTGATCCGTACATCCGACCCCGCTCGGCCGACCGGCCGACCGAAGACCGAGAGGCGATGATGCGCCGGGACAAGAACACGCCGGGCCGACACCGGCCGGCCGTACGACCGATGACCACGCTCACCGTGCTCCTCCTCTTCCTGCTGGGCGCCGCCGTGCCGACCGCCACCGCCGCGGTCGCGGCGCCCGCGACCGGCACCACCACGGCGGCACCGCCCGCCCTGGTCTCCCCGAGCTACACCAACGGCGAACTCGCCGAGCGCGAGACGGAACGCGGCCACGGAGTGCGACGCGGCCCCCGCCACGCCGTTCCGCTGCCGCCCCCGGGCGCCCCCGCCGCGCCGGACCGCGCCCCGGCCGTCCGGGTACCCGCGGCGAACGGACCCGGTGTGCCGCCGCGGACCGACGACGGCAGAGCGCAGCCGTCCGCACTCTCCGTCCTGCACTGCGTCTTCCGCTGCTGAGCGCCACGGACCGACCGCACCACGCGTTGCCGCCGCCCCCCGGGCGGCGTTCCACGGCCCACCCTCATCAGCAGGAGCCCTGTCCTCATGGACACCTTCATCCAGCACGCCCGGGGCCACAGCGCCCGTATCGCCGATCTCCAGGAGGAACGGGAGAGCTACGGCCGGCTCGCCGCCGGGCAGTCACCGCTCGCCCTCTTCATCACCTGCTCCGACTCCCGGGTCATCCCGTCGCTGATCACCGGCGCGCGCCCCGGGGAACTCTTCGAACTGCGCACGGCGGGCAACGCCGTGCCCCGCTACGCCCCCGGCCGGGCGGCGAGTTCCGAGGCCGCCACGATCGAGTACGCCATGCGGGTCCTGGAGGTCGCCGACATCGTCGTCTGCGGCCACTCGCACTGCGGCGCGGTCGGCGCGCGGTGCCGCGGGGAGGACCTGACCGCGGCGCCGGACGTCCGCGACTGGCTCAGCCAGGAACTCTCCGACTCGCTGCCCCATGACGCGGAACCGGCCGCGGCCAACGCCGTCCGCCGCCATGTCCGCGAACAGGTCGAGCGGCTGCGCGCCTACCCCAGCGTGCGCGAACGGCTGGCGAGCGGCTCCGTCGGGCTGCACGGCTGGTTCTACGAGGTCCACACCGGCCGGGTCACCGTGCACGACCCGGCCACCGACGCGTTCCTCCCGCTGTGAAGGCGGCTCCTCCCACCATGAATCGACTGACAGTGAACCGACTCCCGTCCCTCCGGGCGGACTTCGCCGCATCCCTCGTCGTCTTCCTCGTCGCCGTACCGCTCTGTGTGGGCGTCGCGGTGGCCTCCGGTGTCCCCGCCGAACTGGGTCTGGTCACCGGCATCGTCGGCGGTCTGCTGACGGGCCTGCTGCCCGGCAGCAGCCTCCAGGTCAGCGGCCCGGCGGCCGGACTGACCGTCCTCGTGTACGAAGCGGTGCAGGCGTACGGGCTGGGGACGCTGGGCGCTCTCGTGCTGGCGGCCGGCGCCCTGCAACTGCTCATGGGCGCGCTGCGGCTGGGGCGGTGGTTCCGGGCGATCTCGGTCGCCGTCGTCCAGGGCATGCTGGCCGGGATCGGGCTGGTGCTGATCGCCGGGCAGCTCTACACCCTCACCGACGCCGAGGCGCCCGGTGACGGGCTCAGCAACCTCGCCGGGCTGCCCCGGCTGGTCTGGGAGACGGCCCGGGACGGCGGCGCCGCCACCGCCTTCGCGGTCGGTGCGGCCACCGTCGCGGTACTGGTGCTGTGGCCGCGCTGGAAGCGGGCTGCGCGGCTGCTCCCGGCGCCGCTGGCCGCCGTGCTGCTCGCCACCGCCACGGTGTTCGTCCTGGATCTGCCGGTGGCGCGGGTCGAGGTCAGCGGGCTGCTGGCGGCCGTGCAGCCGCCAGGTCTCGCCGACATCGGGCGGCTGACCGAGCCGCTGGTGCTGGGCACGGTCCTGTCGTTCACCCTGATCGCGTCGGCGGAGTCGCTGTTCAGCGCGGCGGCGGTGGACCGGCTGCACGACGGGCCGAGGACCGACTACGACAAGGAGCTGATGGCGCAGGGCGCGGGCAACGCGGTGTGCGGGGTGCTCGGCGCGCTGCCGATGACCGCGGTGATCGTGCGCAGCGCCGCCAATGTGCAGGCGGGCGCGCGGACGAAGGCGTCACGGGTGCTGCACGGGGTGTGGATCCTGCTGTTCGCGGCGGCGTTCCCGGCGGCGCTGGGCGTCGTACCGGTCGCGGCGCTGGCGGGTGTGCTGGTGCACGCCGGGTGGAAGCTGCTCCCGCTGCGGGAGCTGCCGCCGCTGTGGCGCGAACACCGCGGTGAGGCACTGGTGTTGCTGGTGACGGCGGTGGCGATCGTCACGGTCAACATGTTCGAGGGCGTGCTGATCGGTCTGCTGCTGGCCGTCGCCAAGACCGCGTGGGACACCTCCCAGGTGCAACTGGAGATCACGGTGCCGGACGGGGACGCGCCGATCCGGGTGCGGGCCGTGGGCAACGCGACGTTCCTGCGGCTGCCGAAGCTGCTGGACCAGCTCGCCGAGCTGCCTCCGGACCGCGAGGTCGAACTGGACCTGAGCGCCCTGCGCCATCTCGACCACGCCTGTGCGACCGCGCTGCACAGCTGGTCGGAGCAGCGTCGCCGGGCCCGCCCGGAGCCGGTCCTGGCGTCCTGACCGCACGCGCCGGTGCCCCGGACCTCTCCGCGGAGGGTCCGGGGCACCGGCGCGTGCGGTCAGTCGCGGTCGCCGTCGACGGTGGTGAGCCGGGCGTACGCGGTCCGGTCGCGGCGGCGGATGCGCAGCGCCAGGGCGATCCCGGCGGCGCCGACGGCGGGCAGCGGGACGAGCAGGGCGGCGTTGACGCCGGACGAGGCGCCGGTGAGCAGGGTGAAGTTGCGGCAGACGAGGACGGTGAGCGCGGTCAGCCCGGCGCACGCCACCAGCGGCGCGGCCACCACCCGCCACCGGGGCAGCCCGCGCCGGTCGCCCCGGAAGAAGCCGAACACCGCCGCCGCGGCGAGCGCCTGGAGCACCATGACCCCGACGATGCCGGTGCCGCTGGTCCACAGGAACGTCACCGTGTACGGATCGGCCCCCGCCGTGGCGGTGACGGCCACGGTGACCAGCGCGCAGGCGGACTGGGCGAGGACGGCGACGGCGGGTGCGCGGGTGCGGGCGGCGACGGTGCCGAGGCGGCGGGGCAGCAGTCCCTCGCGGCCGAGGGCGTAGCCGTAGCGGGTGGCGGCGTTGTGGAAGGCGAGGGTGGCGGCGAAGGCGCTGGTGACCAGGAGGAACCGCATGGTGTCGGCGGCCCAGGGGCCGACGAAGCGGGTGGCGGCGGTGAAGAACAGGTCGGTGCCGCCGGGGCCGCGCGCGAGGTCCTGGACCCGGTCGGCCCCGTAGGCGCTGATGATCAGCCAGGTGGTGAGGGTGTAGAAGAGCGCGAGGAAGGCGACGGCGAGGCAGGTGGCGCGGGGGACGGCGCGGGCCGCGTCGCGGGTCTCCTCGGCGTAGAGGGCGGTCGCCTCGAAGCCGACGAAGGCACCGATCGCGAGGACGAACATGCCGCCGGTGCCGGGGGCGGCGAGGTGGGCGGGCGCGAGGACGGTGAGGTCCGGTCCGGCCGGTCCTCCGCCGTGCGCGAGGATCCCGGCCTCCAGGACGAGGAGGACCAGCACCTCCAGGACGAGGGCGGCGCCGAGCACCTTCGCGCTGAGGGTGACCCGGAGGTAGCCGAGGACGCCGATGGCGACGAGCCCGCCGAGCGCCCAGACCCACCAGGCGACGCGGACTCCGGTGAGGTCCGTGAACGCGCCCGCCGTGAAGTGCCCGAACGCGGCGAGCAGCCCGACCTCCAGGGCGTTGTAGGCGAGGAGCGCGACATAGGCGGCACCGGCCCCGGCCGGGCGGCCCAGCCCGCGGCCGATGTAGGCGGAGAAGGCTCCGGCGTTGCGGACGTGGCGGCTCATCGCGGTGAAGCCCGCGGCGAAGACGATGAGGAGGAGGCCGGCGGAGAGGTAGCCGAGGGGCACGGCCGGGCCGGCCATTCCGAGGGCGACGGGGGCGGCGCCCGCCATGACGGTGAGCGGCGCGGCCGCGGCGACGACGAAGAAGACGAGGTCGCCCGTGCCGATGGCGCCGCGTTCGAGGGTGGGGGCGGCCGGCGGGTCGGGGACGGCGGTGTGCGGCGCGAGCATGTGCGGTCCTCATCGGGCGTCGTCGGACGGCGTGCGGGGTGACCGTACGGGTTCGGCGGCGCCGCGCGGAAGAGCGCGGGGCAGGGCAACGGCCGTACACCCGCGGGAAATCGGGTGTGCCGGGCGGCCCGGTGAGCGATCATGGACCGCCGTCCGCCGTCCGCTGCCGAGGAGCCGCCCGCCATGCCCGTACCGCCCGATCCGACGACCCGCCACCCGATGCCCGGGCAGCCGCGGGTGGTGCTGCTGAAGCCGCTGGTGACGTCCCCGCTGATCGAGGTCGGGGAGTTCACGTACTACGACGACCCCGAGGACGCGACGGCGTTCGAGACGCGCAACGTGCTCTATCACTACGGGCCGGAGAAGCTCGTCATCGGCAAGTTCTGTGCCCTCGGCACCGGTGTGCGGTTCCTGATGAACGGCGCCAACCACCGGATGGACGGCCCCTCGACGTTCCCGTTCCCGACGATGGGCGGCACCTGGGCCGACCACTTCGACCTGCTCACCGGGCTGCCGAACCGCGGCGACACCGTCGTCGGCCACGACGTCTGGTTCGGCCACGGGGCGACGGTGCTGCCCGGCGTCCGCATCGGTCACGGGGCGATCATCGGCGCCGGTGCGGTCGTCACCTCCGACGTCCCCGACTACGGCATCGTCGGCGGCAACCCGGCGCGCCTCATCCGCACCCGCTACGGCGACGCGGACATCGCCCGCCTGCTGGCCGTCGCCTGGTGGGACTGGCCCACCGCGCACCTCACCGCACATGTCCGCACGTTGATGTCGGGCAGCATCGAGGAGTTGGAGGCGGCGGCGCCGCGGGGGTGAGGGTCCTTACCCCTTCTCCCACACCACCGCGTCGAAGGTGGCGCCGCCGTCGCCCACGTCGTACCAGAACTTGGTGACCTTCAGGCGGCCGATGCGGTGGTCGCTGGTCTGGAAGCAGATGACCTTGCCGGTTGCGAGGGGGAGATCTTCGGTGCCCCCGCCGCCCACGGCGTCGGCGCACTGCTGGGCGGTGGGGAGCCCGTCGCCGGTCCATTCGGCGACGACCGCGTGATGGGAGGTCTTCAGGAGGCCGTCCATGTCGTCCCAGAACCAGAGGTCCGCGCCGGGGTCGCTGTTCTCGACCACCGCCGGCGGCTTCGTGTCCATCTCCTTGCTCACGTCGGAGTTGTCCAGGCGCAGCGGCCCCTTCCACCGGACGGTGCCCGGCGCGGGTGAGGTGGGGCCCTTGCTCGGCGGCGGCGTGGTCGGGGCGGTGGTGGTGGGAGTGGTGGTGGTCGGGCCCGGGGTGGGGCCGTCGTCGGTGCCGTGCCCGCCGCCGGAGGTGGTGAGGCTGGAGAGCACCACGGCGAGGACCACCGCGCCGACGACCCCGCCCGCCGCGGCCAGGACGGAGGTGCGCGGACCGCGGCCGCCGCCCGGCGGCGCGGGTGGTGAGGTGGGCCGGGGCGGCGCACCGTAGTAGTTGTGGTGGTTGTTGATGACCGTCTGGTCCCGGCCGGCCTGGTTGGTGACACCGTGATCGCGCGCCGAGGCGCCCTGGTGGACGCCGGGTCCGCCCGGCTCCCCCGCTCCGGCCGACCGCCCGTTCCCCGCCTGCTCGTTGACCACTGCCGCTCCATCCCCCGTACCCCGTCGGCTCCGTCACCCCGAGGTTACCGTCCGGCGCCGGGGCAGCGGGGCCGGGCCCAGGTCCCACGGCGCGACACGACCGCCCGGTTGGGGAGTGAATCGCGGGGCCCCGGTGTTGAGTGGGACGGGCCGCCGTGCGGCGGCGCGAGTTGGCTGTGACGACGAGGACGAGGAGCCCCGATGCCTCTTGAAGGCGAGTACGAGCCGAGCCCGACGCCCTGGGTGCGCGAGCAGGTGGAGTTGATCGAGAGTTCCGGCGGGCAGCAGGGTACGTCGCTGCGCGGGATGCCGGTGGTGGTGCTGACCACCCGGGGCGCGAGGAGCGGGAAGCTGCGCAAGTCGCCGGTGATGCGGGTGGAGCACAACGGCCGGTACGCGGCGGTGGCGTCGCTCGGCGGGGCGCCCAAGCACCCGGTCTGGTACCACAATCTGGTGGCCGATCCCCGGCTGGAGCTGCAGGACGGCCCGGTGCGGCAGGACATGACGGCGCGTGAGGTGCACGGCGCCGAGAAGGCCGAGTGGTGGGCGCGGGCCGTGGACGCGTTCCCGGACTACGCCGACTACCAGAAGAAGACCGACCGGACCATCCCGGTCTTCGTCCTGGAGCCGGCCGAGCGCCCGCACTGACCGGACGGGCGGGCGGCGTCACAGGGCGACGAGGGAGACCTCCGTCGCCTTGACGCTCGTCCACACGGCGACGCCGTCGGCCAGCTCCAGGTCGGCGGCGGCCTGCGGGGTGACCTCGGCGACGAGGTCGGGGGTGCGGGGCGAGGCGATCTGGATGCGCAGCCGGGAGCCGGCGGCGGTGATCTCGCGTACGGTGCCGGGCCAGACGTTGCGGGGGCTGCCCCCGGGCCGCTCGCGGTGGACGGAGACGGCTTCGGGCGCCAGGATCGCGAGCGCCGCGGCTCCTGCGGGCAGCGGGTCGGCGGCGATGACATGGCCGCCGCCGTCGAGGGCGAGACCGTCGGCGGTGGCGGTGCCCGCCCAGGCGTTGCGGCCCAGCATCCGGGCGACCCACGGGGAGCGCGGGCTGCGGGTGACCTCGGCGGGCGGCGCGTCCTGGAGGGCCCGTCCGGCGTCCAGGACCAGCACCCGGTCGGCGAGCGACACCGCCTCCACCGGGTCGTGGGTGACGATCAGACAGACGCCGCCGAAGCCCGCGAGATGGCGGCGCAGGGTGTGGCGGACGTGGGCGCGGGTGGTCTGGTCGAGGGCGGCGAGCGGTTCGTCGAGGAGCAGCAGCCGGGGGCGGGCCGCCAGCGCCCGGGCCAGGGCGACGCGTTGGGCCTGGCCGCCGGAGAGCTGGCCGGGGCGGCGGTGGGCGAGCGCGCCGACGCCGAGCCGGTCCAGCCACTCCTGGGCCGCGCGGCGGGCCGCGGCGCGCGGTACGCCGTGGGCGCGCAGTCCGTACGCGGTGTTGCTCAGGGCGCTCAGGTGCGGGAAGAGCGCGCCGTCCTGGGGGACCCAGGCGACGCCGCGGCGGTGCGGGGGCAGGGCGGTGGCGTCGCGGTCGCCGAGGCGCAGGTCGGCGCGGGCGCGCGGGGTGAGGCCGAGCAGCGCCCGCAGCAGGGTGGTCTTGCCCGCGCCGTTGGGGCCGACGACGGCGAGGGTGGTGCCGGGGCCGGCGTCGAGGGTGAGGGTGGTGAAGCCGGTGACGTCGGCGTGGAGGGCGTGGCGGTCCTCGGGGTCCGGGAGCGTGGCGGCGCCCTCCTCGCCGGTGGCCGGGGGCCCGTCGGGGGTGGCGGTGGCGCCCGGCCGGTCGGCGGGGGCGGTGCGGCGGGGTGTGCGGCGGGCGGGGGTTCCGGCCCAGCGGCCGCGCAGGGCCACCAGGACGGCCATGGCGGTGGCGAGGAGCAGCAGGGAGACCGAGGTGGCGGCCTCCGGGGAGTCCTGGAGCAGCAGATAGACCTGGAGCGGCAGCGTCTGGGTGGTGCCGGGCAGGTTGCCGGCGAAGGTGATGGTGGCGCCGAATTCGCCGAGCGCCCGGGCCCAGGTCAGCGCGGCGCCCGCGGCGAGGCCCGGCGCGATCATCGGGAGGGTGACGGTGACGAAGACCCGTACCGGTGAGGCGCCGAGGGAGGCGGCGGTCTCCTCGTAGGCGGGGCGGAGTCCGGCGAGGGCGCCTTCGAGGCTGATGACCAGGAACGGCATGGCGACGAAGGTGGCGGCGACGACGGCGCCCGAGGTGTGGAACGGCAGGGTGAGCCCGAAGGCGCTCTCCAGCCAGGGGCCGAGGACGCCGCGGCGGCCGAAGCCGAGGAGCAGCGCGACGCCGCCGACGGTCGGCGGCAGCACCATCGGCAGCAGCACCAGCGACCGCACCAGCGCCTTCCCGGGGAAGGTGACGCGCGCCAGCAGCCAGGCGAGCGGTACCCCGAGCAGCAGGGACAGGCCCAGCGCCCAGCAGGAGACCAGCAGCGAGAGCCGCAGCGCCTCGGTGACGCCGGGGCTGGTGAGGTGGGTGCCCAGTTCGCCCCAGGAGGTGCGGGCGAGGATGCCGACGAGCGGCATCGCCAGGAACGCCACGGCGACCAGCGCGGGCACCGCGAGGGCCACGGGGGTACGGGCTCCGGGCCGCCGGGACCACGGCGGGCGGCGGGGGGTCATCGCGGCTCCTGTGCTGGGACGGGTGCGGGGGTTCGGTGGCGGGGTGCGTGCCCGGTCGGCCCCGCCCGTCACCGTGCCACGGAACCGCCGCGCCGCGGGCCGGGACCTGCCGTGGTCCCGGCCCGCGGCGGCGGTCAGGGCTGCTGGAATCCGGCCTTGCGGAGGATCTGCCGGGCCTCGGGGCCGGCGAGCCACTTCACGAACGCGGCGGCGCCGGCGGTGTGCTGCGAGGACTTCAGGGTGGCGGCGGGGTAGTCGGCGACGGCGTTCTGCGCGTCGGGCAGGGCGATGGCGTCGACCTTGCCGGGGGCGGTGGCCGCGTCCGTCCGGTAGACGATCCCGGCGTCCGCCTCACCGAGTTCGACCTTGCTGAGCACCGCGCGGACGTTGGGCTCCTGGGAGACCGGCCGCACCGCCAGGTGCTGCTTGCCGAGGACCTGCTCGCTGTACCGCCCGACGGGCACCTCGGCGGCGGCGAGCACCACCTTCACACCGGAGCCGGTGAGGTCCTTCAGCTCGTGGATCTTCTTCGGGTTGCCCTTGCCGACGGCGATGACCAGCCGGTTCTTGGCGATGACGGTCGGCTTTCCGGTGTCGGCGCGGAGCCCGTCCATCGTCTTGGTGTCGGCGGTGACCAGGGCGTCGGCGGGGGCGCCCTGGCGGACCTGGGCGGCCAGTTCCTGCGAACCGGCGAAGGAGAAGTGCACCGTGGTGCCGGGGTGCGCCTGCTCGTACGCGGCGCCCGCCGTCTTGAAGACATCGGTGAGGGAGGCGGCGGCGAGGACCGTCAGTTCGGTCTTGGCGGCGCCGTCCTCCGTGCCCTTCCCCTTGTCGTTGCCGCAGGCGGCGAGCGGGACGAGCAGGGCGGCGGTCACGAGTGCGGCGGCGGCGCGGCGGCGGGTCACGGCGGGCGGCATGGCGGACTCCTCGGGAGGCGGGGCGGGACGGGGCGCCCCGGGCGGGCGGCGCCGGGTGCGGGCGGGGCTCAGGCGCGGTCGATGTGCACGCTGGTGGCCTTGACCCGGGCGGTGGCCTCCGTGCCGACCGCCAGGCCGAGTTCCTCGACGGCTTCGCGGGTGAGCAGGGAGACCAGGCGGTGCGGTCCGGCCTGGATCTCCACCTGGGCCGCCACATCGCCGAGGGTGACGGCGGTGACGATGCCGGGGAAGGCGTTGCGGGCCGAGGTGTAGGACCCCTCCTCGGGGGTGTCGCCGCGGCCGTTCTCGACGGCGAAGGCGGCGAGGTCACGGCCGTCGATCATCCGGCGGCCGCTCTCGTCGCGGTGGGTGGTGATCCGCCCGGCGTCGGCCCAGCGGCGTGCGGTGTCCGGGCTGACGCCCAGCAGCCGCGCCGCCCGGCCGATGGTGTAGGACTGCATATGCGGAAAGATATGCGGGATTCTCACGCATCTGCAATCCCTTCGGGTGATCGACCAGGGCAGCTGCGAGGTTGTTCGGAGGTTTCTCCGGCGGCTGCCGGCGCGCCTGCCCCGGAGCCCGTACCTCCCGTTCCTACCGGCGGTCGAACCGGCGCCGGGTCTCCTCGTCGGCGGGCAGGAAGGTTTCCAGATGGAGCCCTTCCAGGGCGGCGTCGGTGGCGGTGCTGAGGGTGGCGGAGGTGCTGAAGAAGCGGAGCGGGTGGCCGTCGACGTCGATTTCCAGGGTGATGACCGGGCCCGTGGAAGCGGCGGCGCCGGAGGTGCCGCGGTATCCGGCGATCTCCGTGGCCAGCGCGCGGTGGCGCGGGTCGTGGGTGCGCTCGGCGCGGTGGCCGACCTGCTGGAGCAGATGGCCGCCCCACTCCGCGAGGTTGTGGATCCGGCGGGCCAGCCCGTCGGGGTGGAGGCAGACCCGGACCACGTTGACCGGCGGCTCCAGCAGCTCCGGCGCGCAGCCGGCCAGCAGCCGGTCGACGGCGGCGTTGGCATCGACGATGTCCCAGTGGTCGTCCAACAGGAGTGCGGGGTAGGGCAGATGGGCGTCGAGGAGGCGGCGCAGCCCGTCCATCACCACCGTGATCGAGGCGTCGTCCCAGGCGCGGTCCTGGTAGCGCGGGGCGTACCCGGCGGCCAGCAGGAGGCGGTTGCGCTCCCGCAGCGGCACGTCGAGGTTGTCGGAGAGGCGCATCAGCATCTCCGGTGTCGGGTGCGCCTTACCGGTCTCGACCCGGCTGAGGTGCCGGGTCGAGACCCGCGAGCGGTTGGAGAGCTCCTGCTGGCTGAACCGGCGGCGCTCACGCCAGGTACGCAACAGCGTACCGACCGGGGGAACTTCGACTGCGACGCTCATACCAGGAGAGTAGGCGTTCGTGTCCGGACGGCCATGACCTCCGAGGTCATGGCCCGGGCGACCGGACCGGGCCAGGATTTCGGTCATCAGCCCCACGGAACGAACGGGAGAAACACCATGCAGGCTGTCGTGCAGCAGTACCTGGCCACCTGGAACGCCACCGGTGCCGAGCGGGCGGAGCTGCTCGCCGCGCACTGGTCGCCCGAGGCCACCTACACCGACCCGCTGGCGGAGGTCGCCGGCCACGACGGGATCACGGCGGTCGTCGACGGCGTCCACGCGCAGTTCCCGGGGTTCGTGTTCACGCAGGTCGGCGAGGTCGACGCGCACCACCGCCAGGTCCGCTTCCGCTGGGGCCTGGGCCCGGAGGGCGCCGAGCCGCTGGTGATCGGCTTCGACGTCCTCGTGCTGGACGCGGCGGGCCGGATCCAGGACGTGCACGGCTTCCTGGACAAGGTGCCGGCGTAAGGGCGACGCGACGGGGTGGCGGCGGCCGCCCCCTCGCCGAACTCCTTTCACGGCTGCGCTCCTGACGTGGCCTCACCAAGTCGGGCGGCTCGTTCACCGCACCGGAGCAACGGCCGTCGGCAGGACGGCGGCAGCAGGCCCCGCACCCCGCGGTGGCCTGCTGCCGTGCGTCCGGGGCCCGGACCGGGGCCGTGGCGGGGCGGGCCTGACGCGTCGTCGCTCTTCCCGCCTTCCGGAACCCGAACGGGCGAATTGCCCGTTTCTTCGGATTGCGGGCGATTAAGGGCGATGTAAGAGTTGAGGCACTGCCGTAGAAGGAGATGATCCCATGAGCATGGATCGCACAGCTTCGGTCGAGTCGGTGACCCTCGCCGTGGAGGTCGAGGACCTGCTGGACTCCACCGAACCGGACGGCGTCTTCCGGGACACGCGCGAGTGTGCCGGGGCGGCGTTGCTCGCCGGCCTCCTGCTGGCGTCGCCTCCCACGCCCCGTCCCAAGCCGGACGCACGCTGAAAGGTAGTGCGTTGGTAGATCAGGCCGAGGGATCCGGATCCCTGAGCACTGTGATCGCCGATGCCGCATCAGGGGTCGCCCTCGCCCTGCGGGGTGAGGGCGGCCCTTATGCGCTCTCCCGTGTGCTGCGGCAGAGTGATGCGCTGGCACCGGCGGCCGTCCGCGTCCTGGGCGCCGACGCGCTCGCGCCGTACGCGGCGGACCACCACACCCCGGCCGCGGGGCACGAGGACCGCGGCGTCGTCCAGGCGGCGCTGGCCGCCTTCCCGCCAGGCGCCGACGCCTCGGCGGTCTCGGTCTGGAGCTACCGGGGCCTGGTCGAGGCGTCCCATGCGTTCCTGCCCGGCGGCCCCGACCGCTGGCCGCAGCCGCCGGACGCCGCATCGGGCTGGATCGACGCCGACCCCTGGCCCAAGCTCGCGCACCGCGCCTCCCAACTCGCCGCCCTGGCACTGCCGGGCCTCTCCCCCGTACTCGCCGACGCGCTGACCACCCGCACCGACGATCTCGCCCGCGGCTTCGTGCGCGCGGTACGCCGCCGGGACTGGCTCCAGGCGGCGGGGCTCGGCCGCTGGCTGGCGCGGCTGCCCGGGGTACCGCCGACGCTCGGGCTGGACGCCGGGCTCGCGTTCATCGGGCACATGGGCGGCGGTGACGCCCGGGTGGCGCTGCACCTCGTCGCCGCCCGGTGCTTCTACGGGCGGGGGGAGTGAGCGGCCCGCCGCCGGCGGCGGCCGACCCCGCGCTGCTCGACTCCGTCACCACGGGCGCCCTGGGCTGGCTCGGCGCGTACCGCGACCGCTTCCGGCTGCCCGCCGACGTCACCACCGACGCCGACCCCAACCTCACCCTCAAACCCCTCGGCGAACTGGCCGAACTCGCCCGGCTGATCCAGGAGCTGCACCCGCGCGCGGACGTGCGGGAGGCGGCCGCGGAGCTGTTCGCATTCGCCTGGGAACAGTTCGACCGGGGCGCGCTGCACGTCGCGTTGATGCGCAACGAGCCGCAGGCGGTGTACCCCGTGGAGCTGTACGGCGTCTTCGCCCGGGCCGGGCTGCGCCATCCGGCGGCCGACGCCCTGCTCACCACCGTCACCGGACTGCGCCGCTGGCGGGTGGCGGGCGGCGATCACACCCGTACGCTCAGCGTGCTGGGCGCCGAGCGGCGGATCGGGCTGCCGCTCCACGCCGACCCCGGCGCGGTGTTCGCCCTGACCGGTCTGGGAGTACGCGCCGAGCCCTGGCTGCTGGACCTCCGGGCCGCGTACGGCCTCACCCACGACGTCTTCCACCTCACCGACTGGGGGCGCGCCCGCCACCGGATGGCCGCGCCGTGCGCCGCGTATCTGCGGCTCTGGCTGCCCTGCTGGCTGGAGGGCGAACTGGAGCGGGAGCTGTGGGACCTGGTGGGGGAATTCCTCGCGGTCGCCGCCTGTCTGCCCCGGCCCTGGTACCCGGCGGACGTCTGGCGGCAGCTGGCCGCCGCACAGCGAGCCGACGGCGGTGTGCCGGAGCGGGGCGACACGGCGGACGGCCCGTACCGCGACGATCCGTTCCTCACCTGCTACCACTCGACCCTGGTGACCGCGTTCGCCGCCACGCTCGCCCGCGTCGGCACGGACACCGCCCCCGACGACTCCACCGGCGCGGCGTGCACCACCGCTCCCGGCCGGGAAAGCGAGGCAGCACCGTGACCGTTACGGCCGCGCCCCCGGCGCTGCTGCACCGCGTCGGCGACCGGGCCCTGGCCTGGCTCGACGCCCACCGTGAGCACTTCCGGCTGACGCCCGAGGACCGCGCCACCAACCGCGCGCTCCTGGAACGGCTCAAGCCGGTCGGCGAGCTGGTGATCAACATGCGGGTGCTGTTCCGGGAGGGCGTGGCCGGCTCGCAGCAGCGCGCCCGCGCCGGGCAGCTCCTCGACTTCGCCTGGCGTGAGCTGCTCGACGGCGGCAACGTCCTGGCCGCGCTCCAGCACGACGAGCCGTTCTCCCCCGTCCCGCTGGAGATCTACGGCAGCTTCCACGAGCTGGGCCACCGTCACCCCGGGCTGGAGCGGGCGATCGCGACGGCGCGGCAGACGCAGAGCTGGTCGGCGCTGGAGATGGTGCCCAACCGGCGCCTCGGCGTGCTCAACGCCGAACGTAAGCTGGGGCTGACGCCGAGCGGCGACTTCGGCCGGGCGTTCTCCCGCACCTGGCTGGCGCAGCGCCCCGAGCCGTGGACGGTGCAGCTGCACCTCGCCTACGACGTGACCCACACCGTCTTCCACCTGACCAACTGGGGCGCGGTGCCCGAGCGGATCCCGCCGCAGATCGCCGACTACCTCACCCGCTACCTCCCGGCGTGGCTGGAGGACTGGGCGGACCTGGGCCACTGGGATCTGCTGGGGGAACTCCTCGTCGTCGACGCCTGTCTGCCGCGTCCTTCGCTGGACGCGCAGGTGTGGGAGCGGTTCGCGGCGGCGCAGGACGCGGGCGGGGCGATGCCGCTCCAGCGGGAGATGCCGGACGGCGACGCCGCCGCGGTCTTCGACATCGTGCACCACCCGACGCTGGTCGCCGCGTTCGCCTCCGCGATGGCCACCTCACGGGCGCTGGCGGACGCGCTGTGACGGTGGCGCTCACGGACCGGGTGGCGGACGCCGTCGCCGCCATCAGGGCGCCGGACGTGGTGGTCGCCGTGACCCGCCACGGCGCCCGCACCGTGCTGAGCGGCGGCACCGCCCCGCCCCCGCCCGGCGGCCGCCACGCGCTGCGCTACGAACTCGGTTCGCTCAGCAAGACGTTCACCGTGCTGCTGCTGGCGGCGCTCGCCCACGACGGGATGCTCGGCACCGACGACCGGCTCACCGACCGGCTCCCCCGCCTCCCCCGCCACGCCTCACCGCACCCCACCGCGCACCGCATCACGCTGCGCCATCTGGCCACCCACACCTCCGGGCTGCCGCGGTTGCCACGCGAACTGCTGCCCGCCGGGCTGTTCCAGCCGTACGCCAACGGCTACCGCGGCTACGGCACCGACCGGCTGCTGCACAGCTTCGCCCGCACCCGGCCGCGGCCGCCCGGGACCCGCTGGCACTACTCCAACTTCGGCCTGGCGCTGCTGGGCTGCGCCCTGGCCCGCGCCACCGGGACCGCCTTCCCCGCACTGCTGACCCACCGGGTGCTGGCCCCGCTCGGACTGACCGGGACGACGCTGGAGCCCGGCACCACCGGCACCGACGCCATGGGACACCGGGCGGACGGGCGCACGCCCGTACCGGCCGGTCCGATGGGCGCGTTCGCCCCGGCGGCGGCGGTCCGCGCCACCCCCGGCGATCTGCTCACCTACCTGGAGGCCCATCTGGCACCCGGCACGACGCCGCTGGCCGGCGCGGTGCGCGCGGTGCAGGTGCCGCAGCTGCGGCGGGGCGCGGGACGCCCGCACACCCATACGCTGACGTGGTTCCGGCATCCGGCGCCGGGCGGCCCGCTCCTCTTCCACCTGGGGGCGACGTTCGGGCAGCAGGCGTTCCTCGGCTTCCATCCGGCGAGCGGCACCGGCGTCGCCGCCGTCGCCACCCGGCGCGGCCGCGCCTGCCGCCTGACGGAGACCGCGTACGAGTTGCTGTACGCGCTGGGCGGCGACGCGGCCGGCGGCTGAGCGGGCGTCAGCCGCCCGCGAGGCCCAGTTCGTCCGGGCCCAGCGAACGGAAGTGCCGGGCGACCTCGCCGTCGGTGACGTCCTTCAGGCACGCCGGTGACCAGCGGGGTGCGCGGTCCTTGTCGACGATGCGGGCGCGGATGCCCTCCACCAGGTCGGGCGAGGCGAGCGCCGCGCAGGCGATGCGGTAGTCCTGGTCGAGGACGCGCTCCAGCGAGCCGAGGCGGCGCACCCGGCGCAGCGCGGCGAGGGTGACCTTCAGGGAGGTCGGCGAGAGTTCCAGCAGGGACTGCGCGGCGCTCTTCGCGGCCGGTTCCCCGCTGCGCTCCAGCCGGTCGACGATCTCCTCGACGGTGTCGGCGGCGTAGCAGGCGTCGATCCAGCCGCGGTGGGCGTCGAGTTCGGCGGCGGGCGCGGGCCCGGCGAACCGGGCCACGGCCTCGTCCACGTCACCGGTGGCGAGGGCACCGGCCAGCTCCGGGAGACGGGCGGCGGGCACGTAGTGATCGGCCAGGCCGCAGAGCAGGGCGTCGCCGGCGGTCATCGGGGTGCCGGTGAGGGCGAGGTGGGTGCCGAGTTCGCCGGGGGCGGCGGCCAGCAGGTGGAGTCCGCCGACGTCGGGCACGAAGCCGATGGCGGTCTCCGGCATGGCGACGCGGGAGCGCTCGGTGACGATCCGGACGGCGCCGTGCGCGGAGACGCCGACGCCGCCGCCCATCACGATGCCGTCCATGAACGCGACGAACGGCTTGGGGTAGCGGGCGATCTGCGCGTTGAGGCGGTACTCGTCGCGCCAGAAGGCGCGGCTGGCGGCGCCGTCGCCGTCGCGGGCGTCGTCGTGGATGGCGCGGATGTCGCCGCCCGCGCAGAGCCCGCGCTCCCCCGCCCCGGAGAGCACCACGGTGGCGACGGCCGGGTCGTCCCGCCACGCGTCGAGTGCGGCGGACAGCCGGCGCACCATGCCGTGGGTGAGGGAGTTGAGCGCCCGGGGCCGGTTGAGGGTGAGGTGTCCGGCGTGGCCCTCGGTGCGGCGCAGTACGGCGTCGTCGGCGGCGGTCATCGGGCGTCTCCGGTGCGCTGCGGGGTGGTGAACGGCATCTCTCGTCGGTCCTTCCAGCGGTACGGCGCCCGCGGGCCGCGGACGGTCGGTGACGCCCCCACTCCATCAGACGGCGCAGGTCCGCGGGCGGGTGCCGGACGGATTCCGTGGCCGGGAGCCGCCGCCCGCGGGAGCGGCGGACCGTGCCGCCACCGGGACCCGATACCCCTTTCCCGTCCAAATCCGGCCATTTACGGCTGGGTTAAACTTCCGGGGCCGACAACGCACTGTTGTACGGCCGTCACCCGTTCCGCGGTCGGCGGCCGTACGTCCGGGACGACGGGAGGGACGGACATGCCGACCACCGCCGCTCCCCCCGTTGCCCCCGCCGCTCCAGCTGCTCCCGCCGCACCCGCCGCCTCCGGCGCCCGCCCGCACGGCGCCGGCTCCGACGCGGTCCGGCCGCGCCGGGTCCGGCGGACCTCCGCCCATGCGCACGGTTTCGTCCCGCACCGCAGGCCGCGCCTCGCGCCCTGCGCACGCAGCGGCATTCCCGATATGTCCTGCGCCGGCTGACGCCACCTCACCTCCTTCGGGGCCCGCTCCGCCCGGCCCCGGTCACCGGCGCCGGATGCTGCACAATGCCTGACCAGTGACGGCCGGTCCCACCGGCCCGTCCGGCCAGGGGCCTCACGCGCCCGCACGCTGTACGCACCCCCGCAGGAGCACCTCCATGGAGCCATCGGCCCACGTCGGCAAGACCGCCCTACCCGGGGTCGGCACCCGCTACGACCTCGACACGGACGGCGGACGGCACATCTCGGTCGTCGCCCACCAGGACGGCCGCCGCATCCTCGCCTTCCACGACCCGCAGGACGAGGACAGCTGCCAGGACTCCGTGGCGCTCGCGCCGCAGGAGGCGAGCGCACTGTCCAAGCTCCTCTTCCCCGACCCCGTCGCCCATCTCCACCAGCATCCGGAGATCGACCTGGTCACCGAGCACATCCCGGTCACCAAACGATCCCCGTACGCCGGGCGGACCCTGGGGGCCACCGCGGCCCGCACCCGCACCGGCGCGTCCATCGTCGCCGTTCTGCGCCGTACCGACGCCGTGCCCTCGCCCACCCCGGACTTCCGCTTCGCGATCGGCGACACCCTCGTCGTGGTCGGCACCCGGGAAGGCGTGGACGCCGTCGCCGCATTGATCACCGGAGGGTAACCGCCCGTGCACGACACCACCGCGCTGCTCATCGAACTCGGGGCCATCATCCTCGGCCTGGGCATACTCGGCCGGCTCGCAGGGCGGGTGGGATTCTCACCGATTCCGCTCTACCTGCTCGCCGGACTCGCCTTCGGCCACGGGGGGCTGTTGCCGCTCAACGCCAGTGAGGAATTCGTCTCCACCGGCGCCGAGATCGGCGTCATCCTGCTGCTGCTCCTGCTGGGGCTGGAGTACAGCGCCTCGGAGCTGGTCACCAACCTCAAGACGCAATATCCCTCCGGGATCGTGGACTTCGTGCTGAACGCGGTGCCGGGCGCGGTGGCCGCGCTGGTGCTCGGGTGGGGGCCGGTGGCCGCGGTGGCGCTGGCCGGTGTCACCTGGATCTCCTCGTCGGGCGTGATCGCCAAGGTGCTCGGCGATCTCGGCCGGCTGGGCAACCGCGAGACGCCGGTGATCCTCGGCGTCCTGGTCATCGAGGACCTGGCGATGGCGGTCTACCTGCCGCTGCTGACCGCGCTGCTGGCCGGGCTGAGCCTGGCGGGCGGCAGCCTGACCCTGCTGATCTCGCTCGGTACGGTGGGTGCGGTCCTGTACGTGGCGCTGCGGCACGGCAGACTGATCAGCCGGGCGGTCTCCTCGGACAACCCGGAGATGCTGCTGCTGGTGGTGCTGGGCCTGACGGTGCTGGTCGCCGGGGTCGCGCAGCAGCTCCAGGTGTCGGCGGCGGTCGGTGCGTTCCTCGTCGGCATCGCGCTCTCCGGTGAGGTGGCCGAGGGCGCGCACCATCTGCTGGCGCCGATGCGGGACCTGTTCGCCGCGGTGTTCTTCGTCTTCTTCGGCCTCAACACGGACCCGGCGGCGATCCCGCCGGTGCTCGTCCCGGCGCTGATCCTGGCCGTGATCACCGCCTGCACCAAGATCGCGACCGGGTGGTTCGCGGCCCGCCGCGCCGGGGTCCGCACGGCGGGACGCTGGCGGACCGGCGGCACGCTGGTGGCCCGCGGCGAGTTCTCGATCGTCATCGCCGGGCTCGCGGTCGGCGTGGAGCCCCGCATCGGCCCGCTGGCCACCGCATACGTCCTGATCCTGGTGATCATCGGGCCGCTGGCCGCCCGCTTCACGGAGCCGGTGGCGCGCCGCGCGACCCGGCTGCTGGGCCGCGCCCCGGCCACGGCGGGAGCGGTGCCCGCACCCGCGGCGGCGGCCGCCGAGGAGTCCCCGGCCACTCCGGGTGACACGGCCCGTACCCGCGGCTGACGGGTCCGCCCACGACGCCGGCCGGCGCCCGCGAGGGGTGCCGGCCGTCGGGCCGTCCGCACGGTCACGGCCGTGCGCACGGATCAGGTGCGGTGGCGGCTCCTGCCGGACACCGCGACGCAGATCAACCCCAGCAGACACGTCAGACCGCCGATGACGGCGTTGGTCCAGATCACGCCGCGGTCCGGGCCGCTGCCGACGATCCAGGGCGCGATGATCATCCAGACGCCCATCGCGCACATCGCCCAGCTCAGCCCGTACATCCGCGCCGGACGGGCGGTGAAGCCGAGGCCCAGGGCGGCGATGGCGATGCCCATGATCAGGTTGTGGGTCATCAGCGCCGGCTGGGAGGCCGTGAAGTGCACGATCCACGGCGAGACCGCGCAGAACAGGCCGACGAGGAACACCGGTCCGTCCACGAGGGCCACGTCGCGCCCGCCGAGCACCCGGTCGTACCGGGCCTGCATCTCCGATACATCGGGGTGACCCGCAAGGTCTCCCCTGTGGTGTGAGACGTCGGCCATCCGACTCGCCTCCTTCGTCCGCAAGCCTGGCCGTATCGCGTGGCACAGAACCACACACCCCTATTCTGCGCTTATGTCGGCTTTATGTGTAGGGGTGGCGGGCGGGCGTTCCGGCGGCGGGACGGCGGGACCGGGTCAGGAGCGTCCGAGCAGACCGTCCAGATGCGGCAGATCGTGGGCGAGCCGCTCCCGCTTGGCGCGGAGGTAGCGGATGTTCTCCGGGCACGGCTCCATCAGCAGCGGCACCTGCGCCGCGACGCCGATGCCGTGGGCCACCAGCGCCTCCCGCTTCAGCGGATTGTTCGACAGCAGGCGCACGGAGGCGACACCGAGGTCGTGCAGGATGTCGGCGGCCACCCGGTAGTCACGGGCGTCGACCGGCAGCCCGAGCGCGAGGTTCGCCTCGACGGTGTCCAGCCCCTCCCCCTGGAGTTTCATCGCCCGCAGTTTCGCCAGCAGTCCGATTCCGCGGCCCTCATGTCCTTGGAGATAGACCAGAATTCCACGGCCTTCGGCGACGATCTCCCGGAGCGCGGCCGCCAATTGCTCACCGCATTCGCAGTGCCGCGAGGCGAAGACATCTCCGGTCAGGCACTCGGAATGCAATCGGGTCAACGTCCGCCCCCCGGCGACCTCGCCGTGCACCAGCGCCAGCTGTTCCTCACCGGATATCCGGTCGCGATAGCCGACCGCCGTGAATTCCCCGTAGGCAGTGGGCAACCGGACCTCCACCACGCGTTCCACACCGGAGCGTTGAGCGGAATCGCGGGACACGACATCGTGTTCGGTCATGCCGGGATCGTACCTCCCGGAAGGGGAATTCCGCGGGGTGCACATGAACAGCGGCCGACAACTTCACCGCGGGGTACGGAAGATGCCCGGGCGCCCCTGCCGCCGTGTTCCGGCGGCGCGTAACCTGCGGGCGTACGGGCGCCCCGACACCCCTTCACCACACGCCTCCCGCGGGGCGGAGCGCGCCGCCGAACGGACGGAGAGAGGCCGCACGGCATGGACACACCCCGGCCCCCGGCGGGCCCGCTGCCCGCCGACACCACCGGCGACTGGGCCGAGCGGCCCGCCCAGGTGGCGCTGCTGCCCGTCGGCAGCTTCGAACAGCACGGCCCCCACCTGCCGCTGACCACCGACACCGTCATCGCCTGCACCGTGGCGCAGGAACTCGCCGCCGCCCACCCCGTCCGGCTGCTGCCGCCGCTGGCCTTCTCCTGCTCGCAGGAGCACGCCGCCTGGCCGGGCACGGTCAGCCTCTCCGCGACGACGCTGTACGCCGTCGTCCGGGACATCGCCCGCTCCCTGGCCGCCGCCGGGGCCCGCGGGCTGGTCCTCGTCAACGGGCACGGCGGAAACTACGTACTGCGCAACGCCGTTCAGGAATCGGCCGGCTGCGGGCTGCCGATGGCGCTCTTCCCCGGTTCGGCCGACTGGGGCGCCGCGACGGCACACGCCGGGGTGGAGACGTCGGGCCACAGCGACATGCACGCCGGGGAGCTGGAGACCTCGATCCTCCTGCACGCCCGGCCGGAGCTGGTCCGGCCCGGGTACGAGGACGCCGACCACCTCGCCGACGACCGCCGTCATCTGCTGACCCTCGGCATGGGCCCGTACACCGCCTCCGGTGTGATCGGCCGGCCCTCCCTGGGGACGGCCACGAAGGGCGCGCGGGTCCTGGACTCGCTGGTCGCGTCGTTCGGGGAGTACCTGGCGGCCGTCGAGGGGCGGAGCGCCGGCCCCGGGCGTACGCCCGGGGCCGCACGGTGACAGCGGGCCGCCCCGCTTGGTAGACAGCAGCAGTTCACCGACCGCAGCCGGTGGCGCGCCCCACCGGGCGCGGCCGCCGCTGCCCGACGAGGGGCGGGCATGACCCGAACGAACCGAAGCGGCGCACCGGACACCGGCGCCGCATGGCGGCGGCTGCTCACCGTGCGGTCCGCCGCCGACGCACGGGGCGCCGGGCTGCGCCGCGGCGCGGACGGCGGCTGGGCCTGGCCGGAGCCCGCACCGGCCGGGGCGGCGGCGCTCGCGGCGCGGTACCTGCCACTCTGCCTGGCCGGGCCGCACACCGCGTTCGCGCAGCTGGGGCAGAGCGCGGACGGGTTCATCGCCACCCGCACCGGCGACGCCGACTTCGTCACCGGCGCGGAGGACCGGCTCCATCTGCACCGGATGCGGGCGCTGTCCGACGCGGTCCTCGTCGGGGCGGGCACCGCGACCGCCGACGACCCCCGGCTGACCGTCCGCGCCTGCGAGGGCGCCCACCCGGTGCGGGTGGTGCTCGACCCGCGGGGCCGGGTGCCGCGCGGCCGGGGCGTCTTCACCGACGGGGCGGCGCCGACGCTGTGGGTGGTGGGCGCGGACACCGCGGCGGCCCGCGGGCGGCCACCGGGCGACGGGGTGACGGTGCTGCCCCTCGCCGACCGGGCGGCGTTCGCGCCGCGCCCGCTGCTGTCCGCCCTCGCCGCCCGCGGCCTCGGCCGGGTGCTGGTGGAGGGCGGCGGCGACACCGTCTCGCGCTTCCTGCGCGCCGGGGCGCTGGACCGGCTCTACCTGACGGTCGCACCGGTGCTCATCGGCGACGGCGTACCGGGGCTGCGGTTTCCCGGTACGGGCGTGATGCGGCGGGCGCTACGGCCCCCGGCGCGCCGCACCCTCCTCGGCGAGGACACGCTCTGGGAGTTCGACCTGCGCGGGTGCGGACCGCAGCCCGGCGACACCGCGGACGATCAGCACGCCGATGCCGGGCAGGCTGGCGACGAGGGTGAGCACGCCGTAGACCACGGCCACGGCCAGGCCCTGGGCGGCGCCTAGCCCGGCGGCGCCGAACGACCAGGCGGCGACGCCCTCGCGCGGGCCCCAGCCGCCGACGTTCAGCGGCAGCGCCATCGCCAGCAGCGCCAGGACCATCAGCGGGACGAGGACGCCGAGCGGGGCGGTGGAGCCGGCCACGCGGGCGGCGAGCAGGAACATGCCGAGGTATCCGGCGAGCACCGCGACGGACGAGAGGATCACACCGTGCCAGCCGCCGTTCGCCAGCAGGCCGTCGCGCGCCTCGGCGCAGGCGGCCAGCACCGCGCGGCGCCGCCGGGAGGTGGCCGGGCCCCAGCACAGCCAGGCGACGGCGGCGAGCAGCAGCAGACAGAGGACGAGGGCGGCCGCGTCGGCACCGGAGGTGCGGACCAGCCGCTGGGTCTCGGCGAGCGCCAGCGACGGCTGGGCGAGCAGCACCAGCACACCGACGGCACAGAGCACCACCTGCCCCGCGGCCCGCTCCAGGACGACCGCGCGGACGCCGCGGGCGAGGTCACCGGCGCTGCGCCCGTGGCCCACCGCGCGGTGCACATCGCCCAGGACGCCGCCGGGCAGCGCGGCGTTGAGGAAGAGCGCGCGGTAGTAGTCGGCGAGCGCCCGGCGCAGCGGCAGCCGCAGCCCCAGACCGCGGGCGACCAGGCACCAGCGCCAGGCGCTGAAGGCGGTGGTGAACAGGCCGATGGCGAGGGCGCCGAGCAGCGCCGGGGCGTCGATGCGGCGCAGCCCGTCGAGGAACGGGCCGGTGCCCAGCCGCCACAGCAGCACCGCCAGGATCGCCGCACCGGCCAGGGTGCGCAGCCAGGCGGCGAGGGCGCGCGGCATCAGGACGCCCCGGCGGGCAGCACGAGGAGATCGTCGTGGCCGAGCGTCACGCCCAGCGTCCCGGCGGCGAGTTCGGCCTCCCGGCCGCGCAGATACCCGGCCGCGGCCCCGGCCAGCTCCGGCCGCTGCTCCACGGCGGCGCCGACCCAGCCGCGCAGCCAGGCGGCGGTCAGCTCACGCTGCCCGGCGCCCAGCTGCCAGTCGGCGGCGTACGTGGTGACCGAGGCGCCGCGGCGCGCGAAGGCCGCACGGGCGGTGGCGGCGGCATCGGGGCCCAGCAGCCGGCGGCCGGCGGTGGTGCGGCGCTGATGGTCGTTGAAGGCGGCGGTGAGATCGGCGTCGAGCGGGTCGTACGAGGTGAACGCCGGGCGGCCGGTGACGCTGAGGGTGAGCAGCGCGGGGCAGCCGGCGGCGACGCAGGCCGCGGCGAGGGCGTCGATCTCGCCGGGGGTGAGCATGTCGAGCAGCGCCGAGGCGGTGAGCAGATCCGTTCCGGCGAGGTCGGCCGCGGTGAGCCGGGTGAGGTCGGCGCACGCGGTGGCCGCCGTGACGGGCGCGCCGTCGGCTGCCGCCGGCGGCAGCGATCCGGTGGCGAGGGCGAGAAGCCGCGGATCGTGGTCCTGGAGGATCCAGTGCTGGGGGCCGGGCAGCCGGGGCGCCAGCCAGCGGGCCATCGAGCCGGTGCCGCACCCGAGGTCACGGACGGTCAGCGGCGTCTTCGGCGGCAGCTTCCGGCGTCTCCGGGCGAGGAGGTCACGCAGCGGGCCGAGCGGCGCGGTGGCGCGGGCCGCGGCGTCGGCCGGTTCGCGCAGCGTCAGCCAACCGGGCGCGTATCGGGGGGTGTCGGTCACGCTCACATCGTCCTCCGGGGCTCCCGCGAGAGGGTTTCCAGTACACCGGCCAGGGCGCGGGAGGTCGTCTCCCACCCGGTCAGCATGGCACGCCGCGCATGCGCCGCGGCGCGCAACGGGCGCCGCACGCCCGGGTCGCGCAGCCAGGCGTCCAGCGCGCCCCGCAGCGCGTGCGGCGGCCCTTCGGGCACCAGCACACCGGGCACCGCCCCACCGGGCGCCCGGCCGACGGCCTCCGGGACGCCGTCCACTGCGGTGGCGACGACGGGGATGCCGCGGGCCAGCGCCTCGGTGAGGACCATGCCGTACGGCTCGGCGTACGACGGGAGGACGACGAGGTCGGCGGCGGCGTAGCGGGCGCCGAGGGCTTCGGGGGTGAGGGCGCCGGTGAGGTGGAAGCGGTCGCCGAGTCCGTGCCGGGCGACGAGGGCGCGGACGCGGGCGGTGTAGGCCGGGTCGCGGTCCAGGGCGCCCGCGCAGACGCACTCCCAGGGCAGGTCGGCGAGGGCGGCGAGGGCTTCGGCGAGGCGGAGCTGGCCCTTGCGCGGGATGACGGCGGCGGCGCACAGCAGCCGGTGACCGCCGTCCGTGCCGGTGGTGAGGGGCGCCGGGTCGGTGCCGGGGGCGGCGATGTGGACGCGGTCGGGCGGCAGGCCGTGGTGGGTCACCAGGCGGCGGGCGGTCCAGGTGCTGGTGGCGACGGTGGCGTGGGCGGTGTGCAGGGCCCGGCGTTCGGCGGCGTCCAGCTCCGCGGCGAGCGCGGGGTCCAGGCCCGTCTCGTCGGCGAGCGGGAGGTGCACCAGCACGGCGAGGCGCAGCCGGTACGCCCGGTCGGCGAGCACCTCGGGCGCGGCGCAGGCCACCAGGCCGTCCAGGAGGACGGTGGCGCCGTCGGGCAACGCCGCCAGGAGGCGGGCCAGTTCCGCGCGGTCGGCGGCCGTGGGGCGGGGCCAGGAGCCGGCGGCACGGTGGTCGGTGACGTGCCATCCGGCGCCCGGCAGCTCCCGGGCGATGCGCAGGTCGTAGCGGTTGCCGCCGCTGGGTGCGGCCGGGTCGTCGACGCCGGCGGGCAGGACGAGGTGGACGGCGCGCGGGGCGTGCTCCGCCGTCACAGGGCGCGCTCGTAGCTCGCCCAGGCGATGTGCGATTCGTGCAGGGTGACGGTGAGGCCGGTCAGGCCGTGGCCGCCGGGGCCGAGGTGACCTGCGTGGACGCGGTCGGCGAGCCGGTCGGCGATGATCCGGGCGAGCGCCTCCGTCGAGGTGTTGATGCCCGCGAGGTCCGGTTCGTCGTCGAGGTTGCGGTAGTTCAGCTCACCGACGACGGCGCCGAGTTCCCGGGTGGCGAGGCCGATGTCGACGACGATGTTGTCCTCGTCCAGCTCCGGGCGGCGGAAGGTCGCGTCCACGAGGAAGGTCGCGCCGTGCAGCCGCTGGGCCGGGCCGAAGACCTCGCCGCGGAAGCTGTGGGCGATCATCAGGTGGTCGCGGACGGTGATGCTGAACAACGGTTCCCCTTCCGGGAGGTCGGCCGCCGCGCGGGGCGGGCGGCGGGGTGGTGGCCGGGGCGCGGTGGCGTCTCAGACGGGGTCCGCGTCCGGGTAGACGAGGCGGTGGCAGAGGGCCGGGAGGGTGCCGTCGGCGAGCCGCGGCATCAGCTGCGGCAGGTCGTCGAAGGGGCTCTCGCCGGTGATCAGCGCGTCGAACGCCGGGTCGGTGAGGAGGTCGAGGGCGAGCGCGAGCCGGTCGGCGAAGGTGCGGCGGTCGCGGCGGGCCGGGGAGACGGCGCCGACCTGGCTGGAGCGGACGGTCAGCCGCCGGGAGTGGAACTGCTCCCCCAGCGGCAGGGTGACCTGGCGGTCGCCGTACCAGCTCAGTTCGAGCAGGGTGCCCTCGGGGGCGAGGAGTTCGAGGCCGCGGGCGAGTCCGGCGGAGGTGGCGCTGGCGTGGACGACGAGGTCGCAGCCGTCCGCGGCGTCCTCGGGGGAGGCGAAACCGGCGCCGAGCGCGGCGGCGGTGGCCGCGCGGGCCGGGTCGGTGTCGACGAGCTGGACGCGGACGCCGGGGAAGCGGGCGAGGAGGGCCGCGACGCTGCAGCCGACCATGCCGCCGCCGATCACCGCGATGCGGTCGCCGATCAACGGGGCGGCGTCCCAGAGGGCGTTGACGGCGGTCTCGACGGTGCCGGCGAGGACGGCGCGGGCGGGTGGCAGGCCCTCGGGCAGCGGGGTGACCGCGGCGGCCGGGAGCACCAGGCGGGTCTGATGCGGGGCGAGACTGAAAACCGCGCGGCCCACCAAGGAGTCGGGCCCCTCTTCGACCCTGCCGACGTTCAGATAGCCGTACTTGACGGGGCCGGGGAATTCACCTTCCTGGAACGGGGCGCGCATTGCGGTGCGTTGGCTTTCCGGGACCTCGCCACGGAACACCAGCGTCTCCGTTCCGCGGCTCACTCCGGAGGCCAGGGTGCGTATCAGGACGTCATCGGGGCCGGGTAACGGCAGACCGACCGTCCGGATTTCACCGCGCCCCGGAGAACGCAGCCAGAACGCACGGGCGGTGCGTCTCATCGGCATCCTCCTGAACATTCGCGTGATGGTTCATGATGCTGGAGATCACGAGGCCGCGGACACGATACGCGGCCCTTATCGACTGTGCCACACAGTCCCGGGAGGCACGGTGGCCGTACAGGACAGGCCGCAGGAACGCGAGAAAGCACGGCCGTTGGAACAGGAAACGACGGCGGGAATGGGGGTGCAGATACTTCTGCTCGTGGCGCTGTGCGCCGCGGTGGGGCTGGGGCCCGCCGGTTGGCTGGCGGGCGCGGCGTTCGCGGTGGGCACCTGGGCCGTCCTCACCCTGGCGCTGCGCCGCTCCTGGGCGCGCGGGTTCGGCGCCGCGAACCGGGTGACGCTGGCCCGCGCGACGCTGGTGGGCGGCGTGACGGCGCTGGTCGCCGACTCGTTCGGGCGGCACGCGCCGGTCGCGGTGCTGGTCGCGCTGGCGTCGGTGGCGCTGGTGCTGGACGCCGTGGACGGCAAGGTCGCGCGCCGCACCGGCACCGCGACGGCGCTGGGCGCACGGTTCGACATGGAGGTCGACGCCTTCCTGATCCTGGTGCTGTGCGTCTTCGTGTCGATGTCGCTGGGCCCGTGGGTGCTGGTGATCGGCGCGATGCGGTACGTGTTCGTGGCCGCGGCACGGTTCGCGCCGTGGCTGCGGGCGCCGCTGCCGCCGAGTACGGCGCGTAAGACGGTGGCGGCGTTGCAGGGCATCGTGCTGGTCGCGGCCGGTGCGGACCTGGTGCCGCGGCCGGTGTCGGCGGCGGCGGTCGGGCTGGCGCTGGCGGCGCTGGTCTGGTCGTTCGGCCGGGACGTGCGGTGGCTGTGGCGCACCCGGCGGCGCCCGGCCACGGCGGGCTGAGCCCGCGGGAGGGCCGGGGCGTTCCCGGGGGGCCTGGGCGTTTCCGGGGCCGATTCACTTACGGGGGCGGTGTGTTCACCGCCCCCGTACCGGCGGCGCCTTTTCCGCTTCCTCATTTCCCGGCGTACCGCTCCCGTGCATCACGGCGGCGCGCATTTCGTGGATCCGGTGCGTGCGCGTTTTCCCGTATGCGCCGGATCCGTGCCGCCGCGCATCCGCCCGTTCCGGGCTCAGGGCAGCCGGACGACCTGGGCGGCATAGCTGAGACCGGCGCCGAAGCCGATGAGCAGGGCGAGTTCGCCGGAGAGGTGCGGGCTCTCGTCGAGGAGCGCCGTCATGGCGAGCGGGATCGAGGCGGCGGAGGTGTTGCCGGTGTGGGCGACGTCGTGCGAGACGGCGACGGTGTCCGGCAGCCGCAGCGCCGTGGCGAGGCCCCGGACCATACGGTCGTTGGCCTGGTGCGGGATGAAGGCGCCGAGGTCCGCGACGGTGATCCCGGCCCGGCGCACGGCGGCCCCCGCTACCTCCGGCACGTGCCCCATCACCCAGCGGTACAGCTCCGGTCCCTGCATCCGCAGGAAGCCCGGCTCCCAGCCGTCCTTCTCGTCGGCCGGGTCGGCGCGGCAGGTCAGCAGGTCGGCCCCGGAGCCGTCGCTCCCCCACGCCGGGGCGGCGATGCCGGGCTCGGCGGCGACGGTGACCAGCGCGGCGCCGGCGCCGTCGGCGAAGATCGGGCTGGTGGAGCGGTCGCCGGGGTCGACGATGTCGCTCATCCGCTCCGCGCCGACGACCAGCACCCGGTCGAAGGTGCCGCCGGCGATCAGACACCGCGCCATCTCCAGGGCGGCGCAGAAACCGGCGCAGGCGGCGTTGACGTCGAACGCGGCGCGCGGCCGGCCCGGCAGGCGGTCGGCGACGGCGCGGGCGACGGAGTGCTCCGGGTCGCGGTGGCTCATCGAGGCGACCAGCACACAGTCGACGTCGCCGGTGTCGACACCGGCCCGCCGGGCGGCCTCCAGCGCGGCGTGGGCCCCCATCACCTCCAGGGTCTCGGCGCTCCCGGCGAGGCGCCGGCTGATGATGCCGGTGCGGCGGCGAACCCAGTCGTCCGACGAGTCGAGGTCGCGGGAGCTGATGAGTTCGGAATTGGAGAGGGAATTCACGGGACGGTAGCCCGCCACTCCCGTTACCGCAGCATGACGACTTTCCCATTCCACGGACATGAATTGACTCCTGAGCGCAGCAAGGATGACCGCCCGTAATTTCTCCGATGTGTAGCTAACCTCATCGGCGGCGGTTGAACAAGGAGTTCACTTTCCGGCCGGAAGACTTACCGCCGGGTAAGGAATGGAAATCGGTGCGGCCGCAGAAATATTGGCCTCATACGGCGACGACCCGTGCGGCGGGCAGCTCGGCGCGCAGCGCCTTGCGGTCCACCTTGCCGTTGGTCCGCGACCGCGGGACCGCGGCCACCGCGACCGCGCCGGCCAGCCGTTCGTGCGGCCGCAGGGCGGCGTTGACGTCGGCGACGAGCGCGGCGAGCCGGTCGTCGGAGAGGTCGTGCGCGGTGGCCAGGAAGGCGACGGGCGCATGGCCGCGGTCGCCGTCCGGCCGTTCGACGACGGCGGCCTCGCGGACGTCCGGGTGCGCCTCCAGGGCCCGTTCGAGCAGCGACGGGGCGATCAGCTCGCCGTCGCGGTGGAAGACGTCGGCGGTGCGGTCGAGGACGTAGAGGTAGCCGTCCGCGTCGAGGCGGCCGACGTCGCCGGTGGCGAACCAGCCGTCCGCGTCGAAGGGGCGCAGGTCGGGGCGGTTGGTGTAGCCGGACATCAGCTGCGGTCCGCGGATCTGGAGTTCGCCGGTCGCCCCGGCGGGCAGCGGGCGGCCGGTGGTGAGGTCGACGATGCGCGAGCTGCTGCCGGCGACGGGCGGGCCGACCGAGCCGGGGCGCGGGCCGACGGGCCCGTCGGTGTGCGCGAGGTGGGTGGACTCCGTCAGGCCGTACCCCTGGAAGACGGGGACGCCGAGGCGGTCCGCGAGGGCGGCGATGACGCGCGGGGCGAGGGTCTGGTTGCCGGCCGCGACCATGGTGACGGTCTTGAGCGTCACCCCGTCGAACTCCGGCGCGGTGGCCAGCCGGGTCAGCCGTACCGGCAGGCTGTAGTAGTGCGTGGCGCCGTGCGCGTCGGCCAGCCGCAGGGACTCCTCGATCGCGGGGTCGGGGCAGAGCAGCTGGCAGGCGCCGGCCCGGACCGCGGCGTTCATGTGCATCGGCGAGACGATCGGGATGTGGCACAGGACGGCCGAGTCGGCGCCGATGCGGTGGGCGTCGCCGAACTGCGCGGCGTTGGTGCGGATCGCGCGGTGGGAGACGGCGACGCCTTTGGACGGGCCGGTGGTGCCGCTGGTGAACATCACCGCGGCGACGGCCTCCGGGTCGTGCGGGGCGCGCGCGGGGCGGGCGCCGCGGGGCGCACCGTCGGTGAGCACCTCGGCTGCCGGGTCGTCCCCGGCCCACAACGCGAACGTGCGGACGGGCCGCGGCAGCCGGTCGCGCAGCCCGGTCAGGACGGGATACACCTGCGGGGCGAGCAGGGCGAGGGTGGCGCCCGACTCGGCGGCGACGCGCGCCACGGCGGCGGGCGGCAGCATCGGGTTGAGCGGCACGACGACCGCACCGGCGCGGATCGCCCCGTAGTAGGCGGCCATGAACGCGGGGTGCGGGGCGGAGGACACCAGCACCCGGCCCCGGGCGCCGTCCTCACCGGCGGGCAGCAGCGGGGCGAGGGCCGCGGCGTAGGCGTCGGCCCAGGCGTCGAGTGCGGCGTAGCTCCACCGGCCGGCCGGGCCGATGACGGCGGTGCGGTCGGGGCTGCGCCGTGCGGCGTCGGTCAGCAGCGCGTCGACGGGCGCGGCGGTGGCCGGGCCGGGGTCGTGGACGGGCGGGGTGGGCTCGTCGTACATCGCGGTTCTCCCGTTCGCTGAACGGCCGCCGCCGCGGTTCGCGGGCGGCCTCGCCGTGGACGCTGAGGCACCGGGGTCAAAGGCCGGTCAGGAACCGCTCAAGCCCGCCCGCCGCGGTCCGGTGGGGGCCGCGGGCGTCTTGTGCGGACTTTGAGCGGGCCTTGAGACCGGGACCGAAAGCTTCGGCACCCGGCCGGATCCGGCCAGGGACACAACCGGACGAAGGAGTCGGCGTGCCCGAGACCGTCACCACCCCCGCGGCGGTGTCCGCGGACCTCTACCAGGAGATCCACCAGTTCTACGCCCGCCACATGTACGCGGGCGACAGCGGCGACCTCGACGGCTGGGCGGCCGGATTCACCGAGGACGCGGTGTTCGTCTCGAACGGTCTGCCCGAGCCGCTGGAGGGCCGCGACGCCATCGACGCGGCGACCCGGGCCGGCCACGCGGCGCGGGCCGACCGCGGCGCCGTGCACCGGCACATCGTCACCATGCTCGACGTCCGCCCGCAGGACGCCGACTCCGTCGCGACGCGGTCGTACGTCCTGGTCGTCGAGTCGGTCCGGGAGGCCGGGGCGAAGCTGCACGTCTCCACGGTGCTGGAGGACCGGCTCGTACGGGCGGACGGCGGCTGGCGGGTGGCGGGGCGCTGGGTGAGCCGCGACGACCTGCCGGCGGCGCCGGCCACCTCCTGACCGGGGAGGCGGCCACCGTGTCCGGTTCCGCGCACCTCGCGGCCACCCGGCTGCAGCTGTTCTACGCACGCCAGGTGCACGCCCTCAACCACGGCGACTTCGACGCCTACGGGCGCACCTTCACTCCCGGCGCCCGCTTCGTACTGTCCGGGCGGGCGCAGTCGCTGTGCGGCGCCGAGGCCATCGCCGCGCACAGCCGGGCGCTGGCCCGGGCGCGCGCCGCCGACGGCGCCGTCCAGCGCCACCACGTCACCATGACCGCCGTCCTCGCCGGTCCGGACGGGGCGCTGCGGGCACGCTCGGCCACGCTCATCGTCACCACCGGCCCCTACGGGGTGCCGCAGCTGACCGCGAGCACCGAGTGCGAGGACGTCTTCGAGGAGTACCCGGGCGGGCTGCAGATCGCGGAGCGGCGGGTGCTGCCCGACGGCGCCCCGCGCCCCGCCACCGTCTGAACCCGGCGGCCGCGCCGGCCGGCGATCCCGGCGGACCGGCCCGGCCGCCCTCACGAAAGGCACTGTCCATGACCTCTGCACATCCTGCCGCGCCGGCTCCCGGCGCGGCCGCACCGCCCCGCGCGGTCTCCGGGCCCGGGCGCCGGGTGGTGCTCACCGGCATCGGCGTGGTCGCGCCGGGCGGTGACGGCGTCCCGGCCTTCTGGGAACTGCTCACCTCCGGGCGGACCGCCACCGGCCCGATCTCGTTCTTCGACCCGTCGCCCTACCGCTCCCGGATCGCCGCCGAGTGCGCCTTCGACCCTGCGGCGCACGGCCTGACGCCGCGGGAGATCCGGCGGATGGGCCGGGCCACGCAGTTCGCGGTGGTCTGCGCCCGCCGGGCGCTGGCCGACAGCGGGCTGGCGGACGGGGTGCCGCACCCGGAGCGGACCGGCGTCACGATCGGCACCGCGGTCGGCGCCACCACCGAACTGGAGGAGGAGTACGTCGTCCTCAGCGACAGCGGCCGCCGGTGGCTGGTCGACAGCGCCTACGGGGTGCCGCACCTCTACGGCCACTACGTGCCCAGCAGCATGGCGGCGGAGGTCGCGACGGCGGCGGGCGCCGAGGGCCCGGCCGCGGTGGTCTCCACCGGCTGCACCTCGGGCATCGACGCCGTCGGCCACGCCTGCGCGCTGATCGCGGAGGGCTCGGCCGAGGTGATGGTGGCCGGGGCGACCGACGCGCCCATCTCCCCCATCGCGGTGGCCTGCTTCGACGCGATCAAGGCGACCTCGCCGCGCAACGACGACGCCGCGCACGCCTCCCGGCCGTTCGACGGCAGCCGCAACGGCTTCGTCCTCGGCGAGGGCGCCGCGGTCTTCGTCCTGGAGGAGTACGGGCACGCCCGGCGGCGCGGTGCGCACATCTACGCCGAGATCGCCGGGTACGCCTCGCGCTGCAACGCCTTCCACATGACCGGACTGCGGCCGGACGGGCGGGAGATGGCCGCGGCGATCGACGCGGCGCTGGCGCAGGCCCGGACCCCGGCGGAGGCCGTCGACTACGTCAACGCACACGGCTCCGGCACCCGGCAGAACGACCGGCACGAGACCGCCGCCTTCAAGCGGAGCCTGGGCGCGCACGCGTACCGGGTGCCGGTCAGCTCCATCAAGTCGATGATCGGGCACTCCCTGGGCGCGATCGGCTCCCTGGAGATCGCCGCCTGCGCGCTGACGATCGAGCACGGGGTGATCCCGCCCACCGCGAACCTGCACACCCCCGACCCCGAGTGCGACCTCGACTACGTACCGCTGACCGCGCGCGAGCAGACGGTGGACACGGCGCTGACGGTCGGCAGCGGCTTCGGCGGCTTCCAGAGCGCGATGGTGCTCAGCCGCCCGGCGGAAGGAGCGGCCGCGTGAGCGGACGGAGAACCGGGGCGCCGGCCCCCGACGACGCGGTGATCACCGGCCTGGGCGTGGCGGCAGCCACCGGGCTGGGCACCGAGGAGCACTGGAACGCGACGGTCAAGGGCGCGAGCGGCATCGGGCCGATCCGGCGCCACGACGCGAGCGGCTATCCCTGCCGACTGGCCGGTGAGGTCCCCGGGTTCGACCCCGCCGACCATCTCTCGGGCCGGCTGCTGCCGCAGACCGACCGGATGACGCAGCTGGCGCTGGCCGCCTCCGACTGGGCGCTGGCCGACGCCGGTCTCGACCCGGCGACGCTGGACGAGTACGGCATGGGCGTGGTGACCGCGAGCGCCTCCGGCGGCTTCGAGTTCGCGCAGAAGGAGCTGCAGAGCCTGTGGAGCAAGGGGCCGCGCCATGTCACGGCGTACCAGTCCTTCGCGTGGTTCTACGCCGTCAACTCCGGCCAGATCTCCATCCGGCACGGGCTGCGGGGGCCCAGCGGGGTGCTCGTCACCGGCCAGGCCGGGGGGCTGGACGCGCTGGCGCACGCCCGGCGGCAGCTGCGGGCGGGTGTCCCGGCGATGCTGACCGGCGGGATGGAGGCCCCGCTGTCGCCCTGGGGGCTGGTCTCCCAGCTGACGTCGGGGCGGCTGAGCACCTGTGACGACCCCGCGCGCGCCTATCTGCCGTTCGACGCCGCGGCGTGCGGCCATGTGCCGGGCGAGGGCGGCGCATTGCTGGTGATGGAGCGTGCCGAGGCCGCGCGGGCGCGGGGGGCGCGCGTGCTGGGGACGTTCGCGGGGTACTGCGCCACCTTCGACCCGGCGCCGGACACCGGGCGGCCGCCGGGTCTGCGCCGGGCGATACAGGGCGCGCTGGACGACGCCGGGACGGCGCCCGACGCCGTCGATGTGGTCTTCGCGGACGCGGCGGGGGTGCGTGCGCAGGACACTGCGGAGGCCGAGGCGCTGGCGGCGGTGTTCGGTGACCGTCCGGTGCCCGTGACCGCGCCGAAGACCATGACCGGGCGGCTCGCCTCCGGCGGCGCCGCACTGGATGTGGCGAGCGCGCTGCTGGCGATGCGGGACGCGGTGGTGCCGCCGACCCCGCACGTCACCGCGCCCGCCGCGGACGCGCCCGCCGGGCTCGTCCGGGACACCGCGCGGCGGATGCCGGTGCGCTCCGCACTGATCGTCGCGCGCGGCCACGGCGGCTTCAACGCCGCGGCCGTCCTGCGGGCCGCCGGATGAACCGGCCCGCCGACCGCACGCCACCCACCCTGGAGGAGACCGAGATGCATCCCACCGCACTGACCCTGACGGACCTCACCCGGATCCTGCGCGACTGCGCCGGCGAGGACGAGAGCGTCAACCTCGACGGCGACATCCTGGACACGCCCTTCGCCGAGCTGGGCTACGACTCGCTCGCGCTGCTGGAGACGGCGGCGCGGCTGGAGCGGCAGCTCGACGTCTCCCTCTCCGAGGAGGAGGTCGGCCGGGCCACCACCCCGCGGCTGCTGCTGGAGCTGGCCAACACCACCGCGGGCGCCGAGCCGTCGGAGGCGGCGGAGACTGCGCCTCGGGGCCCGGCGGGCGGTCCCGGGACCGTGCTGGTCACCGGCGGTACCAGCGGCATCGGTCTGGCCGTCGTCGAACTGCTGGCGGGCACCGGGCGCCCGGTGTTCCTGTGCGCCCGCGACGGGGAGCGCCTCGCGCTGACCCTCAAGACGCTGCGCGGGCGGGGTCTGGAGGTGGACGGCGCGGTGTGCGACGTCCGCTCCCGCGCGCAGGTCACCGCGTTCGTCGCGGCGGCGGTGGCGCGGTACGGGCCGGTGGAGGTGCTGGTCAACAACGCGGGCCGGAGCGGTGGCGGGGTGACCGCGGAGCTGTCCGACGAGACCTGGTACGACGTCATCGACACCAACCTCCACGGCGTCTTCCTGATGACGCGTGAGGTGCTGACCGCCGGCGGGATGCGCGAGCGGGGCCACGGCCGGATCGTCAACATCGCGTCCACCGGAGGGAAGCAGGGCGTGGTGCTGGGGGCGCCGTACTCGGCGTCGAAGCACGGCGTGGTGGGTCTGACCAAGGCGCTCGGTCTGGAGCTGGCCGGGTCCGGGATCACCGTCAACGCGGTGTGCCCGGGGTATGTGGAGACGCCGATGGCCCAGCAGGTGCGGGGCAACTACGCGCGGATCTGGGGCATCGACGAGCAGGCGGTTCTGGACCGGTTCGAGGCGAAGATCCCGCTCGGCCGTTACACCACCCCGCAGGAGGTCGCCGCGCTCGTCGGTCACCTCGTCGGCGATCTCGCCGCCGCCATCACCGCGCAGGCGCTCAACGTCTGCGGCGGCCTCGGTAACTACTGAACCGCCGGGCGACGGTGCCCGTAGGACGGATACGGCATGAACGGACACAACATGAAGAGCGTGGAACACCGCATCACCGTGGAGGCGCCCGCACCGACGGTGTACGCCCTCCTGGCCGACGTCTCCCGCTGGCCGGTGTGCTTCCGGCCGACGGTGTACGTCGACCGCCCCGAGAGCGGGCCGGGCACCGAGCAGCTGCGGATCTGGGCGGTGGCGGGCGACACCGTCAAGGCGTGGACGTCGCGGCGGGAGCTGTTCCCCCGCGAGCTGCGCATCACCTTCCGCCAGGAGGTGTCGCAGCCGCCGATCGCCTCGATGGACGGGTCCTGGACGGTGCGCCCCAGCGGCGAGAACCGGTGCGAGGTGGTCCTCGGCCACCGGTTCCGCGCGGTCGGTGACGACCCGGCGGCGCTGTCGTGGATCGACGAGGTCACCGACCGCAACAGCACCGCGGAGCTGGCGGCGCTGGCAGAGGTGGCGCGCGATCCGGCCGGGCACGCGGCGGCGAGCCTGACCTTCGACGACACGGTCACCGTCGACGCCCGCGCCGAGGAGGTGCACGGCTTCCTGTACGACGCCGCCCGGTGGCCCGAACGGCTGCCGCACGTCGGCCGGATGGAGCTGTCGGAGCCGTCGGAGGGGGTGCAGATCATGGAGATGGACACCGTCACGGCGGACGGGTCGGCACATACGACGAAGTCGGTGCGGGTGTGCCCGGACGCCCGCCGGATCGTCTACAAGCAGGTGGTGGTGCCGCCGCTGCTGCGGGCGCACACCGGTGAGTGGATCCTGGCGCCCGACGGCGACCGGCTGTCGGTGACCTCGCGCCACACGGTGGTGATCCGGCCGGAGGCGGTCGAGGACGTGCTGGGGCCGGGACAGGACCTGGCGGCGGCGCGGGCGTACGTGCGCACCGCGCTGGGGACCAACAGCCGGGTGACGCTGGAGCACGCCAAGGCGTTCGCCGAGGGCCGGGCGGCCGGAGCGGTGTGACGGGTACGGGCCGCGCGCCGGGTGCCGGTGCGCGGCCCGTACGGCAACGGAGGTGCGGATCAGGCGGGTTGGCGGGTACCGGGCCGCGTCCGGGCCGACCGGCCGCCCCGTCCGGCGGCGGTCCCGGTCTCCGCAGCGGTCTCCGCGGCTTCCGCCGGCGTCCCGTCCCCGGCCGCGCGGGCGGCCTCGGCCTGCCGGGCGGCGGCGCCGAGGAGGACGGTGCTCGGGGTGCTGGGGACGCCGTCGTCGCCGCCCGCGTAGTGGGCGGTGACCTTGCCGAGGATGCGGACCAGATCGGCGTGGTCGCGGTCGTCGAGCAGTCCGGAGAAGCAGTCCTCGACGTTGGCGACCTGCACCGGCAGGGCCTCCTCCAGGGCGGCGCGGCCGTCCTCGGTGACCGCGGCGAACACGGCGCGGCGGTCCTCGTCGGAGGTCTCCCGGCGGACCAGCCCGGCGCGCTCCATCCGGTCGATCAGCTTGCTGACGCTGGCCTTGGAGACGACGAGCAGCCGGGACAGCTCCAGCAGCCGGCGGCGGCCGCCGGGGGCGGTGTGCAGCAGGACGAGGACCTCGAACCAGGCGAGGGACATCCCGAGGTCGCGCATCAGGCGGCGGTCGAGGGTCTTGGCGACCGAGCCGTAGGAGTGCACCAGCGCCAGCCAGGACTGGAATCCGGGCCGCAGAACGGCGGGCGGGACGGTTCCCAGCGGCACGGTCTCACCATCCGTTGACATGCTAACCATCTTCCCTCTAGCCTCGATGACATGAAGTTTCCTTGCTAACTGTGCCATGCGGGAAGGGTGTTGTCACCGCGCCGTACCGCAGCACACCGGCCGCCGTGCGGCCGCCTCCCGTACCGCGGCGCCCGGTTCCCCCGGCCGGGCGCCGCACGGAAACTCAGAGTTCCATGGGGAAAAGCCGCGAGGCGACGCGCGGTTGCAGCGATTCGTCGGCGGTCAGTACGGCCTGCTGAAGGCGCCACATGCGCGGCGACGGATCGATGCCCAGCTCCTCGCGGAGATTGCGGCGCAACAATTGAAAAGAACTCAGCGCCTGCGCCGGACGACCGGCCCGGTACAGAGAGATCATGAAGAGGGCATGCAGGTTTTCGTGCAGCGGATATTGCAGGGTCAGGCCGGTCAGTTCACCGAGCAGTTCATGGTGGTGCCCCAACCGCAGATCGGCCTCGATGCGCTGCTCCAGAGCGGTCAGCCGGTCCTCGGCCAGGGTGGTGCGGTGCGCGGTCAGCTGCGGGCCGGCCTTGACGTCGGCGAGCACCGGACCGTGCCACATGCCCAGCGCCCGGCGGAGCAGCACCGCCGCCCGGCCGTCCTCACCGGCCGCCAGGGCGCGCCGCCCGGCCGTGGCGCAGCGCCGGAACTCCTGGGCGTCATGCGTGCCGCCGCCGGTCGCGAGCCGGTAGCCCCAGCCCTCGAAGGGCAGGACGTCGCGGGCGACGACGGCGCCGGCGATGCCCAGTGCCCGGGTCAGCTGACGGCGCAGCAGCACGATGTACGTCTGCACGGCGGTGATCACGCTGCTCGGCGGACGGCTGTCCCACAACTCGTCGACCAGCGCGTCCATCGAGACGGTCTCGTCGGGGCGGGTCGCCAGCAGGGCGAGCAGCTGACGGGGTTTGGGGGCGCTCGGCGCGACCTCGCCGCCCGCCGTGGACACACGCAGCGGGCCCAGCACACGGATATCAACGGTCATTCTCTGCCTCCCCGTTATGTCCTGCGGACCCGGCAATTCCGTTCCGATGACGGATTTTCTGCCGGGTGGTGGCGGTCACGGGCGTTCACGCACCGCAACCGCGCGACGGGGACGCCGGGCGTCCCTTAAGGTCTTCGCGCAGGAGGAAATAACACGCTCAGTGTAGGTCAGGCATGGCTGGATACGAGATTGGGAAGGCTGAAAAAAGTGCTCACACTCGTCAATTCATTCGAGGTGCACGGCGACCCCGCGCGTTTCGAGGAAGAATTCCGGAAAGTCTCCGACTGGATGCGCGGACAGCCGGGCTTCCACCGCCATCAGCTGTGCCGCTCCGCACACGATCCGCGACGTTTTGTGAATATAGCCGTGTGGGACGACCAGGCCGCGCTCGACGCCGCGATCGGCGACGAGGGCTTCCAGAGCCGGGTCGCGGTGCTGCGCACCATGGCGACCGCCACCCCGCACACCTATGACCACGTCCTCGACGTCGTCGGCACCGCCGCCGGGGCCACCCCGTGACCGCACCGGTCGCACCGGCGGCGCAGCTCGTCACGGTCGACGAGGACGTCCACGCCTATGTCCAGCCGGACGGCGGCTGGTGCGTCAACAACGCCGGGATCCTGGGAGGTCCGGACGGCGCGGTGCTCATCGACACCGCCGCCACCGAGGCACGGGCCCGGCGACTGCACGAGACGGTGCACACGCTGGTGCCCGGCCCGGTCCACACCCTCGTCAACACCCACAGCCACGGCGATCACACCTTCGGCAACGCGCTGTTCGCGGACGAGGCGACGGTCATCGCCCATGAGCGGGCGGCGGCGGAGATCGCCGAACACGGCCTCGCGCTCCAGGGGTTGTGGCCGGATGTGGACTGGGGCCGGATCGAGGTGACGCCTCCTCAGGTCACCTTCCGCGAGCGGCTGGTGCCCCGGACCCGCGGCCCGCGCTACGAGCTGCTGCACCTGGGGCCCGGCCACACCGCGGGCGACACCGTGGTGTGGCTGCCCGACCGGCGGGTGCTGTTCGCCGGTGACCTGGTGTTCTCCGGCGTCACCCCGTTCGTGCTGATGGGTTCGGTGGCCGGCGCGCTGGAGATCCTCGACCGGCTGCGGGCCCTGGAACCGCTGCACGTCGTCCCCGGCCACGGCCCGGTCGGCGGCCCCGAACTCCTCGACGCCAACGCGGGATATCTGCGCCGGGTACAGGAATTGGCCCGCGCCGGGCTGGCCGAGGGCGCCACCCCGGCGGAGGTCGCCCGCGCGTCCGGGCCCGGTCCGTACGCCGGGTTGCTCGACAGCGAGCGGCTGCTCCCCAATCTCGTCCGGGCCTACGCGGAGCTGTCCGGGGCCGGGCGCGCCGCGCCGCTCGATGTACCGGCCGTCTTCGGCGAGATGGTCCACTACGCCGGCGGGCTGCCGCACTGCGCGGCCTGACCGGCCGCTCCCCCGCACCACCGCACCACCGCCGCCCGGCCCGTGCGCGCCGGGCGGCGTCCGCACCTTCGACCACCCGACCCAGGAGTCCGCACCATGCTCGCCGTCCAGTCCCCCCGCAGCGCCTCCGGCGCCCTGTTACTCGTCCACTTCGTGGCGGTGCTCTACACCACCGGATTCGTCTGGACGCTCCAGCTGATGGACTATCCGATGGTCGCCCGTCTCAAGGGCGCCGCCTCGGCGGCCTACATGGACCAGCACAACCACATGTTCTGGCGGGTGCTGGCGCCCGGCCTGTTCACCGCGGGCCTGACCGGGCTGGTGATGCTGGTCGTCCGGCCGGCGGTGGTGCCACTCGCCGTGGTGGTGGCGTTCCTGGTGCTGATGGCGGCGATCATGGTGCTGTCGGGCGCGGTGGCGACGCCGGACCGCAACGCCCTCGCCCAGCACTTCGACGCCGCCACCCACGCCCATCTCCTGAAGGTCAGCTGGATCCGTACCCTCGCCTTCACCGGCTGGTCCGCGCTGAGCGGCTGGATGGTCTGGCGGCTGATCGCGGAGAGGCGCTGACCGTCCGACGCGCGAGGGGCGCCGAACCGGCCGATCGGCAGGTACGGCGCCCCTCTTCCGTGGTGCTCCGTCAGGAGAGTTCCACGACCTTCAGCTCGGGCGAGGCGAGGATGTCCTTCTCGCAGTAGCGGCCGGTGGCCCAGCGGCCGGCCGAGAACAGCTTGGTCTGGTCACTGTGGTGCGGCGACGTCGGGTCCGCGGACTGTGACGGCGCCACCAGCGTGGCCGCGTCCGGGCACGGCCCGTCGCCGAACGCCACGACCTGGATGTACGAGGAGCCGGTCCGCACATCGGTGTTGCCGGCGGCCGGGTCCCACTGGCCCTTGATGAGGTTCAGCACGCCCAGCGCCTCCGGGGCGCCCGGCATCGGGATCTTCTCGCCGCCCCGCAGCGCGTACTGGTGGTCGCCCAGCTCGGCGTCCAACGGGATTCCGGCGGCGTGCAGTTCGGCCGCGGCGTCACCGAAGGCCTGCTGGACGCCGGCCGCGCCGGTGTCCAGGGTGTTCGGCGTGGCGACCGGGTCGGCGGCGTCGAACGGGTGCCGCCACAGGGCGACCTTCCGCTCGTCCAGCTTGAGGGCGAAGCGCTGGAAGAGCATCGAACCGCGGGTGTGGATCGTGTAGGTGTGGTCCCAGGCGGCGAGCGCGGCGCAGCCGGCGGCGACGTCGACCGGGCCGTTCGAGGACGGGGCCTTGCCGTCGGGGAAGGCGGAGCACATCGCGGCGGTGTCGGCGGCGGCCAGTTCGGCGAAGCGGCTGCGGTCGGCGAAGAGCATCTGCTGCATCGAGGCGCGGCTGAACCCGCCGTTCTTCAGCCCCTCCTGGACGCTGGTGAGCGACTCGCGGGTGCGCAGGGTGCGGGCGGTGCCGGTGTCGCCGATGATGCGCGGGTAGCCGGTCAGCGGGGCCTTGAGATTGGCGAGCCAGGCGCTGTCGTTGGAGTTGAGGACGTAGTCGTCGCGGGTGAGCGACGGCATCCGGGACGGCCCGAAGAGGCCCGGCTCCAGGGCGTCGGGGTCGCTCCCCCAGGCGCAGGCCGCCTTCGAACCGTCGAGGACGGGCACGCCGGTCTTCGGGAAGATCTGGTGGCCGAGGTCGGTGCCGCACCGGTCGGCCTGGTCGTCGGTGACGTGCGGGACCACCTGGATGTCGGCGTAGAGCGCCTTGCCGGACCGGTCGACGGCGATGGTGTTGACCCACGGCGCGCCCTGGGTGTCGCTCAGCGTCTTCTTGATGTCGGCCGTGCTCTTGGCGAGCCCGAAGCCGAACCAGGTGTTGAGACCGCGCAGGTTGGTGGCGTTGGCGTCGCGCAGCGCATGGCCGGTGGTGGCGTTCCAGGGCAGATCGATGCCGGCGGCGGAGGAGACCATCGGGCCGTAGCGGGTCTCGTAGAGGGTGCGGTGGACCTCACCGATGCTGCCGTCGTCCTGACGGACCTGGACGGTGACGGTGCGGGAGGTCATCTTCTCCTTGACGCCGTCGACGAGGTACGAGGTGGGGTCGCCCGGCGCCGGGTGGACCTCGTAGAGGCCGAAGGTGCGGGGTGTGGCGAGGGTGTGGGTCCAGGCGACGTCCGCGTTGTAGCCCTTCTCGACGACCGGGGTGCCCAGCAGTCCGGCGCCGGTGACGTCGAGCTTGCCGGGGACGGTCAGCTGCACCTGCCAGAAGCGGTTGGCGCCGCGCCAGGGGAAGTGCGGGTTGCCGAGCAGGACGCTCTTGGCGCCGGAGGCGCCCTGGGAGCCGATGCCGATGCCGTTGCTGCCCAGCGCGCCGGAGCCGGGGGCGCCCAGGCCCTCGGCGAAGCGGGCCGCGGTGCGGGCGTCGGCGGCCGGGGGCCGGACGGTGGAGCCGGGCTGCGCGGTGACGATGCCGTCGGCGAGCGCGCCCGAACTGCCGATGGTGCTCAGGGCGTAGAAGAGGCGGTAGAGGTCGGTGGAGCTGATGTCGCGGACCCAGGGGGCGCCCTTGCAGCCGGGGTCGGTGATGCCGTCCCGGCCGGTCTGCGCGAGGTAGCGGTTGAAGCCCTGGGCGTAGCCGTCGATCAGCTGCTTGACCTCGGTGCGCGGGCCGAGGGGCGCCGGCTGGGCGGCGAGCCGTTCGACGACACCGGAGTCGTTGATCCGCCGGAAATGCAGATCGCTGTTGAGATTGGTGGTGGCGGCGCTGAGGGTGTCGTTCCCGGAGCCGCCGGGGCCGTGGTAGCGGGAGCGTTCCCCGGCGACGGTGAGAAAGGAATCGGCGAGCAGACAGATGTTGTCCTTGGCTATCGCATAGCCGTATCCATATCCCAGGTCGGTGTAATTGTCGGCGAGTATGTGCGGGACGCCGTATTCCGTGTACCGGATCGTCGCCCGGGTCGGGCCGTCGTTCTCCGGCGCCGCCGCCGCGGTCGTCGCACCGGGGACGGCGACGAGCAGTGCTGCGGCGAGAACCGTACGGAGCGCCGATCTGAAGCGCTGACGGAGCATGGCCACCACCTTTACCTTTCTCGAATTCCGTGGATCGCGGGTGAACTTACGGGGCACGGCGGGTTCCGGCTACGGCGTTCGGAATGCCTTCCGGCAGCCCGGCCGTCCGGTGTCCGGCGCCGGGAACGCGGACGCACCGCGCCCGGAAGGGGGATGTCCGGGCGCGGTGCGCGTTCGGGCGCGGCCGGGCCGCGGGGCGGGTCAGTGCGCGGCGGGCTCCACGAGTTCGACGAGGATGCCGCCGGCGTCCGCCGGGTGCACGAAGTTGATCCGGGAGCCGGCGGTGCCGCCGCGCGGCTCCTCGTACAGCAGCCGCGCACCGCGCTCGCGCAGTGCGGTGCAGGTCGCGTCGAGGTCGGCGACGGTGTAGGCGAGCTGCTGGACGCCGGGGCCCGAGCGGCCCAGGAACTTCGCGATGGTGGAGTCGGGGTTGAGCGGCGCGAGCAGCTGGATGCAGCCGCCGGAGGCGTCCGGGCCGACGGTCATCATCGCCTCCCGTACGCCCTGTTCGACGTTCTCCTCGGTGTGGCTGCAGCGCATGCCGAAGGTCTTCTCGTAGCGCTCGATCGCCTCGTCGAGGTCGGCGACCGCCACCCCTACGTGGTCGATGCGGAGCAGGCCGATGCCTTCGGCGAGACCGGTGGTTTCCGTCATGGCTGGTCGGGCCGGCGCGCGCGGCGCCGGTCCTCCCCCTTTCGCGTGGTGTGCGGTGGGTGCCACCGGAGGGCTGACCGGGGCGGGCCCGGTGGCGGGCGGCCCGCCCCGGGGCGGGTCAGACCATCACGGCGCCGTTGCCGGTGCGGTGGCCTCGGGTGCGGCGGTTGTCGAGATGGACGAAGATCCGCTGGAGCCAGCGGTCCCGGCCGTCGTAGCGGGGGGTGAAGTGGTCCCGGCCGTGCAGGACGACGCGGTTGTCGACGAGGACCATCTCGCCGGGCGCCAGCCGCACGGACTGCGCGACCTCCCCGAAGGTGCGGCGCAGCCGCTCCAGGACCTGCGCCGCCTCGTCGTCGAGCGCGGTGGTGGCGTGGAAGTCGACGCAGATGTTGGGGTCGTCGGGGCTGCCGTCGAGGACCGGGTGGGCCCAGGCGCCCTCGCCGGAGCGGAAGGACGGCGGCGGCGCGGTCACGAACCGGGACTGGAGCAGCACCTTGGTGTCCGCCTCGTCGATCAGCGGCAGCGCCTGGCGGACGCAGGCGACGCGGGTGCCGGCGCGGGTGACGGTGTCGCTGCGCAGGCAGAGCAGGCCGACGAAGTCCGGGCGGAAGGGGTGGAAGGCGTTCTCCACGTGGAGTTCCAGCTCGGCGGCGGAGCCGGCGTTGCTCTGCGAGGACTCCAGGCCGCGCACCGGCACGACGTTCTGGACCAGCGCGCCGGACTTCTCCTCGCGGTAGGCGACGAGTTCGCCGAGGGCGAGGCCGATCAGTGCGCCGGTGGCGGCTGCCACGGTGGCGGTGCGCTCGACGGAGTCCTTGACCGAGGGGGTGTCCGGCAGCGCGTCGCCGCCGGTGGGCAGGTTGCGCAGGAGCAACGCGCCCTGCACACCGGGATCGTGGCGGTAGTCCCGGACGGCCTCGCGCAGCCGCGGCGGCAGCTGCGCGCCGAGCTGCCGGGCGCGCTCCAGCCAACTGGGGTGGTCCAGCAGGCGCGGGGGCGTGGCGGCGAGTGCGGTGGCCAGCTCCTCGACGGCGCGGTGTTCGCTTCCGGTCAGCTCCAGGTCGTGCGTGCGTCCTTCCTTGGCCAGGGGGGCGGAGAGATCGTGGACGGTCATCGTGCTTTCCCTTTCGGCAGCGTGAGCGGTACGCGGCGGGTGTTCCCGGGGACGGGTGGACGCGGCGCGGTCTTCTCAGCAGGGCGCGGGCGGCAGGGCCCGGACGTCGACTTTTCCGTTGGCGGTCAGCGGAATGGCATCGAGGGCGATGCAGTCCGCCGGAACCATGTACGGCGGGAGTTCTCCGGCGAGCCGGTCACGAATGCCCGCGGAATCCAGGACGCCCCGCTGCACGGGAATGACATAGGCGTAGAGCCGGGGATTTCCCGGGGTGGCCTCGCGTACGACGGCGACCGCGTCACGTACCTGCGGATGCCGGCGGAGCGCCGCCTCGATTTCGCCCAATTCCACGCGGTAGCCGCGGATCTTGACCTGATTGTCGATGCGTCCGAGAAATTCGAGGCTACCATCGGGCGCCCATCGCGCCAGATCTCCGGTGCGGTAAAGACGGCCGTCCGGGGCGCCGAAAGGATCGGGCAGGAATCGCTCCGCGGTCAGGTCGTCGCGGCCGAGGTAGCCGCGGGCCACGCCGTCGCCGCCGATGTACACCTCGCCGGGGACGCCCTCGGGCACCGGCTCCAGGCGGTCGGTGAGGACGTACATGGTGGTGTTGGGGATCGGGCGGCCCAGCGGGACGAGTTCGCCCGCCGGGACCTCGTCGACGATCTGCCCGGAGTTGCCGATGGTGATCTCGGTCGGTCCGTACTCGGTGGCGACCAACGTGCCGCCGGGTCCGGCCAGCTCCTGCCATCGGGCGGCGAGCGCGCTGGAGAAGGAGTCGCCCGCCGCGATGCAGATCCCGGCCAGCGAGCGGATCTGCTCGGCGGTCAACTGGTAGGTGAGCAGGTCGAGATGGCCGGGCGTCATCTTGATGAAGCTGTACGGCGCCCCGGCGGCGAGGTGGGCGCCGAGGTCGGCGGTGTCGAACGGGTCGGGCAGCAGATGGACGGGCTGACCGGTCAGCAGCGGGGTGAAGAGGTTGGGGATGCCGAGGTCGAAGGAGAGGGAGGAGAAGACGGGGGCGCCGCCGGTGCCGTGCGCGGCGTACGCGCCGACGGTCCAGCCCAGGTAGTTGAGCAGCCCGCGGTGCTCGATCTGGACGCCCTTGGGGGCGCCGGTCGAACCGGAGGTGTAGATGATGTACGCCAGGTCGCCGGGGGCCGGGGCGGTGTCGGGCGGTGTCGCGGGCAGCGCGTCGATGGCGGCGCGGTCGGTGTCCAGCTCCACCAGCGGGCCGTCGTAGAGGGCGGTGAGCCGTGCGCGGTGGTCGGCGGCGGTCAGGACGGCGGGGCAGCCGGTGGCGTCCAGCATCTGCCGGAGCCGTTCGGTGGGCAGCGACGGGTCGAGCGGCAGATAGCCGGCGCCGGACTTCCACACGCCGAGGAGGGCGGGCAGCAGGTCGGGGGTGCGGCGCAGGCAGACGCCGATGAGGGCATCGGGCCGGGCGCCGCGACCGAGGAGGTGGTGGGCGATGCGTTCGGAGCGCTCGTCGACCTCCCGGTAGGTGAGGGTGGTGTCGCCGACGCGGACGGCGACGGCGTCGGGGGTGCGGGCGGCCTGGGCGCGCAGCAGGTCGACGACGGTGCCGGGGCCGCGGTCGGCGGCGGGGGCGGTGGCCCAGGTGGTGAGGACGGCGGTGCGTTCCTCCGGGCCGAGGTGGGCGCCGGTGGCGGCGCCGTCCGGATCGGCGGCCATGGACTCCAGGACGGAGCGGTACATGCGGGCCAGCCGGTCGGCACGGTCGGGGGTGCAGGCCCCGCCGTGGGCGCGGAGGTGGAGGAGGCCGTCGCCGGCGACCACGGACAGGCCGTGCCCGGTGGGTGCGGTGTCCTCGTCGAGGGCGGTGACCTGGGTGTCGGAGACGGTCCGCTGCCGGTCCTCGACGGCGAAGCGGGCGTGGACCGGCGGTTCGGTGGCGGCGTCGGCGGGCGCGGGGGCCGGACGGTGGGCGTGGCGGTGGCGCCAGGCGGCCCGCTCCCGCTCGTGCACGTGGGCGGCCAGCTCGCGCCAGGTGGTGGCGGGGCGGTCGACGGCCACCGGCAGGGTGGTGCGGTGCAGGGCGGCGGCGCACCCCTCCTCGCCCTCGCCCGCGCGCACCACGACGTCGGTGTGGAAGGCGGTCTCGGCGGTGAGCCGGCTGAGCACCGTCACATGGGCGGCGCAGAGCACCGCGGTGAGCGGCACCCGGGCGGCGGTGGCGAGGGCGGTCAGGCCCGGTTCGAGGTCGGCGTACGGCACGGTGGCGGCGGCCGGGGCGGGGGTGCCGGAGCGGTCGGCCCAGGCGCGGGGCAGCGCGAACGGCGGGTGCGCGGTGGTGGCCTCGCGCCAGTGGGCGCGGCCCGCGCGGTCGAGGCGGCCGGTGCGCGCGGCGGCGGCGCAGGCGGCGTGCCGCAGTGGCCCGTAGGGCGCCGGGGCGCCGGTGAGCTGCCGCTCGTAGGCGCGCAGCACCTCGGTCAGCAGGGCGTCTGCGCCGACGAGGGCGGCGAGGTCGGGGTGGAGGGTGACGAGCAGGACCCAGGCGTTGTCCGGTTCGAGGACGGCGTGCAGCCGCAGCAGCGGCGGACGGTCCGGGTCGAAGCGGCGGGTGCGTTCGCTCTCCCGCAGCGCGTCGAGCAGGGTGGCGCGGGTGGCGGCGGTGACCTCGCGGTGGTCGTGGAGGGCCGGTTCGGCGGCGGCCGCGGCGTGCACGACGTGCAGCGGGGCGCCGCCGTCCGGGGTGGTACGGGCCAGGCGCAGGAGTTCGTGGCGGGCGAGGACTTCACCGGCGGCGGCGCGCAGCGCGTCGGCGGCGAAGGGTTTGCGGTGGGTCAGGCGCCAGGCGGCGGTGTGGTTGTCCGCCGCGTCGGCCGACGGGCCGGACGGTTCACCGCCGGTGAGGGGGAAGGCGTCGACGGCGTCGGCGGGCAGGGCGGCGCGCTCGCCGGGGCTCAGGAGCGCGAAGGGTTCCGGGGCGGTGGGCGCCGCCGGTCCGGGCGTGGTCATGGGCGTCTCCTGGCGGGTGGTCCGGCCGCGGTGCGCGGTGAGTTCCCGGTCGAGGGTGCGGGTGAGGTGGGCCAGCAGTTCGGTGCGGGCGGAGTGCAGGAAGAAGTGGTCGCCGTCGACCGAGGTGAGGCGGGCGCGGGTGGACTGCTCGCGCCAGCCCTGGAGCGCCGACAGCTGGACGGAGGGGTCGGCGGTGCCGCCGAACGCGGTCAGCGGCACGTCGAGCGGCGGTTCCTGGCGGTACTCGTACGTCTCCAGGACGGAGAAGTCGGCGCGCAGGGTGGGGATCATCATGTCCATCAGCTCCTGGTTCTCCAGGAGTTCCCTGGGCGTGCCGCCCAGGAAGCGCAGCTCCTCGCGGACCTCGGCGTCGGTGGCGCTGTGCAGGACCGGCCGGGTGCGGGTGGTGCCGGGGGCGGCGACCGCGGAGACGAAGAGGTGGCGCGGCGCCGGCAGGGAGCGGCGGCGCAGCTCCCGGACGACCTCGAAGGCGATGAGGCCGCCCATGCTGTGCCCGAAGAGGGCGTACGGCCGGTCCAGTTCGCCTTCGAGGGCGCGGGTCAGCGAGCGGACCAGGGGGCCCATGCGGCTGAACGGGGCGCTCGCCATCCGTCGGCCGCGGCCGGGGAGTTCGAGGGGGCTGAGGTGGATACGGCGGGGCAGCGCGGCCCGCCAGTCGCGGAACGCGGCGGCGCCGCCGCCCGCGTACGGCAGGCAGAAGAGCCGGATCTCCGCCTGCGGGTCGATGGTCTCGTGGCCCAGCCAGTCAGCGTCCACCGGCGGTCTCCTCCTGTCGCAGTTGGCCGTAGTCGAGCCGTACGAGGCGGTCGGCCACGTGGAAGTACTGGTCGTCGTGGCTGATGACGACGACGGTCTTGCCCCGGTCGCGGAGTTCGGCGAGGAGTTCCTCGTAGAAGAACTCCTTGAAGACCGGGTCCTGGTCGGCGGCCCATTCGTCGAAGAGGTAGACGGGGGCGTCGGCGAGGTAGGCGGTGAGCAGCGCGAGGCGTTTGCGCTGGCCCTGGGAGAGGGCGGTGGTGGAGAAGCGGTCGTCGACGATGGAGACCTTGTGGTCGAGCTGGAGACGGCGCAGGTACTGCTCGGCCTTCTCGGTGCGGGCGTCGCCCGGCAGCCCGGTGAGGGTGTCGAAGAGGTGGAAGTCGGAGAAGACGGTGGCGAACAGCTGCCGGTAGGCGTCGCGGTTGCGGGCGGTCAGCTCGGTGCCGTCGACGCCGATGGTGCCGGCCTCGGGCAGGTAGAGGCTGGTGAGGAGCTTGGCGAGGGTGGTCTTGCCGCTGCCGTTGCCGCCGACGACGAACAGCACCTCGCCGCGGCGGAAGGTGAAGTCGAGCGGGCCGAGGCGGAACTCCTGTCCGGCGGCGCCGGTGTAGGCGTGGGTGACGCCGCGGAACTCGATGGCCTGCCAGTCGCCGAAGACGGCCTGCGGCAGCCGCCCGTCCGTACCGCCGTCGGTCTCGCGGCCGGCCTGTTCCAGGGAGGCGAGGCGCTCCTCGATGGTGCGCAGCGCGACCGCGGCGCGGCCGAGGACCGGCAGCCAGGTCAGGACGCCCTGGAGGCTGGAGACCATGAACAGCAGGATCAGTACCGAGTCGGAGAGGGTGGTGGCGTCGAGCGCGAAGGCGGCCGGGAGGACGAACAGCAGCACGCCGATGAGCGCGAAGAAGACGGCCTGGCCGCTGCCTGCGGCGCCTTCGAAGACGGTGAGGCCGGTGACGGAGCGGCGGCGGTAGGCGTCGGCGGTGGCGTCGAGGGCGTCCCCGGCGAGCGCCTCGCGGCGCGGGCGGCTGAGCTTCAGCTCCTTGACGCCCTCGGTGACCGCGCGGAAGTGGCCGAAGAGGCGGTCCTGTTCGGCGCGGGCGGCGGTCAGGGCGCGCATCCCGCGGGCGGCGAAGAGGCGGTAGAGCCCGATGCCGAGGAGCGTGGTGAGCAGTCCGGCGAGCGCCACCACCGGGGAGACGGTCACCAGGTAGACGATGCTGACGACGGCGAAGGTGGCGCTGAAGCAGAGCAGCGGCAGACCGGGCAGGGCGTCGGCGATGACGACGACGTCGTCGGAGAGCGCGGCGTAGAGCTTGGAGGTGCCGAACTTCTCGACGGTGCGCAGCGGGGCGCCGAGGACCGCGTCGATCAGGCGGCGGCGCAGGTCCTGGATGACGCCCTGGGAGAGGCGGAAGAGGAGGCTCTGCGCGAGGAAGCGGGTGACGACGGTGGTCAGGCAGAGCCCGGCGAAGGCCCAGACGAGGGCCGCCGGGCTCGTGCCGGGGCGGGCCAGGGCGAGGTTGACGACGGCGATGAAGCCGGCGCCGGCCGCGCCGCTGGCGACGCCGGCGGCCATCGCGAGCAGGAAGGGGCGGCGCGAGGACCGCAGCAGATAGCGGAAGAGTCCCATGTCAGGCACGGTCCTTGGGCTGGTCGTCGGTGTCGTCGGCGGCGTCGGTGCCGTCGAGTTGTCGCGCGCCGCGCAGGGCGGTGATGAGGGAGGCCGTGGAGCGGTCCGGGTCGGCGGCGACGGCGGTGAGCAGTCCGGGCCAGGCGCGCATCATGGCGCCGACCGCGCGGGCGTCGAGCCGTTCCAGGGCGTAGAGCCACATGCCGCGCAGTGCGCCGTCGTCGTCCTCGCGGACGATGAGGGCCAGATCGACGGCGGACGCCTCGAAGTTGACGACGACCTCGGAGAAGACGTAGTCGTCGCCGACGCCGAGGTCGAGGGGGGCGGCGGTCAGGCCGTGCAGGTCCCGGGAGGGGACGTCGGCGTTGAGCAGGTTGAAGGAGATGCCGGAGGGGCTGTGGCCTTCGGGGATCAGGCCGTCCAGGGCCCACAGGGGTGCGCTCTGGTGGGTGTAGGCGGCGAGGGTGCGTGCGCGGACCTGGTCGACGAGGGCGCCGAAGGCGGGGTCGCCGGAGAGGTCGGAGCGGACCACCAGGTGGTTGACGAAGTAGCCGATCAGGTGCTCGGTCTCGGGGCGTTCGCGGCCGGCCAGCGGGAAGTCGACGGGGATGTCGTCGCTGCCGGAGTAGGCGGCGAGGAGCACGTCGAAGGCGGCCAGCAGGACCATGAAGAGGGTCGCGCCGCGGGCCCGGCCGATCTCGGCGAGGGCGGTGGCGGTGGCGGCGTCGACGGTGAAGCCGCGGGTGGCGCCGGTCGCGGCGGAGTGCGCCTGGTGGTCGGGGGCGGTGAAGCGGAGGGTGGGCGGCAGGTCGGCGAGCGTGGTGCGCCAGTGGTCGAGGTGGACGTCGAGGCCGCCGTCGGCGAGGCGGCTCTGCTGCCAGGCCGCGACGTCGCCGAACGGCACGGTGATCTCGGGCAGTTCGGCCGTGCGGCCCTGGACTGCGGCGGCGTACAGCTCGCGCATCTCGTGGAAGAGGACGCCGTAGGACCAGTTGTCGGTGACCAGGTGGTGCATGACCTGGATCAGGGCGGTCTCACGGTCGGTGAGGCGGACGAGGAAGCCGCGGACGGGCGGCTCGGCGGCGAGCCGGAAGGGGCGCCGCTCCTCGGCGGTGACCAGCGCGCGCAGCTCGGCGGTGCGGGTCGGCTCGTCCTTCGCGCGCAGGTCGACGGTGGTCATCGGCCAGCCGCCGTCGGCCTCGAAGGTCTGGCGGGGGGCGGTGGTGTGGCCGGTGATGCGGGAGCGGAGCGGTTCGTGGCGCCGCACGATGGTGTCGAGCGCCGTGCGCAGCGCCTGCTCGTCGAGGTCGCCGGTGAGGACGACGGCGGTCAGCACGTTGTGGAACGGCTCCTCGGCCGGGACCGGTTGGTGCAGGCACAGCTCCTCCTGTGCGAAGGAGACCGGCAGGGGGGCGGAGCGGTCGGCGGCCGGGATGGGGGCGGCGGCGGGGCCGGCGGCGTGGGCGGTGATCTGCTCGGCCATCCCGGCGACCGTGGGGTGTTCGAAGAGGTCGCGCAGCGGGATGTGGACGCCGTGGGCGGCGCTGAGCTGGGAGGCGAGCTTGGTGATCAGCAGTGAGTGGCCGCCGAGGTCGAAGAAGTCGTCGTGGGCGCCGGCCCGGGCCACGCCCAGCAGCCCGCGCCAGGTGGCGGCGACGGCCTCCTCCAGCGCGGTACGGGGCGGGGTGAAGGCGCGGGGTGCTTCGCTCTCCTCGTCGGGGCCGGGCAGCGCGCCGCGGTCGACGGTGCCCGCCTCGGTGAGCGGCAGCGCGTCGAGGACGACGAAGGCGGCCGGCACCAGGTACTCCGGCAGCCGGGCGCGGGTGTGGTCGGTGAGCGCGGCGGCGTCGGGGGCGCCGTCGCCGCCCGGCGTGACGTAGGCGACGGGGCGGCGGATGCCGGTGGTGTCGGGGCGGGCGAACAGGAACACGTCGGTGACCTGCGGATGGTCGCGCAGGACGGCCTCGACGGGGGCGGCGTCGTGGTGGAAGCCGCGGACGGTGAGGCGGTCGGTGGTGCGGCCGGTGAACTCCAGGGTGCCGTCGGGGCGGACGCGGACGAGGTCGCCGGTGCGGTGCAGGACGGTCGCCGGGTCGTGCGGGTCGGGCGCGAACCGTTCGGCGGTGGGTCCTGGCCGGTCGAGGTAGCCGTCGGCGAGGCAGCGGCCGGAGACGTACAGCTCGCCGGGGGCGCCGTCCGGGACGGGGCGGCCGAGGCGGTCGCGGAGGTGCAGCCGGGCGTGCGGGAGGGGGCGGCCGAGCGGCGCGGTGGCCTCGGGGGCGTCGGGGCGGCAGGGCCAGGTGGTGAGTTCGCCGGTCTCGGTGGTGGCGTAGAGGTGGTGCAGCTCCGCGGCGCAGGCGGCGAAGAACCGCTCCTGGAGGGCGCGGGGCAGGGCTTCGCCGCTGGTCAGGACGGAGCGCAGGGTGGTGCAGTCGGCCAGGCCGGGGGTGTCGAGGAGGGCGGCGAGGCGGCGGGGGGTGGTGTGCAGGGCGGTGATGCCGTGCGCGCGCAGCGCCGCCGGACCGGCGTCGGGGACGGTGACCACGGTGGCGCCCGCGGCCAGCGGGCGCAGGAGGTCGCGGACGGTGGTGTCGTAGGTGACGGGGCCGGTGTGCAGGACGCGGTCGGCCGGGGTGAGGGGGTGGCTGTCCTGGAGCGCGGCGAGCCGGGCGCGGAGCGCGGTGTGGGTGATGCGGACGGGCTCGGGCCGTCCGGTGGTGCCCGTGGTGTGGGCGACGCAGGCGAGATCGGAGCCGGTGACGGCCGTCGCGGGGGCGGCGCCGGATTCCCCGTCGAGCGCGGCGGCCAGCTCGTCCAGGCACCAGATCTCGGTGTCGGTGGCGGGCAGCCGGTCGGCGAGGGCGCGGTGCGTGAGCAGCAGCGGGACCTCCGCGTCGTCCAGGCGGCGGGCGAGGGCGGCGGTATCCACGTGGTCCCCGCCGTCCAGCGGTACGTAGGCCGCGCCGGACTTGAGGACGGCCGGGACGGCGACGGCGAGGTCGGCGGAGGGCGGCAGGGCCAGGCCGACGAGGACGCCGGGGCCGGCGCCGTTGCGCAGCAGGCGGTGGGCGAGCTGGTTGGCGCGGCGGTCGGCGGCGGCGTGGCCGATCCGGGTGCCGTCGGCGCCGAGCACCGCGTCGGCGTCCGGGTGGGCGGCGGCCGCGGCGGCGGTGGCCTCGTGCACGGTGGCCTGCGGCGGCGCCGCGGGGCGGGCGGCGGCCGGGAGGGGGGTGCCGGTGGCGGGCGGGAGGGCGCCGAGGCGGGTCGCCGGGTCGGCGGTCGCGGCGGTCAGGGTGCGGACGAAGAGGTCCGTCAGGGCGCGGGCGGACTCCTCGTCGTAGAGGTCGGTGCTGTACTCCAGGCGGCCGCGGACGGTGTCGCCGTCCTCGAAGAGGTCGAGGAGGAGGTCGAACTCGGCCTTGTGGCCGGTCAGTTCGAGCGGTTCGACGCGCAGCCCGCCCTCGTTCCAGGTGGGGAAGGGGACGTTCTGGTACGAGACCATCACCTGGAAGACGGGGGTGTGGGCGAGGGAGCGCTCCGGCTGGAGCTGCTCGACGAGGCGCTCGAAGGGCACGCTCTGGTGGTCGTAGGCGTCGAGGCAGACGGCGCTGACGCGGCGGACGGTCTCGCGGAAGGTGGGGTCGCCGGAGAGATCCACGCGCAGCGCCAGGGTGTTCACGAACAGCCCGACCAGCGGCTCCAGTTCGACCTGGGTACGGCCGGCGACGGGGGTGCCGACGACGATGTCGTCGTGGTCGCAGAGCCGGGCGAGGACCGACTGGAAGGCGGCGGTGACCACCATGAAGGGCGTGGCGCCCTCGGCGCGGGCCAGGTCGCGGACGGCGGCGGTCAGCGGCGCCGGGAGGGCGAGGGGGACGGAGGAGCCGCGGTAGGTCTTCTCGCGGGGGCGGGGCAGCGGGGTGGGCAGGCCGAGGTCGGCGGGGGCGCCCTTGAGCGTCCGCAGCCAGTGGTCGGTGTCGGCGTCCCAGGCGGCCTGGGCGTCGTCGCCGTTCTGCCAGTGCGCGAAGTCGGCGTACTGCACGTCGAGTGCGGGCAGTTGCGGGTCGGTGCCGCGGGTGCGGGCGCCGTAGAGGGCGATGAGTTCGCGCATCAGGACGCCCATGGACCAGCGGTCGCAGACGATGTGGTGCAGCGTGACGAGGACGGCCGCGGAGTCGTCGGAGAGGTCGAGGAGTTCGACGCGGAAGAGCGGACCGGCGGCGAGGTCGAAGGGGCGGGCGATGAGCGCGGCCTCGCGGCGGGCGATCTCCTCGTCCACCGCGTCCGGGGCGAGGCCGCGCAGCTCGACGGTGCGGATCTCCGGCGGCAGGGTGTCGCGGACCTCCTGCACGGGACCGTCGGGGCCGTCGCGGAAGACGGTGCGCAGCGCCTCGTGGCGGCGGACGATCTCCTCGCAGGCGGCGGCGAAGGCGGTCAGGTCGCAGGCGCCGTGGACGCGCAGTCCGGCGGAGATGACGTACGAGGCGCCGTTGCCGGAGAAGCGGTCCCAGAACCAGAAGCGGCTCTGTGAGAACGCCAGCGGGGCGGGCGCCGACGGGTCGGGGCGCCGCGGCACGGTGCGGGCGGGCCGGCGGTCGATGCCTTCGGCGCGCAGCAGGCTCTCCAGGAGTTCCCGGCGCTGCGGGGAGAGGTGGAAGCGACCGGTGGTCACTGGTGCGGCCCCTTTCGTGCGGTGGTGTGCGGGCGGTGCGGTGGCTGCTGCGGCGCGGTGCCGTGGCGGGCAGGGCCGGGGCGGTCCGGGCCGGTCATGCGTCGCTCCCGGCGGCGCCGAGGGCCGCCGCCACCTGGTCGTCGCTGAGTTCGGCCATCCGGATCAGCAGGGCGGCGGTCTTCTCGACGACGGCGCGGTCGCCGCTCTCCTGGAGCAGGACCTCGGCGAGCCCGGCGACGGTCGGCTCGCGGAAGACGCGGTGCAGCGGGACGTCGGCCTGGAAGGTGTCGCGGAGCCGGGCGACGATGCGGGTGGAGAGCAGCGAGTGGCCGCCCAGGGCGAAGAAGTCGTCGGTGACGCCGACCCGGTCGAGGCCGAGCGCCTCGGCCCAGATCCCGGCGATGACCTCCTCGACGGGGGTGCGGGGCGCCGTGTAGCCGTCGCCGGTGCCGCGCCGGGTGTCGGGGGCGGGCAGCGCCTTGCGGTCGATCTTGCCGTTGGGCGTCATCGGCAGCGCGTCGAGGGCGACGTAGGCGGTGGGGACCATGTAGTCGGGCAGCCGCACGCCGAGCGCGGTGCGCAGCTGCGGGACGAGGGGGGCGAGGCGGTCCGCGGCCTCCGTGCCGTCGCCGTCGGCGTCCGGGGTGAGGACGACGTAGGCGGTCAGCCGCTGGTCGCCCGCGGTGTCCTCGCGGACGGTGACGACGGCCTGCTCGACGGGGTCCTGGGCCTCCAGGACGGTTTCGATCTCGCCGAGTTCGATGCGGTAGCCGCGGAGTTTGACCTGGTGGTCGAGGCGGCCGAGGAAGGTGATCGCGCCGTCGGGGGTGCGGCGGACGAGGTCGCCGGTGCGGTAGATCCGCTCGTCGGGGACGGTCGGGAAGGGGTGCGGGGCGAAGCGTTCGGCGGTGAGTTCGGGGCGGCCGAGGTAGCCGCGGGCCAGGCCGGCGCCGCCGATGCACAGTTCGCCGGGGACGCCGGGGGCGGCGAGACGGCCGTGGGCGTCGAGGACGTGCAGCTGGGTGTTGGCGATGGGCGTGCCGAGGGTGACGGGGCCGTCGCCGACGCGGGCGACCGACGACCAGATCGTCGTCTCGGTCGGGCCGTACATGTTCCACACCGCGGCGCCGGTCGCCACCAGCCGGTCGGCGAGTTCCTGCGGCAGTGCCTCACCGCCGGCCAGGATCCGGAAGCCGTCGGCGGGGTGCCAGCCCGCGTCGAGGAGCATCCGCCAGGTCGAGGGGGTGGCCTGCATGACGGTGGCGCCGGACGTGTCGAGGGTGGCGGCGAGGCGGGCGCCGTCGGCGGCGGTCTCCCGGTCGGCGAGCAGCACCCGGGCGCCCTCGGTCAGCGGCAGCAGCAGCTCCAGCATCGAGATGTCGAACGCGAGGGTGGTGACGGCGCACAGGGTGTCGCCGGCGGCGAGACCGGGCCGCTCCCCCATCGACGAGAGGAAGTTGCCGAGCGCGGAGTGCGGGATCTGCACGCCCTTGGGGCGGCCGGTGGAGCCGGAGGTGTAGATGACGTACGCGAGGTCGTCGCCGCCGATCGGGCCGGTGGCGGGCGGCTCGGTGGGCTCGGCGTCGAGCAGTCCGTCGGCCTCGTCGAGGCAGAGGGTCTCCGCGACGGGCAGGGCGGTGCCGTCGGCGGTGAGGGCGGTCAGCACGGCGCGTTCGGTGAGCAGCAGGGCGAGGCCGGAGTCCTGGAGGGTGAAGGCGATGCGGTCGGCGGGGAAGCCGGGGTCCAGCGGGACGTAGGCGCCGCCCGCCTTGAGGACGGCGAGCATCGCGATCAGCATCCGAGGGGTGCGCTCGACGCACAGGCCGACCAGGACGTCCCGCCCGACGCCCTTGGCGCGCAGCACACGGGCGAGTTGGTTGGCGCGGCGGTCCAGCTCGCCGTAGGTGAGGGTGTGGGCGCCGTCGGCGGTGCGGACCGCCTCGGCGTCGGGGGTGCGGGCGGCGCGGGCGGCGATGCGGTCCGGGACGGGCAGGTCGGCGGAGCGGTCGCGGGCGGTGTCGTTGCCGGTGGCCCGCAGCGCGGTCTCCTCCGCGGCGGTGAGCATCGCGGCGTCGCCGATGGGCGCCTCGGGGGCGGCGGCGAGGGCGGTGGTGAGGGCGGTGAGGTGACCGGCCATCCGCCGCACGGTCGCCTCGTCGAAGAGGTCGCTGTTGTACTCCAGGGAGCCGCTGAGGCCGTCGGAGCCCTCGAAGACCTCCAGGGTGAGGTCGAAGCGGGCGGCGGCGCCGGGCACCTCGACGGGCTCCATGCGCAGGCCGACGCTGCCGAAGTCGGGCAGCGTGATGTTCTGGTAGATGAAGGAGACCTGGAAGACCGGCGGGCGGGACAGGTCGCGCTGCGGGTGCAGCTCCTCGACCAGCCGCTCGAACGGCAGCTCCTGGTGGGCGAAGGCGCCGAGCGCCGCCTCCTTCACCCGGCCGATCAGTTCGAGGAAGGTGGGGTTGCCGGAGACGTCGCCGCGCAGCGCGACCATGTTGACGAAGAGGCCGATGAGCCCTTCGACCTCGGGCCGGGTGCGGTTGGCGACGGGCACACCGACGACGAGGTCCTCCTCGCGGCTGTAGCGGTGCAGCAGCACGTCGAAGGCGGCGAGCATCCCCATGAACGGGGTGCCGCCCGCGCGGCCGCTCGCCTCGCGCAGCGCGGTCGCCGCGGCGGCGGGCAGCCGGAAGGGGACCGAGCCGCCGCGGGTGGACTGCACGGCGGGGCGCGGCCGGTCGGTGGGCAGCTCCAGCATCGGCGGGGCGCCGCGCAGCGTCTCCTGCCAGTACGCGAGGTCGGCGGCGGTGGCCTCGCCGGCGAGCCGCTTGCGCTGCCAGAGGGTGTAGTCGGCGTACTGGACCGGCAGCGGCGGCAGGTCCGGTTCGCCGCCGGTGCTCCAGGCGCCGTAGAGGGCGATGAGTTCACCGAAGGCGACGGAGGTGGACCACAGGTCGCCGGCGATGTGGTGGAGCGTCATCAGCAGGATGTGCTCGTCGTCGGCGAGGCGCAGGAAGCGGAAGCGCAGCAGCGGGCCGGCGGCGAGGTCGAAGGGGCGGGCGAACTCCTCGCGGGCCAGCCGGACGATCTCCGCGTGCTGCTCGGGGCCGTCGCCGCGCAGCTGCGGGCAGTCGGCCACGGTGATCTCGGGCTCGCCGTCCGGGGCGATGACCTGCACCGGGGAGCCGTCGGCCGCCTCGAAGGTGGTCCGCAGCGCCTCGTGACGGCGGACCAGTTCGCGGGCGCAGCGCCGCCACACGTCGAGGTCGAGCCGCCCGTGCACCCGCATCGCGCCGGGGATGCTGTACGCCGCGTTGCCGGGCGTCAGCTGCTCCAGGAACCACATGCGCGACTGTGCGAACGACGCGGGGAAGCGGCGTTCCTTCCTGCGGCCGCGTAGCCGCTCGGCGAGCAGGGCGCGCTTCTCGGCCGGCGACAGGCTTCCCAGATCGGTGGTGCTCACGGGCGCATCATCCTTGTGTCGTAGAGGTGGGGCGGCGGGTGCGGCGGCGGGCTTCGGGCGGGCTTCGGGCGGGCGGCCGGTGCCGGGCACGGGGCCCGGCTCCGGCCGTGGTTCAGCTGCGGTCCTCGTCCGCCTCCTCGGCGAGCAGCCGGGCGAGTTCCGCCTCGACCTCGTCGTCCGTGAGGTCGTCGAGCCGGTCGGCGTCGGGCAGTCCGTCGTCGCGGCTGAGCGCCTCGATGGTGTCGGCGGCGGCGCCGTCGGCGGGGGCGGCGGTGAGGAGGGTGACGGTGCGGGCGATCGTCGGGTCGTCGAAGAAGGCCCGCAGGTCGAGTTCGGTGCCGAAGTGGCTCTGGAGTTTGGTGCCGATCTGGACGGCGGCGAGCGAGTGCCCGCCGAGGGCGAAGAACGGGTCGTTGACCCCGGCCCGGTCGACGCCGAGCACCTCCTGCCAGACCGCGGCGACCGCGCGTTCGTCGTCGGTGGCCGGGGCGACGTACGGGATGTCGAGGTCGGGGCGCGGGTGGGTGCCGGCGAGCGGGGCGAGGGCGGCGCTCTCCAGGGCGAGGGTCTCGGGGGTGAGGGCGCGGGCGAGGCGGCGTACCTCGTCGAGGTCGTGGTGGGTGACGACGAGGTGTGCCGGGAGGCCGGACTCCTCGGGGACGGAGAGGATACGGGCGAACGCGGCGCGGCCGTCGGCCTCGGAGATCCCTTCGCCCAGCAGCTGGAGCGTTGTCGGGGCTGCCGGGGCGGTCGGGGCGGCGGCTTCCGCGGCGCCGGGGGCGCTCTGTTCGCCGACGGCCCGTTCGATCTGCTCGATCATCCCGTCGACGTCGTTGATGCGCTTGAGGGTGAAGTCGCCGATGCGGACGAGGAGTTCGCCGCCGGGGCCGAGGATGTCGATGTCGCAGGTGAGGGTGGAGCCGCCGTCCGGGGAGCCCTTGAGGGTGACGTCGCAGGTGAGGGCGGCGGTGAGCGGGGCGGCGATCTCCAGGCTGCGGTAGGTGAACGGCAGGTAGTAGCCGTCCTCCATCTGGATGCGGGCGGAGACCCCGGCGACGTCGAGGAGCGCCGGGTGCAGCGGGTAGCCGTCGAGGTCGGCCAGGAAGGCGTCGTCGAGGCGGAGTTCGACCAGCAGCCGGCCGTCGCCGACGTGCACGCCCCGCAGGCAGCGCCAGCGCGGGCCGAGGGTGAAGTCGATGCGGCCGCCCTGCTCCATGAGGTCGAGCTTGAACAGCCGCTTCAGCTCGTCCTGGTCGGTGACGGTCCGGGCCCCGGCCAGCTCCCGGCGGAGCGCGGTGAGGTCGCGGACCGGGGCGTCGGTGCGGTCGTGGAAGGCGACGGTGCCGACGGCGTGGGTCTGCCAGCCGTCGCCGCCGGGCTCGGCGGTGCGGCTGCGGACGGTGAAGCGGGTGGTGCCGTCGCGCTCCTCGACGGTGGTGTAGAGGTCGCGGCTCTGGCCGTCGGGGACGATGACGGGCAGCGCGAACAGCACGTCCTGGAGTTCGACGACGCGGCCGGCGGCCCGGTCGGCGACGGCGGCGCGGACCAGTTCGAGGTAGGTGGTGCCGGGGACGAGGCCCTGGCCCATGATCCGGTGGTCGTCGACGATCCAGCTGTCTGCGGTGGTCAGGGTGGTGAGGTGGGTGCGGCCGGTGTCGGTGGTCTCCAGCAGGCGCTGGAGGAGCGGCTGTCCGGTCGGCTCTCCCCGGTGCCCGCCGCCGAGCTGCTCGGCGAGTCCGGCGGCCATGCCGACTCCGCGCCAGGTGTCCCAGCCGACGGAGACGACGGCGGTGGTGCCCTCGGCCCGCTTGTGCTGGGCGTAGGCGTCGAGGAAGGCGTTGGCGGCGGCGTAGTCGCTCTGGCCGGGGCCGCCGAGGACGGCGGTGAGCGAGGAGCAGAGCAGGACGAAGTCGAGCGGGTCGGCGCCGCAGACCCGGTCCAGGACGAGGGTGCCGCGGGTCTTGGCGGCGAGGACCGCGTCGGCGTCGGCGCCGGTCTTGTTCATGACCATGCCGCGGGAGGGCACTCCGGCGGCGTGCACCAGGCCGTTGAGCGGGCCGTGGCGGTCGCGGAACGCGGCGACGGCGGCGGCGGTCGCGGCCTCGTCGGTGACGTCGGCGCGCAGCACCATGACGCGGGCGCCGGCCTCCTGGAGGCGGCGCAGGCGGCCGATGCGGACGGCGGTGGGGTCCTGCGGGCCGTGGGTGGCGAGGTAGGTGTCCCAGGTGTCCTCGGCGGGGAACTCCGCGCGGGTCAGCAGGCCGAGCGCCGGGCTGTCGACGCTCTGCGCCAGGTGGTCGGCGAGCGCGAGGCCGATGCCGCCGAGGCCGCCGGTGAGGAGGTAGACACCGCCGTCGCGGAGCCGGGCGGGCGGCTGCGGGGCGCCGTCCGGGCCGGTGGCGCCGGGGGCCGTGAGCGGCACGGCGTCGAAGCCGCGGGCCCACCAGTGGGTGCCGCGCAGCGCGAGGTCGCGGGCGTCGGTGGGGCGGCGCACCAGCGTGAGCAGGGCGCGCAGCGCCGGTTCGGCCGGGCCGTACGGATCGGTGCCGGTGATGTCCAGGGTGCGGCAGGTGACGCCGGTGATCTCCTGCGGGAGGACGGTGCTCGCGCCCAGCAGCAGGGCGTGTTCGGGCTGGAGCACCTCGTCGCCGGTGACGGCGTGCACCCCGCGGCAGACGGTGTCGAGGGTGACGGGGGCGGCGCCGCGCCGGTCGGCGAGGGCGCGGCCCAGGGCGAGGAGGCTGTCGAACCCGGCGCGGCGGCCGCGGTCGAGGCGGGCCTCGTCGAGCGGGCCGTCGGGGCCGCAGCCGGTGCTCCACACGTGGACGAGGCGCAGCTGTCCGGCGCCGGTCGCGTCGAGCGCGGTGAGGAGTGCGGCGACGTGGTCGGGGTCGGCCGGGTCGAGGGTCCAGGCGTCGCCGTCGTGGTGGAGCGCGGCCCCGGCGGCGACGCCGATCACGCGGGCGCCGCCGTCGCCGAGGCGCTGCGCCAGGTCGCGGCCGAGCGGCAGGTCGGTGCCGAGGACGGCCCAGACCTCGTCGGTGTCCCGCGGCGGGCGGGCGGCGTCGGGGGCGAGGCGGGTCCAGCCGGGGGTGTGGAACCAGTCGTCGAGCGGGGCGGCCGCGGTGGTCTGCCGGGCGGTGGGGGCGGGTGCCTGGTCGGGCTCGACCCAGTAGCGGTCGCGGGCGAAGGCGTAGGGCGGCAGGGGCAGCGGCGGACGGTCCTCCTTCGCGGCGGCGGACGGCCGGGCGGCGGGGACGCCGGCGCTCCACAGGGCGCCGACGCCGGCGAGGAGGTGGGCGCGGTCGTCGACCGGCTCGTTGGGGTGGCGCAGCGAGCCGCGGACGGTGCGCCCGTCGTGCCAGGCGCGGTGCTGCCGTACGAAGTTGCCGAGCGTCTGGCCGGGGCCGACCTCCAGGAGGACGAGGTCGGGGTCGGCGAGGAGGACGTCCAGCGCGTCGGCGAAGCGGACCGGGCGGCGCAGATGGGTGCCCCAGTAGACGGGGTCGGTGGCCTCGGCGTCGGTGATCCAGGTGCCGGTGACGTTGGAGAGGTAGGGGATGCGCGGCGGGTGGAGGGTGACCTTGCGGACCTCGTCGACGAACGGGTCGACGGCGCCGTCCATGCTCGGCGAGTGGAAGGCGTGGGAGGTGTGCAGCCGGCGGCAGGCGACGCCGTCGGCGGTCAGGGCGGTGCGCAGCCGCTCGATCGCGTCCTCGGGGCCGCTGACCACGCTCAGTTCGGTGGAGTTGGCGGCGGCCAGGCAGAGCGCGTCGTCGCCGGCGATGCGGGCAAGGGTCTGCTCCTCGGAGAGGAAGACGCTGAGCATCGCGCCGGACGGCATGGCCTCGACGAGGGCGCCGCGGGCCGCGACGAGCCGGACGGCGTCGCTCAGCGAGAGAACCCCGGCCAGGCAGGCGGCGGCGAACTCGCCGATGCTGTGGCCGACCATCGCCTTGGGGGTGACGCCCCAGGCGTTCCAGAGGCGGGCGAGGGCGTATTCGACGGTGAAGAGCACCGGCTGGGTCAGGGCGGTGCGCTCCAGCCGCGCGGCGGCGTCGGCGGCCTGTGCGTCCGGGGCGAAGAGGACGGTGCGCAGGTCCGTGCCGAGGTGCGGGGTGAACAGCTCGGCGCAGCGGTCGAGTTCGGCGGCGAAGGCCGGTTCGCTCTCGTACAGGCCGCGGGCCATGGCGACGTACTGGGAGCCCTGGCCCGGGAAGAGGAACGCGACGGGGGCCGGTCGCTCGGGGGCGGTGGTGGCGTCGGCCGGGGTGAGGGCGCGCAGCGCGGCGACGGCCTCGGCGGCGGTGGCGCCGACCACGGCGGCGCGGTGGCCGAAGGCGCGGCGGCGGTGGGTGAGGGTGTGGGCGAGGGCGTCGAGGCAGGTGTCCGGGTGGGCCTCCAGGTGGTCGGCGAGACGGGCGGCGTTGTCGGCGAGGGCCTGTGGGGAGGCCGCGGACAGCGGCAGCAGCCGGGGCGTACCGGCCGGGGCGGCGGGCGGCGCGGCGGGCGCGGGCGGCGCCTCCTCCAGGATGACGTGGACGTTGGTGCCGCCGATGCCGAACGCGCTGACCCCGGCCCGGCGGGGCTCCTGGCCGCGCGGCCAGGGCGTCAGGGTGCCGGCGACGCGGAAGGGGCTCTTGTCCAGGTCGAGTTCGGGGTTGGGGCTCGTGAAGTGGGCGGTGGCGGGGATGGCCTCGTGGCGCAGGGCGAGGGTGGCCTTGATGAGCGCGGTGATGCCGGCCGCGGCGTCGAGGTGGCCGACGTTGGACTTCACGGCGCCGAGGGTGCAGTAGCCGGTGGCGTCGGTGTGTTCGCGGTAGGCGCGGGTGAGGGCGGCTATCTCGATGGGGTCGCCGAGCGCGGTGCCGGTGCCGTGGGTCTCGACGTAGCCGACGGTGGCCGGGTCGACGTCGGCGACGGCGAGCGCCTCGGCGATCACCTCGGCCTGGCCGTCGACGCTGGGCGCGGTGTAACCGGCCTTCAGGGCGCCGTCGTTGTTGACGGCGGTGCCGCGGATGACGGCGTCGATGCGGTCGCCCGCGCCGCGCGCGTCGTCGAGGCGGCGCAGGACGACGAGCCCGGCGCCGTTGCCCGGGACGGTGCCGCCGGCCTCCGCGTCGAAGGGGCGGCAGTGGCCGTCGGCGGAGAGGATGCCGCCGGGCTCGTGGACATGGCCGCTCTTGAGGGGCGCGGAGACGGAGACGCCGCCGGCCAGGGCGATGTCGCACTCGCCGTTGAGCAGGCTCTGGCAGGCGAGGTGGACGGCGGTGAGCGAGGTGGAGCAGGCGGTCTGCACGGTGACCGCCGGTCCGGTGAGATCGAACTTGTAGGCCACGCGGGTGGCCAGGAAGTCCTTGTCGGAGGCGAGGAGGGTGCGGTAGATGCCGGTGGCTTCGAAGTACCGGCGGTTCTGCAAGATGTTGAAGAGCAGGTACGAGTTGAGGCTGGCGCCGCCGAAGACGCCGATGCGGCCCCCGGCGGCGGCCGGGTCGATGCCGGCGGACTCCAGGGCCTGCCAGGCGCATTCGAGGAACACCCGGTGCTGGGGGTCCATGAGTTCGGCCTCGCGGGGGCTGTAGCCGAAGAACCCGGCGTCGAAGCGGTCGCCGTCCTCCAGTACGCCCTTGGCCTTGACGTAGTGGTCGCCGTCCAGCTCCTCGGGGGTGACGCCGGAGGCGAGCAGCTCCTCGTCGGTGAGGGCGGAGACGGTCTCACGGCCCGCGGCCAGGTGCTGCCAGAAGGCGTCGATGTCGGGCGCGCCGGGGAACCGCCCGGCCATCCCGATGATCGCCACCTGGTTCGTCTCGTCCGGAGTGTCCGGCACTGGGGTCACCTACCGTTCCGTGAGCGCGACCGGCGGTCGGCCGCTTGCCGGCGCCGGTTGTGGGACTGACGGCGGCTCTCGGCGCGGCGCTGCGCGTCGAGGGCGGTGCCGCCGGAGGACATGGGGCCATCGAGGTACCGGGCCAGCGAGCCGACCGTGGGGTACTGGAAGAGTTCGACCATGGTCAGGTCGGTGCCGAGCCGGTCGGCGATCTTGCCGCGGACCTCGGCCATCAGCAGCGAGTGGCCGCCGAGGTCGAAGAAGTTGTCGTGGACGCCGACCCGTTCGACGCCGAGGGCCTCGCGCCAGAGGGCGGCGAGGGTGTCCTCCAGGCCGGTGTCCGGGGCGACGTAGGACGTCGCGAGGTCGGGGCGGTCGGTGTCGGGTTCGGGCAGTGCCGCGCGGTCGGTCTTGCCGTTGGGGGTGAGCGGCAGCTCGGGCAGGACAAGGAAGGCCGCGGGCACCATGTGGGCCGGCAGGTACTCCTTGAGGTGGGTGCGGAGTTCGCCGGCCTGCGGGGCGGCGGCGCCGTCGGCGGTGAGGTAGGCGGTCAGCCGTACGTCGCCGGGGCCGTGTTCGCGGGCGGTGACGACGGCCTCGCGGACCTGCGGGTGGGCGGCGAGGCGGGCCTCGATCTCACCGAGTTCGATGCGCAGGCCGCGGATCTTGACCTGGTGGTCGAGGCGGCCGAGGAACTCCAGGGCGCCGTCGGCGCGGTGGCGGGCGAGGTCGCCGGTCTTGTAGAGGCGGGCGCCGGGTGCGGTGACGAACGGGTCGGGGACGAAGCGTTCGCCGGTCAGCTCGGGGCGGTTGAGATATCCCCGGGCGACGTTGCGGCCGCCGATGTGGAGTTCGCCGGGGACGCCCGCGGGGACCGGCCGCAGATGGCGGTCGAGGACGTACATCCGGGTGTTGGCGATGGCGTGGCCGATGGGGACGGGGCCGCTCTCGTCGGGGCGGCAGGTCCAGGCGGTGACGTCGACGGCGGCCTCGGTCGGGCCGTAGAGGTTGTGCAGATCGGCGTCGAGGGTGGCGAGGAAGCGGTCCCGCAGCTGTGCGGGCAGGGCCTCGCCGGAGCAGACGACGCGGCGCAGCCCGGTGCAGCGGGCGGCGTCCGGTTCGGTCAGGAAGAGCTGGAGCATCGACGGCACGAAGTGGACGGTGGTGACCGCCTCGGCACGGAGGGTGGCGGCGAGGTAGCGGGCGTCCTTGTGGCCCTCGGGCCGGGCGACGACGAGGGTGGCGCCGGTCATCAGCGGCCAGAAGAACTCCCAGACCGACACGTCGAAGGAGAACGGCGTCTTCTGCAGGACGCGGTCGGTGGCGTCCAGACCGTAGGCGTCCTGCATCCACAGCAGACGGTTGCGGATCGCCGCGTGGACGTTCATGACGCCCTTGGGGCGGCCGGTGGAGCCCGAGGTGTAGATGACGTAGGCGAGGTCCTCGCCGTCGACCGGCACGTCCGGGTCGTGGTCCGGTGCGGCGGCGAGGGCGTCGGCCGCCTCGTCGAGGCAGAGGGCGCGGGTCCCGGCGGGCACGGGCGGCAGGGTGTAGAGGACGGCGCGGTGGGTCAGGAGCACGGGGACGGCCGCGTCGTCGAGCATGTCGGCGAGCCGGTCGGCGGGCAGCCCCGGGTCGAGCGGTACGTAGGCACCGCCCGCCTTGAGGACCGCGAGCAGGGCGGTGACGAGGTCGAGGGAGCGCTCCATGGCGACGCCGACGAGGACGTCGCGGCCGACGCCGAGCCCGATGAGGTGGTGGGCGAGGCGGTTGGCGCGGGCGTTGAGTTCCCGGTACGTCAGCGAGGTGCCCTCGAAGCGCACCGCCTCGGCGTCGGGACTGCGCCGGACGCGCTCCTCGACGTCCTGGTGGATCCAGCCGTGGCCGGGCCACTCGGCGTCGGGGCCGTGGCCGAGCGCGAGGGTACGGTCGCGGGCCTCGTCGTCGAGGAGCGGGAGGGTGCCGACGGGGGCGGCGGCATCAGCGACGATTCCTTCGATCAGCCGCCGGAAGGCGTCGGCCATGCGGACGACGGTCGGCTCGTCGAAGAGGTCCCGGTCGTACTCGAACCAGCCGGCGAGCCGGTCGCCCTCGGCGAAGAACTGCAGCTCCAGGTCGAAGCGGGCGCCCTGGGCGGAGAGCGGGACGCGGGTGATGCGCAGCCCGTCCAGGGCGAGGGCGGGCAGCGGGTCGCTCTGGTAGGAGAGGCTGACCTGGAAGACCGGCGGGCGGCTCAGGTCGCGGGGCGGGCGCAGGTCCTCGACGACCTTCTCGAACGGGATGTCCTGGTGGGCGTAGGCGCCGAAGCAGGCGTCGCGCACCCGCTCCAGGACGTCGTGGAAGGAGGGGTCGCCGCCGAGGTGGGCGCGGACCGGCAGGGTGTTGACGAAGAAGCCGATCAGCGGTTCCACCTCGCGGCGGGCGCGGCCCGCGGTGGGCACGCCGACCACCACGTCGTCCTGGTTGGCGTAGCGGTGCAGCAGGACGTGGAAGGCGGCGAGGAGCGCGGTGTAGGTGGTGGCGCGGTGCTCCTTGGCGAGGGCGGTCAGCGCCCGCATGACGGAGGCCGGCAGGGCGAACGGGACGGACGCGCCGTTGAAGCCCTGGACGGCGGGGCGCGGCCGGTCGGTGGCGAGGTCCAGGGAGCGCGGGGCACCGGCGAGGTGGCCGCGCCAGTACGTGAGGCCGTCGGAGAGGTCGCGTTCGCGCAGGTCCTGCTGTTGCCAGGTGGCGAAGTCGCCGTACTGCACGTCGAGTTCGGGGAGTTCGGCCGGGCGGCCCGTGGTGCGGGCCGCGTAGTGGGCGGAGAGTTCGGAGACCAGGAGGCCGACCGACCAGCCGTCGGCGACGAGGTGGTGCAGGGCCAGGGCGAGGACATGGTCGTCGGGGCCCAGGCGCAGCAGCCGGAAGCGGAGCAGCGGCCCTTCGGCGAGGTCGAAGGGGTCGGCGAGCGCCGCGGTGATGTGCTCCTCCAGCGCCTGGTCGGCGGGCGGTTCGACGCTCAGGTCGGTCGCGGGCAGGTCGAGGGTGAGGCGGTCGCGGACGAGCTGGACGGGGCGTCCGTCGCGCAGCGGGAAGACGGTGCGCAGCGCCTCGTGGCGGGCGACCACGTCGTTGAGGGCGTCGCACAGCACCGCGGCGTCGAGGCGTCCGCGCAGCCGCAGGGCGGCGGGGATGACGTAGGCGGGGTTGTGCGGGCGGAGCTGTTCGAGGAACCACATGCCCTGCTGGGTGACGGAGAGAGGGAAGGTGGTCTCCGCGCCGGCGGCGCCCTGTTCGGCGAGGAGCTTCTCGAAGAGGGCGCGCTTCTCCGGGGAGAGCGCGGCGAGGGTGGCGTCGAGGTCGGTCACCGCTGGTCCTCTCCCCCGAGCGCGGCGCGCGCCTGGTCGTCGGGGAGGTCGGCGAGCTGGGCGAGGAGGCGGGAGGCGACGTCGCCGGCGCGGTCGACCCGGCGGATGGCGCCCGCGGCCGGTCCGGTGGAGGCGTCGGCCCCGGAGTCCAGCTCCTTGAGGATCAGGTCGGCGAGGCTGCTGACGGTGCCGCCCTCCAGGAAGGCGGAGATCGGCAGGGAGACGCCGAGGCCCCCTTCGACGGCGTTCTTCAGCTCGACGGCCATGAGGGAGTCGACGCCGAGGTCGATGAGCGGCTGGTCGGGGCCGAGCCGGTCGGCGGAGGTGTCGAGGGTGGCGGTGACCCCGGCGAGCAGCGCCTCGGTGAGCGGGGCGCGGCGTTCGCGCGAGGCCAGCGCGAGCAGGTCGTCGCGGGTGATCCGCAGCCGGTTGCGGCGGGCGGCGGCGCGGGCGGCGGGCACCTGGCCGCCGCCGTCGACCAGTTCGGCCAGCAGCGACGAGCCGGAGACCTCGCGGTAGCGGCGGCCCCAGTCGGCCCAGTCGACGGGGGCGACGGCGATCTGCGGGGCGTCGTGGGCGAGCAGCCGGTGCAGCACCCGCAGCGCCTGGGCGGGCCGCAGGGTCTCCATGCCGCGGCTGACGCCGGGGGTCGCCTCGGCCTCCCGGGCGGCCATACCGACGTCCTGCCAGATGCCCCAGTTGATGCTGAGGGCAGGGGTGCCCTGGGCGCGGCGGTGGTGGGCGAGGGCGTCGAGGAAGGCGTTGGCGGCGGCGTACGCGGCGAAGAACGGTGAGCCGAGGACGGCGCTGGTGGAGGAGAAGAGGGTGAAGAAGTCCAGCTCGCGGTCGGCGAACGCGCGGTGCAGATGCCAGGCGCCGAGGGCCTTGGGCCGCAGGTGCCAGGCGAGGGCGTCCGCGTCGAGTTCGGGCAGCGGGATGACGTCGCCGACACCGGCGGCGTGCACGATGCCGCGGATCGGCGGGCGGCCCTCGGCGTCATAGCGGGTGAGGAAGGCGGTCAGTGCCGCCTCGTCGGCGACGTCCAGCGCCTCGGTGCGGACCCCGGTGCCCAGGGCCTCCAGCTCCCGTACGGCGGCGACGCGCGCGGCGGCCGGGTCGGCGGGGTCGAGGGTGGCCCAGGTGTCGCGGGGCGGCAGCGGGGTGCGTCCGGCGAGGATCAGATGGCGGGCGCCGGCGGCGGCCAGCGAGCGGGCGACGGCGAGGCCGAGGCCGCCGAGGCCGCCGGTGACGAGGTAGGCGGCGTCGCGGCGCCAGGCGATGCCGGACAGGGGCAGGGCGTCGGCGTCCTCGCGGACCAGGCGGGCGGCGTAGCGGGTCCCGCCGCGCAGCGCGAGCTGGTCCTCGGCGTCGCGGTGGGTGACGGCACCAGCCAGCCGGGCGGCGGCGTCGGCGGGCTCGGCGGCCGGGTCGAGGTCGATGAGGCCGCCCCAGATCGCGGCGTGCTCCTGCTGGATGGAGCGGCCCAGTCCCCAGAGGGTGGCGGGCAGCACGGCGACCGGCTCGGGCTCCGCGGGGGCGACGGCGCCGCGGGTGACCAGCCAGAGGCGGGCGGCGGTGTCGCCCGCCGCGCGGTTCAGCGCCTGGGCGGTGTGGACGGCGCTCATGCAGGCGGCGTCCTCGGCGGCGAGCAGCTCCGCGCCGGAGCCGGGGTCGGCGGGCGCGTCCAGGCTCCAGAGGTGGACCACCTCGGCGCCGGTGCCGTGCGCCGCTTCCGTCAGGAGGCGGGTGAGGTCGGCCGGCTCACCGCGGCGGACGGTGGCCTCGGCGCCGCCGTCGTAGGCGTAGGCGGCGCCGGGGCGGACCTGGACGGCGCGGGTGCCGCCCGCGGTGAGGGCGGCGGTGAGGGCGGTGCCGACACCGGTCGTGTCGGCGAGCACCAGCCAGGTGCGGTCCGCCGCATCGGAGGGCGTGGCCGGGGCGTCGACGGGGCGCCAGTCGAGGCGGTGCAGCAGGTCCTCGTCGGGGTGGGCGTCCTCGTGGCCGTCGGCGGCGGCGTCGGTGAGGGCCGCGGCGTCCTCCCAGGCGGCGCCCGAGCCCGGGGTGTGCCCGGAGGTGCGCAGGCAGGGGACGCGCTGGAAGGGGTAGGTGGGGACGGCGACCTTGGTGCGGGTGTAATCGGCGTCGAAGCCGCGCCAGTCGGGGTCGCCGCCGTGCGCGTGGAGTTCGGCGACGGAGCCCAGCAGCACCTGCCAGTCGTCCTGCTGGGGGCGGAGGCTCGGCAGCAGCAGCCCGTCGTGGTCGGCCGGGAGCATGTCGGTGACCAGGCCGAGGAGGGTGGGGGCCGGGCCGACCTCGATGAAGTTGCGGTAGCCCATGCCGAGCAGGGTGGCGATGCCGGTGGCGAAGCGGACCGGGCGCCGGGCGTGGCGGCACCAGTAGTCGGCGTCCGGGGCGTCCTCCCACGACCACAGCTTGCCGTCGACGTTGGAGATCAGCGGGATGCGGGGCGCGGAGAAGGTGACCTCGGAGGCGGCGCGGTGCAGCTCCGGGAGGATCGGGTCGACGAGCGGGGAGTGCGAGGAGGTCGTGATGTGCAGCGGCTTGGCGCGCACACCGCGGTCGTTGAAGGTCTTGCAGACCGCTTCGACGATCTCCCGTTCGCCGGAGATGGTGGTGCTGGTGGGCCCGTTGACGGCGCCGATGGCGATGCGGTCGGCGGAATAGCGGGCGATCTCCTCGGCCACCACCAGTTCGGGGGCGGCGATGGCCGCCATCGCGCCGGTGCCGGCCAGCGACTGCATCAGCCGGGAGCGGGCGACGGCCATCTTCAGGCCGTCCTCCAGGCTCATCGCCCCGGCGACGCAGGCGGCGACGTACTCGCCGAAGCTGTGGCCGAGCACGGCGACCGGCTCCACGCCCCAGGAGCGCCACAGCTGCGCCAGCGCGTACTCGACGGCGAAGACGGCGGGCTGGGCGTAGCCGGTCTCGTTGAGCGCGGTGGCGTCGCCGTCCTCGGGGTGGAGGACGTCGAGGAGCGGGCGTTCCAGGTGGGGGCGGAGGAGTTCGGCGCAGCGGTCCATCTCGGCGCGGAAGGTGGGCTGGGTCTCGTAGAGGCCGCGGGCCATGCCGACGCGCTGGACGCCCTGGCCGGTGAAGAGGAACACCACGTCGGTGGGGCGGGCCCGGCCGGTGGCGGTGCCCTCGGGCAGCTCGGCGCCGTCGGCGAAGGCGGCGAGCCGCTCGGCGAGTTCGGCCTTGGAGGTGCCGGTGACGGCGAGGCGTTCGGGGAAGGCGGCGCGGCCGGTGTTGGCGGAGTGGCAGATGTCCGCGGCGGTGTCGGGGGTGTCCGCGGTGAGGCGGTCGCGGTAGCGGGCGGCGAGTTCGGTGAGCGCCGGGCGGTTCTTCGCGGACAGTGCCAGGAGCTGGACGGGGCGCCGGGTGTCGGCGTCCGGCACGGGCCGCTCGGGCGCCGCCTCCAGGATCATGTGGGCGTTGGTGCCGCTGAAGCCGAAGCTGGAGACACCGGCGAGACGGCGGGGGCGCCCGGCGGGCCAGGGCGTCAGCTGGGTGGGGACCTCGAAGGTGGTGCCGTCGAAGGAGATGTCGGGGTTGAGGCGGGTGAAGTGGACGGTGCCGGGGATCGCCTCGCGGTGCAGCGAGAGCACCACCTTGATGAGGGCGGCGATACCGGCCGCTGCCTCGGGGTGGCCGATGTTCGTCTTCGACGAGCCGAGGTAGACGGGGGCGCCGTCGGGGCGGCCGTAGACCTCGGCGAGCGCCTCGACCTCGATGGGGTCGCCGAGGCGGGTGCCGGTGCCGTGCGCCTCGATGAGCGAGACGTCCTCGGCGGCGACACCGGCGGCGGCGAGGGCGCGGCGCAGCACGTCGCGCTGGGCGGAGCCGTTGGGCGCGGTGACGCCGGCGCTGCGGCCGTCCTGGTTGACGGCGCCGCCGCGGAGCACCGCGAGGACGGTGTCGCCGTCGCGCTGAGCGTCCGTCAGACGCTTGAGGACGACCATGCCGCAGCCCTCGGAGCGGACGTAGCCGTTGGCGGAGGCGTCGAACGCCTTGCAGCGGCCGTCGACCGACACCATGCGGCCGAACTGCGAGAAGGAGACGCTGGGCAGCGGGGAGAGGACGACGTTGACGCCGCCGCTGAGCGCCATGTCGCACTCGCCGGAGCGCAGGCTCTGCGCGGCCTGGTGGAGGGCGACGAGGCTGGAGGAGCAGGCGGTGTCGACGGCGACGCTGGGGCCGCGCAGGTCGAGGGTGTAGGAGAGCCGGCCGGGGACGACGCTGTGCGCGGAGCCGGTGCTGGCGTGGGCGGTGAAGTCCAGCGGATGGTGGAGCGTCTCGGTGGCGAAGTCGAAGCTGGAGACGCCCATGAACACGCCGGTGCGGCTGCCGGCCAGGGCCGACGGGGACTGTCCGGCGTTCTCCAGCGCCTCCCAGGCGACCTCCATGGTGAGCCGCTGCTGCGGATCCATGAAGAGGGCCTCGCGGCGGGAGATGCCGAAGAACTCGTGGTCGAAGAGGTCGACGCGGTCGAGGAAGCCGCCGGCGCGGGTGGAGACCTTGCCGGGCGCGGGCTCCGCGCTGAAGAAGGCGTCCTTGTCCCAGCGGTCGGCGGGGATGTCGGTGACGGCGTCGACGCCGTTCTTGAGGAGGTCCCAGTAGCTGTCGGCGTCATCGGCACCGCCGGGCAGGCGGCAGCCGAGGCCGATGATCGCCAGGGGTTCGGATGCCGCCTTCTCGTAGGCGTCGAGCCGGCGCTGCATCCGCTCCATCGTCAGGTACGCGCGCTTCAGCGTGGAAGCGGAGGTCTGCGTGGTGTCCGGCGGGGTCATCCTTCACGCCCTTCGTCGATCTGCTGCGTCTTGGCCAGGAGGAGTGCCTCGATGTCGCTGTCATCGAGGTCGTCGAGGTCCCGTGCGAGGTCCTCGGTGGACGGCTCGGCGGACGGCTGCGGCGCGCTGTCGCGGGCGGCGTCCGGTGCGGCCTCCAGGGCTGCTTCCAGTGCGACGTTCATCCGTTCGGCGAGGAACGGGACGAGGACGTCGAGGGTGGGATAGCGCCAGGTGAGGGTGGCGGGGAGGGTGACGCGCAGCGAACTCTCCAGCCGCTTGCGCAGTTCGAGGGAGAGCAGCGAGTCGAAGCCCATGCTGGTCAGCGGTGCGGTGGTGTCGATGCGGTCCTCCGCGGTGCCCAGCACCTGGGCGGCTTCGCCGCGGCAGTGGGCGACGAGGACGGCGCGGCGGCGGCGTCCCGGTTCGACGGCGAGCAGGGCGCGGCGGACCTCGCCGTCACCGGCGGCCGGGGCCGCGGTGTCCGGCGCGTCGAGCAGCCCGGTGAGCAGCGGCGGCAGCAGTCCGCCATCGGCCGAGGCGCGCAGTGCGGTGCGGTCCAGGGGCAGGACGCAGGCGTGGGTGGCGGCGCCGCGCAGCAGCCGGTCGAGGGCGGCGATGCCGTCCTGGGGGCGGATGCTCTCGATGCCGCGGGCGGCCAGGGCGCCGCCGCGGTCCGGCCTGGCGGCGAGGCCGACCTCGGCCCACGGGCCCCAGCTGATGCTCAGGGCCGGCAGCCCGCGGGCGGTGCGGTGGCGGGCGAGGCCGTCCAGATAGGCGTTGGCGGTGGCGTAGTTGGCCTGGCTCGCGGAGCCGAGGAGGGCGGCGGCCGAGGAGTAGAGGACGAAGAAGTCCAGCGGCCGGTCCTCGGTGGCGCGGTGCAGATGCCAGGCACCGGCGGCCTTGGGGGCGGCGACGGTGCGGAAGCGGTCCGCGTCGAGGCCGGTGAGGAGGGCGTCGTCGAGGACACCGGCGGCGTGGACGATGCCGGCGAGCGGGCGGTCGGGGCCGATGCGGTCGAGGGCGGCGGTGACGTCCTCCTCGCGGGAGACGTCGCCGGTGTGGACGGTGATCTCGGCGCCCTGCCCGCGGAGTTCGGCGAGGGTGCGCTCCGCGGTTTCGCCGGGGGCGCTGCGGCCCATCAGGACGAGGTGGCGGGCGCCCTGTCCGACGAGGTAGCGGGCGGTCTCCAGGCCGAGGCCGCCGAGGCCGCCGGTGACCAGGTAGGTCGCGGCGCCGTGCACCGGTCCGGTGGCCCGTTCGGCGACGGTGGCGGGCGGTGCGGCGTCCGGGTACAGCACGATCTTGCCGGTGTGCCGGGCCTTGGCCATGTGCGCGAAGGCGGCGGGCGCCTCGGCGTACGGGTGGGCGGTGACCGGCAGGGCGGTGAAGTCGCCCTGTGCGAAGCCGCGGGTGACCTCGTCGAGGAGTTCGGCGATGAGCGCCGGGCGGTCGGCGAAGGTCTGTTCCAGGTCGACGGCGAAGAACGCCCGGTTCTTCCGGAGGAAGCCGAGGCCGAGGTGGCTGTCGTCGTAGACGTCCTGCTTGCCGATCTCGACGAACCGGCCGCCGGGGGCGAGCAGTTCGAGGCTGCGGACGAGCGCCTCACCGGCGAGGGAGTTGAGGACGACGTCGACGCCGTAGCCGTCGGTCGCCTCCCGGATCTCGTCGGCGAACCGCAGTGAGCGGGAGTCCATGACGTGCTGGACGCCGAGGTCGCGCAGGAGGGCGCGCTTCTCCTCGGTGCCGGCGGTGGCGAAGACCTCGGCGCCGTTGCGGCGGGCGATCTGGAGGGCGGCGAGGCCGACGCCGCCGGTGGCGGAGTGGATCAGGACCTTCTCGCCCTTGCCGAGGTGGGCGAGGTATTCGAGGCCGTAGACGACGGTGAGGAAGGCGATGGGCAGTGCGGCGGCCTGCCGGTCGTCGAGCCCGTCGGGGCTGGGGGCGGCGAGGGCCGCGTCGGTGGTGGCGTACGCCGCCATGCTGGAGCGGGCGACGGCCATCACCCGGTCACCGACGGCGAACCGGTCGACGCCGGCGCCGACGGCGGTGACGGTGCCCGCGCACTCGCCGCCGAGCGGGACGGTGCCGGAGGGGACGCCGGGGCAGATGTCCATCGCCTTGAGGACGTCGTTGAAGTTGAGTCCGGCGCCGGCGACGGCGATCTCGATCTCGCCCTCGGCGGGTGCGGTGCGCTGCCAGCGGGTGGGGGCGAGGCTGTCGAGGAGGCCGGGGCGGGTCGCGAGGATGCGGTGGTTGGCGTCGCCGGTGAGGGCGAACGGCCGCTCCTGCCAGGCGGCGCGGTCCGGCGCGGCCGGGGCCGTCCAGGGCGCGAGGCGCGGGACGAGGCGGGCGCCGCCGCGCAGCGCGAGCTGGTCGTCACCGGCCGGGTGCAGCAGTTCGGTCAGGAGCGCGTCGAGGTCGCCGCCGGCCGGGTCGAGGTCGATGAGGGTGGGGCGCAGCTCGCCGTGTTCCAGTCCGGCGACCCGGGCCAGGCCCCACAGGGCGGCCTGGGTGACGGCGTCGGCCGGGGCGGTCTCCGTCCCGGTGTGCTGGGCGCCGCGGGTGAGCAGATGGAGCCGCGGGGTGCCGTCCTCGGCGGCGAGCGCCTGGATCAGGTGGAGGGCGCCGACGGGGCCGCCGTCGCGGGCGGACCAGAGCGCGGTGGCGTCGGCGGTGTCCGCGTCGAGGGCCCAGGCGTACACGACGGCGGTGTAGGGGGCCGCCGGGTCGCGCAGCTCGGCGAGGAGGGTGGTGAAGTCCTCGGGGCGGGCCGGGTCGACGGTGTAGTGGGTGGCGTCGGCCTTGTGGTAGCGCTCCCCCGCCGTGACGGTGACGCAGCTGTCGCCGCGCGCCTCGGCGGCGGCGCGGATGCGGTCGGCGGTGCCGTCCCGGTCGGCGAGGAGCAGCCAGCGGCCGGCGGGGGCGTCGGCGCGCTCGGCCTCGGCCGGGTGCCAGCCCAGGTCGAGCAGGGCGTCGGCGACGGCGTCGCGGGGGCCGTCGGCGTCGAGGCGGTGCAGGGCGATGCCGTCGACGGTGCCGAGGTGGCCGCCGTCCTCGCCGTACAGGTCGACGCGGGCGCCGGTGAGTTCGGTGCCGTCGTCGGTGGCGGTCCCGGCGCGGGCGCGGGCCCAGCGCGGTGCGGCGCGGTCGGCGGTGAGGGTGTACCGCGCGGCGCCGACCGGGAGGTAGGTGCCGGACTCGCCGACGGCGGCGGCGAGTGCCTGGAGGGCGCTGTCGAGGACGGCGGGGTGGACGAGGTAGGGGTCGCGGTCGGCGGTGAGGCCGGCCTGCGGGCGGAGGCGGGCGACGGCTTCGCCGGGCCCGCTCCACAGCGCCTCGACGCCCTGGAAGGCGGCGCCGTACTCCAGGCCCGCGCCGCGCAGCGCGGTGTAGTGCGCGGCGCTGTCGAGGGCTGTGGTGCAGCGGGCGCGGGCGGCGGCCAGGGTGTCGGCCCGGTCGGGGGCCGCGTCGCGGGCGGGGAGGCGGTAGCGGCCGTGGGCGGCGGGCTCCCAGCCCGGTCCGTCGGCCTCGTCGCCGCGGCTGAACAGCCGGAACGTGCCGGTGTCCGCGGTCTCGGGGACGCAGACGAGCTGGAGGGTGGTGTCCTCGGCGCTCTCGCGGACCACGGTCATCCGGGCGAAGTGGACGTCCTCGACGACGGCGCGGACGTCGCCGAGCGCGTCGCGGGCCCCGGCCAGCGCGGCGTCCAGCAGGAAGCTGGCGGGCAGGACGGCGCTGCCGCCGACGCGGTGGTCGCGCAGGTAGGGGTGGCCGTCGAGGTCGATCCGGGCGGTCCAGTACGCGGCCCGGGGCGCGAGCGCCGAGCGGACGTGGTGCTGGAGGGCCGGGTGGCCGCGGTGGGGCGCGCGGCGGGAGCGGGCGGCGCTCTCGTCGATCCAGCAGCGGGTGCGCTGCCAGGGGTAGGTGGGCAGCGGGGTCATGGGGCCGTCGGTGCCGTAGACGCGGCTCCAGTCGACGGGGTGGCCGGCGGTGTAGAGGCGGCCCAGCTCCCCGAGGATCTCGGCGCGTCCGGAGCGGTCGCGGCGGAGGGAGGCGACGACGACTCCGGCCGCCTCGTCGCCGTCGGCCGCCTCGGCGAGCCGTTCGGCGACGGCGTCGCCGAGCATCGGGTGCGGGGAGATCTCGACGAAGGCGTCGTGACCGGTCTCGGCGAGGGCGGTGATCGCGCCGTCGAAGAGCACCGGGCTGCTGAGGTTGTTCGCCCAGTACTCCGCGTCCAGGCGGGTGCCGTCGACGGTCTCGCCGGTGACGGTGGAGAGCATCGGGAGGGCGCAGGCGCGCGGCCGCAGGTCGGAGAGGAGGCGCCAGAGTTCGGCGGCGACCGGTTCCATCTGCGGGCAGTGCGAGGCGAATTCGACGGACTCCAGGACCCGGCAGAAGACGCCGTCGGCCGTGAGGTCGCGGGCCAGCTGCTCGACGGCCGCGCCGTCGCCGGAGAAGACGGTGCTGGTCGGGCTGTTGTTGGCGGCGATCCAGACGGCGCCGGGGCGGCGCTCGTCGAGGATGCGGCGGGCCTCGTCGAGGGAGATGCCGGCCATCGCCATCCGGCCCTTGCCGACGGCGGCGCGGATGACCTTGCCGCGGTGGACGGCGATGCGCAGCGCGTCCTCCAGGCCGAGGGCGCCGGACAGGTGCGCGGCGGCGACCTCGCCGACGCTGTGCCCGACGACGGCGGCCGGCTCGATGCCCCACGAGCGCCAGAGGGTGGCCAGGGCGATCTGTACGGCGCAGAGCGCGGGCTGGCCGACGTCGGTGGTCAGCAGCCGGGAGGTGGCCTGGTCACGGCCGAGTTCGGTGAGCAGGGACCAGTCGACGTACCGGGACAGCAGCGCGTCGCAGCGCTCCAGGGCGGCGCGGAAGACCGGTTCGGTGGTGGGCAGGTCGGCGGCGAGCGGCCACCAGCGGGCGCCCTGCCCGGAGAAGACGAAGACGGGGCGGGGCCGGTGCCCCAGCGTGCGGGGTCCGGCGGTCAGGCCCGGCGCCTCCTCACCGCGGACGAACGCCTCCAGCTGCGCGCGGAGTTCGCCGGTGTCGGCGGCGACGGCGGCGAGCCGGTGCTCGTGGTGCGGGCGGCGGACCCCGGCGGCGAAGGCCAGCGCGCGGGGCGTGGGGTGCGGGCCGTCCTGGGCGAGGCGGTCGGCGTGGCGGGCGGCGAGTTCCTTGAGCGCCTGCGGGTCGCGGGCGGAGACGGTCAGCGCGTACGCGGCGCCGTCCGCGGGCTCCTCGGCGACGGGCCGGGGCGCCTCCTCGAGGACGACGTGGGCGTTGGTGCCGCCGAAGCCGAACGAGCTGACGCCGACGAGGGCGGGCCCGTCCGCGACCGGCCAGGGCTGGAGCTTGTCGGCGACGCGCAGCGCGAGGTCGTCGAAGGGGATGTGCGGGTTGGGCTCGGTGTAGTGCAGGCTCGGCGGCACCGTGCGGTGGCGGACCATCAGCGCGGCCTTGATGAGCCCGCCCATCCCGGCGGCGGCCTCCATGTGGCCGATGTTGGACTTCACGGAGCCGATGAGGCACGGCTCGGCGGAGTCCCGCCCGGCGGTGAGGACGGCGGCGAGCGCCTTGGCCTCGATGGGGTCGCCGAGCACGGTGCCGGTGCCGTGCGCCTCGACGTACTGCACCCGCTCGGGGCGGACCCCGGCGTCGGCGTACGCGGCGCGCAGCACGGCTTCCTGGGCGTGCGGGTTGGGTGCCATCAGCCCGTTGCTGCGGCCGTCCTGGTTGACCGCGCCGCCGCGGATGACGCCGTAGACGGTGTCCCGGTCGGCGAGGGCGCGGCTGAGCGGCTTGAGGACGACGACGCCCGCGCCCTCGGAGCGGACGTAGCCGTTGGCGCTCGCGTCGAAGGTCTTGCAGCGGCCGTCGGGCGACATCACGCCGGCCTTGCTGAAGTTGACGGCGAAGGTCGGCGCGAGGATGACGTTGACGCCGGCGGCCAGCGCGGTGCCGCACTCGCCGCGGCGCAGCGCGGCGCACGCCTGGAGGACGGCGACCAGCGAGGAGGAGCATGCGGAGTCGACGGCCATGCTGGGGCCGCGCAGGTCGAAGAGGTACGAGAGCCGGTTGGCGGCGATGCTCAGCGCGCTGCCGGTACCGGTGTACGCGTCGATCGCCTCCAGGTCCTGGAGCTGGAGGTTGGCGTAGTCGAAGGAGGAGATGCCGACGTAGACGCCGGTGTCGGAACCGGCCAGCTCGCCGGTGGGGATACCGGCGTCCTCCAGCGCCTCGTACGCGACCTCGGCGAGCAGCCGCTGCTGCGGGTCCATCCGCGCGGCTTCCTGCGGGGAGATCCCGAAGAACTGCGGGTCGAAGGTGTCGATGCCGTCGAGGAAGCCGCCCCAGCGGGCGTTGGTGCGGCCGGGCGCCGAGGGGTCCTCGTCGAAGAACTCCTCGACGTCCCAGCGGTCGGCCGGCACCTCGCGTACCGCGTCGGTCCCCTCGGTGAGCAGGTCCCAGAAGGCCTGCGGGCCGTCGGCGCCGGGGAAGCGGCAGCCGATGCCGACGATGGCGACGGGCTCGGCCGGTCCGGCGGCGGGCTCCGGCGCGGCGGCCACGGGCGTGGGCACGGTGGTCACGGCCGGCGCCGCGGCGGCCGGTCCGGCGGGGGCGACGGGCGCCGCGGGGGCGGCGGGCTCGGTGCCGAGGCGGCGGGCCATCGCCTCGACGGTCGGGTACTCCCAGGCGAGGGTGGCGGGCAGCTTCCGCTCCAGCCAGCGCTCCAGGTCACCGATGACGGAGACCATGTCCATCGACCGCAGGCCGTAGTGGGAGAGCGGCTGCGTCCGGTCGACGGCCTCGGGGGCGATGTCGAGCAGGGTGGCGAGCTCCCGGCTCAGCCGCTCCTCGACCTCGGCGGGGGTGACGGTGCGGCCGGTGCCGGCGCTCGCGTCCGGAGCGGCGGGCGCCGCGGCGGCCGGGGTGGTGGCGCGCTCGGCGAGGGTCCAGTGGGCGACGGTGTCCAGCGCGCCGCTCGCGTAGGCGTCGAGGCAGGCGGCGCGCTGGAGCTTGCCGCTGGAGGTCTTGGGGACCTTGCCGCGCCGCACCAGCGCGACGGCGTGCGTCTCCAGACCGCACTCCTGCGCGACGCGGGCGCGGATGGCGGTGATGATCCGCTCGGTCTCGGCCGCCGGCGGCTTGCCGTTGAGCTCCTGGATGACGATCAGCCGCTCCTCGCCGTCGATCTCGCGGGAGCCGGCGACGCCGCAGCCGGCCCGCAGCGCCGGGTCGGCGTCCTCCACGGCCCGCTCGATGTCCTGCGGGTAGTGGTTCTTGCCCGCAACGATGATGACGTCCTTGATACGGCCGTTGATGAACAGTTCGGTGCCGTCGAGGAATCCGAGGTCGCCGGTGCGCAGAAAGGGGCCCTCGCCGGTGTCCTCGACGGTGGCGCGGAATATCTCGTCGGAGAGTTCGGGGCGCTCCCAATATCCGTGCGCCACGCTGGGGCTGGCGAGCCAGATTTCCCCGACCCGGCCCTCGGGAACCCGCCGCCGGGTCTGCGGATCGACGATGGCGATCTCCTGGTCCTCGATGGACCAGCCGACGCCGACCAGGGTGCGGGATTCCTCGTCCGGGGCCGCGTCACGGGCCTCGCCGGCTGCCAGGGCGGCGTTGGCCAATTCCCTGGTGACAGGTTCCGCTTCGCGTCCGCCACCGGCCACCGCGAGGGTGCCTTCGGCGAGTCCGTAGGCCGGGAGGAAAACACTGCGGCGGAATCCGGAGGCGGCGAAGGCGGTGGAGAAACGGTCCATGCTCTGGAGCCGGACCGGCTCGGCGCCGTTCAGGGTGACCCGCCAGCTGCTGAGGTCGAGCGCCGCACGCTCTTCCTCGGTGCTCTTGGCGACGCAGAGTTCGTACGCGAAATTCGGTGCGCCGCTGACGGTGGCCCGGTGTGCGGATATCGCCTCCAACCAGCGCAACGGGCGCTTGAGGAAGGCGAAGGGCGACATGAAGGTGACGGGATATCCCTCGAAGGCGGGCGCCAGCAGACCGGCGATCAGCCCCATGTCGTGATAGGGCGGCAGCCACGTCACCATGTGGTTGTCGTCGGCGATGCCGAAGAACTGCTCGTTGAGGGCATTCAGATTGTGGATCAGATTTCCGTGCCCGACCATCACGCCCTTCGGGCGGCTGGTGGAGCCGGAGGTGTACTGGAGAAAGGCGAGGGAATCCGAGGTGAGATCCGGTTGGCGCCAGGATCCGGCGGCCGCGGCGTCGTCGAGGGTGTCGACCTCCAGCCAGGCGATCTCCCGCAGCGCGGGGGCCTGTTCGGCGAACCGGTCCGCCATCGCGACGATCGAGGACGGCGCGAGGATCACGGCGGGCCGGGCGTCCTCGATGATGCCGATCAGCCGCGGCAGGGTCCGCTTCAGGAACGCCGGGTCCGGCGGGTAGACCGGGACCGCGATGGCGCCCGCGTACAGGCAGCCGAAGAAGGAGGCGACGTAGTCGAGGCCGGCCGGGCAGACGATCAGGGCCCGCGCACCGGCCGGAAAGCGCTCCTGCAGCACCGCGCCGATGGCCCGCGCGCGCAGGTCCATCCCGGCGTTGGTGAGGCTGAGCGGCTCGCCCTCCCCGTCCACGAGGTAGCGGTAGGTGCGCGCGTCGGGCTGCGCGGCGAATACCGACCTGAAATGGTCGACGAGGTTTTCCGGTACCTGCCCGGCCATTGCTTCCTTTGAGGTGCGCGGAAGATTTCGCAACGCTTTCAGCCCCTTCATGGCCGGATCTCTTCGAAGTCGATCGGACTGTAGTTCCCGTCCGGCGACCGTCACAAGGGTTACTTGTACGACGCATTCACCGGGGTTACACACCGAGAAACCGACGGCCGGCACACAGGATTTCCGTGCACCGACCGTCGGCCGGAATTTCCTTCGGCGGGCGTCGGAGAAGACGCCGGCGCTCACTTGGAAATGGGCTCTATCCGCGGTTTGGCGAGCGCCACCAGGGCGCTCGGGCTCATCCCGATGGAACGGTCGAGCCGGGCCGCGTTGAAATAGACCTGATCCTGCCCGAGCAGCATCGGATCGAGTACCACCGAGAGGTGTTCCTCGAAGGAGAACGGAATGATGCAGCCGCTCTCACAGGCGGCCAGCCGCTCGGCTTCCGCCCGGTCGGCCATGACCACATCGGTTCCGCCGTAAAGCCTTTTGATCTTCCGGTAGTCGACCTTCCGGTCACCCGGGATCACAGCGAGAACATACCTGCCCTCGGCGTCTTTCGCACGCACCGAGACAATCATGCACTTGGCGGCGCTGCCCAGCGCATGACCGCGTAGTTTGCTGGCCCGTTCGGTATGCCCTTCGGCGGCATGGTTGATGACGCGGTAGTCCACCGAGGAATCCGCCAGAACCGTCATCAGCCGGCGGTACATGGAATTCGACATGACCTCGCCCTGCACTTCGGTAAGCGGCCTGCTGGAATTTTCACGGCGCGAGGCCACCACATCACACCGGAACGGGCGGCGGGGCAAGTTCACCCGGAAGGAAATCGGAACCGAAGGTGACGGAATACGGAATTCCAGCGGGCGCGGACGGAGATCGGGGCGGGCGCGCACCGGGCGGCCTGCCCGCCGCACGCACGACGGGCCGGCCCCCGCGCTCCCCGCGCGGCGGCCGGCCCGGACCCACGGCGTTCAGCCCACGCGACCGCGGGTGTCGACACCCCGCAGCTCGATCTCCTTCGCGAACTGCAGCCAGTGTTCGGCGCATTGGCGGGCGGCGCGGGCCACATCGGCGTTGCGGTGCGCCGGCACCCCGTCGATGAGCCATTTGCGCTTGTCGGACGCGAGCGCATGACTGCCCAGCAGCTGGAGCAGCGCCCGTCCGGCCTCCGTGAACCGGAGCGAGGGGTCCTTGCGCATGTTCGTGAAGGGCGCGTCGGACAGCAGCGCCGGCGTCGACGCCATGGCGGATTGCGCCACGTCCGGCTCGCAGCGCACCCGCGCGGGGGCGACGGGCGCCGGAAGAGGCTCATCGAACGCCTCTCCGGTGACCTCGGTGGCCGCGTCCCGTTCGTGCCGCCGCAACTTGGGCGGGACGGGGTCCTGCCCCTGCCGCATCCGTTCGCGGACGTCCCGCGCGGTGGCGAGCGCCACCCCGGCTTCCTTGGCGATCTCCCGCAAGGAGGCTTCCGGCCGTTCGATGATGACCCGGCTCGCGGTTCTCCGGCCCTCCGCGCTGTTCACCGGCCGGCTGCGGCCGTCCCGGCCCGTACGCATGTTCAACTGTGCGATTCGGCCACTTGAACGGCTGCGCAGCGCCGCCACCGCGCTCGGCGACAGCCCGGTCACCGAGCCGATGCGCCGGTCCGACCAGTGCGGATGGCTCTCCATGATGCGGGTCGCGGCGGCCGTACGGTCCTTGCGGGACAGCGGCATCCCATGCTCGGCATTCAGCCGCACCGCGAGGACGAAGGCGTCCTTCTCGTCACCTTCGACGAACCGCACCTCGATCCGCGGCGCCCCGCGCAGCAGTGCGGCGCGCAGCCGGTGCATGCCGTCGACGATCCGCATCGTGGGGCGGTGCACCACGATCGGCGGGAGATCCGCGCCGGATTCGGCCAACGCCTGCGCGTGCTCGGCGATCTCGCCGGCCAGCCGCGGCGAATCGGACGGTAACAGCGCGCTGACGGGGACGAATTCCGTCGCGATGGAGGCGATTTCCAACTCGCCCAGGGACTGTGGTTCTTGGCCGGTCAATACATCGGACATGGGCACCTTCCTCTGCGCACCGAGGGATGATTCGCGCTCAGACACACGAGAGTTCAGATGTCGGAAGGCCACGGCACCGGAGCAGACGACCGGTTCGGGCGCGGGGCGCACCGAGCATCCATAACGCGCACGGGCTGCGGGTCAACAACGCCCAACGCAAGGGCGAACAGCTGGGGTTCCCCATCCGGCGGCCGCCCCGTGCGGGTGCGGCAGGCCGGTGCGCCCGGCTGCGCGGAAGGCAGCGGCGCGGTAGCCCTCCGGCCTCGGCGCACGGGGGCGGCACATAGCGTGCGGCAGCCCGTTCTGCGCATGGCCGGGAAGGCGCTGGACACCCGTGGCGCGCAAACATCCCTCATCGAAGAGGATTTGCAGATCGTTCATGATGTGCTGGTTCCCCCTGCAGCGATCAGCGCGATGAAATGGCGGTCCGGATCCCGTTCACGGAAACCGACGCTCGTCCACGACAGTGGACGCCACTTCACCTCTGTCCATCTCTGCTAACAAGACGCACACGCTAGGTTCCCCGCTACACACTGTCAACTAGCATGGACGGCAGCATGACGCCGGACCATCCAGGCGTACGCGAGGAGCCTTACATGTCGTCACTGGCGGAGAAGATCGACAAGCTGTTCACCACGATCCGGCCCGACGGACGGGAGTACTCGTACGAGAAAGTTGCCGCGGAATGCGCCGAGTTGAGCGGCTCGACCTTCTCCAAGACCTACGTGTGGCAGCTGCGCACGGGACAGCGCGACAACCCGACGAAGCGTCATCTGGAGGCACTGGCCGCCTTCTTCCGGGTACCGGCCGCGTACTTCTTCGACGACTGCACCACCGAACGCATCGACTCACAACTCGCCATTGCCTCAGCCATGCGTAATGCTGATGTTCGTGACATCGCGCTGCGCGCCATGCGGATGGACGACAACGGCCGCAGGTCGCTGGCGCGCATCATTCAGGAAGTCAGCGCACTGCAGGACCAGTCACGCGCGAAGGCGCACCGCAGCAAGCCGGTCGAGGCCGAGGAGTAACGCTCAGCATGCCCACCGTCCCACGTGGCCGTCGCGCCGAACGGCGACACATGCAGGCACTGCGCCGGTCCTGTGGGCTGCGGCTGGAGGCACTCGGCCTGCCGCCGACGTACGACCTGGCGACGCTCCTCAACCACCTCACCGCCGTCCGCGGCCGGCCCGTCCTGCTGCTGGCCGCCCCGATGGACGCGGCCGGCCCGTGCGGTCTGTGGCTGCCGCTGCCCGACACCGACTGCATCCTCTACGAGGAACAGACCAGCCGGCACCACCAGGAGCACATCATCGCCCATGAGGTGAGCCATATCGTGTGCGGACACGAGGGCAGCGGCACCCTGGAACCGTCCGCCATGGAGCAGCTCTTTCCCGATCTCGATCCGTCCCTGGTCAAGGATTTGCTGTTCCGCAAGGACTACGGCGATGCGCAGGAACAGGAAGCGGAATTAATGGCCTATCTCCTCGGGGAACGGCTGCGGGCCACGCCGGAGCGGACGGAAGCGCTGCCGAGTCCCGGGACCGTACTCGACCGGATCAACAGATCCTTCGGCCGCTCGCACGGGGACTGACATTGACGAGCCTCCGCTATCCGCTGGCCGGTCTGGCGTGCATGATCGCCTTCTTCTACGCGCTGTGGCCCATTGCCCGCGGGAGATGGCGGGACCCGGCATTCATGGTGCTGTGCGCTTCCTTCGGCTGCCAGGGTGTCTATATGGCCCTTTCCACCCCGGCGGCCTGGGCGGGAAGCCTCTTCGGCAATGTCACGTGGTACAACGTCGTCGTCCAGCTGTGGATTGTGGCGGCCCTCGCCTGCCAGCAGGTGCTGCTCATTCTCTGGATTCATCCGCCGCACCGGGCGCGCCCCCGGGTGAGACGCAGAATCGCGCTCTTCGGCGCCATCGGCGCCGCAATGGCGCTGCTCTTTCTTCTCGCCGGTCGCCACGGCCCGCCGCTGAATCACTTTTCCCACCCCGGCGACCAACCCTATTTCTTTGTCTACCAGTTAATTTATCTGACAACTTTCAGTTGCAGCAAGGTGATTCTTGGCCACGCCTGCCTGCGCTACTCCCGCCTCACCCACAGCCGCTGGATACGCCACGGTCTGCGTATCGCCGCCGCGGGGGCCGCCGTGGACCTGCTGTATCCCCTCGGCCGGTTCGCCGACATCCTGCTGGTCCCGCTGGGATGGGACCCGCCGTCCTGGGCGAACGTCTCGCGCACCGGGCTGACCGTCGGCATCACCCTGAACGTCATCGGCTGGACCGCACCGCTGTGGGGCCTGCACCTCGCCGACGCACGCCGCTGGTGCACCGATTTCCGGCGCTATCACCGCCTGCGCCCGCTGTGGCTCGCCCTCCACCGCGCCCTCCCCGAATCCGTCCTGCTGCCGACCGTCCGCAGCGACGTCTACGCGGTGCGGGACCTCCGCTTCCAGCTCCACCGGCGGGTCATCGAGATCCGGGACGGCTGTCTGGCGCTGCGGCAGTGGATCGATCCGGTCACCGAACGTGAGCTGGCCCGGCGGTACGCGGGCCGCCCGCGCGCCGACCACGAGGCGGCCCGGATAGCGGCGGCGCTGTCGGTCACCCGCCCCACCGGACCACGCCCCCCCGCCCGGGCGCCCGACGCCCCGTCCGCGGTGCTCACCTGCCCGCTGGGGCCGGACTACGTCGCCGATGTGGTGTGGCTGGTCGAGGTGTCGCGCGCCTTCGGCCGGGTGCGGCGGCCGGCGGCCGGGCGGTCCGCCCGCTGACCGTCCGCCGGTGCCGCCCCGTCGGTGCATCCGTTCAGCGGCGGGCGCCGCACGGCCGGCCGAGCGCCTGCCACACCGCGTCGGTCAGCACGCCGGGTCCGTCCGCGTCCAGCACATCGGCCACCGGCAGTCCCAGGTGGCGCAGTTGCCGCACACTCTCCGCGCCCTTGGTCGCCAGGGCGACGACCGGGGCCCCGCCCAACTGCTCCACCAGGGCGATCTCCTCCTCGACGGCTCCGACGGCCAGGTGCTCCCAGTGGTAGCGCGCCTTGCGGCCGGGGTCGTGCGCGAACACCACGGCGTCGGGCTGGGAGCCCTGGAGTATCGCGGTGGCGAGCCCGCCGAACGCCGGGTGCAACACCGACGCCTGCCCCTTGATGATCAGCAGGTCGTGGTCGGCCTCCGCCTCCTGGACGAGGTGCTCGACCAGTCCCGCCGCCTGGAAGACCGGCGTGCGGTCGACGATCGCGCCGGTGACACACCCCGTCAGCAGACAGGTCTGCCCGGTGCCGACATAACCCGCCACGACGCCGCGCGCCCGTGCCTCGCGGTGGATCTGGAGGGCCGCGGTGCGCTTGCCCACCACACAGTCGCTGCCGGCGACGTGCACGACCCGCGCCCGTGAACGCGGGGCCCGCCCGGAGTACTTCGGCAGCGTGGGAGACGGCCGCCGTACGTCGATGATCTGCCGCCCTTCGGCGAGCAGACCGGCGAGGGGTGTTTCCCGCAGTTGCTGGTGCAGGCAGGAGATGAGGTGCAGTCCGGCGCGGGCCGCCTGCCCCAACGCGTCCCACCAGAATTCCGGTATGTCGCCCGGTTCACGGGGGTCGCGCACGAATCCGTCCGGCCCGGATTCCCCGAAATCGGATTCGGTCATCGCCATGACCAGGGCGTCGGGCCGGTACCGCAGCGCTTCGGCCACGGAATCGACGACGGGGACGTCGGTGCCGGGCACCATGGCGGCGGTGGTTTCCGGGCGGTGCGAGCGGTCGACGACGGCGACCGGGTCGATGACGGTGCTGTGCCGCAGAATTCCGTGCGCGGTTTTTCCTTCGAGGTGTCCGAATACTCCGTCGGCGAAGAGGACGGCACGGACCGGGGAGGCGGCGAACGAAGACGTCAACATGCGGGCGAGAATACCCACAACTCCTTTACATTCTCCAGGAATTACCCATACGTTCACGGTCACCGAAATCCCCCGGGAATGCGCCTCGCCCGGACGCTCGCACCGGCACCACCGCACGGACGCCTCCCGGCAACCGGAGTACACCACTCCTACCGGCACTCCCGAACTCCCGCCACCCGTCGGCCTGTTCAACCTGACACCACCTACGGCCACTTGGTTGACGTGCTAACGACATGCGCCCTAATCTCCCGGCGAAGAAGTTTCCACGCTAACTCTCCGGTTCGCGGGCCGCTGTACGCCGCCACGGCCCGGCGCTCCGCCCTGTCCTCGGACGGCCGCCGAGCCCCCGCGACCGCACCGTTCCCCGTCTCCTTGAGGAGCCGCACCATGGCCACAGTCACGGCCGAATCGGCACCGCCGGACACCATCGGCCGACCGGGCCCCACCATGGCGATCACCTCGCTGGCCGCGTTCATGGTCTCCCTGGACCAGCTGGTGGTGACCACCGCCCTGCCCACCATCAGGGACGAACTGCACACCGACATCACGGGCGTCGGCTGGGTCGTCAACGCCTACACCCTGACCTTCGCCGTCCTGCTGCTCACCGCCGCCGCGGTCGCCGACCGGTTCGGCCGGCGGCGGCTCTTCTGCCTCGGCCTCGGGCTCTTCACCGCCGCCTCCGCGGCCGCGGCGCTCTCCACCGGCATCGGCGCGCTGATCGCCGCCCGCGCCCTCCAGGGACTGGGCGCCGCCATCGTGCTGCCGCTCACCCTGACCATCCTCTCCGCGGCCTTCCCGCCCCAAAAGCGCGGTGCCGCGCTGGGCGCGTGGGGTGCGGTCGCCGGACTCGCGGTGGCCTGCGGCCCGGTCGTCGGTGGCTTCCTCACCGGCATCGCGTCCTGGCAGTGGATCTTCTGGATAAATGTGCCGATCGGCGTGGTCCTGCTGGCGTTCGCCGTCCGCGGGCTGACCGAGAGTCACGGCGCGAGCGGCCGGCTCGACCTGGTGGGGACCGGTGCCATCAGTCTCGGCCTGCTCGGTGTGGTGTTCGCGATCGTCCGCGGTCCCGACGAGGGCTGGGCCTCGGCCGAGGTGCTCGCCAGCGGCCTGGCCGGGCTCGTCCTGATCGCCGGATTCTTCGCCTGGGAGGCGCGTACCGCCTCGCCGATGCTGCCGCTGCGGCTCTTCCGCAACCGCACCTTCTCCGTCGTCAACGCCCTGTCGCTGCTGATGTTCTTCGGCATGTTCGGCTCGATCTTCCTCGTCACGCAGTATCTGCAGACGGTGCAGGGCAGTTCGCCGCTGGGCGCGGGCGTGAAGATGCTTTCCTGGACCGGCATGGTGCTCTTCGCCGCGCCTCTGGGCGGCGCGCTCTCCGACAAGATCGGCGGTCGTCCGATCCTGCTGGCCGCCCTCGGCCTCCAGTCCCTCGGCCTGCTGTGGCTGGCGCTGTTCGTCGAGGCCGACACCTCCTACGCCGCGCTGGTCCCCGCGTTCGTCTGCAACGGCATCGGTATGGGCCTGTACTTCGGGCCGACCGGCAACATCGTGATGGGCGCCGTCCAGCGCGCCGAGGAAGGCATCGCCTCCGGCGCCAACAACGCCATCCGGGAGTTGGGCGGCGTCCTCGGCGTCGCCGTGCTGACCTCGGTGTTCGCCGCGTACGGCAGCGTCGACACCGACCAGCAGTTCGCGGACGGACTCGTACCGGCGCTCTGGCTCGGCATGGCCGTCGTGGCGGCCGGAGCCGTGACCGCGGCCCTGCTGCCCGGCAGACGCGCCGCGGATCCCGCGACCGGAACCGCCACGGAGCCGACCGCTCCGGCCGCCGCGGAGCACAGCGCCGTGTGATCCGTACGTACTCCCCCGCCGTCCGGCACGGCCGCCCGCCTGCGGCGCGGCCGCCCGTCCCGCCGGGCCCCGGCCGGCAGCCCCCGCTCAGGGCTGCCGGCCTCCGGCATACCGTCCGTCAGGTGCCCGCGTGGCGCCCCAGGTAGATCACCAACACCAGGAACCCGGCGACGAGATGGCCGACGGCTATGTAGAGCAGCACCTGGCGGGTGGTCGCGTGTTCCTTGCGCCGGGAGATCAGCGCGAGGACACGCGGCGGCGCCGACGGCCGGACCAGCGGGCGGCCGATGGGCCGACCGGTGCGCCGCCTGACCGGCACGGCGCGCCGCCGCACCCCGCACCGGGGCGCGGTACGCCCGCCGGGCGGGCGCCACGGGCAGGGGCGCGGCCCCCGTGAGGCGACCGCGCCGTCGTCGTACGGGTGGTGGTGCGGGCCGGCGCAGGGGCGACGGGAGTCCGGGGCACCGGTGACCGGCAGGCAGGTGCGCGAGTGGACCGCGCGCCACGGCGGCGGTCCCTTGCGCCGGGCGGCGCCGGGCACGGCGCTCATCCGACGAGGCCGCCGGGCGGCCTGCCCCGGTCGCGGTGGACGGCCGTCGCCCGGCGGACCGCTCGGGCGGTCCGCGGCGCGGCGCCCCCGGCCACGTCCGCCGCGGGTGAACCGGCGGCCTGCCCGCGGCGCCACGTCCCGCGCATCTCTGCTCCGGCCACGTCCGCTCCGCCCACTCCCGTTGCGCTCATGACGCCTCCCGGACGCGGGGCTGCTCGGCCGGTGCCCGCCGAGGATCGGCGGCGAGATCGCCGCGGCCGGTCAGGACCACGGGGAGGGTCCGGCGGGCGGCGCCCAGCAGACCGGGCACATCGCCGCCGGCCAGTTCGTAGACGACCGTGGTGCCCGTGCGGGTGGCGGTGACGATGCCGGAACGGCGCAGGACCGCGAGCTGCTGGGAGAGCGCGGCCGGTCCGACGCCGATCGCGCCACGCAACTGCCGCACCGGCAACGGGCCCTCCTGGAGCAGCTCCAGCACACGGATACGCACGGGGTGGCCGAGCACCCGGAAGAACGCGGCCTTCGCCTCGTACAGCGGCATCCGGGCGTCGTTCATGAGCGGGCTCCCGCCACGGCGGGGCGTCGGTGGTGCGGTGCCCGCGCCGTGCGGCGCCGGGCATCCCGGGTCCGCTCCCCTACCGCTCCGGCCCATCCGCCCACGCATGCCTCCGCTCACGGTCCGCCGACAACCACACCAACTGTTGAATTGCAGACTTCTGCAACTGTAGACGACATCCGCCCGCCCATGGGCAGGCAGGGTCCGATCGGGACACCTTTCCGACGGGGGACATCCCACACATCGGACATGTTCACGACACCCATCGCGCCGCACGGACGGGACACACGCCCGTACGCCGGAGGAATCGCCGCTCCTCCGCCGCCGGCCACCCGGGGGCGGACCGGCTGAAGATCGCCTTGACAGCATGTGCACCCCTCTCCCGCGGTCCCGCTTCCCGCCGCCTGTCCCGCGTCGCACTCCGCCTGCCGGACCGGCCCCGCCCCGCACGTCCGGACCGGGGCGGCAGTGGGCCGCCTGCCCGGCGGGGAGCCATGTCAACCGCGGCACGCGCGGGAACGTATCTTCTGGCCGTCACCGGCGCAGGCGCATCTGCGGCGGTCCGGGTGGCGTGCCCGCAACCCGCGTGCGGGTCGGCTGGTTGAGTCCGGTCATGGACGCCAAGCAGAACGCCGGGCCCCCGTTCCGGCACCGCGCTCTCCCCCTGTCACCCCCCACAGTCCCGGCGCCGCAGGCCGGGCGCCGGGAGGAGACCACGCCGATCTTCGACCAACTGCTGCGGGAGTGGCGGTCCGGTGCGCCGTCCCCGGTCGCCTGGCCCCCGACCGACACACCGCCCCAGCCCGCGGACCGGCGCCCGCCCACCACCACGGACGACGAACGCGTCATCCCCCGCTCCCGCCGCCACGACGCCCCACCGAAGGGCCCCGGCGCCAGACGCGCCGAGGAATGAGGCTTCGGCATCCACGCCACCGACCCCGGTCCACCGGGGGCTCCTCGGAGCGGCAACACCCTCCCGGGCGCGCGCCCGCTGCGGCAGACGCGCGCCAAACCGTCATCCAGGCAGCTGCTCCTCAAGGGCCGCGACGAGCTCCGGGGCGTCCGGTTCGGCCTGCGGGACGAAGCGGGCCGCGACGGTGCCGTCGGGGGCGATGAGGGCCTGAGGGGCGGCGCTTCGGGCGTGCCCGGAAGCGGTTCCACGCCCTGCCAACGCTCCCCCGATTGACGGGACGAAGCCGAAGACGCGCTACGCGGCCACCTGCTCAACCGGCAGGCCGAGGCCGACGGCGTCGACCCGCAAAGCCTGTTCCCGGCCCCGCGCGCATCTCCTGCGCCCGCGCTGAGGGGGCGGCGATGGGCACCAGGGGTGATCTCGTCCGCGCCCTGAACGCGGGCGCCGATGCCGGCCGGACCGGCGACCCGGTGACCGCCTGCCCGTACCCGTCCGGAGATCTGCGCCGCTCGGAGTGGGTCCGCGGCTACGCCAAGACGGCACGGTTCGCCGACGAGCAGCACGACCAGGAGCGCGCCGCCGACCAGGGCGTGTATCGAAAGTGCTGGTCACCGGCGTGGCACCGCCTAAAATGACATGCGTTCTTCGTCCGGTCGTGGTGGGATCAATCGCTATGAATGATCATTCCTTTGATGAAGCCGACTTGACGGACAGGATGGAGCGGAACCTGGCGGAACACGCCTGTCATCTGCACCGGAGTATGTCTGGCGCGACCGTCACAGAGGGTGGTGACCTCCTGGTCGCGGACAGTGGCCTGGACGACGACACGTTCAACATCGTTGCCTCGGCCCGCTTCACCGCCGCCAGCGCCGCGGCCCGCATCACCGAGACCGCTGGGACACTGGCCGGCACCGGCCGCCGTTTCTCCTGGTGGGTGGGGCCGGCCTCGACACCGCTGGACCTCACCGCCCGCCTGACGGCGGCCGGTCTGCCGGTGTCTGAACGCGAGACGGCGATGTGGGCCGAAGTGGACGACACCCTGCCTCCTCCCGCCGTCCCGGGACTGGACATCCGAACCGTGACCACGCCCGAGCAGCTCGCCGACTACGCCACGGTCCTCGCCGCGAACTGGAACCCGCCCGCCGAGACCGTCCGCGGCTTCTTCGCTCGAGCCGCCCCGCAGGCGCTGGCCGCGACCTGCCCGGCCCGGTACCTGGTGGGCTACGTGGAAAACCGTCCGGTCTGCTCCGCCGAGGTGTTCCACCACGCGGGAGTCGCCGGCATCTACAACATCTCCACCCTGGCCTCCCACCGCCGGCGCGGCTACGGCGGTGCCATCACGCTCGCGGCCCTCCGCACGGCCCGCGAGCGAGACCACCGCATCGCAGTCCTACAGGCGTCGGCCGACGGCGAGCCCGTCTACCGCCGCCTGGGGTTCCGCGCTTGCGGCCAGTTCGTCGAACATGCCATCACCCCCTGACCGCCAAGACTCCACGGGCGTCCGTCCGCCATCCCTGAATGGGCCGGTCACAGCCACTCATTGATGGCCGCTACGAGGACAGTGGCCTCGTAGCGGCCCGCGATCTTGTCGTATCTCGTGGCCACAGCTCGGTTCCTTTTGAGGCGGTTGATGCCGCACTCGACGGCATGCCGGGCCTTGTAGTCCTCGGCGTTGAACTTGGGCGGCCGACCACCGCGGGAGCCGCGCTTCTTGCGGTTGTGCGCCTAGGTGTGTTGTCCCGGGACGTTGGTGACACGCGCGTGGGGTGCTTGAACGGGTGAGGGCCTTCTGGCTCGGTGTGGATTGCGACATCTACGC
>NZ_JBIBYO010000011.1:0-230845 GCF_043083385.1 Streptomyces sp. NPDC014733 | reverse complement strand
GTCGACGTGCTCTGGGCGATGCTGCGTGACAAGAGGCTGTTCACCTCCGCCCCGCCAGTCACGCAGGCGGCTTGACACGATCATTGAGATTCCTTCCGTGCCGCCCGCGGTGCGGGCCCGGTGCCGGCGTCTCCGCGCCGCACCGGCCCGGCCCCTCCACTGTCGACGCCTTTCCGGGGCCCGGCAACCGGGGCCGGGCGGCCCGCGGACGCCGGGTGCCCCGTGCGGCCGTCGGCCGACGTCCACCGCGGGCTCCGCCCCGGCGCCGGTGCCCCCGCCGGGCCCCGTCGCGCCTGCCCGCCGTATGCCGCACAGTGAGAGAGGGGCCCGTCCCGCTCGGGGATGCGCGGACGCCACCGCGCCGCGCACCGTGCCAGATCCGCACCCATCCGCGCCTGCGAAGGAGTGATGGCCGTGTCCCACGGCGGAGACATCATCAGGGAGCTGACGACCGATCACCGCGAGGTGGACGAGCTCTTCGACCAGTTCGCCGCGGCGCCGAGCGGCAGCGAACGCCGTCGGGAACTCGCCGACACCCTCACCATCGAGCTGGTGCGCCACTCCGTCGCGGAGGAGGAGCACCTGTACCCGGCTGTCCGCGAACACGTCGAGGGCGGTGACGCGCTGGCGGACAAGGAGATCGCCGACCACGCCCGCGTCGAGGAACTGCTGAAGGCGCTGGAGGGCAAAGCACCCGACGACGAGGGCTTCGACCGTCTCGTCGCCACCCTGCGGACAGAGGACACCGCCCACGTCCGGGACGAGGAGGACAACCTCTTCGTCCGGCTGCAGGACGCCACCCACCCCTACATCCTGGAGAGCCTGGGCGAGAAGGTCCGCGAGGCGAAGAAGACCGCGCCCACCCGGCCGCACCCCGGTGCCCCCAGCACCCCGCCCGCCAACAAGCTCCTGGCTCCCGGACTCGGTCTCGTCGACCGCGCCCGGGACCTGGTCACGAGGCGCGGCGCCTGAACCGCCACGACCGCGGCCCGCCGGCCGCCGGAGGAGAAGGAGGAGGAGACATGCCCGCAGGATCCAGCCGCAAGCGTGAGCGGCAGTACGAGCACATCAAGGAGCAGGCCGAGGAGCGCGGCACCTCGACGCGCCGGGCCAAGGAGATCGCCGCCCGCACCGTCAACAAGGAACGCGCCCGCTCCGGCGAGGCCAAGTCCGCGAGCAAGGTCTCCACCCGCGACCCCAAGTCCGCGCCACAGCGCGGCGGCGAACGCTCCCACAAAGGCCCGCAGGGCCCCACCCGCGACCAGCTCTACGAAGAGGCGAAACGCAAGAACGTCGAAGGACGCTCCCACATGAACAAGGACGAACTACGCAAGGCCGTCGGCAAGTAGCCCCTGCCCGGGCCCCGGCCGCGGTGGCGGAGCGGCAGCTGCCGCTCCGTCGTGCCGTAGCCGCCCTCCCGGTGCCCGTATCGCCTGCCGGGAGCGGTGCGCCCCGGCAGCCGGCACCCCGTACACTCCTAGCTTCTGCGCACCGTCGTAGACAAGCAATTGCACGCGCAACGCCAGATGTGAGGAACACGTGAGCGGGAGCAACACTCCGATATACGAGGGCCTGATCGAGGAGCTCGGGGATGTTCCGGGCAAGGTGAAGGCCACTGCGGAAAGTGAACTGGAGCAGCTCCGGCGCGACTTCGGCTTCGGCCCGGTGCGTGTGGCGGGGAACGCGGCGGGGCCCGAGGGCCACGCGCACGGGCGCTTCCCCCGGGCTCTGTCCGCCTGAGGGCCCGGCTGTGGGCGGTTCCTGAGCAGCGCGCGGCCGGCCTGAGCGTCGAGGTGCCATGGGTCGGCCCGGCCGCGTGCCGGGCCGACCGGCCCCCGCCGGAAGACGGCCGCTGTCCACGGAGTGCGGACCGGTAGGGACGATCGGGGTTGCCGGACGCGGGCGGGCGGAGCCCGTTTTCCGTCCCGTGACCTCCGGGCGTCCGGATGCGGCTGAACGGGACGTGATGAACCATCGCCCCGGCGCGGAGGTTCCCGAGGCGTTCCCCGCCTGCCCGCTCACCAGGTGCCGGCAGCCGTGGCTCCGAGGTGGTCGGCGATGTCGTGCGCGATCCGCTCGGCCAGCGGTTCGACGGTGGCCGCCACCGGCGCCGACAGGCCGGGCCCCAGGCTGCTGTCGGCCGCCTCGACCGCGTAGACGATCAACCGGCCCGGCAGGCGGTCCAGGGCACGGGCGAGTTCCGCGGCGCTGCCGAGCCCGAGGCCGTGAGAGCTGGTGGCGCCGGGGCGTTCCGGCACCGGGCGGCCGTCGTCGAGTGCCAGGCGGTGGATGCGGCCGGGGTGGGGCGGGTCGGCGTGGGCGCAGTCCACCACGACGGCGAGGTGGGTGCCTTCCCACAGGGAGAGCAGGCGCGCGGGTTCGCCGTCGCACACCCGCAGCCGGGTGCCCGCAGGAAGCGGGTGGTGGCGTGCGCGTTCGGTCAGCCGGGCCACGACCGCCCAGCCCACACCGTCGTCGTGACGGTAGTCGTTGCCCACCCCGATGACCGCGATCCGCTGCTGGTGGCTCACGCTGTGGCGGCCTGCCCGCTCCCGGCGCTCCCGTACCGCTCCGCAGCCCCGGTGGAGCAGGAGGTTGCGCCACTCGGATCAGGCGGAGGGAGCCGGTCGGCGGTCGCCCGGCACGCCGCGGCGCCGCCTCGGCCGGGAGCCGTCGTCCTCCTCCCATACTGGCCGCAATGTTCAGCGGCGCGGAATGTGGTGGGTGAGCGTGGACGGCGGCACTGACGGCGGCACTGCTGCGGTGATCGACAAGGACGGCCTGGACGCCCTGATCGCCGTCCTGTCGGGGCGCGGGCGGACGGTCATCGGGCCCACCGTCCGCGACGGGGCGATCGTGCTGGACGAGATCGGCGGTGGCCGGGAGCTGCCCTACGGCTGGGGCGTGGAGCTGGAGGCGGGGCACTACCGGCTGCGCCCCCGGCCGGACGGGGCGGTGTTCGCGCACAGCGCCGGTCCGCAGTCCTGGAAGACCTTTCTCCATCCGCAGCGGGAGCGGCAGTGGACGGCCGAGCGGGGGCCCGGTGGCGAGCTGGTGGTGCGGGAGGACTCCGCGACGCCACCGGCGTACGCGTTCCTCGGGGTGCGGCCGTGCGATCTGCGGGCCATCGCGGTGCAGGACCGGGTGCTCACCGGCGGTCCGCACGCCGACAGCCGCTACCGCGCGCGGCGTGAGCGGGCCTTCCTGGTGGCGGTCGAGTGCACGGAGCCGGGCGCCACCTGCTTCTGTGTGTCGATGGACAGCGGTCCGGCCGCGGGCCCCGGGTACGACCTGGCGATGACCGAGGTGCTCGACGAGGAAGGTCACCGCTTCTGGATCAGGGCCGGCAGCGAGGAGGGCGCGTCGGTGCTGGCCGAGGTTCCGCACCGGCCGGCGGACCACGCCACCCGGGCGGCGGCGCGGGACGGGGTGGCCCGGGCGGCGGAGCGGATGGGGCGCACCATGCCGGCGGTGGACCTGCGCGACCTGATGCGCGAGACCTTGTGGGCCGAGCGGTGGGACGACGTCGCGTCGCGCTGCCTGACCTGCGGGAACTGCACGATGGTGTGTCCCACGTGTTTCTGCACCAGCGCCGAGGACGTCACCGACCTGACCGGAGACCACGCCGAGCGGTGGCGGCGCTGGGAGTCCTGCTTCGACCTGGAGTTCAGTCATCTGCCGGGCGGGCCGGTCCGCGCCTCGCAGCGCAGCCGGTACCGGCAGTGGGCCACCCACAAACTCGGCACCTGGTACGACCAGTTCGGCAGCTCCGGGTGTGTCGGCTGCGGGCGGTGCATCGTGTGGTGTCCGGTCGGCATCGACATCACCGAGGAGGCCCACGCGCTGGACCGGGAACGCCGGGCCGCGCTCGCGCACGAGGAGACCCCGTCGTGACGACGGCCCGGCACGACTTTCTCGGCGCCCTGCCGGCCGCTCACCGCGCCCGGCTGCTCTCCCTCGCGCGCGAGGTGTCCTTCCCCGCCGGCTCCCGGCTGTTCGACGAGGCGGGCGCGGCCGACCGGTTCTGGGTTCTGCGCGACGGGCGGGTCGCCCTCGACGCGCGCTTCCCGGACCGGGGCCCGGTCGTCGTGGAAACCCTCGGCCGCGGCGATCTCCTCGGCTGGTCCTGGCTGTTCGAGCCGTACCGCTGGCACCTGGGAGCGCGGACCCGCGAGCCGGTGCGGGCCTACGAGTTCGACGCCCGCCGGGTCCGTGCCGCCATCGACGAGGATCCGTCGTTCGGCCTGGCGGTCACCCGGTGTGTGGCGTCGGTGGCGATCGGACGGCGGCTGCGGGCCTGCCGTATCCGGCTGCTCGATCTGTACGGTCCGGGCGCCCCGGATCCCGGCGCAGCCACCGGCGGCGGTGAGGTGGCATGACCGCCGCCGCACCGGCCGTGGGCGTGCGCCCGGACGCGCCCCCGGTGCCCTACCGGGTGGCGGCGCGCACGGACGGGACTCCCGGAGCCGCCACGCTGGTGCTGGAGCCGGTGGCCGAGGCGCTGCCGCCGTTCGCCGCGGGGCAGTTCGCCATGGTGTACGCGTTCGGCGTCGGCGACATCCCGGTGTCCGTGTGCGGCATCGACGGGGTGCGGCTGCTCCACACCGTCCGGGCCGTCGGCGCGGTCTCCGGCGCGCTGCACGGCCTGCGGCCCGGTGCGACGGTCGGTGTGCGCGGCCCCTTCGGCGTCGGCTGGGACCTGCCGGCCGCCGCCGGGCGCGATCTGCTGGTGATCGCCGGCGGCCTCGGGCTCGCGCCGCTGCGGCCGTTGGTGGCCGAGGCGCTGGCAGGGCCGGGCCGGTTCGGACGCCTCCATGTGCTGATCGGCGCGCGCACCCCGGCCGATCTGCTCTACCGGGCGGACCTCGCGGCGTGGCGGTCGGCCGGCGCCCGGGTGCTGGTCACGGTGGACCGGCCCGACGAGGAGTGGCAGGGGGACGTCGGTGTGGTGACCGCCCTGCTGGAACGGGCGTCCTTCGACGCGGAGGAGGCGGCGGCGTTCCTCTGCGGACCGGAGGTGATGATCCGTCACGTCGCCCGCGACCTGGTGCACCGCGGGCTGGACCCGTACCGGGTCCGGGTCTCGCTGGAGCGCACCATGCACTGCGGCACCGGGCACTGCGGCCACTGCCAGCTGGGCCCGCTGCTGCTGTGCCGCGACGGCCCCGTGGTGCCCTGGAGCCGCGCCGAACCCCTTCTCACGGTCCCGGAGCTGTGACATGCCCGCCGCCCCCGCAACCGCCCCCGGCACCGGCGCCGGACGTCCGACGCTCGCGGTGTGGAAGTTCGCCTCCTGCGACGGCTGCCAACTGACCCTGCTGGACTGCGAGGACGAACTGCTCGGCATCGCCGAGCGGGTCCAGGTCTCCTACTTCCTGGAGGCGTCGAGCGCGCCCGGCCCCGGCCCGTACGACCTGTCCCTGGTCGAGGGTTCGGTCACCACCGAGGCGGACGCCGAGCGGATCCGGCACGTCCGCGCGGCCTCCCGCCGGCTGGTGACCATCGGCGCCTGCGCCACGGCGGGCGGCGTCCAGGCGCTGCGCAACCACGCGGATGTCGCGGAGTTCGCCGCCGTGGTCTACGCCCGCCCGGACTACATCGCCACGCTCGCCACCTCCACCCCCATCAGCGCCCATGTCCCCGTCGACTTCGAGCTGCGCGGCTGCCCCATCGACCGGGGCCAGCTCATCGAGGTCATCACCGCCTACCTGGCCGGCCGCACACCCGACGTGCCCGCGCACAGTGTGTGCTTCGAGTGCAAACGGCGCGGCACCGTGTGCGTGACCGTCGCGCACGGCACTCCCTGTCTGGGTCCGGTCACCCATGCCGGGTGCGGCGCGCTCTGCCCGGCCTACGGGCGGGGCTGCTACGGCTGCTTCGGGCCGTCCAACTCGACGGACTTCGACGCGTTCCTCCCCCTGCTGCGCCGCGACGGCATGGACACCCTCGACATGGTGCGGGTGCTGCGCACCTTCAACACCGCCGCCCCCGAGTTCGACGCGGCCGCCCGGAAGGAGGAGCAGGGGTGAGCCACCGCGAATCCCGGGTGCTGCGGGTCGGCTCCCTCGCCCGCGTCGAGGGCGAGGGCGCGCTCCACCTGCGCGTACACGACGGCAGAGTCGACCGGGCCCAGCTGCGGATCTACGAACCCCCGCGGTTCTTCGAGGCGTTCCTGCGCGGCCGTTCGTACACCGAACCGCCCGACATCACCTCACGGGTGTGCGGGATCTGCCCGGTCGCGTACCAGATGAGCGCCTGCCGCGCCGTCGAGGACGCCTGCGGTGTGGTCGTCGACGGGCAGATCGAGGCGCTGCGCCGGCTGCTGTACTGCGGTGAGTGGATCGAGAGTCAGAGCCTGCACATCTACCTGCTGCACGCGCCCGACTTCCTCGGGGCGGACGGCGCGATCGGCCTCGCCCGCACCCACCGGTCCCACGTCGAACGGGGGCTGCGGCTCAAACAGGCCGGAAACGCCATCCTCGAACTGCTCGGCGGCCGCGCCATCCACCCGGTCAACGTCCGCCTCGGCGGTTTCCACCGCGCCCCGGCCGTCTCCGAGCTGCGGCCACTGGCCGAACGGCTGCGGCGGGCCCGCGACGACGCCGCCGAGACGGTGCGCTGGGTGGCGGGCTTCGAGTTCCCCGACGCCGGGTGCGACCACCAGCTGCTCGCCCTGGCCGAACCCGGCTCCTACGCCATCGCGTCGGGCACCCCGACCGTGATGGGCGCGCCGAGCGAGGCGGGGCTGCCCGCCGATTCCGCCCGGGCGCTGCCCACCCGCACCTTCCCCGTCGGCCGCTTCGGCGACCACGTCGTCGAGACGCAGGTGCCGTACTCCACCGCTCTCCACTCCGTGCTGGACGGGCGCCGCCATCTGACGGGGTCACTCGCCCGCTACGCGATCAGCGGACGGTGGCTGTCCCCGATCGCCCTTCAGGCGGCGCGGGACGCCGGGCTGGGCGACGCACGCCGCGGTGCGGTGTGCCGCAATCCGTTCCGCAGCATCGTCGTCCGCGCCGTCGAGGTGCTCCACGCGGTCGACGAGGCGCTGCGCCTCATCGACGCCTACACCCCGCCGCCCCGGCCCCATGTGGAGGTGCCCCCGCGTGCCGCCACCGGCCACGGGGCCACGGAGGCGCCGCGCGGGCTGCTGTACCACCGCTACACCCTCGACGCGCACGGCACGCTCACCGACGCGGTCCTGGTGCCGCCGACCGCGCAGAACCAAGGAGCCGTCGAGGAGGATCTGCGCCGCCTGGTGCAGGAACGCCTGGACGCCGGCGGGGCGACCGACGCCGAGCTGACCACCCTGTGCGAACGCGCCATCCGCAACCACGATCCCTGCATCTCCTGCTCCGCCCATTTCCTCGATCTGACCGTCGAGCGTGGCTGACGAGATGCCGCCGGCACCCGCCCCGGCCGTCACCGCCCGGCCCGCGCCGCGTACGGGCTCGTCGCGGCCCCTGCGCGGCAGCCGGGGCGTCCCGCACCGGCCCGCCCGGGGGAAGGCACCGCGGGGGCCGGTGCGCGCCGCGAGGGAGAATGTGAACAAGGTGATCGCCGGGGAGCGCTCCGAGGCGACCGCCGTCCCGCGGTGCGCCGGACGGGCGACCGCCGCCGGTGACACCGCCGCCGACCGCTGCCGCCACACCGCCGAGGACGAGGCGCGGCACGCCGCCGCCCTCCGGCCGGTACGCGACGGCTGCGCCGAGCACCGCGCGGCTCGCCGGCCGGCCGGCCGTGACGGTCCGCCGGCCGGTGCCCGCGCCGTACCGAGCCGAGGTGCGCCATGACCCGAAGCACGTTCACCGCCCGGCTGCGCCGGCTGGCCGCGGCGCTGGTGTCACCGCGGCTCGAACCCGTTCTCCTGGCCGTCACCGCGGCGGCGCTGGCCCTCGGCGGCATCGCCTGGTTCATGGAGGCCCGCGACCGTGCCGACCTCTTCTGGGGGCTCGGCACCCTGGCCGCGGTCGTCCCCGCCGTCGGGTGGATGATCGGCGCCCTGCGGCACGGCCGGACGGGCGTCGACCTGGTCGCCGTGCTCGCGCTCGGCGGCACCCTGGCCGTCCACGAGTACCTCGCCGGCGCGCTGATCGCGCTGATGCTCGCCACCGGCCGCACGCTGGAGGCCGCGGCCCAGCGGCGCGCCTCCCACGACCTGCACGCCCTGCTGGAGCGCGCACCGCGCTCGGCCCGGCGTCGCACCGGCGCCGGGGTGACGACGGTGCCGCTGGCGGAGGTGGCCGTCGGCGATCTGCTCGTCGTCGGTCCCGGCGAGGTCGTGCCCGTCGACGGCCGGGCGGAGAGCGCCGCCTCCCTCGACGAGTCGGTGCTCACCGGTGAGCCGCTCCAGGTCGAGCGGGCGCCGGGCGAGCCGGTGCGCAGCGGCGTGGTCAACGCCGCGGGCGCCTTCGAACTGCGCGCCACCGCCACCGAGCAGGACAGCACCTACGCCGGGATCGTACGGCTGGCCCAGCAGGCCGGTGCGGAGTCCGCGCCCGTCGTGCGGCTGGCCGACCGGTACGCGGCGTGGTTCCTGCCCCTGGCCCTCGTGGTGGCCGGGCTGGCCTGGCTGATCAGCGGGGACGCGGTCCGCGCGGTCGCCGTCCTGGTGGTCGCCACGCCCTGCCCGCTGCTGCTGGCCGCCCCGGTCGCCATCATCTCCGGCCTCTCGCGCGCCTCCCGCCTGGGCGTCGTCATCCGCGACGGCGGGGCGCTGGAGAACCTCGGCCGGGCCCGCACCCTTCTCCTGGACAAGACCGGCACCCTCACCCGCGGCCGCCCCCACCTTCTCGACGTGATCGCCGCACCCGGCGTCAAGCCCGCCGAAGTGCTCCGCCTGGCGGCCTCGGCCGACCAGTACTCGCCGCACGTCCTCGCCCGGGCCGTCGTCGAGGCAGCCCGGAGCCGCGGACTGGCGCTCTCCCTCCCGACGGACGTCACCGAGGAGCACGGCCGGGGGGCCACCGGAACCGTGGACGGGCGCCGGATCTCCGTCGGCCAGATCGACGCCGGCACGCCCCGGCCCGCCTGGGCGAAGGCGGTCGACAACCGCGCCCTGCTGGACGGCGCCGCCATCGCCTGGCTCACCGTCGACGGAGTGCCGACCGGCGCCGTCCTGCTGCGCGACCCCCTCCGCCACGACGCCCCGCGCACCCTGCGTCATCTGCGGTCGGCGGGCATCGACAGGCTGCTGATGCTCACCGGCGACCGCGCCGCGCCCGCGCACGAGGTCGCCGCCGTCCTCGGCCTCGACGGCGTACGTGCCGAACTCACCCCGGCCGACAAGGTCGCCGCCGTACGCGCCGAACGCGCGCACGCGGTCACCGTGATGGTCGGCGACGGCGTCAACGACGCCCCCGCGCTCGCCGCCGCCGACATCGGCGTCGCCATGGGCGCCCGCGGCTCCACCGCCTCCTCCGAGGCCGCCGACATCGTGCTGACCGCCGACCGCGTCGACCGTCTGGCCGACGCCGTCACCCTCGCCCAGCGGGCCCGCCGCATCGCCGTGCAGAGCGCCCTCGGCGGCATGCTGATGTCCCTGGCCGCCATGGTCGCCGCCGCCTTCGGGCAGCTCCCGCCCGCCGCCGGTGCGCTGCTCCAGGAGGGCATCGACATCGCCGTCATCCTCAACGCCCTGCGCGCCCTGCGTGTCGGCCAGGCCGCACGGCCGGCCCTCTCCCCCGCCGCCGAAGCGCTCATCCGCCGCTTCGCCGCCGAGCACGACGATCTCCAGGACGTCGTCGTCTCCGTGCGTGACGCCGCCGACCGCCTCTCCGACAGCCCCGGCCCGACCGCCCTGGGGGCGGTGGAGGAGACCCACCGGCTGCTGACGGAGCGGCTGCTGCCGCACGAGTACGCGGAGGAGCACGAGCTCTACCCCGCGCTCGCACCGACCCTCGGCGGCCCCGAGGCCACCGCCACCATGAGCCGGGCCCACACCGAGATCGAACGCCTCTCCCGCCGCATCGCCACCCATCTGGAACTGGCCCACGCCGACGGGGGCCTCTCCGCCGAGCAACTCGACGACCTGCGCTCCTGCCTGTACGGCCTCCACACCGTCCTGCGCCTGCACTTCGCCCAGGAGGAGGAGAACTACTTCTCCCTCGCCCCGTGACCGGGCGGTGCGGGTGTGCCGAGGATGCGGTGGACGGCCGAACCGTCGACGGTCTCGTGCTCCACCAGGAGCGCGGCCAGCTGCCGCAGCTGCTCGTGATGGTCTCTCAGCAGCCGGGAGGCCCGGCCTTCGGCCTCCGCGAGCAACCGCGCGACCTCGGCGTCGATGGCAGCCTGGGTGGCCTCGGCGAACGGGCGGGAGGACAGGCCGGGCCCACCGCCGGCGCCGAGGAACACCGAGCCGCCCTGCGGGTAGCCGACCGGGCCGAGCGCGGGCGACAGCCCGAACTCGCGGACCATCTTGGTGGCCAGCTCGGTGGCGCCGGCCAGGTCGTCGGCGGCGCCGGTGGAGCCCTGGCCGAACTCGACCAGCTCCGCGGCCCGCCCGCCCAGCCGGACGGTGAGGGTCTCGTGGAGGTAGTCCTCCCCGTACAGATGGCGTTCCACCGACGGGAGCTGTTCGGTGACGCCCAGGGTCTGTCCGGCGGGCAGGATCGTCACCTTGGCCACCGGGTCGGCGTGCGGTGACAGGGCGGCGACGAGGGCGTGCCCGGCCTCGTGGACGGCCACCGCGTGCTTCTCCTCGGGCAGCAGGACGTTGGAGCCCTCCCGGCGCCCCAGCAGGATCCGGTCGCGGGCGGCGTCGAAGTCTCCGGCGGTGAGGACCTCCCGGTCCTCACGGACGGCCACGATGGCGGCCTCGTTGGCGAGGTTCGCCAGGTCCGCCCCGGAGAAGCCCGGGGTGCCGCGGGCCACCACATCCAGGTCCGCGTCCGGGTCGAGGTGTTTGGTGCGGCAGTGCACGGCCAGGATCGCGGCCCGCTCGGCCAGGGTGGGCAACGGGATGACGACCTGCCGGTCGAAGCGGCCCGGCCGCAGCAGCGCCGGATCGAGGACCTCCGGCCGGTTGGTGGCAGCCAGCACGACGATGCCTTCGGCCGCCTCGAAGCCGTCCATCTCCGACAGCAGCTGGTTGAGCGTCTGCTCCCGCTCGTCGTTGGAGACCGCCGCCCCCGTCCCGGTCCGTCGTCCGCCCAAGGCGTCGATCTCGTCGACGAACACGATCGCGGGCGCACGCTTGCGGGCCTCGGCGAAGAGGTCCCGTACCCGGGCCGCGCCGACGCCGACGAACATCTCCACGAAGCTGGAACCGGCCACCGACAGGAACGGCACGGCCGCCTCCCCGGCGACCGCCCGGGCCAGCAGCGTCTTGCCGGTCCCCGGCGGCCCGACCATCAGCACCCCGCGCGGCGTCATCGCCCCGGCCCTGCGGTAACGCTCCGGCCGGCGCAGGAAGTCCACCACCTCGGTGATCTCGCCCTTGGCGCCCTCGTAGCCGGCGATGTCGGTGAACGTGGTGTGCGGGCGTTCGGCGTCGAACAGCTTCGCCTTGGACTTGCCCACCCCCATCGCGCCCTGTGCCTGGCCCGCGGCGCCGAGGGAGATGCGCCGCAGGAACCAGACGACGAAGAGGAACGGCGCCAGGATCACGATCCAGGACACCAGCTGTGACCCGGCCGACGTCGACGACGAGGACGGGGCGGTGGCCCGGACGGTCACCTTGTCGGCCTGCAACCGGTTCAGCAGTCCGGGGCCGGCCAACTGGACGGGGACGGTGGTGGTGTACCGGTGCCCGTCGGTCAGCGTGCCATCGGCCCGGCCGCTGTTCTGCAGCGTGACGTCCTTGATCCGGTGGGCGTCGGCGTCGGCGAGGAACTGCGAGTACGACAGGTTCACCTTCGCCGGTTCGGCGGGCTGGTGCGTCCGGGGTACGACCATCCACAGGACCACCCACAGGAGGACCGACAGGGCGACGGCCACCGGCCACATCAGGTGCCGCCACCGCGGCGGCGGCGCCGGCGCGCCAGGAGTGGGCCGGTCCCCCCGCGGGGGCGGTTGTGCCTTCCTGGTCATCGCGCTCGTCTCCTGATCTCGCCGACGGCGGAGCCCTCACCTCCAGTGTGGAGAACACCTCCCGCTACCGGGCCGAGCCGTCGGGCGGTCCCGCGCCGGGGTGCTCGGCGCCTCACCCGTCACCGCCTCTCCGCCGGCTGGCCGGTGCCCCGTACGACGACGACCGGGCAGGGGGCGTGTGCGGTGCAGTGCCGGCTGACCGAGCCCAGCAGGGCCCCGGAGAAACCACCGCGCCCCCGGCTGCCGACGACCAGCAGGTCGGCACCGCGGGCGGCGTCCAGCAACACCGCGGCGGCCGTGCCGTACGCGACAACCGTCTCCACCCTCGGCCCCGTCCTCGGGTCCACGACGCTCCCCACCGTGTCGGAGAGCGCCTGCCCCGCCGACAGCTCCAGAGTGGCCCGCAGCTCGTCGGGTGCCTCCAGCCAGCCGAGGGAACCGTAGAGCGGCGGGTATTCCCATGCCGTCACCGCGTTGACGGTGGCGTGCGTCAGCTCCGCCTGCCGCACCGCCCAGGCCAGGGCCGCCCGGGACGACTCCGATCCGTCGACGCCCACGACGATGCGGCCGTGCTCCTGTTGCCGGCTCTCCATGACGGCCTCCGCGCGACGGGTTCCGGCGGCTGCCGCCGGACCATGGGTACGCATACAGCTCTAACTCCCAGCCTCCGCCCGGGCGGCGCGTCACGCAGGGGCCGAACCGCCCCGAGCCGCCGCCGAACGGCCCTGCCGGCCGCTCGCCCGGCCGTCGCCAGGGGCCTCGTGGGGCAGGGGGCGGAAGCGGGTGCAGGACACTGATCGCGGCCCGGGCCGGCGGCGATCGGTCGTCCGCGGACGGCTCCCCGCCGACGAGGGCCGCCCGCGGCGCCGCGGCAGGGCCGTCACGGGGCTTCCTCCTCCGGGATCACCGCCACGGGACAGGCCACGTGGTGCATCGCGGCGTGCGCGACGTGCCCCACGCGGGGGAGGAAGAAGGCATGGTGGCGGCGGCCGACCATCAGGAGGACGGCCCCGGGGGCGCTGTGCACCAGGGCGCGGGCGGGGCTCTGCGCCCGCACCGTCATCCGCAGCGCCACCCCGGGGTAGCGCTCCTGCCAGGGCATCAGGCGCTCCCGCAGGGACGCTTCGCCTTCCTCGACGATCTCCTCTGCCACCGAGAGGTCGATCGCCCAGGGGGCGTAGGCGCTGGCGGGCAGGGAACGCCCCTGCACCGCGTGCAGCGGCAGGCCCCGGCGCGCCGCCGCGTCGAAGGCGAAGGAGAGCAGGGCGTCGCAGGGGCCCTTGAGCCCCATGCCGACGACGAGGTGCGGGCCCGGGGCCGGCGCGGCCGCCCCCTCGGTCCCGGGGACGGCGGGCTGCCCGGACCAGCCCTCGCGGACCAGGACGACGGGGCGCTCCGCCCGGCCGACCACCTCCAGGCTGATGTCGCCGAGGACATAACTCTCCCAGGCCATGAGGGCCCGGGAGCCGAGGACGAGCATCCGCGACCCCGCCGCCGCGCCCAGCAGCGCCGGCACCACTTCGGCTCGTACCAGGTCGTCGATGACCCGCACCCGCGGGCGGTGCGCGCGCGCCTGCTGCCGTGCGTGGTCCACGAGGCGCTGCGCGTCGGCGTTCCGCCCGGGTGTCAGTGGGGTGCCGGGCTCTTCGGCGGCCGGCGGGGGCCAGGCGTGCAGGAGGCGCAGCACGGCGTGCCGCCGGTCCGCTTCCTCCGCGGCCCATCGGGCCGCCGCCAGGCTCTCGGGGGTGCCGTCGATCCCCGCGGTGATCACTTCTGGCTCCATGGCCTCCTCCCCCGGGGTGGGGCGGTCCGGCCCGGCGTCAGGGGGTGTCGGGGGGCCGCGCCCGGGTGGCGCGGATCCGCCGGCCGGTGATCCGGTCCGGTTCGAGGACGATCCACTGGGGGCGCTCGCCCACCCAGGGGGCGGAGCGGGCGACCGTCCCCAGCCAGCGGGCATCGGTGTCGCTCGTGACCGTCCGGGCGGGCCCGACGGCCAGGACGCTCCAGCCCTCGCTGAACGCGTCGTCGATGTGGTCGACCTCCAGCGCGGCCCGGCCGCCGGCCGCCGCGGCCGGGCCGGACCCCGGTGCGGTGCGGAACGCGATCTTGTCGCCGGTGACGGTGTAGTTCACGGGGAAGATCGCCGGGCTCCCGTCGACGGTGACCGCGATTCTGCCGACGCCGTGCGTCGAGAGACGTGCCCAGCATTCGGTGGTGCTCAGCGCCAGCACCTCGGGGCGTGCAGCGGCCTCGGCGAGTCCCGGCGGCAGTTCCACGGTCCGTCCCGCGAGTTCGGCGACCGTGGTGTCCAGCGCGTCGGCGAGGCGCAGCAGGAAGGCGATGCCCGGCCGGGCATCGCTCTCCTCCACGTAGCGGAGATAGCCCGGGGAGGCCGCTGCCCGGGTGGCCACCTCCTCACGGGTCAGCGCCAGTTGCTGGCGGCGGGCCCTCGTGCGCCGTCCGAGGTCGCTCCCGGCCGGGGGCGGCGCCGGGCCGGACCCACGCTCCTGAGCGGTCATGGCGCATGTCCTTTCACGGGGCGCGTGCCGTCCGTACGTCCGCCGTTCCCGGCCCGGTCGTGCGGCGGCGCCGCGCGGCTCGGCCTTGGGTGCGCCGGTCCGGGGCGGATGGCTGCCTTCCCGCCCAGCCTCCGGCAGTCCGCCGGTGCGGCGCATGGGCCGGTCGGTCCCCACCTGGGGCGCGAACGGGCCCATCCGCCCCTCCTCGCATCCCGCGGGGCGAGCGCAGACTGGAGGCCGGAGCCGCCGGCTCCGATGCGTGGGCCGCCGCCTCGACCTGGAGAAGACCATGCCCGCCAGCCACCACATCGTCAGCGACGTCATGTCCCACACCGCCATCGCCATCGGCCGCGACGCGCCCTACAAGGAGATCGTCGCGTGCCTGGCCCAGTGGAAGGTGAGTGCGCTCCCCGTCCTGGAGGGGGAAGGGCGTGTCGTGGGGGTGGTGTCCGAGGCGGATCTGCTGGCGAAGGAGGAGTTCTTGGACGATCAACGCCGCGCGGAGGCGTTCGGGGAGGCGGCCAAGGCCGGTGCCGTGTGCGCGGATCAGCTCATGTCCAGTCCGGCCGTGACCGTGCATCCGGACGCGACGCTCGCCGAGGCGGCGCGGATCATGGCCCGGCGGCGGGTGAAGCGGCTGCCGGTCGTGAACGACGTCGGCATGCTGGAGGGCGTCGTCAGCCGGAGCGACCTGCTCAAGGTGTTCCTCCGCGACGACCTGGAGATCGAGGCGGAGATCCGCCACGCCGTCCTCGGCGAGCCCGGCGCGCCCGCGGGGCTGGATGTCACCGTGACGGAGGGCGTGGCGACCCTGCACGGGACGCCGGTCGACCGTGCTCTCCTGCCGCTGCTGACCCGTGCCGTGCGGGCCGTGGAGGGCGTCGTGGACGTCCGCACGGACCTCGGCGCCGGGCCCGGCGGCACCCGCGGCGGCTGATCCGGTCGGGCCCGTACCGCGCGCGGCGGGCTTCGCGGCGCCGTCCCCCGCGGCGCAAGAGCCGGCCGGCCCCCGGGAAGGGTCTCTCGGGCCCTCCGGCACGGTGTCGCCGCGTGCGACGGTGGAGGGCGGCGCGGCTTCCGGAAGGAGGTGGACACGTGGCCGGGACAACCGCCGGGAGCCCCGGTCCGGTGCGGCCGGCGCTGCTCAGTTTCCTGGGTGGCGTGGGAACGGTCACCGGAAGCAAGTTCCTCGTGGAGAGCGACCGCACCCGTCTCCTGGTCGACTGCGGTCTCTTCCAGGGGGTGGCGGATCTGCGGCGCCGCAACTGGGAACGGCTGGCCCGGGACGCCTCCGACATCCGTGCCGTGGTGCTCACCCATGCGCATCTGGACCACTGCGGCTACCTGCCGCGTCTGGTCCGGCACGGCTTCCGGGGCCCGATCCTCAGCAGCGCCGCCACCGCCCGGCTCGCCGGGATCGTGCTGCGCGACAGCGCACGGCTCCAGATGGAGGCCGCGCGCCACGCCAACCGGCACGGCTGGTCCAAGCACCGCCCCGCCAAACCGCTGTACGACGATGCCGACGTCGAGAAGACGCTGGCCTTCTTCGACCCGGTCCCGGTCGGCGCGGACGTGGAGATCATGACCGGCACCACGGTGACGCTCCACCACGGCGGGCACATCCTCGGCTCGGCGTGGGCCCGCCTCACCCTGGAAGACGGCCACACCCTGGCCACCTCCGGGGACCTCGGCCGGCCCGGGCATCCGCTGCTGCGGCCGCCGGAACCGTTCTCGGGCGCCGATGTGCTGCTCATGGAGTCCACCTACGGCAACCGCCACCACGACCAGCGGTCCGCGCGGTCGGCGTTCGCCGCCGTGATCGCCCGGACCGTCGCCCGGGGCGGCACCGTCGTCATCCCCGCCTTCGCGATCGACCGCACCGAAGTCGTCCTGCACGAACTCGCCCGGCTGCGGGACTCCGGCGTCCTGCCCCGCTCGGTCCCCGTGTTCGTGGACAGCCCCATGGCGCTCGCCGCACTCGATGTGTACCGCGACGCGGTACGCGAAGGGTCTCCGGAGCTGCGGCCCGAGATCGTGGCGCGGGGCGGTGCGGACCTCGGCCCGGCGCCGTTCCTCGCGGCCCGCACCGTCCAGGAATCCATCGACATCAACAGCGTGCGCGGCCCCGCCGTCATCGTCTCCTCGGCCGGTATGGCCACCGGCGGCCGCGTCCTGCACCATCTGCGCCGCCGCCTCCCCGATCCCCGCGACGCCGTGGTCGTCGTCGGCTTCGCCGCGGCCGGGACCCGGGCCCGGGACCTGGTGGACGGGGCCCGGGTCCTGAAGATGTTCGGCGAGTACGTCCCCGTACGGGCCGAGGTCGCCAACGTGCCCCACTTCTCGGCCCATGCCGACGCCGGGCAGATCATCGACTGGCTGCGCGGCGCCCCTGCCCCGCACACCACCTACCTCGTCCACGGCGAACCGGACGCCTCCGCGGCCCTGCGCGACCGTATCGACGACGAGTTGGGCTGGACCGCCGTCGTGCCCCGCTCGGGGGAGGCCGTGCTGGTCCGCTGACGGGCGGGCCCCCGGCCCCCGCGGTGCGCGGAAAGGCCGTCGCGGCCCGCCCCGTTCCTGGTGGTGGGCCCCTTCAGGTCCCCTCTCCCCGGTCGGTGGGGCCGGCTCGCTTCACCGGGACGGTCCGCACGGTCGTGGACTTCTCGTCGGGCATCGGGACGCGGATGGTGAGAATGCCGTCCGCGTACGAGGCGTCGACCTCGGCCGCGGGGATCGTGACCGGCAGCCGCAGGGACCTGCGGAAGGATCCGTAGCGGAATTCCGAGTGCTCCTTGTCCTCCTGACTCTCGCTGTGCTCGGCGCGCACCGTGATGAGGTTGTCGTCGACGGTGATGTCGATGTCCTTCTCCGGGTCCATCCCCGGCAGTTCGGCGCGGAGTACGTAGGTGCCGCCGTCGTTGGTCACCTCCACCGGGATGGAGTGGGCAGCCGTCCCGGGGCGCCACCCGGGCAGTCCCGGGAACTCGCGGTTGAACCAGTCGTTGAAGTCGGGGAAGAGGCTGTGCCTCCGTTCCACCTTGTCTCCGGTCATCGTTTTGCTCCTGTGGGTGCCTGATGTCCTGATGTTCTGATGCGTAGGTCCGGGTACCGGCGCAGAGCGCGTCCGGCCGGTCCGGTCAGCGGCAGATCTCCTCGACGAAGTGGCCCACCTGCTTCTCCGGCAGGTGCCGGGCGATGTCCGCCTCGCTGATCATGCCGACCAGGCGGTGGTCGTCGATCACCGGTACGCGGCGGATCCGGTGGTCCTCCATGGTCCGGAGCACCTGCTCGCACTCGGTGTCCGCGTCGATGGTGACCGGCTTCCCCTGAGCGAGGTGTCCGGCGGTCATCCGGTGCGGGTCCTTCCCCTTGGCCAGGCACTTCACCACGATGTCCCGATCGGTGACGATGCCGTGGAGCCGGTCGTCCGGGCCGCAGATGGGCAGCGCTCCGACGTCCAGTTCGCTCATCCGGACGGCGGCGTCCGCCAATGTGTCGTCCTCCTTCACGCAGGTCGCACCGGTGTGCATGATCTCCCGTGCGGTCGTCATGGCCATGTCCTCCTTTTTTCCGTTCCCCCGTGCTTGTCCCAGGTCGGTCCGCGCCGTCAGAGGGGGCCCGGAGCGACCCGGACGGTCTGCACCCGCCGCCAGGGGCGCGCGGGGACCCGGCGGGCTCCGGACCGTGGGGGAAGCCGGTCTCCCGCCGCCCCTCGCGGCGTCCGGGCCGGTGGTTCGCGCGTGGTGTCGGCGCGGCGTCGTCGCTCGCGGCTCATGGTTCCTCCCTGTCCGGTCCGGCGCCGCCGGGGAGCTCCGCCTCCGCCCGGGCCACGTACCGTTTGACCGCCGCGAAGCTGTCCGGGGCCACCGAGACGGAGTCCAGTCCCGCCCGGACGAGGAGCGCGGTGAACGCCGGGTCGTCGCTGGGCCGCTGGCCGCACAGGCCGACCGGGCGGCCGGCCGCGTGGGCGCGGGCGGCGAGCGTCTCGATGCTGCGGACGACGGCCGGGTCGCTCTCGTCGAAGGTGGCGGCGAGCGCCTCGGAGTCGCGGTCGATGCCCAGGGTGAGCTGGGTGAGGTCGTTGCTGCCGATGGAGAATCCGTCGAAGCGCTCGGCGAATTCCTCCGCCAGGATGATGTTGGCGGGGATCTCCGCCATGACGTAGACACGCAGCCCGTTCCGGCCCCGCACGAGGCCCTCCTCGGCCATCACCGCGCATACCCGGTCGGCCTCGCCGAGAGTGCGGCAGAAGGGGATCATCACCACGACGTTGGTGAGTCCCATGCCGTCGCGCACCCGGCGCAACGCCCGGCATTCGAGGGCGAAGCCCTCGCGGTAGCCGTCGCTGTGGTAGCGGCTCGCGCCACGCCACCCGATCATGGGGTTGGCCTCGTCGGGTTCGAAGGGCCTGCCGCCGAGGAGCTTGGCGTACTCGTTGGTCTTGAAGTCACTGGTGCGGACGACGACGGGGGCCGGCCACCGGGAGGCGGCGATGCGGGCGATGCCGCGGGCGAGCCCTTCGACGAAGTACGCGCCGCGGTCGGGGTACCCCTCGGTCATCCGGTCGATGGTCCGCCGGGTGTCGCGGTCGACGCGTTCCGGGTGGAGCAGCGCCATCGGGTGGACCTTCACCTGGTGGGCGACGATGAACTCCAGCCGGGCGAGCCCCACGCCGTCGGCCGGCAGCCGCCACCAGCGGAACGCGGCGGAAGGGTCGGCCAGGTTGAGCATGACGCGCGTACGGGTGGCGGGGAGTTCCGCGAGGTCGGTCAGCGTCTCCTCGTAGGGCAGCAGCCCTTCCAGGACGCGGCCGCCGGTGCCTTCGGCGCAGGAGACGGTCACCGGGGTGCCGTCGGTCAGGACCCGGGTGCCGTTGCCGGTGCCGACCACGGCGGGGACGCCCAACTCGCGGCTGACGATGGCGGCGTGCGAGGTGCGGCCCCCGTGGTCGGTGACGATGGCGGCGGCCCGCTTCATGACCGGTTCCCAGTCCGGGTCGGTGACCCCGGTGACCAGGACTCCGCCCCGGGGGAAGCGGTCGAGGTCGACGGGGGCGCCGAGGGCGACCACCGGGCCCTGGCCGATCGACTCCCCGACGGCGACGCCCACCACGAGGGGTTCGCCCGGGGGGACCGTGAGCCGGCGGCGGGTCAGGGTCGTGGTGCGGCTGCGGCCCTGGACCGTCTCGGGGCGTGCCTGGACGATCCAGAGTTCTCCGGTGAGTCCGTCCTTGGCCCATTCGATGTCCATCGGCGAGCCGTAGTGGTCCTCGATGGCCGCGGCCCATCCGCCGAGCGTACGGACCTCCGTGTCGTCGAGCACCCGGCGGCCGCGTTCCTCGGCCGGTGTGTCGACGGTGCGGGTCAGCCCGGTGTCCGCGTAGACGGTCTTGAGCCGCTTGCCGCCGATCCGTACATCGATCACCGGGTCGAGAGCCGGGTCCTTCATGCTCGGTTTGAACAGCGTGTACTCGTCGGGGTCGACCCGGCCGCCGACGACGGTTTCGCCCAGGCCCCAGGCGGCGCTCACCACGATCACCTCGGGGAAGCCGCTCTCGGGGTCGAGGGTGAAGACGACCCCGGCGCCGGCGAGGTCGGAGCGGACCATGAGCTGGACGCCGACGGACAGCGCGACGGCAAGGTGGTCGAAGCCCATCCGCTCGCGGTAGTCGAGGGCCCGGTCGGTGAAGAGGGAGGCGTAACAGCGGGTGCACGCCTCCAGGAGCCGGTCGGCGCCGCGGACGTTGAGGTACGTCTCCTGCTGCCCGGCGAAACTGGCCTCGGGCAGGTCCTCCGCGGTCGCACTGCTGCGGACGGCCACCTCCGGCGCGGTCCGGCCGGTCTCCTCGGCGAGCCGGTCGTAGGCGGTGAGCACGGCGTCGCGGAGCGGTGCGGGCAGGGGCCGGCCGAGAAACGCGGCGCGGAGGGCCGCCCCGACCTCGTCGAGCGGGGCGCCCGCGTGCAGGCGGTCGATCTGCTCGGCCACCCGGGATCGCAGCTCCCCCGTGCCGAGCAGTTCCCGGTAGGCGTCGGCGGTGGTGGCGAACCCCGGCGGGACGCGGACCCCCGCCGCCCGGAGGTGGCGCGTCAGCTCTCCCAGCGAGGCGTTCTTACCCCCGACGCGTGCGGTGTCGTGCCGGTCCAGTTCGGTGAACGGTACGACGTGGTGCCCGGGTTCCATGGTGTCCTCCCCAGCGTCGGTTCCGGAGCAGGCGTCCGCGGTCGAGCGGTGCGGGGCGGCGCGGTGGGCGGAGCGCAGCTCTGTCAGAGGGGTCGCACCCGGCCGGCGCCGGCGTGGCGCAGCGCCCGGTGGGTCACTGCGCCGAGCCCCGTTCCGCCGCGGTCGTCGCTCTGTCGTGCCCCGAGGTGCGGCGGAAGTCCCTGCCGGACGGCTTCGTCCGTCGTCCGGTCCGCGGCCGAAGGCTCGCGTCGGAGCCGTCGTCCCCCACCACCACGGGAGCTGCCATCGTCCCCACCGCCTTCCGGTTGACGAGGTGGCCTGCTGCCACACTCACGCCGGGAGCGGCGCCCCGGTAGGGCCGATCGGTCCCGGGCGCCTCCCGCCCGGGTACCCGCCCGTGCCTCTCGCAGAAATGCGGTCCGTGCGGCTCTTCGGTCCGTGTCAGAAGGTCCGTGTCAGAAGGGAGGAAGGGCCCATCCGCCTTCGCGGATCCTGATTGCGCGGTGCGCGGCGGTGCCGTTGCTCCGCGTCCTCATGGGGTCCTTCCTCGTCCCCAGACAATCGCGCCCGTCCGGGAAAGCGCCAGGGCCGGTCGGGCACCTCGTGCGGCCGTTCGGCCTCTCACCGCCGGGACCGTACGGGGCCACGCGAGGCGGACCGCGAGGCGAGGACGCCGTCCTGCCGGTCACCGCCCTTGTGCGACGGCCTTCCTCCCGTGCGGCGGGAAGTGCTGGACGTGCGCGTCCGGCCCTGGGAACACCAGCGTGACCCGGCCCGTGTCCGACCAGCGGACGTCATAGGGCGGGGTGCCATCGGCATGGTGCAGCCCGATGATTTCGCCGTCGCGCCCCTCGTCCCCGACGGTGGCGCCGCCCACGACCAGCCGGTCGCCGACGCGTGCCCACACCCCCGCGCGGTGCTCGTCGGAAGGGTGTTCCGTCCGGGGCCGGGCCATGGCTCTCTCCTCCCGGGTGAGCGGCCGGCCGTGACGGTCGCCCTGGCCGCCGCCCCTCCACCCTGCGGCCCCGCCGGCCGCTCCGACAGGGGCCAACGGTCCCGGGGCGGGACCGTTCGGCACCGCCGGCGGGCCCGTCGCGCCCCACCGGCTGCCCGGACGCTACGGGTGGGGGACCACGGCCACCGGGGCCGGGCAGTGGTGGAGGACGGCGTGGGCGACGTGCCCGATGTGCGGCATGTGGGGCCAGGGGGTGCGGCTGCGCCTGCCGACGACGAGGAGCGCGGCGTGCGCCGAGGCGTCCAGCAGGTGCTGCGCGGGTCGTCCGACGAGCGCCTGCGCGGTGACCTCGACCGTGGGGTACCGCTCCCGCCAGGGCCGGAGCGTCTCGTCGACCACTGCCCTCTCCCCCGCGGGCGCCTGTCCGCCGAAGCCGGGTCCACCGCCGTACCGGTGCTGCGGGAGCGGTGTCCAGCCGTGCACCACGAGGAGCGGGGCGGAGCGCAGCGCCGCGGCGTCGAAGGCGAAGCCGATCACTTCGGCACCGGGCCGGCTGAGGTCCAGGCCGAGAACCACGGCGCCGGGGCCGTCGCTCGTGGCCGGTGCCGACGGCATCCCGTGGTCGTCGACGCGCACGAGGACCACGGGACGTGTCGCGTGGGCGACGGTGGCCATGCCGACCGAGCCGAGCAGGAAGCCTCTGGTGCCGCCCACCCCGGCCGTGCCGATCACCAGCAGTGCGGCGTCGGCGGCCGCCCGGCACAGCACCTCCGGGGGTGGGCCTATGACGCGTTCGGCGGTGATCTCCAGGCCCGGGTGGCGCCGCCGGAGGCGATGAGTGACCTCTTGTGGCACGCCCTGCGACCATCTGCGGGCGGCGTCCGGCCCCTCCGGGCCGGCATGGGCGTAGGGCTGCCATTCCCAGGCGTGCACGAGCCACAGGGGCGCATCCCTCAGCAGCGCTTCACGGGCGGCCCATTCCGCGGCGGCGAGTCCGGCCGGCGCTCCGTTCACCCCGGCGGCCACAGGACGGTTCATGCCCTCCTCCTGACGACGCACGGGCGCCGCGCTGCGTCGGCGCTCCCTCGAAAGCCACGGCACCGCGTTCCTCCGCCGTGCGGAGGGCCACGCCACCGCGCATCGAGCATGGCCCGGTGGGGGGCCGCCGCGGTAGGGCCGCTCGGCCCTTGCGCCGTCCGTCCGGCCCGGACGGCGGGCGCGGGGTGCGATCAACCGTGCGGGACGACGGCGACCGGGCACCGCGCGTGGTGGACGGCGGCCTGGACCACGGCCCCCGGGCCCCGTGGCAGGTGATGTCTGCGGTGGCCGACGACCAGCAGGCAGGCGCCCTCGGCCGCCCGCACGACCGTCGTGGAACGGCCCTCCGTGCCGAGGCACACGGCCACCTCCACGTGCGGGTACCTCTTCCGCCAGGGGTACAGCACGTCGTCGAGGCGCCTGCGCGCGGACCGCGCGTCCGCCTCGGCCGGGTCGTGGTCCGTGCCCCGCGGCGGGGCCGGAGGCGGCAGGCTCAGCCCGTGGACGACCCGCAGCGGCGCGCCCCGCGCCGCGGCGGCGTCGAAGGCGAAGGCGAGTACGGAATCGCACGGGCCGCGAAGCTTCAGCGCGACCACGACCGGCGCCGCCGCTGCCGGGGGCGCGCCCTGCCCGTGGGAGGCGGCGGCACGTACCAGGACCAGCGGGCCTTCGGCGCGTGCCATGACGGGCGCGCTGACGCCGCCCAGGAAGAAGCTCTCGTCGGGGTAGAGGCCCTGCGAGCCGAGTACGGTCACCGTCGACTCCGCGGTGGCGCGCAGCAGCGCGCTGCGGGCGTCGTCGGCGACCAGCTCGCCGACGACACGGAGGTCCGGGTGGTCCGCCCGCAGTTCGGTGCGCACGGTCCGGACGAGGCGGCTCGCCGGCTGGTTGTGCTCCTTCTCCGCGGGCACCTGGGTCGGTTCCGGCGCCAGCATGGGCCAGGCGTGGAGCAGGCGCAGGGGGCAGCCGCGCCGTTCGGCCTCCTCGGCGGCCCAGTGGGCGGCGGAGAGAGCGGCGGGTGAGCCGTCGAGCCCCACGGTGACGACGGGTTCCATCGTTCCCTCCTTCCTGCCACGAGGTCCCGCAGCGGGGCGCACATCCGGATGCTGCCGCCTGTCGAGGCCCGTACCGGGCGTGACGGAGGCGACCGGGGCCCGGTCGGTGGCGGAACCGGCGTGGCTCCGCCACCGGGAGAGGGCCATCCGCCTCCAGGAAAGGGCGGCCGCCCGCCACGGCGCCAGGGCCGGTCGGTCCCTGTCCGAGGCCCGACGGCCTCCGGGCGGGCCTCGGTGCCGGCCCGCCCCGTACACCGGCGGCGGGTCACGGTGGTGGCCGCGGCCGCCACATACGGTGCAGGCCGAGCGCCGTGAAGGCGGGGACCTTGACCAGGTCGGCGACGAGCGCGCCCGCGGCCACCACGGTGAGCGCGAGGACGGCGGACGCGGCGGGCAGGGGCGCCATGAGGGTGCCGGTCAGCGCCAGGACGAGCGCGGCGGCGATGTCACCGGCGGACGCGGCCAGCACCCACCGGCCGGGGCGGCTCGTCCAGGCGTGGCGGCGGCTGCGTACCAGGAGGAGGCCGGCCTGGCTGGAGACGACCAGGGTGAGGAAGGCCAAGGTCCGCAGGTGGCTCGGGTCCAGCCGCGGCCACACGTCCCGGCCGGTCCACAGCAGCCCCACCGATACGGCCAGGAGCGGTCCGGCGACGACGAGCGCCCCGGTGACCGTCGCGCGGACACTCCAGCGGTCGGGGCGGCGGGAGTGGTCGGCCCGGTCGGTGGTGATGGCCATGCTGACCACGTCGTTGCCCAGCAGGAGCAGCACCATCAGCAGCGGGGTGAACACGAACTGCCGCCAGGCGAACACACCGATGGCCAGCAGCAGCGGCACCTCGATCTTCTTGACGGACACGTTCAACGCGTAGGTCAGCAGCCGCTGGTGGATCCGGCGGCTCTCCCGGACCAGGTCGACGATGCCGTCCAGGCCCTGCCGGGTCAGCACCGCCCCGGCGGCGGACTTGGCCACGTCGGTGGCGCCGGCCACCGCGATGCCGACCTCGGCCTGCCGCAGCGCGGGGGCGTCGTTGACGCCGTCGCCGGTCATCCCCACCGTGTGCCCGGCGGCCTGCAGCCGCTGGACCAAGTGGTGCTTGTCCTCCGGAAGGACCTCGGCAACCGCCGCGACCCGGGTCTCGTCGGCCCCGCCGCTCCGCAGGTCCCGGGCGCGTGCGGTGGGACCGTGCAGACCGATCCGGTCGGCGATCGCGGCTGCGGTGGCGGCCCCGTCGCCGGTGAGCATCACCACCCGCACGCCGAGCCCGGTCAGCCGGGCGATCAGGGCCGGCGCGTCCGGGCGGGGCGGGTCGGTCAACGCCACCAGTCCGGCGGGGCGCCACCGGTCCCCCGGTGGCCGGGTGGCGACGGCGAGCACCCGGGCCCCGGCAGCGGCCAGGCGCTCCACCCGGGGGTCGACCGGCAGCCCGACCAGTCCGGCGATGGCCCGCGGGGCTCCCTTGGCCACGCGCAGCGGGCCGCCTTCGGTGTGCACGGTGGCCTCGGACCGCCGGGTGACCGGGTCGAACGGCACCACGTCCGCGCGTCGGCTCCCGGGCAGGCCGTGTGCGGCGGCGGCGCGCAGGATGGCCAGGTCGATCGGGTCCTGCGTGGCCGCGTCACACGCGCCCGCGGCCAGCCGCAGCACATCGGTGCCCGTGGGGGCGGCGGGAGGCCGGGCGGCGACCTCGGCGACGGTGAGCCGGTTCTCGGTGAGCGTGCCGGTCTTGTCCACGCACAGCACGTCCATGCCGGCGGCCTCCTGGACGGCCGACAACCGGGTGGTCAGGATGCCCCGTCCGGCCAGGTGCTGCGCCCCCAGCGTGCCCGCCAGCGCGAACGCGGCGGGCAGCGCCACCGGTACCGAGGCCAGCAGCAACACCATCGCGTAGGAGAGCACGTCCTGGCCGGACCCGCCGGTGGCGGCCAGGTAGCCGGAACCGGCGGCGGCGAGGACGAGGTCGACGGCGATGAAGACCCGGACCATGCGGAGCACCACGGCGGCCAGGTGGTCGGCCGACCGGGCCGTTCCCACCAGCTCCGCGGTACGGCCGAAGTAGGTGCGGGCGCCGGTGGCGACGACCTCACCGGTGGCCTCGCCCCGCACCACCGTGGCCCCGGAGTACGCCGTCGCGCCCGGCCCGCACTCCTCCGGTACCGCTTCACCGGTCAGGGTCGACCGGTCCATCAGCACGTTCCCCTCCACGAGCCGCAGATCCGCGGGGACGAGGTCACCCGCCCGCACATGGGCCAGGTCGCCGGGGACCAGTTCCGCCGCCGGCCGCAGCGCCCACACGCCGTCCCGGCACACCCTCGCGTCGACGGCCAGCCGGCGCCGCAGCAGCGCCACCGCGGACCGCGCCCGCCCTTCCTGCACCAGGCTCAACGCGGCGTTCAGCACCAGTACCGTCGCCACGATCGCCGCGTCCGGCCACTTCCCCAGCGCGACCTCCAGGACGAAGGTGGCCTCCAGCATCCACGGCACCGGGGCCCACAGCTTCCGCGCCGCCCGCGCCGCCAGGCCCACCTTCCGTTCCGGAACCGTGTTCGGCCCCACCTCGGCCAGCAGCGCCGCCGCCCGCCGGGACGACAGGCCACCACCCGCGCTCCCGTGCGGTACGGACGCCTCGTCCGGGCAGCGGTCCGCGGCCGCACCGCGGCCGGCACCGGCACCCGGCGGCGCGGCCGACGCCCCCGCGGGCGGATCGGGCCCCGCGCCCCGGCGGGACGCGCCTCGCGGGCGACGCGCACGGCCCTCCATCCCTCCGTCCTCCCGCCGTGGCGGCGGCGCCCGGCGTCCGCCGCTACGGGGCCGGAGAGCCGGCCGCCCAGGCGACGGCGTCGTCGAGGGCGTCGTAGCCGAACCGCCGCACCTCGGCCCGGACGAAGTGGTTCGCGAACTGGGGCATCAGGGCCGCGACCTTGCCGTCGGCCGCCAGCGCGATCTTCCTGACCTTGCGGTGGTGGTCGCGGATGAACCGCACATGACGGATCAGACCGCTGAGGTTCTCCCAGCCGGGAAACTCCCGCACATGGACCACGACACCGGCCAGTTCGGGATGCGTCCCCAGCCAGGTGTCCACGGTCAGGGCGAGGGCGTCGAAGTCCTGGGCGCGCAGCGGCGGTCCGACCTCGACCACGAGGACGTCGGACTCGGTCAGCCGGTGGGAGATGCCGGGCCCCTCGGGCAGCGACGCCAGCCAGCGCAGGGCCTCGTCGCGCTCCTGGCATCCGAAGACGCGCACCGGGCAGGGCGCCAGAAAACTCGACAGCCGGGTGGACTCCCGGATCCAGCCCGCGTCGGTGACGACCGCGCACCCTTCGAACAACCGCATGGCCCCCATGCCGACCTTGAGGTCCTCCCAGGCGGCTCCGGGGGTGAAGGAGGTGAACTCGGGGCCGATCTCGCACAGCAGCCGGATACGGCGGCCCTCGCGCCGCGCGTCGTCGATGAGCGGCTCGACCACAGTCCGGTAGTCGTCCTTCGACACGGTGCCGATCGCTTTCACCGCGTCGACGCCGTCAGGTACGTCCGTGGCTCTCTCCAGCATGGTCTTCCCCTCTCCGAACCCGGTCGACGCGCGGTCCGAGCGGAGGCCGACGCGCGGCCCGGTGAGCACTGATTCGATTTTTCCAGAAAACCCCTTTCCGGGCACTTGAGGGCGGCACGGACAGGCGCTAAACGTGCGGCGGCGGAGGGGGATCCGGAGCCCCGGGCCGGTCGGGGTGGAGCGTCACGCCGATCCAGCAGGCCCAGCCGACCGGCTGGAGCGCCCAGAAGCTGAGGGCCCGGTACAGCAGCGTCGCGGCGATCGCCGACCCCGGCGCCAGGCCGGACCACACGAGCAGCACGGACAGGCTCGCCTCGATCACACCGAGGCTGCCGGGCGTCAGGCGCAGGCTGCCGGGGATCTGCGTGAGCCCGTACGCGAGCAGGATCCCGTGCCAGGGCACGCCGACGCCCAGTGCCCACAGGCAGGCGATCAGGCAGGCCACGTCGAACAGCCAGTTCAGGAGCGCGAACACGGCAGGGCGCAGCCACGTCCGGGGGCCGGGCCGCAGGCTCCGGATCTGCTCCGCCACCCGCGCCAGGGCCCGCTCGGCCCGGTCCACCCGTGCGGACCGCCGTCCGGCCCGGTCCCAGCACCGCCGCAGCGCCGCCCGGAAGCCCGCGAGGCGGGACAGGACGAGCAGCACCAGGCCGACCAGCAGGGCCAGCCCCAGGAGGTCGGCCACCGGGCGCAGCACCGCCGCGGCCCCGGTGGCACCCAGGGTTGCCAGACCGACCACGATCACGATGCCCAGGCCGAGCGCCGAGAGCGCCCCGGCGCAGACCAGTACCGCGGCTGCCAGGGCCGGGTCGACCCCCCGTCGGTGCAGCTGCCGGAACGTCCAGGCGCCGGCGAGGGCGGCCCCGCCCGGCAACGCTCCCGCCACGGCGTTGGCCGCCACGACGATCACCCCGGTCCGCCGCAGGCTCCACCGCACCCCGCCCGCCCGGAGCAGCCGGCGCGGCACGGCCGCGAAGCACGCCATCGACAGGGCCTCGGCCGCCACGGCAACCATCAGCTGCGGGACGCGCACCCGGGCGATGAGGGCGAACGCCTGCGCCAGCTCGTGCCGCCGCCAGACGCCCGCCACTACCGCGGCCGCCAGCAGCAGGACGGCTCCGCACCAGGTCAGCAGGGTCGGCCGACCGAGCAGGCCCGCGTGGTTCCGCCCGGCGCCCGACCACCGTTCAGCCACTTTCCGTCACCACCGGCGGCGGGTGCCCGGGGCGCTTCCGGTCACGGCCGGGCCCGGAACGTCAGCCCCACCTCGGGGCGGAGGGACTCGGCCAGCCCGCGGTCGAAGGGGTCGGTGCCGGGGGTGAGCACCGACGCGGCGGCGACGGCCACGCCCAGCGCGCAGGCGCTGACCGGATCGTCGCCCGCGGCCAGCCGTACGGTGAGCGCGGCCACCATGGTGTCCCCGGCCCCGGCGTCGCTGATCAGGTTCCCCGGCAGCGGCGGTGCCCGCAGTTCGGTGTGGCCGTGCCGGGTCGAGCAGAGGGCGCCCAGTTCACCGATGGTGGTGACGGCGATCTCGGCGGCGCCCGCGGTGAGCAGTTGCTCGTTGACGGCCAGGGCGTCGTCGAAGCCGCGGACGGGCCGGCCGAGGAGCGAGGCGGCCTCGGAGCGGTTGCACCGGAAGAGGAAGACGCCTTCCGCCAGCGCCGGCCGCAGCGCCGGGCCCGAGGTGTCCAGCACCAGCCGGGCTCCGGCCGTCCCGACGCGGCGGGCGACGGCCGCGTAGAAGTCGTCGGGCAGACCGCCGGGCAGGCTGCCGCTGGCCACGACGTACCCGCTGGCGCCGACCGCCTGCTCCAGCACGTCCAGGCACCGTTGCGCCTCCTGGTCGTCGAGGCGCGGGCCGGGCGGGACGATGTGATGGCTGCGGCGCGACGCGGTCTCGAAGAGGACGAGGGCTTCGCGGGTCTCCCCCTCGATGCCGACCGGGATGTGGGCGATGCCCTCCTCGTCCAGCAGTCTGTTCAGGCGGCGGCCGACCTCGCGGCCGGCGGTGTGGACGGCGGTTGCCCGTCCCCCGAGCCGTGTCACGCCGCGGGCGACGTTGATGCCCCCGCCCCCCGCGGTCACCGACCGGACCCGGGCGCGGTTCTTGCCGACGTCGGCTAGGTGGTCGACGTCCCAGCACATGTCGACCGTGGGGTTCATCGTCAGGGTGAGAACGGGGCCGGTCGCGGCCGGGTCCGCTGCCGGCGCGGTCATCGCCGTGGCACCGCCCGGCCCGTGACGGCCCGTGCCCGGCACACCGTCCCGGGGCCGCTCGTCCTCCACCCGGTCACGGGGGCGGCGGCGGAAGCGCGCCCGGTGAGCGCCGGGCGGCCGATGCTGCCGAGCCCGTCGAGGGCAACCCGGGCGGCCATGGTTCGCTCCCCACGTTCTCGGCCGGACCGCGGGCGACGCGCCCCGGCCCGCCTTCGACGCTAGCCCTTCCGGCGATCCGACGCATGTCGTCGGGCCCCCGCGCGTACGGCCGTGCGGCGGGGCGGCGGGCGCCGGGTGCCGTCGGCCGCGGTGGCGCCCGCGGCGTCCCCGGCGGCAGGCCGGATCGCCCTCAGTGGGCGGGCCGTTCGGTGATCCAGCGGGCCGCGGCCAGGCCGGAGACCGCGGTGAGGACGGCGGCGGCGACGACCGTGGCGTTCAGTCCGAGGGTGTCGGCGAGGACGCCGGCGAGGAGGGCACCGGCGGCGTAGCCGATGTCGCGCCAGAAGCGGTACGTGCCCAGGGCGTTCGCGCGCCAGGCGGGGTGGGCGTGGTCGGAGACGGAGGCGATGAGGGCCGGGTAGACCATGGCGGTGCCCAGCCCCAGGGCGACGGCGGAGAGGAGGCCGGCCGGCAGGGGCCGCTCCAGCAGGGCCAGGGCGAGGACGAAGCCCGCTGCCTGGACGAACATGCCGGTGACGATGAGGGGCTTGCGGCCGATCCGGTCGGACAGGTGCCCCGTGGGGATCTGTCCGAGTCCCCACAGGATCGGGTAGAGGCCCTTGATCAGCCCGACGGCGGCGAGGCCGAGTCCGTGATCGGTGAAGAGCAGCGGGAAGACGCCCCAGGTGAGGCCGTCGTTCAGATTGTTGACCAGGCCCGCCTGGCCGGCGCCGCGCAGGGAGCGGTGGTGCCAGGAGGTGCGGATGAACGTGGCCTTCAGGCCGGTGTCCTCGCCGGTGGGCAGCGGCGTGGTGTGGTGGGCGAGTTCGAGGGCGGCATGGGCGGCGGTGTCGCGGACGGCCAGGGCGAGTGCGAGACCGGCGACGACGAAGACGACGCCGATGAGTTCGGGGGCGGGGCGCAGGCCGTAGCCGGTGGCGAGGTAGCCGGTGGCCAGGGCGGTGGCGCCGACCGCGGTGTAGCCGGCGGCCTCGTTCAGGCCCGTGGCCAGACCGCGCCGGGCGGGGCCGACGAGGTCGATCTTCATGTTGACCGTCATCGACCAGGCCAGGCCCTGGTTGAGGCCGAGCAGCACGTTGGCGGCGACGATCCAGCCCCAGGACGGCGCCCAGGCGAGGACGAAGGGGACGGGGACGCCCGACAGCCAGCCGGCGAGAAGGAGCTGCTTGCGGCGGAAGCGGGCGCTCAGGGCGCCGGCGGCGAGGTTGGTCAGGGCCTTGGTGAGACCGAACGCGATGATGAACGAGAAGACCGCCAGACCGCTGGTCAGACCGTAGACATCGGTGCCGAGGAGCGGAACGGTGGTGCGCTCCAGACCGACGAGGGCGCCGACACAGACGTTGACGACGACGAGCAGGGTGAACTGCGGCCAGTTCTCCCGCAGGCCGAGCCGGACGGCGGGCGGCGCTTGGCTGGTGGTCGGGGTCATCTGCGGTCGTCCTTGCGCGTACGGGTTCGGTCTGCTGCCCGTGGCGGGCGGGCCCGGCCCTGCGGAGGAGGCGGGTGGCGGGCGGCCGGGCCGCCGGCGCAGCGCCTCACCGGTCGGGACCGGGGAGGACCGGCCCCTCGGCCCGGGTGAGGGACGCGCCTGGCGGCGGCCCGGCGTCGCGGGTGTCCACGGCTGCGGGTCAGCGGTTGCGCAGTCCGGCCAGCGCGGTGTCGAGGTCGGCCCGGCTGGGCCGGTTCCAGGGCAGCTTGGCGAGCATGGCGGCCATACCGCAGGTGTTGGTCAGCGCGGAGAAGACCAGACCGGCGGCGATACCGGCGGACAGCAGCTGGAAGGCCGGGTGGACGACCAGGCCCAGGAGCAGGCCGAGCAGCACGACGGAGCCGGCGGTCAGACGGACCTGGCGTTCCATGCCCCAGGACGCCTTGGTGCTGCAGGCGGCGCCCTGGGGGTGGTCCAGTTCGTGGCCCTGGGCGGCCCAGGCGCCGGTGCCGCCGGCGAGGGTGGCGGTGCGGATGCCCTTGTCGGCCAGCTGCCGGCAGGCGTTCTCGGAGCGGGCGCCGGAGGCGCAGACGACGAGGACCTCGCCGCGTGCGGCGGCGGTGCGGATGTCGGGCAGCGCGCGGTCGAGCTGGTCGAGGGGGATGTTGAGGGCGCCGGGGAGGTGGCCGCCGGCGTACTCGCCGGGGGTGCGGACGTCGATGACGGTGAGCTCGTGCAGACGGGCCTTGGCCTGGCGGGGGTCGAGGGAGGTGGGAGTGGTCATGACTGGTGTCGTCCTTGTTTCGGTACTGCCGGTCGGGGTTCTTCGTCCCCGTCGGGGGTGGGGGTGAGGAGGGGCGTGGAGCCTGGTCGTGCGTCGCGGCTGCCGCGCCCGGGCCGACGTGGTCAGAGGACCGCGTCGACGAGCATGAAGGCGGCGACGGCGAGCAGGACGTAGGCGAAGAGCCGCTGGAGGGTGTTGCCCTTGAGCTTCTTCGCCTGGCGTTTGCCGTCCCAGGCGCCCAGGACGGCCGCTGCGGTGAACGGTGCGACGGCCGCCCAGTCGAGGTGCGTGCCGGTGCCGGCTCTGGCGCCGAGCGCGGCCAGCGAGTTGACCGTGATGACCAGCAGGCTGGTGCCGACGGCCCGCCGCATGGGCAGGCTCAGCACGCCGACGAGCGCCGGTACGGCGAGGAAGCCGCCCCCCACGCCCAGGAGGCCGGTCACCGTGCCGAGCCCGGCGCCGGCGCCGCCGGCCTTGCCCGGGTGCACCGTGCCGGTGCTCTCGGCGCGGGCGGGCCGCAGCATGTACAGGGCGGCGACCGCGGCGACGATCGCGAAGGCGACGGTGAGCACGCTCTGGGGCACATGGCCCGCGACGGTCCCGGCGAGCATCGCGGGGACGACGCCCGCCGCCGCGAACAGCAGACCGGTCCGCCAGGCCACGTTGCCGTCCCTGGCGTGCCCGACGAGCGCCGTGACGGAGGTCAGGGTGACGATGAACAGGCTGGCGGTGGTCGCCTGTGCCGGGGTGAAGCCGAGCAGGTAGATCAGGGCCGGTACGGCCAGGACGCTGCCGCCTCCGCCGAGGCCGCCCAGGGCCAGGCCGACGACGGCACCGGCGACGAGCGCGAGGATCAGGGTGGTCATGCTATGGAGCCGTGGTTCCCGCGTGCGTCGACGACCGGGTGCCCCGCGGCGGCCCAGTCCTTCATGCCGCCGATGACGTCCACCGCGCTCTCGCCGCGGTCGGCGAGCAGGCGGGCGGCCTTCCGGGAACGGTTGCCGCTGCGGCAGATCACCGCCAGCGGCCGCCCCCGGACGGGCTCCGGCAGGGCCGCCCCCGAGGTCAGTCCGGAAAGCGGCGCGAACACGGCGCCGGGCGCGTGCCCGGCATCCCATTCGCCCTGCTCACGTACGTCCAGCAGGACGGCCGGGGCGTCCGCGCCCCGGGTGAGCCGGTGGGCGTCGTCGGCGGTGACACGGTCCTGACCGTGGTGGAAGGGGGACATCACACAACCTCTCGTACGAAGGGTGGGGGCGTTCGGGCGGCCGGTCAGCGGGAGACGAGGGTCAGCCCGGCATCGGCGGCGGAGTCGAACCCGTCGTCGACGGCCACCACGTCACGCCCCGCGGCGTCGAGGAGCGAGGCGGCGATACCGGCGCGCATGCCACCGGCGCAGTGCACCCACACCGTGCCCGCCGGGACCTCGCCGAGCCGCTTGTGCAGCTGGTGGACCGGGATGTGCACGGAGCCCTCGATGTGCCCGGCGGCCCGCTCGGATTCACGGCGGACGTCCAGGACGACGATGCCGTCCATGTCCTGCTCGGCCAGGCCGGCGAAGGTCGAGCGCGGGAAGGAGGCCAGGGAGGCGCCTTGGGCCACCCACTCCTGCGGCGCTCCGGTCGCGGCGGCCGCGGGCCGGTCGATGCCGACGCGCACCAACTCCCGCTGGGCTGAGGCCAGTTGCTCGGCGGATTCGGCGAGCAGGGTCACCGGCTTGCCCCACGGGATCAGCCACGCCAGGTAGGTGGCGATCTTGCCGTCGGCCTCGAAGTTGAACGATCCGGCGACGTGCCCCTCGGCGAAGGCGATCCGGTTGCGCAGGTCCACGACCCACTCACCGGCCGCGAGCCGGGCGGCGATCTCGTCCGCGTCCGCGACGGCCGGGGGCGTCAGGTCCACCGGCGCGGGGCCGCTCGCGTTGGCCGGGCCCATGTGCGCGTAGTACGCGGGGACGTCCTCCAGTCCGGCGAGCAGCTGGGCGACGAAGGAGTCCACGTCCGTGGTCAGCGCCGCGTTGGCGCCCTTCTCCCTGCCGATGGTGGTGGCGTCCCCCTCGGCCTGCGCCGAGGAGCAGAAGCTGCCGAAGCCGTGCGTGGGCAGCACGGACGTCTCGTCCGGGAGCTGGGCGGCGAGGCGGTGGGCGGAGGCGTGCTGGGCACGGGCCAGCTCCTCGGTCAGGCGGGGCTCCACCAGGTCCGGGCGGCCCACCGTGCCGATCAGCAGCGACCCGCCGGTGAACGCGGCCACCGGCATCCCCTGCTCCCGCAGCACGTACGAGGTGTGGTGGGGGGTGTGCCCCGGGGTGGCCATCGCCCGCAGCTCCAGTCCGTCATCGACCGTGACCGTGTCGCCGTCGGCCACCGGCACCCGCGCGAACGACACACGCGCTCCGGCCGGCACCAGATAGGCGGCGCCCGTCAGCCGGGCCAGCTCCAGACCGCCGGTGACGTAGTCGTTGTGGAGGTGAGTCTCCACCACGTGGGTGATCCGCACCCCGCGCCGGGCGGCGACCGCCAGGACCTGGTCGACGTCGCGCGGCGGGTCCACCGCCACGGCCGCCCGCTCGCCCCCGGCGAGGTAGTGGCGGTTGCCCAGTCCGCCGAGCTCGATGGTGTCGATGAAGAACACGGAGAGGCTCCCTTCCTGAAATTACCCCCCTGGGTATGCAACCGACCGTAACAGGTACCCCAGGGGGTATTCAACGTGCCCGTCGCCACACCCGGCACACCCACACACACCCGCAACCACCGGACCGCGGGAGCCGCCCCGGAACGACATCGCCCCGGGGCACCCTCCAAGACACCAGGACACCGTCCGGCAGGCCCTCCCATACCCACAGGGGTATAGAGTCCTCCAGGCGTGACGGCAGTGCGGTGGCGGGCGGCGGAGCGGAGCGGCGATGAGGCGTTCGGGGACACACCTCGCTGCCCGGGTCGCGCTCGCCCTGCTCGTGGTGGTGACGGCATGGCTGTGCACGGGCCGGCCCACCGCTCCGGACGGGGCCGCCCCCGCGGTCTTCGCGCCGATGGGGCCCGCCGCCGAGCGGGCCGGCCACCTCGCGGACGGTCACACCCGGTCGGTGATCGTGCCGGACCGGCCCGCCCCGCAGCCCTGCGCCAAGAAGGCGATCACCGAAGCGGCCACGTCCCGGGCCGGGGTCTCGGCGGCTTCAGCGGTCCGCGCGCCCGTCACGACGGCCGGCGCCCTGGCCGCCCCTCCGCCCCGTGAGCTCCTGCCTCCGGCATCCGCGGGGCCCTCGCCGCCGGTCCCCCGCGCCGCCCTCTCCGTTCTCCGGGTATAGGCCGATCCACCGATCGCCCCCTTCCCACCTCGCAGAACGGAGCCTTTCCATGCCTTCTTCCCGTTCCTTCCGCGGGGCGGTCGCCGCCCTGCGGAGCTGGACCGCACGCCGGTGGGCGGCCGCCCTGAGCGGCGCCCTCGCCACGGCGGTGGTGACCGGCGTGCCGACGGCGGTCCTGCCGACGCCGTGGTTCTCCCGCTCGGTGCCGGTGCAGTGGTGGAACTATCCCGTGTGGGTGGTCACCGCTGCGCTGGCCGGCGTGGTGCTGGCGACGTACGTGGCGACAGCCCCAACGACCCGGCCCGCGGACCCGCCGGCCGGCCGCCGCCTCGGCTATTTCGGCGGCGCGCTGTCGTTCCTCGCCATCGGCTGCCCCGTATGCAACAAAGTGGTCCTTCTGCTGGTCGGCACCTCCGGCGCCCTGAGCTACTGGGCGCCGCTGCAGCCCCTGGTCGCCGTGGCGTCCGTCGTGCTGCTGGCCGAGGCCGCACTGCGCAGGCTCGCCACCGAAGCGGCCTGCCCCGTCCCGGCCGGCTGACCGCTGCCGGCCGGCCCTCCCCCGTCGCGGAGGCGGGGCGGCGCGGGCGCCTCACAGTGGCAGGAAGGACCAGCCTTCGTGCTGGCGCCGGACCAGGTGCCAGACGGCGGCCGGGACGACGCCGACGCCCTCCGCCAGGTCGTCGGCCGTCAGGCCCCGGCCGCTCAGGGTGTTCGCGCAGGCCAGGAAGCGCACACCGGCCTCCCGCAGCGTGGCGACGGTCCCGGCGTGCGGACCGTCGGCCAGGACGAGGCCGATACCGTCGCCGGAGCAGACCGCCTCCACCTCCAGCGGCAGATCCGCCGCCCTCAGCAGATTGCCGATCGCCCGCGGCGCCCGGTCCACCGCGGGGACCGCCACCACGGCCCGTACCACCTGCTGCGCAGTCATCAGCGTGCCCTCCCGGGAATACGATCATGGAACGCGCCCTCACCCTACCCTTGGGGCGACGGAGGCAGCCGGGTGCCGCGGGGCAGCCGATCAGGGCCCTGGCGCAGCCGGCCGGCCATCGCACGATGGGCGGCGACCTTCTGGACCAGGCCGTAGGCCAGGGCGGCGAGGAGCACGCCCGGCTCCGCGGACAGCAGGGTGGCCGCCAGTACGGAGCTGACGCCGACATTGCTCATACCGCAGGCGAGCGTCACGGTGGCGGCGGCTTCGGGGGGCAGCCGCAGCAGGCGCGCCGCCCGGTGCCCGACCTGGAAGGCCAGCAGACACGCCGCACCGGCGCTGCCGACGGCCAGCAGCGCGGGCACCACCGACGCCGCGGTCAGCAGCGGAAGGGCCGCGGCGGCGTTGACGTAGGTCAGCGCGAGAACGGCGACCATCGCCACCAGCGGCGCCGCCGCGAGCACCCGTCGGCCGACCGTCCGCGGGCCGATCCCCCGGCAGACGATTCCTGCGGCGCACGGCAGCATCACCGTGCCGGCCAGCAGACCGCGGGCGCTCCCCGCCACGGCGTCGCGGAAGGGTGGGAGGCCGCCGTCCAGCAGGCCGGTCGCGTCGAGAAGACCGACGGTGGCGGGCAGGGTCAGCGGACTGAGCAGTGCGGAGCACACCACGATACTGATCATGGCGGCGCCGTCGCCGTTCCCCCTTCCGATCCACACGGTGGCGCCGGCGGCGACCGGGGCGGTGGTGACCAGGACGAGCGCCACGGGCACGAAGTGCGCGGCGCGGGTGGCGCCGGTCGCCGCCAGAAGCGCGGCGGCAGCCGCCACCACCACGAAAGGCGTGGCCAGGTGGGCCACGAGCCCGCCGACGAGGACGGTGGGACGGCGCAGGCCGGCGGCCAGCCGCTGCGGTGTCACCTGGTAGGCCGCCGCGAAGAGGATCGTCACGAGCAGGGCCGCGGGCAGCCCGGCGCGCACACCGGCGAGCTGCACCCCGGCGTCGCGCAGAGCGTTCCCGGGGCCCGGCACGAGGAGAGCGGCCGCGTAGCTGACGAGGGAGGCCCGGCCCAGACGCGCATGGAGCCAGGCGGAGAGTCGGGGCAGGAGAGGTTCTGCGGTTTTCATGGAGGTTTCCCGGCTGGAGAACTGGAAGAGCTGGGCAGCGGCTGCCGCACGGCACGGCCGCGCGGCCCCGGACGGCGACGCGGCGTGACACCCCGGGCAGGGGCCCGCCGGTCGCGAGAAGGCCCGGAGGCCGAAGGAAGAAGTGAGGCCGGACGACTGCGCGCTCCCCCTACGTCCGCGAGGAGAGCCCCCCGGGGACCGCGTGCCGCGCCGGCCGTCAGGTCGCCGCGGTTCTACACCTGCATGCGCTCGTGCCGGGCGGTTCGCCCGTTCTCACCGGGAGCCCGGAGGGGGTCCGGCGGCGGGGAGCCCGGTGCCACCGGGCGGGGCCGGACCGCCTCCTCCGGGACAGCCGGCTGCGGCGCCCGAGGGGCCGGCCGCTCGGACGGGGACGGCTCCGCGACGGCGGCCACGTGTTCCGGGCAGCCCCGTGGCGACACCTCGGCACGACTGCCCGGGGCATCGGCACTCACGGGCACGGCGAAGGCCGCGACGTGGCCGGTCTGCGGCGCCGATCCCACGAGATGGCGCATCGCCGGGCAACCGCCGAGCGCCGCGGTCAGGACGGCACCCATGACGAGCAAGGCCCACAGCGCCCTCGCCCGACGTCCCCGCACCTCTGCCGCCTTCACCCGAATCCGCCGCATATACAGCTTCGGTCACGCTACCGGCACCGTGTGCCGATTTGAGGGACGGCACGGCCGAGCACGGACGGCAACCTCCGGCGGGCCGGGCGGCGCCCGGCCCACAGCTCCCAGCCCTGTACGGGGACAGCCGACGCCATCAGGGGACGCCGCATTCAGATACCCCCGCCGGTATTTGACAGCGACGACCGCACCCCTTTACCGTCGATGACGCAATACCCCAGGGGGTATCAGGACCCCACCTGGCCGCGCCGGACGAAGCGACGGCGCAAGATCTCGACCGCACCCCGGAACGCCGGCACTCCCGCCGCTGCCGCACGGCATCGGCATCGGCATCGGCGCACAGTCAACTCCCTGGCGGCCGCCCGGCCCCACCGCCCCGCCCACCCCCGAGTGGGCCGCATCAGGACCCCACAGATACCCCCCGAGGTATACCGCCACTCGTTACGGAGGTTTCCGTGTTCTTCTCCCAGTACTACCTCGAGTGCCTCTCCCAGGCGTCGTACATGATCGCCGACGAGACCACCGGCCAGGCCGTGGTCGTCGACCCCCGCCGGGACGTGTCCGAGTACCTCGCCGACGCCGAGGCCCGCGGCTTCACCGTGGTCGGCGTCATCAACACCCACTTCCACGCGGACTTCGTCGCCGGACATCTGGAGATGGCCGCCCGCACCGGCGCCTGGATCGGCTACGGACGGCGCGCCGAGACCGAGTACGCGATCCGCGAGCTGGCCGAGGGCGACACGATCAGCCTCGGTGACGTCACCCTGAAGATCATGGAGACGCCCGGGCACACCCCCGAGTCGATCAGCGTGCTGGTCCACGAGCACGGCGACGACGCCGTCCCCTATGCCGTGCTCACCGGCGACGCCCTCTTCATCGGCGATGTGGGCCGCCCCGACCTGCTGGCCTCCGTCGGCGTCAGCGCCGCCGACCTCGGCGCGATGCTGCACGACAGCGTCCAGAACAAGCTGATGAGCCTGCCCGACGAGGTGCGGGTCTTCCCCGCCCACGGCGCCGGCTCCTCCTGCGGCAAGAACCTGTCGGCCGAACGGCAGTCCACGATCGGCGAGCAGCGCACCGCCAACTACGCGTGCGCCCCGATGAGCCAGGAGGACTTCGTCGCCCTCGTCACCGCCGGTCAGTCGGCGGCTCCCGGCTACTTCGCCTACGACGCGGAACTCAACCGCAAGGACCGCGAGCTGTTCGACCCGGCGGCCGCGCCGCGGGCACTGACGGCCGAGGAGTTCACGGCGCTGGGGGCGGCGGGTGCGGTGGTGGTCGACGCCCGGGATCCGCAGGAGTTCGCCGCCGGCCATCTGCGCGGGGCGATCAACGTGCCCGCCGACGGCCGGTTCGCCGAGCAGGCCGGCACCGTCCTGCCGCTCGGCGCGGAGCTGCTGGTGGTGGCGCCGGAGGGCCGCGAGGAGGAGATCGTCACCCGGCTCGCCCGGATCGGCTTCGACCGTGCGGCCGGTTACCTGGACTCCCCCGAGGACGCGATGGCCGCGATGGCCGACGAGGTCGCCCCCGCCAGCCGTCTGACCGCCGCCCAGCTGCGTACGGAGCTGGCGGGCGACAACCCGCCGGTCGTGATCGACGTCCGCAACTGCGGTGAGCGTGGCGAGGCGGGGTTCATCGAGGGAGCCCTGCACCTCGCGCTCGGCGAACTCCCCGGCCGGCTGGACGAGATCCCGCGCGAGGCGCCGCTGGTCCTGCACTGCGCGGGCGGCCACCGCTCCTCCATCGCCGCCAGCCTGCTGCGCCACAAGGGTTTCGGGGATGTCTCCGACGTCCTCGGCGGCTACGCCGCATGGGCCCTGCTGAACACGCCCACAGCCGTCTGACCGGCCGGCCCGGGCGGTGACGGGCCAGGGCCGGCCGGCGAAGACCGCGGCCCCCGGCACCCCGTGCCCTCGCGGATCCGTGTCACCACGGCGGATACGCGAGGGCACGGGGAATGCCACCCGCCCCGCCGCAACCCACCGCTGCCTCCCGGGCCCCCGGCGGCCTGCGGCTTCCGGCCTGCCGGCGACAGCACGCTCTCGGTGGCGCTGAAGGCCGTCTCCGCGCGCGTCGGGTCGCCACCGCATCCCCCTCCACGCCGGACCTCCGCTCCTGTCGCCGTCAGGACACCGTCACATCAGGCACTCGTGGGCTCGTCGGGCGGTACGCGGAGGGCGCCGGGGGTCAGAACGGCGCGCGCCAGGTTGCGTATCAGGGTGATCTCGGGGTGGTCGTGGTTCTGGGCGAACCACGTCAGTGCCATCGTGCACGGCGGCAGGTCGACGACGTCCCGGTAGCGGATGCCGGGGCGCGGATAGAAGGTGCGGGCGGACGCGGGCAGGAAGCCGATAACCTTTCCGAGGGCGACCTGCGCCAACACCTCCTCCACGTCGACCGCCAGCGGGCCGAAGGAGAGGGGAGTGCCGTCCGGGCGCGGATCGATGGCCCAGAAGTCCCGCCACACGCGGGGAGATTCATCCGGCATCGTCACCATGGAGCGCGCGGAGAGGTCGTCCAGGACGATGCGCTCCTTGTCGACCAGGGGGTCGTCGGCCGGGAGGCAGACGACCCGGGGTTCTTCGACGAGGTGCTGGACACGGATGCCGGGAGGAGCGGGCGGACGCAGGAAGGCCACGTCCACCTCGCCGCTGACGAGCGCCTCGTACTGGTTGGCGAAGTTGAGGCTGCGCATCTCGATGGTCAGGCCCGGATGGCGGGTCTGCAGCCCGTCGATGATGGCCCGGGTCTGCGGCATCGAGGGCTCCGCGGTGAGGGTCCCGATGACGACCCTTCCCTCGACCTCCCGAGCACGGACCCGCGCGGTGCGTCGCAGCCCGTCCATGGCCTCCGCGACGGCGCGGGCTTCGGGCAGCAGGGCCTCACCGGACGGTGTGAGCGTCACCGTGCGCGTCGTACGGCTGAGCAACCGCAGGCCGATTCGCTGTTCCAGGGCCCGGATCTGCTGGCTGAGGGCCGACTGCGTCATGAACAACCGGGCCGCCGCGCGCCGGAAATGCAGCTCCTCCGCGAGCGTCACGAACAGCCGTAGCTGATGGACACTGGGCTCCGCACGACCACACCGATCGCTTCCCACAGGCCAACACCCCCTGAATTACCGCCTGGTGGGCACCTGCTGCAACGCTCCGCGCCCATCTTCCACACCCTGTCACACGTGTCGTGCGCATCTCACCTCCCTGCCACGGGACGGGAGGCGACCGAGGTGCTTCACGTCACCTGCCTTCCGCACGACGCCGCGCCCGCCGGCCGTGCTCTCCGCCCCCGGTTCCGGCATCGCCGGACGGTGGGCGCCCTCGGGGTGCGTCCGGCCGACGGTTAGCCTGGGCCGTCAGCAAAGATCACGGAAGGGCTGAGCACATGGCAGACATCGTGGAGACGGCGGCGCGGAAGGTCTTCGAGCGCTACGACATCGACGGGGACGGTCAGGTCACCGCGGAGGAATACCGCAAGGTCGTCGCGGAGTTGGAGGGCTCGGAGATCACCGAGGCGCAGGCGCAGGAGCTGATCGACTCCCTCGACACCGACGGCGACCGCAAGATGTCGTTCGAGGAGTTCTGGGCAGCCATGAATGGCTGACGCACCCGGGTCCGGCACGCGAACGTGCCGGACCCGGTTCGCCGTCCCGCCGATCCGGGGCGATCGGCCGAGGGCGTCTCAGCGCGGCCCGCGCGCCTCGACGCATACGCCCCGTGCCGTCGTTCCGTCCGGCCAGGTCCACCCGGCGACCAGGAGTCCGGACGGCTCCTGCCCGGCGTCCGCGGACCGGAGGACGCGGCGGAGATGGAGGTCCGACCCGTTGTCCGGCCCGTCACCGTGCACGGTGACCGTCGGGTCGGGCACGTCGCTCAGGCTCTGGTGCTGCGGTACCGCCTCACCGCGCAGGAGCGCACCCAACTGCGCCTGCACCACCGGGTCGTGGACGCCGTCGTAGATCCACCGGGTGCCGAGCACCCCGTGCTCGGAGGTGCCGATCAGCGCCTCGTCCGGGGCGCCCTCCAGCGCCGCGGCGCGGTAGCCCATCGGCACCAGATACGCCGTCGGCTCCTGCGCGGTGGCGTCCACCACGATCATGAACTCGATTCCGACCTCACCCTCCGGGTCGTCCAGCCGGAACCCACCGGCCTTGACCAGTTCGGGCGCCGCCGCGTCGCCCGCGTACCAGCTCTGCTTCGGCAGCCACTCGGTGAGCAGCTCCACCTTGGTGGGCGTCATGGTGGTGTGGTGGATGAAGGCCATGCGAGCAAGCTCCCTCACGCGTAGATCCGGGCCCGTTCTCGAACGGGATGGCTCGAACCTATAGGAACAACTGTGCTGACGTGGGCATCTGACGGCCCCGGCCGCCTTCCTCGCCGTGCGACCGGCGCGCCCGTCACACCAGGGCGTTCTTCCTGAACCGGGTGATCCACGCGGAGGTGGCCTCCAGCCCGCCGAACGTATAGAAGTGGACCTTCACGGCGCCGTGGCGTGCGGGGTCGTAGCCGTCGGCCAGGGTGTGCAGGAAGGTGTCCGGTCCCGCGGTGCCCATGAGGTTGGTGAGGGACAGGCCGTACTTCCTGGCGACGGAGGCGCTGGTTCCCACGCCGAAGCGGGCCGCGTAGCCCATGAGGCGTCGCACACCGGCAGGGCCGGGGACGCCGATGCGTACGGGCAGGGTGATGCCCTCGTCGCGGACGCGTTCGATCCAGGCCAGCACCGGCTCGGCGGCGAAGCCGAACTGGGTGATGACGCTGCCGTCGAGACCCTGCGCGGCTATCGCGGCGCTCTTGTCGCGCAGCGCGCTCCACAGCGCCTCGGGGGCGATGGACGGGTGGCCTTCCGGATAGCCGCTGATGCCGATGTGCCGCACACCGTACGCGGCCGGCAGGCCGGACTCGATCAGGGAGAGCGAGTCGGGATAGGGGCCCTGAGGGCTTGCCGGGTCGCCGCCCACGGCGAAGACCTCCGCCCCGGTGGCATCGGAGCGCAGCCCGGCGAGGAACTCCTCGAAGTCGGCCCGGGAGCCGAGGCGGCGGGCCGAGAGGTGCGGGACCGGGCGGAAGCCGAGGCGTTTCACGGCGCGGGCGGCGGCGAGCCGCATCCGCAGATCCTCGTTGCCGAGGTAGGTCACATTGATCCGTGTCCCGGGCGGGACGAGCGGTGCGGCCGCCTCCAGGTTCGGTATGTCCTTGCCGGTCATCTCCAGGGAGAAGTCGTCCAGCAGCGACGCACTCACCGACGGCGAGGCTGAGCAGAGGGGGTTCATCGTGCTCCTCATGGGGCGGGGCGCGCAGGTCAGGCGTCACGACGGTACTCGGTGCGGGCGCCGGCTGAACGGGTGGGCCGCACGGCGGCGGGCACTCCCCCGCGACGTCGGCGGGTGCGCCCGGACGTGAGCGCGTCCGGGCGCACCCGCGGGGCGGTCCGGCCCCAGAACGCGGCGCGGACGCGGTCCGTCAGGCCCCTGATCCGCTTGCTTGGAGTGCACTCCAAGGTCATAGCGTTGAGACGGCTGAACCGAACGCCCAACACGTCGACGCATCATCCCGCACGACCAACTGGAAGGCGACAAGTGGCAGACAGCCAATTCACCACGCATGCAGAACTTTTCGATCTGTGTGGAAAGCGCGCGCTCGTCACCGGCGGCACCCGAGGCATCGGAATGATGATCGCGCGTGGCCTTCTCCAGGCGGGCGCCCGCGTGGTCATCAGCTCACGCGACGCAGAAGCGTGCGCCCAAGCGCAGGAACAGCTGTCCACATTCGGTGAGGTGCGGGCCATCCCCGCCGACCTGTCCCGCCACGACGAGTGCCGGCGGCTGTCCGACCTCGTCACCGCCGACTCGGAGCGTCTCGACATCCTCGTCAACAACGCGGGCGCCATGTGGGACGAGCCGCTGGCGACGTTCCCGGACGCGGCCTGGGACACGGTCGTCGACCTCAACCTGAAAGCGCCGTTCTGGCTGGTCCAGGCACTGCTGCCCGCACTTCGCAGGGCGGGCACCGCCGACGATCCCGCGCGGATCATCAACATCGGCAGCATCGCCGCCATCCACATCCCCCAGCGGCCCAACTATTCGTACTCCAGCAGCAAGGCCGCGCTGCATCAACTCACCAGAGTGCTCGCCAAGGAACTGGGACCGCAGCACGTCGCCGTGAACGCCGTGGCGCCGGGACCGTTCCCGTCGACGATGATGGCAGCAACCCTCGATGAGTTCGGCGAGGCGATCGCGGCGTCGGCCCCACTGCGCCGGATCGGCCGCGACGACGACATGGCGGGTGTCGCCGTGTTCCTCGCCAGCCGGGCAGGCGCATACCTCACAGGCACCGTGATCCCCGTCGACGGCGGCATCGCCACAACCGCGTAGGCCGGCCAGGGCCTGTTCGCGAAAGTTGATCTTGATCGTTGGTGATCACGTACCCCCTGGCGTGATGTGCCGGAACGCCACGGGCCGTGGGACCGGGCCTACGCCGGTTCCTTCGGGGAGCGCCGGGCGAATGCGGGGGCGTGCTCCGGGCGGGGGCCCCAGGCGACCAGGCGGGACGGGAGTTGGCGGAACCCGGGGAGGTGCCGGGCGGCCAGGACCACCGAGGTGGGCGGGCCGATCCGGCGGCCGGTGAGGACCGGGGCGAAGAAGCCGTTGTGCAGCATCAGCTGGACGCGCTGCATGATCACCGTGGGGCGCAGCCGCCGCCGTTGGACCTTCGCCAGGTCGGCGGTGGTCAACCGGCCCGTGCGCAGCGGTCCGGCGAGCAGTGCGGCCGCCGCGACCGCGTCCTGGACGGCGAGGTTGATGCCCACTCCCCCGGCGGGGGACATCGCGTGGGCGGCGTCACCGATGAACAGCAGGCCGTCGGTGTACCAGCGCGGGAGCCGGTTGAGCCGGACGTCGAGGAGATGGACGTCGTCCATGCTCGCCAGCCGGTCGACGCGGTCCGCGTACTGCGGCATCAGACGGGCGATCCGCGACCGGAAGCGTTCGATGCCTTCGCCGCGCAGCCGGGCGTCCGCGCCCTTCGTCGTGAAATAGGCGATCTGGAAGTAGTCGTTCCTGGTCAGGCTCAGGGCGAACTCGCCGGGCCGGAACGCGGGGATCAGCCGGGGCTCCTGGGCCTGCTCCTCGACGTGCCGGGGCAGCCGGAGCCACCAGGTGTCGAACGGGACCGGGAACTCGCGGGGCTCCAGACCGGCTTCCCGGCGCAGCGCGGAGTTACGGCCGTCGGCGGCGACGGTGAGGTCGGCGCGGATCTCGCCCTCTTCGCCGTCCCGGGTGCGGTGGCGGACGCCGACGACCTTGCCGCCCTCCCGGATCAGTCCCGTCGCCGCCGTGTCCATCCGCAGGGTGAACGTCGGCTCCTGCCGGGCTTCCTCGGCCAGCAGGTTGAGCAGGTCCCACTGCGGGATCATCGCGATGTAGTTGTACGGCGCGGGCAGGCCCTCGAAGTCGGTCAGCCGTACCTCGCTGCCGTCCCGCGTGGGCACCTCCATGTTGCCCAGCTTGCTCTGCGGCAGCGCGGCGAGCTTCCGGCCCAGGCCCAGTTCGTCCATCAACCGCACGGTGGAGGCGTGGACCGTGTCGCCGCGGAAGTCGCGCAGGAAGTCACCGTGCTTCTCCAGCACGGTCACCTCGATCCCGGCCCGTGCCAGCAGCAGGCCCAGCATCATTCCGGCCGGTCCGCCCCCGGAGATGACGACGCTCATGGCCCTCTCCCCTCACTCCGATCACCACGGATGAAACCCTCATATACAGAGTCTTTGGAACGGCCTCATATGTCAAGTAGTACGATGTTTCATGTGCGGGAACGGACCATCCGGGAGCAGGACATGCGGGAACAGATGGCGGATCTGGTGGCGGTGGCCCTGGCGGCCGCCAAGGCACGGGGCCGGGACGTCGCGGATGTCCCGCTGACGGCGATCGCCGCGGAAGCCGGCGTCTCCCGCAGCACGCTGCTGCGGCGGCTGGGCGGCTCCCGGGCGGCGCTGGACGAGGCGGTCCGGGCGGCGGGGGTCGACCCCGGCGGGCGGCGGCCGGTCCGCGAGCGCGCGATCGAGGCGACGGCGCAGCTCGTCGCCGAGCGCGGCCTCGGCGCGGTGACCCTGGACGCCGTCGCGGAGCGGGCCGGATGTTCGCTCCCCAGCCTGCACACGGTCTTCGACGGCCGGGACGGTCTGCTCGGCGCCGTCTACGAGCTCCACGGCCCGCTGCCCGACCTGGAGGCGCTGGCCGCCGACCCGCCGGAGCGCCTGGAGGACACCGTGCGGGAGCTCCACAGGGCCGTGCTCACGGCGTTCCGCCGCGAGCCGCGGGTGCTCCCGGCGATCTTCGCGGACCTCTTCAGCCGACCGGGCGGGCCCGCCGCGCGGGCGATGCGGGCCTACCTGCCCCGGCTGTTCGACAGCCTCTCCCGGCTGCTGCTGCCGCACGTGGAGGCGGGCCGGGTCCGGCCGCTGCCGCTGCCGGTCCTGGTCCAGCTGCTGCTGGGCCCGCTCGTCACCCACCTCCTCCTGCGGCCCGTCCTCGAACCCACACTGGGCCCCGGCCTCCCCGGCGTGGACGAGACCTGCGAGCTCTTCGCCGAGGCGTATCTGCGCGCGGTCGCGCCGTCCGGCTGATCCCGGCCCCCGCCGGTGCGACCGCCGCGGCCCGCCGCCCGTGGGGTGGAGCCACGGCGCCGCCGCCTGCGGTCAGGGAAGCCGCACGGCCTGTCCGGCGTAGGCCAGACCGGCGCCGTAGCCGACCAGTACGGCCCATCGGCCGCGGGGAACGCTGCCCGAGGTCACCAGGCGGTCCAGGGCGAGCGGCACCGACGCGGCGCTGGTGTTGCCGGTGGAGCGGCCGTCGTCGGCCACCACGACCGTGTCGGGCACGTCGAGCGCCCGGACGACGCGGCGGATCATCTTCCAGTTGGCCTGGTGCGGGATGAACGCCGCCACGTCGTCCCAGCCGATTCCGCCGGCCGCCAGGATCTCGCGCACCGCGGCGGGAACGGTGGCGCAGGCCCAGCGGGTGACCGCCAGGCCGTCCATGTGCAGCCGCGGATGGACCCTCGCGGCGATCTCCAGCTCCAGCGGGTGCGGGCGCACCTCCAGCGCCGCCGACCGCTGCCCGCACGAACCCCAGACCACCGGTCCGACGCCCGACTCCCCCTCGGTGGCGCGCAGGACCACCGCGCCCGCGCCGTCGGCGAACAGCGGGGCGGTGACCGGATCGTCGGGGTCGATCATGTCCAGCATGCGGTCCGAGCCGATCACCAAAATCGTGTCGCAACCGCCGGCGCCGATCAGCGAACGCGCCACGTGCAGCGCGTAGCAGAACCCCGCGCAGGCGATGCTCAGGTCGAACGCGGCGACCTGGAGTCCGAGGGCCGCGGCCACCTGCGGGGCGACGGCCGGGCAGAGTTGGAGGTTGGACGAGGTGGCCACCAGGACGACGTCCACCGCGTCGGCCGGTAACTCCGCCGCGGCCAGCGCCTTCCGCGCGGCACGGGTGGCCATGGACGTCACGGACTCGTCCGGGCCCGCCACGCACCGGGACTCCACACCCGTCCGGGACAGCACCCACTCCCGCGTCACGCCCAACCGCTCCGCCACCTCCCCCGCGTCGACCGGCGCCGGCCGGTAGGAGCCCGTGGACACGATGCGGCACGGGCGCACGGCGTCGGCGCTCACGCGGTGCCGCGCTCGGCCGCGGCCAGGAATTCGAGCACCGAGCGCGGGGTGGTGAGGTCGCCGGCCTCGTCGTCGCCGATCTCGATCCGGTAGGTGTCACTGATCACCGTCACCATCTCGGCCCTTGCCAGCGAGTCCACGTCGAGTTCTTCGAAATGCCGGTCGAGCGCTTCCTCGGGAAGCCTGATCGCCTTGTCGGGGCCTGCCTTGTCGCCGTGCACCACATTCGTCAGAATCTGCTCGAATTCCTCAAGCGTCACAGCATCTCCATTCATGGTGAAGTCGGGGAGTCCAGCACGCACACAGCACGGAGGCAGGAAAAAGGAGCGAGAAGGGGGCGGGAAGGGAGGTGGAAAGGGGGAGAGGAGGAATGGCGGCTCCACCGGAATTCCGCTCTCGTGGTCGGCCACCTGCCCCGGCAGCATTGCATACATATCCTCCGCTTCGTCACCGGGGAACGGGGGGCGCAGGAAGCGTGAAGGCGGGTACGGAGCGCCGTGGGTACGCGCGGTGCGGCGGGCCGCCGGGAATGCCACCGCGCGCCTCCGGGGCGCGGATTGCGCAACGGTGCGCCGTTTGACGGTAGCCACCGGCCCGCAGGCGCTCCTCGGCCAGCGCCATCGCGGTGGGCGCCATGCCGCCCTCGGCCTCGTCCCGCCAGTGGTCGAGCGCCATCCGCAGACAGGCGATGCCGCACAGCCGCCAGGACCACCACGCGTACTCCTCCGGGCTGTCGGCCCCGTACGCGCGCCACAGCGGATCCTCGGCGGCCGAGATCTCGCGCCGGATGATGGCGGGCACCAGCTCGGCCGAGGCCCCCTGGGCGTGGTACGGGACGGGGTGGATCACGGACGGGTGCGCGGTCCCGCGGAGCGGCGCGTTCAGGTCGTTCGGCGTGTTCGGTATACGGGCCAGCCTTCCGGGCGGGCATGTGAGTGTCCGCCCCGCCCTGGCCTGGGCGCCCTCGTCATGAAGTGGGCGGGTGCGCCGAGGCCGGCGGTCACTCGGCCGGTGCGGGGGTCTTGCGCTGGTTGGCATGGAAGCGCGCCTTCTTCTCGCGGTTCCCGCACGTGTTCATCTCGCACCATCTGCGGGTGCGGCTCCGGCTGGTGTCGAAGAAGGCGGCTCGGCAGGTCGGCGAGGCGCACAAGGCCAGTCGTCCGTCCCGTTCGCCCGCGATGATGCCGATCGCGTCGGCGGCGATCACACCCAGAGCGTCTTCCACGCAAGAGGCCGAGCTGAGGTGCCAGCGCCGAGTGCCCTCGGGCGTCAGGACGGCCGTGGCCCGCCCCTGCGCGCTGCGGTCGTTGATGACCTGGACGGCCGAGGCGGGGAGGGGTTCCTGGATCGCGGCCGCGGTCAAGGTGGCGTGCAGGGATTCCCTCAGCTCCCGGGCGAGTGCGAGCTGGGCGGCGGTGCAGCCCGCCACCACGAGGCCGTTGACCGCCAGCCAGTCGACGAGCCGGTGCGGCACGGGGATGCGCTCCACCGGGTCGCCGCACCGCTCCGTCAGCGTCGCCGTGAAGCTGGTCGCCAGCACCTTGCCGAGACGGAAGTCGGGGAACCGCGTATGCATGGAACCACCTTAGCCGGTTGCGCACCGGCGCCGCGGCACGCTAGAACCGTCTTAGCCGGTTCACACCGGGATCCAGTCGGCTCCACGACCACCAGGAGGCCCCGTGCCCAGCGATGTGCACGCATACGAAGCCCGCGCCACCGACGCCGACCTCGCCGATCTGCGCGCGCGGCTGGCCGCGGCGCGGCTGCCGGAAGCCGAGACGGTCCCGCACGACGCGCCCGGCGCCCGCCGATGGGCGCAGGGCGTACCGCTCGCCGACCTCGTCGCTCTCGTCCACTACTGGCGCACCGGGTACGACTGGCGGAAGTTCGAGGCACGCCTTGACCGGATCGGCCAGTTCCGCACGACCATCGACGGGTTGGGCATCCACTTCCTGCACCGCCGGTCCCCGCGCGCGGATGCCACTCCGCTGCTCCTGACACACGGCTGGCCGGGCAGCATCGCCGAGTTCGTCGACGTGGTGGACGAGTTGGCAGAGCCGGAAAGGGCGGACGCTCCGGCGTTCCATGTCGTGGTCCCGTCGCTCCCGGGCTTCGGTTACAGCGACAGGCCGGCCACCACCGGATGGGGAACGGAAAAGACCGCGGCCGCCTGGGTGGAACTGATGGCGAGGCTCGGCTACGGCACCTTCGTCGCCCACGGCGGAGACTGGGGAGGCAATATCACCACGGTCCTCGCCGGCAGGTTCCCGGCACATGTGCTCGGCATCCACACGACGTTCGCGGAGGGACTGCCCGGGGCCGCGACGGACGGACTGACGGAAACCGAACGCAGGTGGGCCGAGGAGACCCGCCATTTCTGGCGCCACCGCGCGGCGTACGCGAAGCAGCAGGCGACCCGGCCGCAGACCATCGGCTACGCGCTCGTCGATTCACCGGTCGGACTTCTCGCCTGGATCCTCGACAAGTTCGCCGAGTGGTCGGACACGGAGGACAGCCCGTTCGAGACGATGTCCCGAGACCGCATCCTAGACAACGTCACCCTGTACTGGCTGACGCGGACCGGCGCGTCGGCGGCCCGCATCTACCACGAGAGCCACAACGCACTGGACCCCGCGCTGCGGGTCGACGTCCCGTCGGCGATCACGATGTACCCCCGCGACATCGAGAAGTATCCGCGCCCCTGGGCCCAGGAACGGTACCGGCGGATCGTCCGGTGGAACACGCCTGAAGCCGGGGGCCACTTCCCGTCGCTGGAGGTGCCCGGGTATTTCGTCGAGGATCTCCGGGAAGGTCTCGCGGCGGTGCTGGCCGCGCCTCGCTGACCGCGGCCGGACCTGAGTCCGGCCGCGCCGCGGAACAGTCAGGACAGGGCGCGGCACAGCAGGGCGGCGGGGCGGCCCTGCTGGGCGGACTTCCAGGTCATGGCGACGCCGGCGAGGTACTCGGTGTCGGCGCACTGGCCCTTGTAGTCCTTCTCGGACCAGTCGCTGCCCTGGGCGCCGCCGGTGGCGGGCCGGTTGTCGCCGCGGTCGAACCACACGCTGCGGCCCGCGGTGGGCAGCGGGGCGGCGGACGGGGCGCAGAGCAGGGAGACCATGGCGGGGCCCTTCATGCTGTAGCCGACCGCGAAGCTGTTGACCGGGCACTGGAGCTTGTCGTAGCCGACGGCCCAGTCACCCTGCTGGACGTACCGCTCGTCGTCGACCCGCTGCCAGTCGCCCGCCGCCTTGCGCGGCTCGGCGGCGTCGGTGCACAGGCCGCGGCCGTGGCCGTGGCCGAGTCCGATCAGCCGCTCGGTGTCGGGGCAGTTGCCCTTGGAGTTGCCCGGACTCCAGTCCGCCCGGGCGAGCATGGTGCGGGAGAGGTTCCAGTCGCCGTGGTCGAGGAAGACGATGTTCCAGTGGTGGACGGGGGCGATGGGGCCGCTCCTGGAGGGGGCGTTGACCAGCTTGTTCCAGTCGGTGGCCCGCCAGTCGCCGCCGTCCTCGACGCCGGTCCGCCGCCCGGACGCGTCGTACGAGAGCAGCGCCCAGTTGTCGTTGGGGGTGCCCTGGTCGTCGCTCCAGCCCACCAGCGGCCACTGCGCGAAGTCGGTGTCGTTCTTCACCAGGATGTCGGTGAAGTTGGTGAACCATGCCTTCTCCGCGGCGTCCGTGGAGCCGCGTCCGCCGGCGCCGAACTCGCTCACCCAGACCGGGGCGGTGAAGTGCTTGCCCTCCTCGGTGACGAACAGTCCCTCGTCGCGCACGACCTCGGCGAGCTTCTCGGGCGTGAAGTCCTGGTAGCGCGGGTCGTCGGTCGATCCCGGGCCGCTGCCCGCACCGCTGTTGGCCGGGCCGGTGTAGCCGTAGAAGTGCACCGCGTAGACGAGCTTGCCGGAGTCGATGAGGGTGTGGGAGAGGGTGCGGACCGGCTTGAGGTCCGGGCGCTGGTGCGGGAGGCCGTTGGCGGGGATGCCCTGCCAGTTGATGCCCTCCATGATGATCAGCATGTCGGGGTCGGCCTGGAGGATCCTGTTGCCGGCCCGTTCGAAGGCGGTGTACTCGTCGTGGTCGTCGCCCAGGCCCCAGTTGGCGTCGTCCCAGATGTCGCGGCGTACCTCGTTGCGCAGGTCGGCGCCGACCACGCGCTTGTTGTTCCGGTAGCGCTCGGTCATGAACACCCAGTCGTCGATCCACTGCTCGGTCGACTGGCCGCTGTTCCAGCGCTCGTTGCCGTCCAGACCGCAGCAGAAGCGGTAGCTGGTGGTGTGGTTGTTGAGGATCACCGCGAAGCCGTCGGCGGTCAGCGCCTCGATGACGGCGTCGAACACCTCCAGCGGCGTCTCCCCCTTGAGCTGCGGGTTGGCGGCGACCGCGGTGTCCGGTACCGCGTTCTTGTCGTGTACCAGGGCGTTGGCGAACGGCAGCCGGACGCTGTTGATGCCGAGGCGGTGGAAGTCGGCGAGGATCCGGGCGATCGGGGTGCGGTCCAGGCCGAGCGGGATGTTGTGCGACATCTGGTGCGCCTGGTGGTTCGCCACGTCGTCGACGTCACCGCTGCCCGTGTACGTCCCCTGCGCGCCCGCCCAGTTGCCCGACTTGAGCTTGAAGCGGTTGCCTTCGGCGTCGACGATGTACCGGCCCCGGGTGCTGAGCGGGCCGGTCCACGAGGCCGTGCGGGCGTCGCCCGGAGCCGTGGCGGGCGCGGTGTCCGGAGCGGCGACGGCTCCGGGGACGGCGACGAGCATCAGGACGGCGGCGACGAGCAGGGCCGGTATGCCGCGCGTGGCGGAGCGGACGGTGCGCATGGAGCCCTCCGGGTGGTGGGGGGGTGCGGAGCACGGCGAGGGGCATCCCACCACCCGTTGCCGGAGCGGCAGTTGGCGCATCACCGTACACGGCGGCCCGGTCGGCCGCACCACCTGCGCCGGACCTTTGACACCGCCGGTCCGGGGCGTCCCGGCCGGCGGCGGGGCGCCAGGGGCCGGTTCACCATTCCTGCGGCCGGCGCCGCATCAGCATGCTGCCCAGCCCGGCGGCGGCGGCCCGCACCTGCGTGACGTACCGCTCGGGGCGGAAGCGGCCGGTGGGCCCGGCCACGCTGATCGCAGCGACCGCCTCGTCGTCGCCGCCCGGCACCGGCGCGGCCACGCACTGGATCCCGACGGTCGACTCCTCGCGCTCGAACGCGACGCCCGTCTCGGTGATCTCCCGCAACTGGCGGCGCAGCGCGCCCGGCGCGATGAGGGTGTGCGGGGTACGCCGCTCCAGGGGGCCGGTCAGCACCTCCCGCCGCAGCGCGTCGTCGGCGTGGGCGAGCAGGGCCTTGCCGATGGCCGTGCAGTGCAGCGGCATCCGCCCTCCGGTGCGCGAGGGTGCCCTGACCTGGCGGTGTCCGCCGATCTTGGCGACGTAGACGATGTCGTGCCCCTCGCGGACGCCGAGGTGGACGGTCTCGTGGGTGCGTTCGTACAGGTCCTGGAGGAACGGCACCGCGACCTCCAGCAGGCTGCGCTCGGGCGAGGCGAGCATGCCGAGTTCGAAGAGGCCGCCGCTGGGGCGGTAGCCGCCCTCGACCCGGTCGAGCAGCCGGTTGGCGACCAGGGCCGCAGCCAGCCGGTGCACGGTCGCCTTGTGCAGGCCCGTGCGCCGTACGAGTTCGGCGAGCGGCACGGCCCGGTCGTCGGGCCGGAACGCCCGCAGAATGGTGACCGCTTTGCCGAGCACGGTGTCGAGACCGGCCGCTTCCGGGCGGGGGGCTTCCGTCATGCGCCCAGCCTAGGCGGGGCGTATCGCTGAGCGAGACGAAAGACTGGTCCACCCCACGCGACCGGGCCCAAGGTGAGGCCGTGACTGCGAACCCACCGCTCGCCTCCGCGAGCACCTCCGACAACATCGCCGCCGCGGCGGAGCGGCTCGCCGACGCCGCCGCCTCCGGTGTGCCCTGCGCGCCCGTACGCGATCTGATCGGCCGGGACGACCTGACCGCCGCGTACGCCGTGCAGGCCGACCTGACCGCACGGCGCCTCGCCCGGGGCGCCCGGGTCACCGGCCGGAAGATCGGCCTGACCTCGGAGTCCGTGCAGCGGCAGCTCGGCGTCGACCGGCCCGACTTCGGTGTCCTCTTCGACGACATGGCCCATCCGGACGGCGGCACGATTCCCGCCGGGCGGGTGCTCCAGCCCCGTGTGGAGGCGGAGATCGCGTTCGTCCTCCGCGCCGACCTGGCCACCGGCCCCCTCGACACCGCGCAGGTCCGCGACGCGATCGCGTACGGCGTCGCCGCGCTGGAGGTCTGCGGCAGCCGGATCGCCGGGTGGGACATCAGCCTCGGCGACACGGTGGCCGACAACGCCTCCTCCGGCGCCTATGTGCTCGGGGCGGACCGGCGCACCCTCGACGAGGCCGAGCCGGTGGACGCCGGGATGACGATGTGCGTGAACGGCACCGAGGTCTCCACCGGAACCGGCGCCGCCTGCCTCGGCGATCCGGTCGAGGCCCTCCGCTGGCTCGCCCGCACCGCCCGTGAGCTGGGTGCACCGCTACGCGCCGGCCAGGTCGTACTGTCCGGCGCGCTCGGCCCGATGCACGCGGTGTCGCCCGGTGACACCGTCACCGCCCGGCTGACCGGCTTCGGCGGCGTCACGGTCCGCTTCGGCGAGGGAGAAGAGGGAGAGCCGTCATGAGCAGGACGAAGGTCGCGATCATCGGGTCGGGCAACATCGGCACCGACCTGATGATCAAGGTGCTGCGCGGCGCGGAGCACCTGGAGATGGGCGCCATGGTCGGTATCGACCCCGCCTCCGACGGCCTGGCCCGGGCCGCCCGGCTCGGCGTCCCGGTCACCCACGAGGGCGTCGACGGGCTGATCGCCCTGCCCGGCTTCGACGAGATCGACATCGTCTTCGACGCGACCTCCGCCAAGGCGCACGAGGCGAACGCCGCGCGGCTCACCCCGCTGGGCAAGCGCCTGATCGACCTCACCCCGGCCGCCCTCGGGCCCTACGTCGTCCCCGCCGTCAATCTCGACGACCACCTCGACGCTCCCGACCTCAACATGGTCACCTGCGGCGGCCAGGCCACCATCCCGGTCGTCGCCGCGGTCAGCCGGGTCACGCCGGTGGCGTACGCGGAGATCGTCGCGTCGATCGCCTCGAAATCGGCGGGCCCCGGCACCCGCGCGAACATCGACGAGTTCACCGGGACCACCTCGGCCGCCATCGAGCAGATCGGTGGCGCGCGGCGGGGCAAGGCGATCATCGTCCTCAACCCCGCCGAGCCGCCGCTGATGATGCGGGACACGGTCTTCTGCCTGGTCACGGCCCCGGACCCGGATGTTCAGGAGGAGATCCGGCAGTCGGTCGTGAAGATGGCCGACGAGGTCGCCGCATACGTGCCCGGCTACCGCCTCAAGCAGCAGGTGCAGATCACCGAGATCCCCGGGAACCAGCCGGTCAGCACGCTGCTGGCCGACGGAGCAGGCGCCCGGCCCACCCACCAGGTGTCGGTCTTCCTGGAGGTCGAGGGCGCCGCACACTACCTCCCGGCCTACGCCGGGAACCTCGACATCATGACCTCCGCGGCGCTCCGGGTCGCGGAGCGCATCGCCGCAGGGAAGGCAGGCCGCTGATGGGCACCCCGATCTTCGTCCAGGACGTCACCCTGCGCGACGGTATGCACGCCGTACGCCACCGGATCACCCCGGACGACGTCACGCGCATCGTCTCCGCGCTCGACGCGGCGGGTGTGGACGCGATCGAGGTCGCGCACGGCGACGGCCTCGCCGGCGGGTCGGTCACCTACGGCCCCGGCTCGCACACCGACTGGGAGTGGATCGAGGCCGCCGCCTCGGTGCTGGAACGCGCCCGCCTGACCACACTGCTGCTGCCCGGCGTCGGCACCGTGGACGAGCTGAAGCGCGCCTACGACCTCGGGGTCCGGTCGGTCCGCGTCGCCACGCACTGCACCGAGGCCGACATCTCCGCGCAGCACATCGCCGCGGCGCGCGAACTCGGCATGGACGTCTCCGGCTTCCTGATGCTCTCCCACATGGCGCCGCCCGGGGAACTGGCCCGGCAGGCGAAGCTGATGGAGTCCTTCGGCGCGCACTGCGTCTACGTCACCGACTCCGGCGGCCGGCTCACCATGCCCGATGTGGTCGCCCGCGTCCGCGCCTACCGGGACGTGCTGGACGCCGGGACCGAGATCGGCATCCACGCGCACGAGAACCTGTCGCTGTCGGTCGCCAACTCCGTCGTCGCCGTGGAGAACGGCGTCCGGCGGGTCGACGCCTCGCTGGCCGGGCACGGCGCGGGCGCCGGCAACTGCCCGATCGAGGCGTTCATCGCGGTCGCCGACCTGTCGGACTTCACGCACGGCTGCGATCTGTTCCAGCTCCAGGACGCCGCCGACGACCTCGTCCGACCGCTCCAGGACCGCCCGGTGCGCGTCGACCGCGAGACCCTCACCCTCGGCTACGCGGGCGTCTACTCGTCGTTCCTCCGCCACGCCGAGGCGGCGTCGGCGCGGTACGGGGTGGACGTCCGCGCGATCCTCATGGAGTGCGGGCGGCGGCGTCTGGTGGGCGGCCAGGAGGACATGATCGTCGACATCGCGCTCACCCTCGCGGCCGCCGGGCGGCCCGCCTGACGCCGGGCCCGCCGGACCAGGAGACGGGCGGCGGCCGGCGGGACCGGCTCAACCGCTGCGGCCACCGGGCCGTGATCGAGCGCGCCGACGCGTTCAACCACCTGGTCACCGGCTTCCTCACGCACGGCTGACCCGGGGCCGGCCGTCTCCTGCGTCCGCACGGTGCCGCGTGCGGACGCGGGCGGGCCCCTCGGTGGTCACCCGAAGTCGCACCCCGGGTTGGGGACCTCCTGTGCGTAGGGGGCCCCGTGCGGCAGCACGTACAGGACCTCCAGCACGACGTCCGTGGTGCCGCGGTTCTCACCGATGTGCACATGGTCGGCGCCCGCCGGTTCCGTGATCTCGCTGCCCTTCGGATACACACCGTCCGAGGCGCAGGTGGAGTCGAAGTGGCTCAGCGTGCCCTGTTTGACATGGCCGTAGACGGTGCCGTCGTGGTAGTGCCATCCGGTGCCCTGACCGGGAGGAATGGTGATCTCGCGCAGGATGTAGTCCCAGTCGCCGACGGTGGTCCGGGCAATGTCCTTGGCGGTGATCACGGGGCCGCCCGGCGCCGCCTGGGCCGGACCGACGGAGAGGGAGAGAGCGACCAGCACGGCGCCGGCCGTGGCCAGACGTGACAGATTCCGCATCAATGCCCCTTCAGGGGAGATCGGTTGCTGAACGGTAGCCCGGTTCCCGGCCCGGAGTGAAGGGGCGGGGCCGGTTCGTGTCGCGTGCCCGGCGCGCGCCGCGAGCAGCGGTGGGTGCCACGGCCCGCGCCACCGGCGAGGGCGGGTTCCGATGGTAGGTGACGGCGCGACGGGGTAGGTAACGAGCCAATATCTGACTAGGCGTCAATTCTCTTCTCCTCGGAGGCCGTTATGCATCCGCGCCGCGCCTTACCGGTCCTGGCCCTCGGCCTGGCACTGCTCTGCGCCGTCCTCCCCGCGGCGGATCCGGCAGCGGCCGCGCGGGCCGCCGCCGCGCCCGGCCCGGCGGCCGTCCGGGACGCCAGCCCCACCGACCGGCCCGTCCCGTCCGGCACCGTCACCACACCCGGCGGCCGGACCTACCTCGCCGACCGGCAGGGCCGTGCGCTGCGGCTGCGCGGCCTCAACCTCGGCAAGAACGAAACGGTCACCGAGGGGGACCTCGCCCGTCTCGCGGACGACGGCTTCGGCCTGCTGCGGCTCACCATCCAGTGGGAGCGGGTCGAACCGCGCCGCGGCCGCTACGACACCCACTATCTATCGTACCTCGGAAAGGTCCTGAGCTGGGCCGACCGTTACGGGGTGCTGGTCCTCGCCGACTGGCATCAGGACGTCTACGGCCCGGCGTTCGGCCACCACGGCATCCCCGCCTGGGCCACCCGCACCGACGGACTGCCCTTCGAACCCGACCCGGACGACTGGTTCGCCGAGTACTTCCAGCCCGCCGTCCAGGCCGCCTTCACCCACCTCTACGACGACCCCGACCTGCGCGCCGCCCAAGCCGCCGCCTACGCGAAGGTCGCGGCCGCCCTGCGCGGACACCGTTCCCTGCTGGGGTACGACCTGTTCAACGAGCCCTTCGGGCCGGTCCCCGGCGATCCGGCCGACCCCGACGTCCGGATCCGCGCCTCCGCCGCCCTGGAGCGCGGCCGGCTGGCGGCGATGTACCGGCGGTTGATCGGCGCCGTCCGCTCCGCCGACCCCGACGCCTGGCTCTTCGTCGAACCCACCGTCCTCGTCGGCGAGGGCGTGCCCACCAGCCTGCCCGGCTTCACCGACCCCCGGCCCGGCGCGGACCGGCTCGGGTTCGCGCCGCACTTCTACGACACGGCCGTCGAAGCGGGGGGCGACTGGGACACCGGCAGTCACTTCATCGAGGACTACGAGGCAGCCGTCGGCACCTACCCCACCGCCCGCCGGCTGCCGGTTCTGGTCGGCGAATGGGGCCCGCCGCAGGCCCTCACCCCCGGCAACGCGGAGCTTTTCCGGCGCCAGGTGGCCTCGATGGACCGCTTCGCCGCGGGCTGGGCCCTGTGGTACGACTGCCGCGCCCCCGACGGCGGCGGCTACTGCGCCTACGCCCCCGACGGCAGCCCCGCCCCCGGGAAGCAGCCCGCCTTCGCCCCGTACGCGCCGGCCGTCGCGGGCATCCCGGGCACCGAGTCCTACGCCCCGTCCACCCGGACGTACACCCTCACCCTGACCGCCGACCGCACCACGCGGCGCGCCTGGACGCTGCTCTCCCTCCCCGCCGCCACCTTCCCCGACGGGGCGCGGATCTCCGTCACCGGCGCGGGCCCGGCGGTGGTGGTGCGCACCGGACCCGGCAGAGTCCGGCTACGGTTCCCGGCGGCCGCGCCGGGAAGCACGGTGCGGGTCACGGCGACCGCCCGCCCGGCCGCACCCGCTCCCCCGCGGACGACGGAGCAGATCAGCCCGGGAGCCGGACGCGGGTGAGCTTGTCCGGGTCGGGGGTCTCCTCCTGAGGGTGAATCCTCCTCAGGGGAGAAGACCGGGTGGCCCGTCCGGGTGGGACATCCCGCCGGTTCCCGCTGTTCGCGGTCCGCCGCTCGCCCGGCTCCCGGCCTTCGCCGTCAACCCCGTGACGGCGTCGTCGGCTGCCTTCAGCGCATCGATTTTCGGCCCAACACCCCCTTTTCGTACGGCAGTTCGTCCGTCATGGCGGGTGAGGAAGCGGATTAGGGTAAGGCTTTCATTTCTCTGAGCCGAAGGGGTTGGCGTCGTGGGGGACAGCCGGCTGGGACTGGTGATGGTCCACGGAATCATGTCCGGTCCGAAGGTGTGGGAGCCGTTGCGCGGCTTGATCGCCGCGGACCGGGATCTCGGTTTCGTCGAGCCACTGGCTTTCGAGTACGCCACCGGGCTGTTGCCGCTCCATCCGTTGCGGGTCTTTCCGTCGCTCGACACCGTCGCCGACAGCCTGAAGGAGTATCTGGCCACCGAAGCCGGCGCGTTCGACCGGCTGTTGCTGCTCACCCACAGTCAAGGGGGGCTGGTCGCCCAGCGGTATCTGGCCCGGATGCTCCAGGACGGCAGAGGCGCCGAGCTGGCGCGGATCCAGCGGCTGGTCATGATCGCCTGCCCGAGCAACGGCTCCGAGCTGCTGCTGTCGCTGCGCCGGCGCGCCCTGGGCCGGCGTCATCCGCAGGAGAAGGATCTGCGGCCGCTCAGCGATCAGGTCGGCGCGACGCTGCGGACGGTCCTGCGCGATGTCGTGCACGCCACCGAGGTCACCGAGCGGACCTGCCCGATTCCGGTGTCAGTGTACGCGGGTGAGAGCGACGGTGTGGTGTCCCGCGCCTCGGCGCAGTCGGTCTTCCCTGACGCCTCCGCCCTGCCGGGCGATCACTCCAGCATCCTCAAGGCCGACTCGCCCCGGCACCGGACCTTCACCGCGCTGCGCCGTCTCCTGCTCGCCACACCCCACGAGCCGAGCGCCTCCGGCACCGGACCGCCGAACCCGTTCCCGCCGCCGTCCACGCCGTGGACTCCCCCGGACGCGCCCGCCTCCGGCAGGGCGGAACCCGACCGGAAGCGGCGGCGCCGGACGGTCACCGTCGCCGCGGTCGCCGCCCTGGCGGTCGCCGTGCCGGTCCTGCTCTTCGCCCCCCTGCCGTGGAGGTCGACCGCCGACGGCCTCGCCCCCAGCGGCCTCAGCTCACCTGACCCCGTCCTCCCGCCCGACGACAGCACGCCTCTCGCCGAGCCCACCGATACGGGCCCTGCCGATCCGAAGCCGAAGCAGAACGGCGTCACCCCGCCCGGCAGATTCCCGGCCGGTACCGCCTTCTGGCTGGTCGACATCAACCTGGACGGCAAGGCGGATTACGTGGCGGTCGGCAAGGACCAGAAATTCCAGTTCTGGTGGAACGGCGGTATCAAAGGAAAGGACTTGCTGTACGGCGAGAAGGGGCACAACTCCTACACCCCTGATCCCGGAGCGGACGGCGACGCCCTGCGCTTCGGCGACATCGACGGGGACACCTGGCCCGACTGCCTGGTGGCCGACCGGACCGGCAGGGTGAGCGTCCGTACCTGGGTCGAGGGCGCTCCCGGCGGCGCACGCATGTGCGCGAAGAAGCGGGACGCCGTCGCCGACGTCTTCACGGAGGGCTCCACCGGGAGCAGGCTGGACATCAAGAAGACCACCCAGATCCAGTTCGCCGACCTCAACGGCGACAAGAGAGTCGACCACCTGCTGGTGGACAAGGACGGCACGGTGCAGGTCCGGTACAACCAGGGCTTCAAGACCGAGCACGGCCGGACATTCCTGGACTGGTCACCGCCGCAGCAGATCGGCTGGCCCCTCCAGAGTCCTCACCCGTTGAAATTCGCCGACATCAACGGGGACGGATATGCCGACCAGATCCTCATCACCCCCCACGGCGGGGCACGGGCCTGGATCAACAAGGGGTACGAGGCGTCGCAGCACCCCTTCGACATGGGCAGGTTCATGAAGGACACCGGCGCCCCTGCGGAGCGGATCCAGTTCGTCGACGTCGACGGGGATCACAAGGCCGATCTCGTATACATCGACCGGAAGGGCGGCGTCCACGTCCAGCTGAACACGAGTACGGAGAACGACTTCGCCACCTACCACGCCTGAGACCGCCCCGCGGCCACGCCCCCGCATGACCACGCCCCGTACCCGGCATTGGTTCGAGGCACGAAGCATCTGACGGGGAATCGCATCGGTGGGCTGTGGGTCGCGGCGCAGCCGGTGGGCGGCTTACTCAGGCGTCCGCCGCGGGCCCGTCCGGCGCGTGGCAGTCGTCGAGCAGCTTCAGGACCTGGTGTACGGCGGCGTCGGGGCCGTCCGCGCGGTGCACGGCGGCGACCGCGGTCTCCAGGTAGGGGGAATCGCCGTGCAGGGGGCGGTGGACCACGCCCGGGATGCCCAGGGTGCGTATCTGCTCCGGGGCGAGCGCCACGCACAGCCCGGCGGCGACATGGCTGAGCAGCCCCGGCAGGTCATCCGCCCGGCCGCCCGGCCGCGGGGTGAAGCCGGCCTGTGCGCAGGCGAGCGCGATCTGTTCGGAGAGCCCGGGCAGCGCGCCCGGCTTGGGCAGCGCGAACGGTTCCTCGGCGAGTTCCCGCAGGTCGAGGCAGGGTGCGGCGGTGAGCGGATGCTCTTCGGGGAGGACCGCCACCAGCCGTTCCACGCCGATCCGCCGGACGGTCAGCCGGTCCGTGCCGGTGACGGGGAGCCGGACCAGGGCGAGGTCGACCGCCCCGGCCCGGAGCCGGTCGATCAGCTCCGCGGAAGGGTGCTGTCCCAGGTGCAGCCGGAGACCGGGGAGTTCGGCGTGGGTGCGGCGCAGCAGGCGCGGCAGGAGGCCGTAGCCGAGGCTGCTGATGAACCCGAGCCGGAGTTCGCCCTCGTGTCCGGCGGCGATCCGCCGGGCCCGGTCCACGGCCGCCGCCTGCGCGTCGAGCAGCCGCCGGGCGTCCTCGGCGAACGCACGCCCGGCCGGGGTGAGCCGGACGCCGCGGGGAAGCCGGTCGAAGAGGGTGACCCCGAGGCCACGCTCCAGCCGTTGGATCGCCTGGCTGAGGGGTGGCTGCCGGATGGCGAGCCGTTCGGCGGCGCGGCCGAAGTGCTGTTCCTCGGCGAGCACGACGACCTGCTCAAGGAGGCGCTGGGTCAATTCCATAGGTCACAGAATATGGAAGGTGCCGGTAGGAAGTATTGGACGATATGGCATGCGGAGGAATTGACTGTCCATCAACGGGCCGGCGTACGAAGCCGGTCCCGGTGGAGACGGAGACATGCCATGTCAACAGGGTGGGAAGCGGACACCGGCGTCGGTCCGCTGCACGGTGTGCGGGTGGTGGAGCTGGCCGGCGTGATCATGGGCCCGTACGCGGCCCAGCAGCTCGGCGACCTCGGGGCGGACGTCATCAAGGTCGAACCGCCGACCGGTGATCTGACCCGCCACTACCCGCCGACCCGCAGCCCCGGTATGGGGGTGCTGACCCTCAACCTCAACCGCAACAAGCGCAGCGTCACCCTCGACCTCAAGACCCCCGGCGGCCGCGACGCGCTCCTCGCGCTCCTGGCGACCGCGGACATCTTCCTCACCAACGTCCGTCCGCAGGCCCTGCGCCGCCTCGGTCTGACCTACGAGGACGTCGCGGCCGTCACCTCCGGGCTGATCTACCTCAACGCCCAGGGCTTCCGCAGCGACTCCGCCCTCGGCGGCCACCCCGCCTACGACGACGTGGTCCAGGCCGCCTCCGGGCTGGTGTGGCTGAACGAGCAGGTCAGCGGCGTCCCCTCCTACGTGCCCACGGTGCTGGCCGACAAGATCTGCGGTCTGGTGATCGTGCAGTCGGTACTCGCCGCGCTCCACCACCGCGACCGCACCGGCCAGGGCCAGCACATCGAGGTGCCGATGGCCGACACCATGCTGGCCTTCAACCTCGTCGAGCACCTGGCGGCAGCGACCCTCACCCCGCCCGAGGGGCCGATCGGCTACCCGCGGGCGCTCAGCCCGCGCCGCACCGCCTCCCGCACTGCGGACGGCTGGATGTGCATCCTGCCCTACAGCGACCGCAACTGGCGGGACTTCTTCGCCCACATCGGCCGCCCCGAACTGGCCGACGACCCGCGCTTCGCCTCGTACGCCGCACGCGCCCGCAACGCCGACGCACTTTACGACCTGCTGGGCGGGTTGACGGAACGGCACACCTCGGCGGAGTGGCAGGAGTTCTGCGACACGGCCGGGATCCCCGCCGCCCCGGTGCTGAGCCTGGCGGAGGCCGCCACCAGCGCCTACGCCACCGAGGGCGATCTGCTCCAGGAGGCCGAGCACCCCACCGAGGGCGGCTACCGCCTCATCGGCCAGCCCGTGCGCTTCGGGGCCACCCCGGCCGGACTGCACCGGCACTGCCCGCACCTGGGCGAACACACCGACGAGGTACTCGCCGAGATCGGCCACCGGCCGACGGCCTGAGCCGCCGGCGGCCCGCCCTCTCCCCCACCCACGGAACGGATCGAGGACCCGTGAACGAGCAACCCCCCCTGGACGCACCGGACGCACCCGACGAGCGGGAGCCGCTGCGCATCGAGCACCGGCCGAACGGCGTCGCGGTGCTCACCTTCGACGACCCCGCCCGACGCAACCCGATGAGCGCCCGGCTGACCGCACAGTGGCGGCGCGCCATGCGGTCCCTGCGCCAGGACACCGAGCTGCGCGCCGTGGTGGTCACCGGCACCGGCCCCGCGTTCTGCTCCGGCGCCGACCTGGGAGAACTCGCCGATCAGCACGGCCGGGGGCTCACCGACGCCCGGGACCGGCTGTCGGACTTCTACCGGACCTGGCTGGCCGTCCGTGACCTGCCCGTCCCCACCGTGGCGGCGGTCAACGGCCACGCGGTGGGCGCCGGACTGGCCCTGGCCCTCGCCTGCGACCTGCGGTACGCCGCGGCCGAGGCGAAGCTCGGTGCGCCGTTCGTCCGCCTCGGTCTGCACCCGGGCATGGCCACCACCGCCCTGCTCGCGGAGGCCGTCGGCCCGGCTCGGGCCCGGGAACTGCTGCTGACCGGACGGCTGATCAGCGGCGCGCGCGCCGCCGACCTCGGCATGGTGCACGAGGCGCTCCCCGCCGATCAGGTCCTGCGGGCCGCGCTCGACGTGGCCGACGAGATCGCCGCGGCGGCCCCGCTGGCGGTCCGCCTGACCAGGAGCGGCCTGGCCCAGGGGCAGCCCACCGTCGAGCAGGCGCTGGCCTGGGAAGGGCTCGCCCAGTCGGTGACGACGACCACCGACGACTTCCGCGAAGGCGTCCGGGCCCGCCGGGAGCACCGCCGCCCGCACTTCACGGGCGCCTGACCACCACCACACACCACAGATCTCGCCAAGGAGCACCCCATGCCCCTCTCCGCCCTCGATGTCAGGGCCGTACACCTTCCCCCGAGCGTCCGGCAGTTGCGGCAGGAGGTCCGCGACTTCCTCGCCGCGGAGCGCGCCGCAGGCACCGTCCTCGGGCGGCCCGATTCCTGGCTGACCGGCTGGGACCCCGCGTTCAGCCGCCGCCTGGCCCAGCGCGGCTGGGTCGGTATGACGCTGCCGCGGGAGTACGGCGGCGGCGGGCGCAGCACTCTCGAACGCCATGTCGTACTGGAGGAGTTGCTGGCCGCCGGCGCTCCGGTCTCGGCCCACTGGGTCGCCGACCGGCAGGCCGGGCCGACGATCCTGCGCCACGGCACCGAGGCGCAGCGGAACCGCTTCCTGCCCCGGATCGCCGCCGGCAGGTGCTTCTTCTCGATCGGCATGAGTGAGCAGGAAAGCGGTTCGGATCTGGCCTCGGTCCGGACGCGGGCGGAGCGGACCGCCGACGGCTGGCGGTTGACCGGCACCAAGATGTGGACGGGCGGTGCGCACGTCAACGACTATGCGATCGTGCTCGCCCGGACCCAGGAATCGGCGGACCCCCATGCCGGGCTGAGCCAGTTCCTCGTCGATCTGCGCGATCCGCGTGTCCGGGTCGAGCCGATCCGTCTGCTCAGCGGTGAGCACACCTTCAACTCCTGCCACTTGGACGACGTCGAACTCGCCGACGACGCGTTGCTCGGTCGCCCGGGCGACGGCTGGCAGCAGGTCACCGGGGAACTGGCCCTGGAGCGCGGCGGGCCCGAGCGTTTCCTGTCCACGCTGCCGCTGCTGACCGCCCTGGTGGACCAGATCCGGCGGACCGGCGGGGCCGACCCCGCGCAGCAGGCCCGGGTGGGCCGCCTCGTCGCGCGCCTGGCGTCGCTCCGGCAGCTGTCGTCGGGGGTGGCCGCGGCGTCGGCGGCCGGCCGCCCGGCCGACGTGCAGGCGGCGCTGGTCAAGGATCTCGGGACCCGCTTCGAGGGCGAACTCGTCAACGAGGTCCGGGAGATCCTGCCGACCGCCGCCCGCTCCGACGCCACCCCCGGCAGCTTCCCCGAGCTGCTGGCCACCGCGATTCTGCACGCGCCGGGCTACACGCTGCGCGGTGGCACCAACGAGATCCTGCGCGGCATCATCACCCGAGGTCTGGAGCTGTCCCGATGAGCACCGAGTCCCCCGCCCCCGACACCGCCGCCCTGCCGCCGCTCGACACCGCCCCGGCCACCCTGGTGGCCCTGGCCCGGGACGCCGGGTACCGCGGCGCCCCGGGGCCGCTCGCCGAGACGCTGCTCGTCGCCCGGCCGCTGCTGGCCGCCGCCGGGCTCGCCGTCCCGGACGGCCCGCTGACGGTGGCGACCGGCCCGCTGGACGTGCGGTTCGCCCATGTGGACACCGACAGCAGGGTCGGCCCGTCGGGGGCGGCGGGCACCGATGACGCCCTGCGGGTCAGCGGCACGCTGCACCGGGTGCCGTGGGCCCGGGCCGCCGACGCCGCGGTCGTACTGACCGAAGGGCCGCACGGCGGTCCGGTGATCTTCGTCCTCGAAGCGGCCGAGTGGTGGCAGTCGGCGGGCGCGAACCTGGCGGGCGAGCCCCGGGACGACCTCGTGCTCCGCGAGGTGACCGTCCCCGCCGAGCGGGTCCGCCGCGTTCCGGCCGCGCTGGTCCGGGAGGCCGCGTGGCGCTCCGGGCTGGCGCGGGCCGCACTGATCGCCGGAGCGGCCCGCCGCTGTGTCGAGCTGACGGTCGCGCACACCTCCTCCCGCCGGCAGTTCGGCCGGCCGCTGAGCCGTTTCCAGGCCGTCAAGCAGGAGGAGGCGAAGCTCGTCGAGGAGGCGGCCCTGGTCACCGCGGCCGTCGAGGCGGCCGCGTCCGCCCTGGCGGCGCCGGGGTCCGCGGAGTTCCCGGCGTGGGTCGCCGCCGCGCAGGCCGCCGCCTCGGTCGCCGAGATCACCCGCATCGCCCACCAGCTGCACGGCGCGATCGGCTTCACCGAACTCAGCCCGCTCCACCTGGCCACCACCCGCCTGTGGTCCTGGCGCGACGAGGACGGTGGCGAACGGTCCTGGCAGCAGCGGATCGGCCGGTACGTGCTGGACGGCGCCGGTGAGCAGTTGTGGCCGCGGGTGACCGGCGGCTGACCGGCGCGCGAAGGCCCCACGGCTGCCGGACGCGCCGCGGGGCCTTCGCGCGCGGTCCCGGGCCGAGGCGGGCCGCCCTCCGATCATGGGCGCCCCGCCTCGGCCCGTGATCGGCAAGGTCGGCTTCCGGCCTCCGCCGCCGGATGGCCGGGCGCACAGTACAGCACGGCGCCGGAGCCCGCCGGACAAAGCCGTTCACCTGTACGAAGACATATGAAGATGTCTACCCGGACCTTTCCCGTCACCCCCGGCAAGTTACCCGTGACTTACCGGCAACGCTTGTACGGGACAGCGCCCCGACTTTTGAAGCTGGCCGAAAGGTAAGCTGCGTCGCCTCCTGTGAGGGCTGAGACTGAAGAGACACGACATCGCACTGCGGTGATGCCTGCCCCACGGGTCTTTCCTTCCGCCCGGTGGATTCGCATCGCCCGACGGAGGTAGGCGCTGTGAGTGACGGGTCCGGAATACCCCCGGAAGGCGAACAGGCGGAAGACGCCGTGCAGGAGCGGCGTCCGACGGGCGGAAGTCCGCGGGCGGCGGCATTCTTCGATGTTGACGAAACACTCATCACTGCAAAGAGCATGTTTGCATTCCTGCGTCACTGGCTGGCGCGGAACGGGGACGACGGCACGCTGTACCGGCGAAGAGCCGACGCACTGCGGGCGATGGCCGCGCGGATGCCCCGCGAGGAGGGCAACCGTCTCTACTACACCCATTTCGCGGGCGTGCCCGCCGCCGAACTCATGGCCGCCGGCCGCGAGTGGTACGCCGGGTACCGCAAGGGGCCGGACGCGTTCGTGACGGCGACCGTCCGCGCACTCGCCCGCCACCGGGCCGCGGGCGACCGCATCGTCCTGGTCTCGGGCGGCTTCGCGGCCTGCCTGGGACCGCTCGGTGCGGACTTCGGGGTGGACCTGACGCTCTGCTCGGATCCGCTGGTCGGTGAGGACGGCGCGTTCACCGGGGAGATCGGCACGGCGATGATCGGCAAGGCCAAGGCCGTCGCCGTCGAGCGGACGATCGCCGGGTTCGGCCTCGCGGCGGCGGACTGCTGGGCGTACGGGGACCACTCCAGCGATCTCGCCATGCTGTCCTCGGTGGGGCACCCGGTGGCCGTCGGCGACGACCCGGTGCTGGGTGCCCATGTCCGGCGCCACGGCGGGAGCATCCTGCCGGCGACCGGCGGACGACGGGACGGTCCCGGAAGAACGGACCCCTGATCACTTCCCCTTCACGAATTCTCCCTTGCGGAAAGGGGGAAGAAGCGTGACCACGACGTGCATCGCACGTACGGCCCTTGAAGGCACACTCCTCAGCCGTCTCCGACTTCCCGTCGCACACGGCAGGAGCCCCGCCTCACCGGTGCCGCCGGAGCGCCCTTGTCGGCCTCTCCCGGAATTCAATTGACGTACACCGTGCAACGGCGCACGGGTGTTGACGCCTGCCGGCCATGTGCTGAATGGAATTCTCGCATGTCAGAAAGTGAAACGACCACTCTCTTCATCGTCGGCGACCGTTACGACGCCTTTGCCGACCAGACATCCGCCGTTACCGTCTCCCGGTTCATCGACCAATTGCGGGCCGGTGCCTACCGGAATGCGGACGGCGGCGACACCCTGATCCTCGCCGAGGGACAAGGCGTCACCGCCTACGACTGGGACCGTATCCAGGAGGAATTGCGGCGCGGTGACGCCCCCGTGCGCACCGTGATCGAACGCAGCCCGCGGGGGCGGCTGGGCAACCACACCGAGACGCACAAACACCGCGAGAGCAACGTCCTCATCGCGGGGCTGACCCGCCGCTCCGAGACCGCCTTCCGCTCCTCGCTGCGGCTCCACAACGATCAGGAGCTGCAGCTCGATCACCAGGCGAGCCATGTCCAGGGCATGGTCGTGCTGGAGGCCGCGCGGCAGATGTATGTCGCCGTCTGCGAGCGCTACTACACCTGCCACCGTCCGGAACACCGCTACAGCCATGTCTTCGCCCGCCTGGAGACCAGCTTCCGCAACTTCCTCTTCCCGCTGGACGCCACCCTCGACTGCGAGGTGCTCCAGGCCGACCTGACCGACCCCGAGCTGCTGCTCTTCGACATCGAGGTCACCTTCCGGCAGGCGGCCCTGCACGTCGCCTCCGTACGGATGACGGGTACGGCGCTGCCCGCCGCGGTGATGGCGCGCAAGGAGCGCCGCGGTGCCGAGCGGGCCGTGCGGTACGCGCTCAAGCGGCTGCCCGCGCCACCCGAACTCGCGGTCGCCGAGTGAGCCGGCCGGCGCGACCAGCAATCCATTGCCCCGCACGCCATGAAAGGGAACGCCTGCGATGACTTCCCCCCTGCTTCTGGTGACAGAGGTACCCGTCGAAAGAGAGGCCGCCCAGGAGGCGCTCGCCGTCTGGCAGGACCGCAACCGCGCCGCCGGGGACCACGGCAGCGTGCTCTACGAGAGCACGGAGGCGCCGGCCGTCCTGGAGCTGACCCCCCTGACCGGGCTCGCCCATCTCGCCGACCGCACCGACCGCTGGCGTGAGCTGCGCACCGCACTGGCCCCGCTGGCCACGGGCGATGTCCGCCGCCAGGTACTGGAGTTCGTGGGGGCGCCGAAGCCCGCGGCCGAGGAGCTGCCGGACACGCCGTACATCCAGCTGCGCCATGTCGAGGTCAAGCCTCCGGTCCACGAGGAGTACCTGTCGTGGCGGGAGGGGACCATCTTCGCCGAGGTCCTCAAGTCCGAGCGGATCGAGACGTTCCTCGCCTACCACTCCCTGCTGAGCACGGAGCCCGGCGTCATGTTCGTCGCCGGGTTCTCCTGCCCGCCGCAGGAGTACCTGCCGACGTTCGCCTCGGAGCGCTACGCGGAGATCGCCCGGCAGGCACACCCCCGCTTCGTCACCGACGAGGGGCTCTACACCCGGATCTACCGCCGGGCGTCCGGCGGGGAGGCCCGCTGATGACACGCTCCCGGTCGTACGAGCTGAGCATGACGACGCAGGGCCCGCTCTACCCGCCGAGCGAGGTCATGAACGCCGACGGGCACTTCGTGGTCATCGGCGGGATCAACCGGGCCCTGCCCGGTGGCGGGGTGACGACCGGGTGGGGCCGCGCTCTGGTCGCCGCCGACAGTGTGCTCCCGCCCTTCGGCGCCAACGCGCCGTACCGGATCATCCGGGAACTGCCGGACGAACTCTCCGCGGAGGATGAGCAGATGGTGCTCTGCACCCTGCCGCTGCCGCTGCCGTGTTCGAACTACACGGCGGTGATGGCCCCGGAGCAGCAGCCCGATCCGTTCCACGTGGTACGTCCGAGCTATCCGTTCCACCAGGTCCCCATCCCGGACCTGCAGCCGGAGGACGGTCCGAAGGTGACCGAGCCGGTGACGCTGGGCCAGTGGGTCAAGGCGCGCGGGAGCCTGACCGTGACACTGGCGGAGCAGGACACCGCGGCGGACTTCCGCGGGGAGTTCCACGGGCTCATCCCGAACAGCCTCTACACCGTCATGGCCATCCGGCGCCGCGATCTCGACCCGGACGGCCCCTCGCACCCCAGCCCGTTCGGCGTCCCCAATGTCTTCATCGCGGACGAGGCGGGCAACGGCAGCTACCACGCCCGGCTCCCGCACCCCTTCCCGGCGCCCGACTCCCCCGCGGCCGGCAACCGGATCGTCAACTTCGTCGTCCTGTGGATGAGCTACCAGATGAACTACGGCGGCGCCGTGGGCCACCACGGTCTGGGCTCGGACATCCACGCCCAACTGCGGCTGCCCGGCCCGGGTTTCACCGAATTCGTCACCCACGCCTGACCCGGACCGGCACTCCCGAACCGGGGCTCCCCACTTCTCGCAATTCCTTCCCGTCCCTCCCGCGCGCCGGTCCCCGGGCGCGGAGCCGTCACTTCCGTACGGCCGCCCGGAATTCCGGCGGCCGTACGGGATACGGTCCGCGCCCCCGACAGACCGCCCGACGCCCCACGACGGCCGAGCCCCGGTGAATTCCGCAGCCACCCATTCATTGGAATTCCCCTGCCCGCCGTCAGGGAAAAGACGGCCTTTCGCGCTCCGCCACCCCTCTGACTGATCGGAGTTCCCCATGCCGCACGGCCTGATTCCGACGACACGAGACATACCCGGGAAAGAAAGTGCCCCCCGGCCGCAGAATGCCGCGGCCGGTCTCAGACGCCCCGTCGGGATCTTTTCGACCGGGCTCTACGTACCGCCCCGGGTGGTGACCAACGAGGAACTGACCCGGACCCTCGACACCTCCGACGCCTGGATCACCTCCCGTACCGGCATCAAGGAACGGCGTTTCCTCGAACCCGGCATGGCCACCTCGGACATGAGCATCGAGGCGGCCCGGCAGGCGCTGTCCCGCGGCGGCGTCGACCCGTCCGAGCTGGACGCCATCGTGCTGACGACGTTCACCCCGGACCAGCCGCTGCCCTCCACCGCGCTGATGGTCAAACAGGCGCTGGGCGCACACCGCGCCATCCCGCTGGACCTCACCCAGGCGGCCTGCGCCGGCGGGATCTACGCGCTGCTCGTCGCCGCCCACCTCCTGCAGAACGACTCCTACTCCCGCGTCCTGGTCATCGGCGCCGACGCCGGATCGCGCGCCACGGACCCGCAGGACCGCGGCACCCGTGTCTTCCTCGGCGACGCCGCCGGGGCGGTGCTGCTCGGCCCGGGCGCCCCCGGCTTCGGACTGCTGTCCTGGGACACCGGCGACGAACTCTCCTACGACGTGGAGATCCCGGCGGGCGGCTCCCGCCGGCCCACCAGCCAGGAGACCGCCGACGGCCGCGGCCAGTATCTGAAGATGCTGGGCAAGTCCGTGTGGAACATGGCCACCGGCAAGCTGCCGGACAGCATCAGGACGACGGCGCTGCGCGCCGGGGTCGAGCTGGACGAGGTGCGGTACTTCCTGCTGCACCAGGCGAACCTCAACATCATCAACGAGGCGATGCAGAGCCTGGGGGTGCCCGCCAACCGTGCGCCCACGACCGTCGGCCGGTTCGGCAACACGGCCGCGGCCAGCATGTTCACCGTGCTGCACGAGACCATGGCGCGCGGCGTCCGGCACGGTGACCTCCTCATGATGTCCGGGATCGGTGCCGGTTTCCTCTGGGGTTCGGCCTGCTTCCGCCACGACGGGCGGGGGTGAGCATGCTCGCCGTGTCGGCCGTGCGGACCGACGCCCGGGACCCGCTCGGCTGCCTGCACCTCGGCGAGCGGGGCGAGCCCGTGCCCGCCGAGGGCTGGACGACCGTGACGGTCCGCGCCACCGCCCTCAACCGGCACGACCTGTGGACGCTGCGCGGCGTCGGCCCGTCGTACCAGCGCATCCCGGTCGTGCTCGGCTCGGACGCGGCCGGGGTGGACGAGGAGGGCAACCCCGTCCTCGTCCACTCGGTGATCGGGGACGGCGCCCGCCGCGGGGAGGGTTCGGCCCCGCAGTGGTCCGTGCTCGGTGAGCGGCACGACGGCACGTTCGCGGAGCGGGTGGCCGTCCCCCGGGACAACCTCGTGCCCAAGCCCGCCGGCATGTCCTTCGAGGACGCCGCCTGTCTGCCCGGGGCCTGGCTGACGGCCTACCGCATGCTCTTCGACCGGGCGGCGCTGGAGCCCGGCGCGATCGTCCTGGTGCAGGGCGCGGGTGGCGGGGTCTCGACCGCCCTGACCGTGCTGGGGTCGGCCGCCGGGTACCGCGTCTGGGTGACCAGCCGCAGTGCGGAGCGCCGTGAACAGGCCGAGGCGCTCGGCGCCGAGGCGGCCTTTCCGCCGGGTGCGCGGCTGCCGTGCCGGGTCGACGCGGTGATGGAGACGGTGGGCGAGGCCACCTGGCAGCACTCGTTGCGCAGCGTCCGCGACGGTGGCCGCATCGTGGTCAGCGGCGCGACCACCGGAGCGCTGCCGCCCGCGGAGCTGACCCATGTCTTCTTCCGGGAACTGACCATCACCGGCTGCACTCTCGGCAGCCGGGACCAGCTGGCGCGGCTCTCCCGCTTCTGCGCACGGAACCGGCTCGCCCCGGTGATCGACCGGGTGCTGCCGCTGTCCCGGGCGCGCGAGGGCTTCCGGGCCCTGTCCGACGGCGCGGTCTTCGGGAAAGTCGTCCTCACCCCCTGAGAAACACACCCGGAAAGCCTGCCGAAGGGAGGCCGAACCGCTCGTCGCACAGCATTTCTCGCCACCGCCGCCTGCGCATTCCGCACTTCCCCTTTCCCTTTCGGGAACGGGCTGTCAGTCATGCGGCAAAAGCCCACTTCACGGACGGAAGACAGGGCTTGACGGTCAATTATTCACCGGTATAGCTTCCCGTTCGCGGCCGTACCGGTCATCGAATTCCTCTCCAAGGAGCGTGACTTTCCATGGCAGTTCCCTCTCGCACCAAGGAATCCGTCGAAGGATTCGTCATCGATGTGCTGGAGAAACTCGGCATCGAGCGCGACCAGATCACACTCGACGCCTCGTTCGACGACTTAGGGGTGGACTCGCTCCATGTGACGGAGCTGGGCCAGGCGGTCAACAGGGAATTCGACATCGAGGTGCACGCCGCGGATCTGGAGGAGTCCCAGAGCCTGCGGCAGGCGCTGAACGCCATTTACGCGAAGGCCGGCCTTCAGGACAGGTGAGCCATGACCGTCACACTTGCCGGTGCCGGAGCGGCACTGCCCGAGCGGGTCCTGAGCAATCACGACTTCGTTCATCTCGACACCTCCGACGAGTGGATCGTCCAGCGCACCGGCATCCGGGAACGCCGCCGGCTCGCCGAGGACGCGAGCCTCGCGGAGCTGGCCACGGACGCCTGTGACCGGGCGCTGGCGGACGCCGGTGTCGCCCCGCGCGACATCCGCCAGGTGGTGGTGGCCACCTCCACGGCCGACCGGATCAGCCCGGGCATGGCCGTCGAGGTCGCCACCCGGCTGGGCATCGACCGGCCCGCCGCCTTCGACGTCAGCGCGGGCTGCTCCGGGTTCCTGTACGCGCTGGACCACGCGGTGGCGGCGATCGAGTCGGGGCGCGCCGACCATGTCCTGGTCTGCGGCGCCGAGGCGCTGTCCCGGATCACCGATCACACCGACCGCAACACCGCGGTGCTGCTCGGGGACGGTGCGGGGGCGGTCGTCGTGTCGAGGGCGGAGGGCGGGCTGCGGCCGTCCTTCGCGCTCGGCTCCGACGGCAGGCGGATCGACCTGCTCTACGTGCAGCAGGACAAGCTGCTGCGGATGCGCGGGCGGGAGATCTTCGAGAGCGCCGTGGATCTGATGGCCGGGCACACCCAGCTGGTGCTCGAACGGACCGGTCTGGGCCCGGACGATCTCGATCTCTTCGTCGCCCATCAGGCCAACGCCCGGATCATCCATGCGGTCCGTCGGCGGCTCGGCGTCTCCGCCGACCGGGTCTTCCTCAACGTCGACAAGGTCGCCAACACCTCCTCCGCCTCCATCCCGCTGGCCCTCGCCCACGCGGGGGAACAGCAACTGCTGCATCCCGGAGCCGTGTTGGGCCTCGCCGCCTTCGGCGCGGGCCTCTCCTGGGGCGCCGGTGTCATCACCTGGAGGAGCCGAGCCGCCGCGCAGCCGCGGGAAGAGCTGTCCGCCGGCCGGGTCGCGCGGTGAACATCTCGGGCAGCGTCGCGCTGGTCACCGGCGGCACCTCCGGTCTCGGGCTGGCCACCGCGGAGCGGTTCCTGCGGGCCGGCGCCCGCGTCGTCCTCGTGAGTCCGTCGCGGGACAAGGGCCGGGCCGTCGCCGAACGGCTCGGCGACGGGGCCGTCTTCGTCGCCGCCGACGTCGGCGACGAGGCGGAGGTCGGCGCCGCGCTCGACACCGCCCAGGAACTGGGCACCCTGCGTACCGTCGTGAACTGCGCCGGCATCAGCAACGCCGTCAAGACGGTGGGCAGCCGCGGCGCGTTCCCGCTGGCGGAGTTCGCCGATGTCGTCCGGGTCAATCTGATCGGCACGTTCAACGTCATCCGGCTCTTCGCCCAGCGCGTGAGCCGGTCCGAGGAGGTCGACGGTGAGCGCGGTGTCATCATCAACACCGCCTCCGTCGCCGCCTTCGACGGGATGGCCGGCCAGGCCGCCTATGCCGCGTCCAAGGGCGGCGTCGTCGGCCTGACGCTGCCCGTCGCCCGCGATCTCGCCGCCCTGCGGATCCGGGTGGTCACCATCGCCCCCGGGCTGTTCGACACCCCGATGCTCGCGGCCGTACCGGAGACCGCCCGCACCGAACTGGGCTCCCGCACCCCGCACCCCGCCCGGCTCGGCGACCCGGCCGAGTACGCGGAGCTGGCGCTGCACATCGTCACCAACCCCATGGTGAACGGCGAAACCATCCGTCTCGACGGAGCCCTCCGCATGGCTCCCTGAGGAAGCACCGCCCTTGAGCCCCCGACACCCCAGAAAGGCACGGTCCCCCATGAGCGGGAAAGACGGCATGACCGGGAAAGACGGCATTCTGTCCGGCAAGGTGAGCCTGATCACCGGCTCCAGCAGCGGTATCGGCGCGGCCGCGGCGCGGGTCTTCGCACGCGAGGGCTCCGCCGTCGTCCTGATCGCCCGCCGCGAGGAGCGCCTGGCGGCCCTGGTCAAGGAGTTGCGGGAGACGGGCGCGGAGGCGGAGTACGTGGTGGCGGACGTGAGCCAATCCGCCGACATGCGGCGCGCCGTGGACTTCACCGTGGAGCGCTTCGGCCGGCTCGACACGGCGTTCAACAACGCGGGCTACGCCTGCGGCCGCACCCCGCTGCACCTGATGGCGGACGAGGAGTACGACCCCGTCATGGACACCAACGTCCGGGGACTCTTCAACTGCCTGCGCCCGGAGATCGCGGCGATGCTGGCGGGCGGGAACGGCGGCGCGATCGTCAACACCAGCAGCGTCGGCGGGCTGGTGGCCTCGCCGGTCGCCGCCCCGTACGTCGCCTCCAAGCATGCGGTCATCGGGCTGACCAAGGCCGCTGCCGCCGAGTACGGCGGCGAGGGGATCCGGGTGAACGCCATCGCCCCCGGCACCACGCGCAGCGAGCTGGTGGAGGCGTGGTACGCCCAGAACCCCGGAATCGAGCAGGAGCTGCACCGCACGACGCCCCAGCCGCGGACGGCGGACCCCGAGGAGACGGCCCAGGCCGCCGCGTGGCTGTGCAGCGAGCGCAGTTCCTACGTCACCGGTGTGACCCTGCCGGTCGACGGTGGTTTCACCGCGCTGTAGCACCCCCTCTTCTTCTCACCCACTTCCCGTCGTACGAAGGAGGATGTCGTGGTCGGTCGCCTCGAAGGAAAGGTGGCGGTGGTCACCGGCGGCGGTTCCGGCATCGGCAGGGCCGTCGCCGAGCGGTTCGCGGCGGAGGGCGCCGCGGTCGCCGTCTGGGATCTGAACGCGAAGGACGCCGCCGTCACGGTCGATGCGCTGCGGGAGCGTGGCGCGCGGTCCGCGGCGTATACGGTCGACGTCGCGGACAGCGCATCGGTCGGCCGCGCCGTCGAGCGCTCGCTGGCCGCGTTCGGGCAGGTGGACATCCTGGTGAACAACGCGGGCGTCTTCGACCACTATGCGCCCGTGCTCGATACCGACGAAGAGCAGTGGAACCGCGTCCTGGGCATCAACCTCACGGGGATGTTCCTGGTCACCAAGGGGCTGCTGCCCGCGCTTCTCGACGGCGGCGGAACGGTCGTCAACACCTCCTCGATCTCCGGAGTGGTGGCGGGTGGCGGCGGGATCGCGTACACCGCGTCCAAGCACGGCGTCATCGGGTTCACCCGGCAACTCGCCGCCGATTACGGCAAGCAGGGGGTGCGGGCCAACGCGATCCTGCCCGGCGCCGTGGAGACCCCGATGACACGGCCGATCCTGGAGCAGGGCGACGCCGCGATCCTCGAAACCGTCCGGAGCGTGCCCGCCCGGCGCCATGCCCAGCCGGAGGAGATCGCCCACCTCGTGCTCTTCCTCGCGAGCGACGAATCCTCGTTCGTGCACGGCTCCGGCTATGTGATCGACGGGGGCTGGACCGCTCTGTGACGCCGCGGCACCACCGGTCCCGGGGGCCGTGACCGCCACACCGCCGATAAATGGACAGGTAGCCTGAAGAGATATACTGTGCAGGCTACCTGTTCACTTGCCGAAGTGGTGATGACGGACCAATGGATCTGGCAGCGTTGGCCATGGACCTCGATTTCGCGATGCGCCTGCTGCGCGGCCGCATCCGGGCGGAGTCGGGCGTGGAAGCCGAAGGATTGTCGCGTCCCCAACTGACGGCGCTGTACCGCGTGGTGCGCGAGGGGCCGATCACCACGAGCGAACTGGCCGCCCTGGAGTACATGCGCCCCCAGTCGATGGCGCAGACCCTGACGGGGCTGGAGGAAGCCGGCCTGATACGGCGCACCCCCGATGAGAACGACGGCCGTCGCGTTCTGCTCACCGGTACGGAGCGCGGCAGCGAGCTGGTGACCGATCTGCTGGGGCTGCACGCCCGTTGGCTCAGTGCGGCGATCGCGGAAGAGCTCTCCCCCGAGGAGCAGGAGCAGCTGGCGTCGGCCGTGAAGCTGATGGGCCGCCTCGTCGACTCCACCGTCGGCCCGGTCGTGAGCATGCGGCGCCGGGGCGTCCACGGGGGTGCGCGGTGAGCAGTGAGTTAACCCGCGACAAGACCGCGGCGGCCGACGGCACGGTCCGCACACCGGGGTGGCGTCTGGTGGCCCCGCTGCTGGTGGGCTCCGCCCTCAACCCCATCAACAGCTCCATTCTCGCGACCGCGTTGGTGCCCATCGCCCGGTCGCTCCACGTGACCATCGCCGCGACCGCGGTACTGGTGTCGTCGCTCTATCTCGCCAGCGCCATCGCCCAGCCCACCATGGGCAGGCTCGCCGAGCGGTTCGGTCCCCGGCGGGTGTTCCTCGCCGGACTGTGCCTGGTCGGCGCGGGCGGCATCCTGGGCACCCTGGCCCCGAATCTGGCGACGCTGACCGTGGCCCGGGTCCTGCTCGGTATCGGTACGGCCGGGGGGTATCCCACGGCGATGATGATCGTACGGCGGTTCGCCGAGCGCCATCCGGAGGTGAAGGTCGGCGGCACGCTGGGCGCGCTGTCGGCCGCCGGGCTGGTGACCGCGGCCGTGGGCCTGCCGATCGGCGGCGCGCTGGTGGCGGTGGCCGACTGGCGGGCGACCTTCCTCGTCAATGTGCCGATGGCGCTGATCGGCATCGTGACGACCCTCTGCTGGGTCCCGGCCGACGGCGGTTCCGGTGCGCGCGCCTCGGTGTCGCTCCTCAGCGAGCTGGACCCGCCGGGCATGCTCCTGTTCGCCTCCGTGGTCACCTGCGCGCTGCTGTTCTGCGGCGATCTGACCCACCCCAACTGGCTGATGCTGACCGCGGCCCTCGTCCTGGCGGTCGCGCTGGTGCTCTGGGAGCGCCGGGCCCGGCTGCCCTTCATCGACGTCCGGATGCTCGCCCGGAACCGGCCGCTGAGCATGACCTATCTGCGCGTCGGGGCCACCCTGCTGGTGCCGTACTGCATCCTCTACGGCCTGTCCCAGTGGCTGGCGGAGAGCCGGGGAATGTCGGCCATCACGGTCAGCCTCCTGCTGTTGCCGATGTCCTTCCTGGCCTCGGTGGTCACCATCCCCTTCTCCCGGCGGCAGCTCGTCCGCGGCCCGCTGATCGCCGCGGCGGCCGCGGCGCTGGCCGGATCGCTGGCGATGGTGACGTTCAGCCATGACACCCCCCTCGTCCTGATCGCGGCGGTGACGCTGACGTTCGGCGTGACGACCGGCCTCGGCTCGGTGGGCAACCAGACCGTGCTCTACGCTCAGTCCCCCGCCGAACAGGTCGGTGTGGCCTCGGGGTTGCTGCGCACCTCCACCAATCTCGGTGCCATCATGTCCGCCGGCCTGGTGAGTCTGGCGCTCGGCAACACCGCCGGGGACGCGGGGCTGCACGTCCTGGGACTGGCGCTGGCCGGCCTCGCCACCCTGCTGTTGCTGGCCACCGTCCTCGACAAGCTGCCGGCGCACACCCGTTGACCCGGGCGCGGGTCACCGCCCGCGCCCTGGCCCCGCCCGGCGGGCCGTTTCTGTCGGGCCCGCGCCCGACGCCGGGACTGTCGCACGTCCGTAAGAGTGATCGAAAGGAAAGACCACGATGACCGACACCCTCACCTTCACGCCGCAGCGCACGGCGTTGCTGCTCATGGATCTCCAGGCGGGCATCCTCGGCCTCCTCTCCGACCCTTCCGAGTTGGTGCAGCGGGCCAAGCAGGCCCGGGAGGCGGCCGTGGCCGCCGGTATCCAGGTCGTCTATGTGCGGGTTGCCTTCACCGAGGAGGACTACAAGGGCATCTCGGAGTACAACAAGACCTTCGCCCCGGCGGCCGAACACCACCTCTTCGCGGAGGGTTCCCCCGAGACCGTCATCGCTCCCGAGGTCCAGCCCGGGCCGCAGGACAAGATCATCACCAAGACCCGGACCGGCGCGTTCAGCACGACGCATCTCGACGATTTCCTGCGGGAGCGCGGCATCGACACCATCGTGCTGGCCGGTGTCAGCACCACGGGCGTCATACTGTCCACCGTCCGTGACGCGGCCGACCGTGACTACCGGGTGATCGTGCTCTCGGACGTCTGCGCCGACCCCGACACGACCGCCCACCACACGCTGCTCGAATCGGTCTTCCCGTCGCAGGCCGATCTCCTCGACGGCAAGTCCTTCGCCGACAGCCTGGTCGCGGGCCCCGCGGAGGGAGCCGGCCCGGCGCTGTGACCGGCCCGCGTCCCCGGCCCGTGACCGATCGCCCCGCAGCTCGGCACCGTACGAGCGACGGGGGTACGCATCGGGCCTGTGCCGGAGGGCGCGGCTCGGACATGTGACGTCGGCCGGGGGTCTCACGGCCCCTGGCCGGCACCCACTCGCCGGACGTCGTCGCGCCACCCCTCTCCACCGGGACCGCTCTCGCCACCCCCGGCCCGAGGACCGGACTGGGGACCGGACTGGGCAGGCACGGCACGGCGCCGTCGGGCAGGGCACCCAACTACCGTGGAGGCGCCGCATGGCGATCCGGATCAGGATCGGTGATTACGAGCGGGTGACCGGCGACCCACTGAACCGGCACTCGATCGGCTACTTCCCCCGCATGACCGAGAGCGAAGCCTGGGAAGCCGGCCGCGGGGTGTGGCGTCTGGACCTGCGGATGGTCCGGCGCGAGCGGTACGCCCTCATCGTGGGCGAGGGCCGGGTGCGGGCCATCGCCGAGCTCACCGACGTGACCGTCCACGGGACCGACCGCGGCCGGAAGAAGGCCCTGTGGGGCACGCTCCTGACCCCCGGGCACCCGATCTACGACCATTACGTGGACCAGATCGATCCGCTGCACAACGACTCCCGCAACAGCGTCGCCTACGGCGAGCTGCCCGAGGAGGTACAGCTGCGCGCCCGGTACTGCGCCTGCGGCTGCGGGCAGCCCGCGGAGCAGAACTTCGTCCCCGGCCATGCGCTGCGCGCCATCCAGGCGCGGATACGGGAACACTTCGGCGGCTCGGCGCTCTCCTTCCTCGCCTGGCTGGACAACGAGCTCCCGGCCGAGGAGCACTCGTCCCGGCCCTGACCGGCACCCGGCCGGGGCTCCGACGGCCGCCGCCTCGACCGCCGTGCTCCCGTGCTCCGCCGCCCCTCGCCGTCGCACGCCGCCGACACGGTGTCCGTCGGCGTCCGGCCAGGTGACCCGGCGGGCGGGGCTCGACGGCTGCCGTGCCCGCCGCGGTGATGATCGCGGCAGCCGGGCCGGTATCGGTGCGGGCCCGGAGGTCGGGAGGTAGCGGTGCACATCCTGCTGATCGCGAGCGCGGTCAACAGTCTCACCCAGCGGGTCTTCGCCGAGCTGGGCGAGGAAGGCCACTCGGTGGCGGTGGAGTTGGCGCTGGGCGAGGAGTTCCTGCGGGACGCCGTGCGGCGGCACGCACCGGAGGTGATCGTCGCGCCGATGCTCACCACCGCGATCCCGCGGGACGTCTGGTCCGCGTATCCGTGTCTCGTCGTCCACCCGGGCCCGGTGGGTGACCGGGGTCCGTCGTCGCTGGACTGGGCGATCCACGAGGGCGCCCGCGACTGGGGCGTGACGGTGTTGCAGGCCGAAGCGGAGATGGACGCCGGGGACGTGTGGGCCTCCGTGCCCTGTGTGCTGCCGCCCGTCGGCAAGAGCGAGCTGTACCGGGGCGAGGTCGGCGACGCCGCCGTACAGGCGGTGCTCCTCGCGGTCCGGCGGTTCGCCTCGGGCACGTACCGGCCCCGGCGTCAGGACGGTGCCGGGCACCTCCGGCCCTACTTCGACCAGAGCCTGCGGCGGATCGACTGGGCGTCGGACCCCACCGGTACCGTTCTGCGCAAGCTGCGGACCGCGGACTCGCAGCCGGGTGTGCTGGACGCGCTCGGGGGCGCGGAGTGGTATCTGCACGGCGGCTGTGCCGAGGACACGCTGCGGGGCCGCCCGGGCGAGATCCTGGCCACCCGGGCGGGCGCGATCTGCCGGGCGACGGTGGACGGTGCGGTGTGGATCCCCGAGCTGCGGCCCCGCCGGCGCCCGGGCGGCCCGGCCACCGTCAAACTGCCGGCCGCCCGCGCGCTCGGCGAGCGGCTGCCGCCGGTGCCGGAGGTACCCGCCCCGCTCCAGGTCCCCGAGGGCCGGCGGACCTGGACGGACATCCGCTACCGGGAGGACGGCCCGGTCGGCTTCCTGTGGTTCTCCTTCCCCGGCGGCGCGATGAGCACCGACCGGTGCGAGCGGCTGCTCGCGGCGTACCGCTTCGCCTGCTCCCGGCCGACCCGCGTCCTGGTGCTCGGCGGCGGCCGGGACTTCTTCTCCAACGGCATCCATCTGCACGTGATCGAGGCGGCCGCCGACCCGGCCGCGGAGTCCTGGGCGAACATCACCGCCATGGACGACCTGGTGGAGGCGGTCCTGACCACCACCGACCGGCTGGTCGTCGCCGCGCTCGGCGGCAACGCCGCGGCGGGCGGCGCGATGCTGGCGCTGGCGGCGGACGACGTCTGGTGCCGCAGCGGCGCCCTGCTCAACCCGCACTACCGGCTGATGGGCCTGTACGGCTCCGAGTACTGGACGTACACCCTCCCCCGCCGGGTCGGCCACGGTCAGGCGGCGCGTCTGATGCGGCGCGCGCTGCCGGTGACGGCGGCGAAGGCGCTCGGCCTCGGCCTGGTGGACCGCATCGTCCGCTGCGCACCGGAGGAGTTCGGCGCCGAGGTCTCCCGCCTCGCCGCGCGGATCGCCACCTCGTCGCCGGTCCAGCGGCGCATCGAGGCCAAGAAGGCGGTGCGGGAGCGCGACGAGGCCGTCAAGCCGCTCTCCGCCTACCGTACGGAGGAGCTGACGCAGATGCGCCGCACCTTCTTCGACCCCGGCGCGCCCTACCACGCCCTGCGCGCCGATTTCGTCCGCAAGCGGCGCCCGCGGAGCAGCCCGGAGCATCTGCGGGACGCCGCGCTCCGGGGCGGCGCGCACGAGGCGGCGTACGGGCGGCCGGTGGTCGGCGGGTGAGGCCGACGCGGTGGGGCGCTCCCCCGCCGCGCTCCCCCGCCGCGCCTGCGCGCACGCGCCCGCGGCCGGTCCGGGCGACCGGTGCGGGTCCGCGAACAGTTGTCCGGGCCTGCTGTGAGCACCTGCCGGCCGCCTCGCTGTCGTCAGGGGCCCGGCGGCAGGAGCGAGCGCCCAGGTGACATCGCGTCAGATGCGCTGGACGTCGCCCTCTCCGGACGGCTGCGGGGCGCGCTCCGGGTCGGCCAGGCGGTTCTCACCGGTGGCCACGGCGCGCCGGATGCGGCGGAGGTAGACGACGCCCATCACCCCTTCGTACAGGGCGTAGACGACCCAGATCAGCGTCAGGACGCCGGAGTTGCCGCGGTGGGTCAGCACGAGGGCGAGGATGGTGGGGATGCTCAGTACCCAGACGACGCCGATGCGGGTGAGCAGGACGAAGCGGGTCAGGCCGAAACTCTCCAGGACGGCGCCGCCGACCATCGAGAACAGGAACGCCACCGCGTACATCCACACCACCCGCGACGCGGCGACCGCGGTGCCGGTCGTCGCCGCGTCGGCGCCGTCGAGGCCGAACGGGGCCAGCAGCAGCGTCGGCAGGAACACCTGGAAGCAGGCGATGACCAGGACGTATGCCGCGCCGACCGCGAACGTGGCGCGGAGCAGGGACGGGATGCGGGCGTGGCGGTGGTCGCCGAGGGCGTTGCCGGTCAGGACGGAGCAGCCGACGCCCAGGCCGACCAGCGGGATGACCGCCACGTAGTTGAGGGACAGCACGACGTTGTTGGCGGCGAGGGCGACGGGTCCGAGGACGCCGGCGATCCAGACGACGGAGGTGTGGCCCAGTTCCTCCAGCCCGCCGGAACCGCCGGCCGGGGCGCCCTTGCGCAGCCGCCGGCCGAGCAGCGCGGTGAGCGTCCGGACGCGGCCCGCCGCCAGCCGGGCGAAGCCCGCGAAGAAGGTGCGCGGCAGGCACACCAGATAGCCGGCGAGCATCACGGTGACGGCGAGGAACGTCGCGATGCCCGAGCCGCGCATGCCCAGTTCGGGCAGGCCGAAGGCGCCGAAGACCAGGCCGATGTCCAGCACCACGCCGGCGGCCTGTCCGACGAGGCCGACGGCCATCGGGACACGGGTGCGGCGAGTGCCGTTGAAGTACGACGCGAGCGCGGTGTTGACGGTCATCACCGCGCCGAACCGCACCGACCAGGCCAGGAACACCGATTCCAGCGCGGTGCTCGCGGCCGGACGGTCGCTCAGCTGCGGGATGCGGACGATCAGCGGGGTGGTGAGCAGCAGCGCCGCGGCCAGCCCGACGGCGAGGAGGACGCCCGCGGCGCCCTCGTCGGCGGCCCCGTCGCGGTCGCCGCGGCCGTGGGCCTGGGCGACGTAGGAGCGGGTGATCCCGGCGATGCCGGTGACGCACATGATGAGCGTCATACCGGTGAAGACGGCGGGCCCCGACGCCATGAGGGTGGCGTCCGAGTAGCGGGCCAGCGCGATGCGGTCGACCAGCATCATCACCAAATTGCCGGCCATGCCGAACATCAACGGCAGCGAGACCTGGATGACCTCACGGACGAGGGACGGGTCGATCCGGGCCCGGGCCGCGCTCACGCCGCGACGTCCGCGCGCGGTGCGTCCACGGTGACGGCGGAGTGCTGCATGGCCGGACATCCCTGAGGTGTGAGGACGGGACACCCCGCCGGGCCGGCCGGGGCGCGGTCGTACGCGCCGAGCGTAGAGGCAGCGTCGGGTGTCCCGGGGCGAGACGGCGGGCACGGCCGGTGGTGGCCCGGCGGCCACGGGAAAGAGGTTCGCCGCGCGGTGGCCGGCGGGGTTACGCGAAGCGGGCCGGGTCGCCCGCGCCGTGGCGGACGATCTCCGGGGTGCCGCCGGAGAAATCGATGACGGTGGTCGGTTCGGTGCCGCAGTCACCGGAGTCGACGACCGCGTCGACGACGTGGTCGAGGCGCTCCTTGATCTCCCAGCCCTGGGTCAGCGGCTCCTCCTCGTCGGGCAGCAGCAGGGTGCTGGAGAGGATCGGCTCGCCCAACTCGTCGAGGAGCGCCTGCGCGACGGTGTGGTCGGGGATGCGGACGCCGACCGTCTTCTTCTTCGGGTGCTGGAGCTGCCGCGGCACCTCGCGGGTGGCGGGGAGGATGAAGGTGTAGCTGCCGGGCGTGGCCGCCTTGAGCGCGCGGAAGACGTCGTTGTCGATCTGTACGAGCTGGCCCAGCTGCGCGAAATCGCGGCAGACGAGGGTGAAGTGGTGCCGCTCGTCGAGCTGACGGATCGACCGGATCCTGGCGATACCGTCCCGGCTGCCGATCCGGCAGCCCAGCGCGAAGCAGGAGTCGGTCGGATACGCGACGAGCCCGTCGGAGCGGATCAGATCGGCGACGGTGCCGAGGGTGCGGCGCTGCGGGTTGTCGGGATGCACATCGAAATACTTCGCCATCCGGCGAGTGTAGGGGGTGGCGGCGGGACACCGGGGCGCGGCGACCGGCCGGATCCGGCGGGCGCGGCGGGGCCGGCTCACGCCCCCGAGGGCCGGTTCACGCCCCTGCGGCGGGCCGGCCGCTCCCCGGTGCGGTCGCCGCGGCGCTCAGTGTCCGGGCGGCCTCGCCCGACCGGGCGCGTTCCGGTGCACGCCGGTCGGCGGCGCGCCGCGAGGCGGGCGGCGGTCCTACGGTGTGGGGATGGACGAGGCCGAAGCGGGATTCCCGGCGTACCGGGCGGCGCGCTGTACGAGCGTGGCGGAGCTGGACGGGGCGGTGACCGGGTGCCGGGCCTGTCCGCGGCTGGTGGCGTGGCGCGAGGAGGTCGCGGTGGTGCGGCGGGCGGCGTTCCGGGACGAGGAGTACTGGGCGCGGCCGGTGCCGGGTTTCGGTCCGGCGGACGCCTCGCTGGCGGTGATGGGACTGGCTCCGGCGGCGCACGGCGGGAACCGTACGGGGCGGATGTTCACCGGGGACGACGCCGGGGACTTCCTGTTCGCCGCGTTGTACGCCGCGGGGCTCGCCTCGCAGCCGACGGCGACGGGCCGCGGGGACGGGCTGGAGCTGTACGGCGTACGGATCACGGCGCCGGTGCACTGCGCGCCGCCGGAGAACCGGCCGACCCCGGCCGAGCGCGACACCTGCCGCCCGTGGCTGGCGGCGGAGCTGGCGCTGCTGGCGCCGGGGTTGCGGGCGGTGGTGGTGCTGGGGGCGTTCGGCTGGCAGGCGCTGTGGCCGGTGCTGGCGGCCGCGGGGTGGCGGCTGCCGCGGCCGCGGCCGGCGTTCCGGCACGGCGGGCTGGTGACGCTGCCCGGCGGGGGCGGCCGGGGCCCGCTGCACGTCCTGGGGTGCTACCACCCGAGCCGCCGCAACACCTTCACCGGGCGGCTGACCGCGCCGATGCTCACCGAGGTGCTGGAGCGGGGCGCCCGGCTGGCGCGGGGTACGGGGTGAGCGGCCGGTTCCCGGCGGCCGGTCCGTAGGCGACCGGGCGCGGTGTGCGCCGTCCGCGTGCGGAGCGCCGCGGTCCCCCTGATCCTGAAGCAGGGGCCGCCGTCCGGCGTGTGCGCGCCCGCGGTGGCCGGTATCGGATCCGACAGGCAGCATGTCGCGGCACCGTGACAGCGGAACGGACACAGATGAGCGACGGATTCATGGGCCCGGAGGGCTTCGAACCGGACCCGTTCGGCGACTTCCTGGGACGCGTCTTCGGCCGTTCGGGCGGCTCCAGCCGGGCACCGATGCAGGCGGACATCGCCCGGCTGATGAGCGCCGGCGCCCGCGACCTGGTGACCTCCGCGGCGACCTACGCCGCCGATCACGGCAGCGCGGAGCTGGGCACCGAGCATCTGCTGCGGGCCGCGCTCACCGCGGAGCCGACCCGCAGCCTGGTACGGCAGTCCGGCGCGGACCCCGATGCGCTCGCCGCGGACATCGACCGCAGCGCGGGGACGGGGCCGCAGCAGTCCCGGGTGGCGGTGACCCCGGCGGTCAAGCGGGCGCTGCTGGGCGCGCACGACATGGCGCTGGGCAGCGGCGCGTCGTACATCGGGCCGGAGCACGTACTGGAGGCGCTGGCGGCCAATCCGGACTCGGCGGCCGGGCGGATCCTGAACGTCTTCCGGATCGAGGCGCAGCACGCCGCCGAGCGGGGCGCGGCGCCGTCCCACCCGCCGCCCCCGCCGGAGCCGGGCGCCGCGCCACGGCACGAGACGCCGACGCTGGACAAGTACAGCCGCGATCTGACGGACCTGGCGCGCGCCGGGCGGATCGATCCGGTGATCGGGCGCGAGGCGGAGATCGAGCAGACCGTCGAGGTGCTGTCGCGGCGCGGCAAGAACAATCCGGTGCTGGTCGGCGACGCGGGCGTGGGCAAGACCGCGATCGTGGAGGGGCTGGCGCAGCGGATGGCCGACGGCGACGTTCCGGAGACGCTGGCGGGGCGGCGGGTGGTGTCGCTCGACATGACGGGCGTGGTCGCCGGGACGCGCTTCCGCGGCGACTTCGAGGAACGGCTGAACGCCATCATCGAGGAGGTGCGGGCGCACTCCGACTCGTTGATCGTCTTCATCGACGAGCTGCACACCGTGGTGGGCGCGGGCGGTGGTTCGGAGGGCGGCAGCATGGATGCGAGCAACATCCTCAAACCGGCGCTGGCCCGCGGTGAGCTGCACGTCATCGGCGCCACCACGCTGGAGGAGTACCGGCGGTACATCGAGAAGGACGCCGCGCTGGCCCGCCGCTTCCAGCCGCTGCTGGTGCCGGAGCCGGACGTGGCGGACGCGGTGGAGATCCTGCGGGGGCTCCAGGACCGCTACGAGGCGCACCACCAGGTGCGGTACACCGACGAGGCGCTGCTGGCGGCGGTGGAGCTGTCCGACCGGTATCTCACCGACCGGTTCCTGCCGGACAAGGCGATCGATCTGATCGACCAGGCGGGCGCCCGGGTCCGGCTGCGGTCGGGCACCAAGGCGGCGGGCGTACGGGGGATGGAGCGGGAGGTCGAGCAGCTGACGCGGGACAAGGACCAGGCGGTGGCGGCGGAGCAGTACGAGCGCGCCACCGAGCTGCGGGACCGGATCGTGGCGCTCACCGAGCAGATCGGGGCGGGCACCTCCCCGTCACCGGGCGACGACCGGATCGTGGAGGTCACCGCGGCCGACATCGCCGAGATCATCTCGCGGCAGACCGGCATCCCGGTCAGCAATCTCACCGAGGAGGAGCGCCAGCGGCTGCTGGGCCTGGAGGAGCGGCTGCGCGCGCGGGTGATCGGGCAGGACGACGCGGTGGGTGCGGTGGCGGAGGCGGTGCTGCGCTCGCGCGCGGGGCTGGCCGATCCGCAGCGGCCGATCGGCAGTTTCCTGTTCCTGGGGCCGACGGGCGTGGGCAAGACGGAGCTGGCGCGGGCGCTGGCGGAGGCGCTGTTCGGCAGCGAGGACCGGATGGTGCGGCTCGACATGAGCGAGTACCAGGAGCGGCACACGGTGAGCCGGCTGGTCGGGGCGCCGCCCGGGTACGTCGGCCACGAGGACGCGGGGCAGCTGACGGAGGCGGTGCGCCGCCATCCGTACGCGCTGGTACTGCTGGACGAGGTGGAGAAGGCGCACCCCGATGTCTTCAACATGCTGTTGCAGGTGCTGGACGACGGGCATCTCACCGATGCGCAGGGCCGGACCGTCGACTTCAAGAACACCGTCATCGTGATGACCAGCAATCTGGGGTCGGAGGCGCTCAGCGGCGGCCGGGGCACGCTCGGTTTCGGCCTGTCGGGCGGGGACGGCGACGACGGGGCGCGGGAGCGGGCGATGGCGGCGCTGCGCACGCACTTCCGGCCGGAGTTCCTGAACCGGCTCGACGAGATCATCGTGTTCCGCCAGCTCACCGACGCACAGCTGCGGGAGATCACCGCGCTGCTGCTGGATGCCACGAGCCGCCGGATGCGGGCGCAGGACATGGCCATCGAGTTCTCCCCGGAGGCGGTCGACTGGCTGACCCGGCGCGGGCACCGCCCGGAGTACGGGGCGCGGCCGTTGCGGCGGACCATCCAGCGGGAGATCGACAACGCGCTCTCCCGGCTGGTGCTCGACGGGGCGCTCTCCTCCGGCGACCGGATCCGGGTGGAGATCGAGAACGACCGTCCGGCGTTCCGCACCACGCCGGGCGGGGATGCCGCACCGGACACGGCGGCGCCGGGCGGCGGCGCCACGGCGGACGGGAGTCCCGAGGCACCGCCCGCGGGGTGAGGGACCGGCGACCGGAGTGCGGCGGGCCGGGCGCCGCGTGCGGCCCGGTCAACCTTGCCCATTTCCCTACTTCCTCCCAGTTTGTCGGTATTGCGGCCGGGTACCACTCAGGCACGGGCATGCCCCGGTACGAGCACCGGGAGGTCGTCGTGAGCGTTCTCGGTCTGACCCTGCTGGTGCTCGGCCTGGTGACCGGCATCACGGCGCTCTGGGCCGTCGGCGCCGGCCTGTCCGTCCTCGGGGCCGCACTGCACGTGGCCGAAATCCGGCGACGGGCCGTCGGCAAGCCGCGGCGCCACTACTGGTAGGCGACGGCCGGGCGCCCGGGACGCACGCGGAACGCAGCATCGGAGCACCTCATGTTCGTCATCCTCGGACTCGTCCTTCTGATCGCCGCGATCGTCGTCGGCGTCGCCGCGGTGGTCGGCAACGTCGGCGCCGGACACGAACTCCTCATGGCGTTCAAGGTGTTCGGCTACCACCTGACGGGCTCCGCGGGCGCCCTGTTCCTCTTCGGGGTGATCGTCGGCGGGGTGGCCGTACTCGGCCTCGGGCTGCTGGTGGCCGGGGCGGGCCGCTCCTCGCGCCGGGCGCGGGCCGAGCGCCACGACCGTCCGGCGGCCCCCGGCGAACCGCGCCACCGCCACCACCTCTTCGGACACCGCACCGCGCCGCACTGACCGGTGCGGAGCGCCCCCGCCGGAGTACGGACCGGGCCCCGGAAGCCCGCCCGCCCAGTGGCGGCCGCGCCACATCTCCCGTGCCGCGGGCGGGTTTTGGCCATCGATCGCGGAGAGCGCCGCGGCCCGCGGGTGGCCGCGGCGGCGGCCCGGGCGGCCCCGGCGCGGTGCGCAGCCGAAGGTCCGCAGCTCGGCGGGGTGGGCCGGGCCGGGCGGGACGGGCTGCGGCTTTGTGCCCGCCATGGTCGGGATGGGCTTGATTGTGCCAAGTTCCTTTGACATGACCGCGATGGCGGTACTTTTCTGAGGCAGTCCGCGCCGCAGCCGGGGCGGGGCCGGGACCAGCCGGCCGCCGCCGGTCCGTGCTGCGGCCGCGCGGGCGGGAGGGGCCGCGCCGCCCGACGGGCGGGCGGCCCGAATTTCGAGGGGGCTCGACTTTCATGCGTACAGCTCGGATGAAGAGACTTTCGGCCATGGGCGCGGTGTCCGTGGTGGTGGGGGTGGTGGGCGCCGCGCTCCCGGCGTCCGCGGCGTCGGCCGCCGACCGGGAGGGACACGAGGGCCGGGCCGTCGGCTGGCATCTGCGGACCGGCAAGCACACCGCGATGTGGACCGGCACCCACGTCCTGGACGACGGCAGTCACGCCCTCTGCCTGGACCTGGCGCTCTACGGCCCGGACGGCAAGGACAACGGCTACACCCGCACCGGTGCGCCCAAGCAGCTGTCCGAGGACACCAAGGCGCGGCTGGCGGAGCTGGCCTCGCGGTACGGCAAGCTGCCGGACACCGTCGAGGGCCGTAACACCTCGGCCGCCGCCGCGCTGGTCACCTGGGCGCTGGCCGCCCACGACGGCATCGACGAGAGCGGCTACAACGGCGAGAAGATCCCCTGGCAGCGGTGGCTGGACAAGGGCATGCCGAAGGGCGCGGTGGCGGGCTACGGCGGCGACGCGAAGGTGGACACGGCACCGGTCGTCGACCAGTTCAACCGGTTGCGCAAGGAGATCCTGACGGTCGACTCGGCGCCGTACACGCTGAGCGTCGAGGGGTCCGGCAAGACCTACCCCTTCGAGCGCACCCCGCAGGAGAAGGAGCTGACCGTCAAGGTCGCCCAGGGGAAGAAGCCCGCCGAGGGCGTCGCGGTGAACACCACGGAGCTGACCAACGTCGCCCGTCCGGCGCAGCCCGGCACGGTGGGCACCACCGACGCACAGGGCAAGGCGGTCTTCCGCTTCACCCCGGACAAGCCGGGCACGGACGCGGGCGCCGCGTTCGGTGCGGAGGTGTCGGTGAACTCGCCGACGTTCTGGCACACCGACCGCACCGTGCACGGCAAGCCGATGCAGCGGCTGGTGTACTTCGTGGCCGAGCGCAAGCCGCTCAAGGCGTCCGGCGAGATCCGCTTCCAGCCGCCCGCGGTCGTCATCACGGTGAAGAAGGACCGCGCCACGGGCGAGGCGGTCACCTCCCCGGCGACGTACGAGATCCGGGCGGACGACAAGGGCGCGCCGGGTGCGGTGGTCACCACCGTCACCACCGGGAAGGACGGCCGGTCCGAGGCGGTCGAGCTGCCCGCCGGGACGTACTGGGTCGTCGAGACGGAGGCGCCCGAGGGGTACCAGCTCGACAAGGAGCCGCAGAAGATCGAGGCGGTGTCCGGGGAGCGGCAGACCGTGACGGTGTGGGACAACGCGGTGCCCAGCCCGTCGCCGTCCCCGTCGGTGCCCACCACCCCGGCGACGCCGCAGCAGCCGACGCCCAACCACCCGGCGCCCGCGGGCGTCACCGGCGGGTCGCTGGCGCACACCGGCGCCGACAACACGCCGTATCTCGCGGCGGGCGCGGCGACGCTGGTCGTGGCGGGCGCCGGCGCGGTGGCGTTCGCACGGCGGCGCCGGTCGGCGGAACGCGGCTGACCTGCGGGAACGGCTGATGTGAGCCCTCTGGTGGTGGGGCGTGGTCCCGGTGGCCGCGCCCCACCACCGCGTTTCCGGGCCGCCCGCCCCGGATGCGCCTCGTCGCGCCGCGCCCCGTCGTGCCCGGACGGAGCAGCGCGTCACCCGACCGGGCCATCAACCGGGCGGTCGGCGGCGGGCCGGGTGGCGCGGGGGGCCGGAGGCTGATGACGATCGTGCGACGTCCCGTTCCACTCCGGCGGGGCGTGACCGCCGAACGCCGGGGAGACGCCGACATGAGCGCACCGCCTCGCACACCCAAGCTGCTCCATGAACTCTTCGCGGAGTTCCTCGGCACGATGATCCTCATCCTCTTCGGCTGCGGTGTGGTGGCCCAGGTCAACGCCGGTGGCGCGCTGACCGATCCCAAGGGCGGGCTCGGCGGGCACGACAGCATCGCCTGGGCCTGGGGTCTGGGCGTCACGCTCGGCGCCTACGTGGCGGCGCGGATGACCGGCGCCCACCTCAACCCGGCGGTGACGGTGGCGCTCGCCGCGTTCAAGGGCTTCTCGTGGGCGAAGGTGGTGCCGTACGCGCTGGCCCAGACGGTGGGCGCGTTCTGCGCCGCGCTGCTGGTGCGGTGGAACTACACCGAGGTCATCGCGCGGGCCGACCCGACGCACGGCATCAAGACGCAGACGATCTTCTCCACGCTGCCGGGGAACGGCTCCACGGCGGCCGGGGTCCACGAGTGGGGCGCGTTCCGGGACCAGATCATCGGCACCGCCATCCTGCTGATCCTGATCTTCGCCCTCACCGATCTGCTGAACACGCCGCCCGGCGCGAACCTGGCGCCGTTCCTCATCGGCCTGGTGGTCGTCGCGATCGGGATGGCGTTCGGGACGAACGCCGGGTACGCCATCAACCCGGCGCGCGACTTCGGGCCGCGCCTGGCCAGCTTCCTCACCGGGTACCGCAGCGCCTGGCGGGACCAGTGGGGCAACCTCTACTTCTGGGTGCCGATCGTCGCGCCGCTCTGCGGCGGTCTGCTCGGCGGAGCGGTCTACAAGTTCCTCATCGGCGACTTTCTGCGCCGCATCGCGGCCGAACCGGAGCCGCCCGGCCGCATCCCCACGGCCGACGAGACCTGAGCGCGCCGCCGTCGCGGCCGGTCAGAGCGCGGCGCGGATGGCGCGTTCGAACCCCTCGACATGGGCCGCGGCGAGAGCCGCGGCCTTCTCCGCGTCGCCGGCGACCACCGCGCGCAGCAGCGGTCCGTGCTCCCCGATGTGTCCGGCCATACCGGGCAACCGGTCGACGAAGAGGCACCACACCCGGGTGGCGAGGTTGTCGTAGTGGACCAGGGTGTCTTCCAGATACGGGTTACGGGTGGCGGCGTAGACCGCGCGGTGGGCCTGGAGGTCGAGGTGCATCAGCGCGCCGGGGGTGCGGGGCGCGGCCGGGGCGCCCTCCAGGTCGTCCATGAGGGCGGTGAGCGCGGCGCGGTGGGCGTCGGTGGCGCGGCGGGCCGCCTGTCCCGCCGCCATCGGTTCCAGCTCCCGCCGCACCTCGGAGATATGGGCGAGGTCGGTGATGTTGACCTCGGTGGCGAAGGTGCCGCGCCGCGGGTAGACGGCGATCAACCGCTCGTACTGGAGGCGCTTGAGGGCCTCACGGACGGGGGTGCGGCCGACGCCGAGGGACTGGGCGAGCTGGTCCTCGCTGATGGGGGCGCCGGGGCGGATCTCCAGCATGATCAGCCGGTCGCGGAGGGCACGGTAGGCGCGTTCGGCGAGCGAGGGCTCCCCCGCGTCGAGGAGTGACTCCGCCACCCGGTGCTGCTCCATCCGGCCCCCTTGACTGGCTCCCGATCGGTCCCCTACGTTACCGCAAGCTACTGATATATCAGTTGGTTGTCAGCTGAATTTCAGGAAGGTGTGCAGGTCAGAAGGGTCCGGCCGGGCAGCGCAGGCGCGCGGTACGGCGGGATCCCGGCCCTGTGACGCCGCCGCCCGCCCCCGCGAATCGAAGGGAACCGCCGGATGAGCACCCCCCTTCCGGAACACCCCGCGCACCTGTGGCGCACCCCTGAGCCCCGTTCCTCGTACGACGTCGTGATCGTCGGCGGCGGCGGGCACGGGCTGGCCACCGCGCACTACCTCGCGTCCGTGCACGGCATCACGGACGTCGCCGTCCTGGAGAAGGGCTGGCTGGGCGGCGGCAACATGGCACGGAACACCACGATCATCCGGTCCAACTACCTCTGGGACGAGACGACCGCCCTCTACGAGTACGCGCTGAAGCTCTGGGAGACGCTCCCCGCCGAGCTGGACTACGACGTGATGTTCAGCCAACGCGGCGTCCTCAACCTCGCGCACACCCTCCAGGACGTCCGCGACTCCGCGCGCCGGGTGGGCGCCAACCGGCTCAACGGCGTCGACTCGCACTGGCTGGAGCCCGACGAGATCGCCGAGGTCTGCCCGATCCTCAACACCTCGCCACACAGCCGCTATCCCGTACTCGGCGCCACCTACCAGCCGCGCGCCGGGATCGCCAAGCACGACCACGTCGCCTGGGCGCTGGCCCGCAGCGCGGACGCGTACGGCATCGACCTGATCCAGGGGTGCGAGGTCACCGGCTTCGTCACCGACGGCGGGCGGGTCACCGGTGTGGAGACCAACCGCGGCCGGATCCACGCCGGGCGGGTGGGGCTGACCGTCGCCGGGCACAGCAGCGTCCTCGCCGAACGGGCCGGGTTCCGGCTGCCGGTGCAGTCCCATCCGCTCCAGGCGCTCGTCTCCGAACTCCACGAACCGGTCCACCCCACGGTCGTGATGTCCAACCATGTGCACGTCTACGTCTCCCAGGCGCACAAGGGCGAACTGGTGCTGGGCGCCGGGGTCGACGGGTACAACGGCTACGGGCAGCGCGGCGCGTTCCACATCATCGAGCGGCAGATGGCCGCCGCCGTCGAGCTGTTCCCGGTCTTCGCCCGCGCGCATGTCCTGCGCACCTGGGGCGGGATCGTGGACGTCACCCCCGACGCCTCCCCCGTCATCGGCGCCACCCCGCTGGAGAACCTCTTCGTCAACTGCGGCTGGGGCACCGGCGGTTTCAAGGCCACCCCCGCCGCGGGGTGGGCCTTCGCCCACACCCTGGCGACCGGTGCGCCGCACCCGCTGAACGCGCCGTTCTCCCTCGACCGGTTCACCACCGGCGCCCTCATCGACGAACACGGCGCCGCCGCCGTGGCCCACTGAGAGGAGACCCCGTGCTCCAGCTGACCTGCCCGTGGTGCGGGCCGCGCGACGAGACCGAGTTCCACTACGGCGGCCAGGCCCATGTGGCCCGGCCCGCCGACCCGGCGGCGCTCGACGACGCGGCATGGGCCGCGTACCTCTTCTTCCGCGACAACCCCGCGGGGCCGTTCGCCGAGCGGTGGGTGCACAGCCTCGGCTGCCGCCGCTGGTTCCACGCCGTACGGGACACCGTCACCTACGCGGTGCACGCCACCTACCGCCCCGACGCACCACGGCCCGGCCTCGCCGGGCCCCGACCGGACGGAGAGAGCCGATGACCGACCGGCCCGCCCGGCTGCCGCACGGCGGCCGGATCGACCGCACCACCACCTACCGTTTCACCCTCGACGGCCGGGAGCTGACCGGCCACCCGGGCGACACGGTGGCCTCCGCGCTGCTCGCCCACGGCCTCACCGCCACCGCGCCGTCCCTCCACCGCGGCCGGCCACGCGGCATCGTGGGCGCCGGCGTCGAGGACCCCGGCACCCTCCTGCGGATCGAGGGCCCCTGCGCGGAGAGCATGCTGCCCGCCACCACCGTCGAGCTGTACGACGGGCTGCGCGCCACCACCCTCGCCGGACGCGGCCGCCTCGACCCCACGCCGGACCCCGCGGTCTACGACAAGAAGTACGTGCACACCGATGTGCTGGTCGTCGGCGCGGGTCCGGCCGGACTCGCCGCGGCGGCCGCCGCGGGCCGGGCCGGGGCTCGGGTGCTGCTGATCGAGGACCGCCCGGACACCGGCGGCGCCCTGCTCGCCACCGCGCCCGGCGACGGCCCGGAGGCTGCCGCCCTGACCTGGGCCACCGCCACCCGCGCGGCGCTGGACGCGGAACCGGAGGTCCGGGTGCTGACCCGCACCTGTGCCTTCGGCGCGTACGACGGCAACTACGTGCTGGCGCTCCAGCGGCGCACCGACCACCTCGGGGCCGCCGCGCCCGCCGGCATCTCCCGGCAGCGGCTGTGGCACATCCGGGCGCGTCAGGTGGTCCTGGCGACCGGCGCACACGAACGTCCGCTGGTCTTCGCCGACAACGACCGCCCGGGCGTGATGCTCGCCCACGCGGTGCGCACCTACCTCCACCACCACGGGGTGCTGCCCGGCCGCCGCGCCGTGGTCGCGACCACCGGCGACAGCGCGTACGCCACCGCCACGGACCTGGTCGCGGCGGGCTGCGCGATCGCCGCCGTCGCCGACTCCCGGACCGAACTCACCGCCACCGCCCGGGAGTTCCATGACCGTACCGGGGTGCCGGTGCTCACCGGCAGCGCCGTGACCGCCACGTCGGGTACCGACCGGATCGACGGGGTCACCGTCCGCCCGCTGGACGCGGCGGGCCGGCCCGCAGGCCCCGGCACCGCGCTGACCTGCGATCTGCTGGCCGTCTCGGGCGGCTGGAGCCCGGTTGTGCACCTGCACAGCCAGCGCCGGGGCGCCCTGCGCTGGGACACCGGCCGCGCCGCGTTCGTCCCCGGTGCGGCGGTGGACGGGCAACACCTGGCCGGGGCGGTGCGCGGTACGTACGACACCGCCGGCTGCCTCGCCGAGGGGGCCCGGGCCGGGGCGCTGGCCGCGTCCGCCGCGGGGCTCACGGCCGCCGTCCCGCCCCCGCACCGGCCGCAGACACCGGCGCCCGTCCGGCCACTGTGGCTGGTACCCGGTGACGGCGACGACCCGGCCGCCTGGGACACCCACTTCGTCGACCTCCAGCGGGACGTGACCGTCGCCGATCTGCACCGCGCGGCGGGCACCGGGATGCGCGGCGCCGAGCACATCAAGCGGTACACCACGCTGGGCACCGGCCACGACCAGGGCCGCACCGCCGGCGTCAACGCGCTCGGCGTGCTCGCCACGCTCCAGGGCGCGGACTCGCCCGGGGCGCTGGGCACCACCACCTACCGGGCGCCGTACACCCCGGTCGCGTTCGCCGCGCTGGCCGGGCGGGAGACCGGCGCGCTCCTCGACCCCGTGCGCCGCACCGCGATGCACGAGGGCCATGTGGCGCGCGGCGCGGTCTTCGAGGACGTCGGGCAGTGGAAGCGGCCCCGCTACTACCCGCTGCCCGGTGAGGACATGGCCGCGGCGGTGGCTCGGGAGTGCCGGGCTGCGCGGGAGGGCGTCGCCTTCATGGACGCCTCCACGCTCGGCAAGATCGAAATCCGCGGCGCGGACGCCGGGGAGTTCCTCAACCGCGTCTACACCAACGGCTTCAAGAAGCTCCGCCCCGGTCTCGCGCGCTACGGCGTGATGTGCGGGGAGGACGGCATGATCGTCGACGACGGTGTCACCCTGCGCCTCGCCGACGACCGGTACTTCATGACGACGACCACCGGCAATGCCGCCGCCGTCCTCGACCGGCTGGAGGAATGGCTCCAGACCGAGTGGCCGGAGCTGGACGTGGTCTGCACCTCCGTCACCGAACAGTGGGCCACCGTCGCCGTCGTCGGCCCGCGCTCCCGCGACGTCGTCACCCGCCTCGCGCCCGGACTCGACGTCAGCCGGGAGGGGTTCCCCTTCATGGCGGTCCGCGAAACCGTCCTCGCCTCCGGCGTCCCCGCACGGATCTGCCGGATCTCCTTCTCCGGCGAACTCGCCTACGAGATCAATGTGTCCGCGTGGTATGGGCAGGCCGTCTGGGACCAGGTCGAGGAGGCGGGCCGCCCCGAGGGCATCACCCCGTACGGCACGGAGACGATGCATGTGCTCCGCGCCGAGAAGGGGTTCCTCATCGTCGGCCAGGACACCGACGGCACCGTCACCCCGCTGGACGCCGGGATGGAGTGGGTGGTCTCCCGCCACAAGGACTTCATCGGCAAACGGTCGCTGTCGCGCCCGGACACCGCCCGCGCGGACCGCCGGCACCTCGTCGCCCTGATCCCCGCCGACCGCCGCACCCTGCTGCCGGAGGGCACCCAGATCGTCGACCGGGGCGTGCCGCTGACCCCGCAGGACGGGCCGGTGCCGATGCTCGGCCACATCACCTCGGGCTACCGCAGCCCGGCGCTCGGGCACCCCTTCGCGCTGGCGCTGCTCACCGGCGGGCGCGACCGGATCGGTGACGAGGTCGTCGCCGTCGTCGACGGCACCCCGGTGCCCGTGGTGGTGTCCTCCCCCGTCCTCTACGACCCCGAAGGGACCAGGCGTGATGGCTGATCCGACCGCACCGGGCCCCGCCGCGCTGCGCCGCGGCCCGCTGGCCCACCTCTCCGGCGCGCTGCGCGCCGCCACCGTCACCGGACCGCGCGCGGTGGCCCTGACCGAACTGCCCTGCCGCACGATGACCGCGCTGCGCGCCGCCCCGGGCGGCCCGGCCGGCGCCCGGCTGGCGAAGGCGCTGGGCGCGCCGCTGCCCACCCGGTGCGGGGAGACGGCCGGCACCGACCACGGCACCGCGCTCTGGCTGGGGCCGGACGAATGGCTGCTGGTCGCGGAGGACGGCTCACCGGCGCCGCTCGCCGCCCTGGACGGGGCGCTGGGCGACGCGCCGGGCCAGGTCGTGGACGTCTCCGCCCAGCGCACCGTCCTGGAGCTGCGCGGCCCGTCGGCCCGCGACGTCCTGGAGAAGGGGTGCGCGCCGGATCTCCATCCGCGTGCCTTCCCGCCGGGACGGGCCGTCACCACCGCCGTCGGCCAGGTCCCCCTCGTCCTGTGGCACCCCGCCGCCGGCACCTACCGCCTGCTGCCCCGCTCCTCGTTCGCCGAACATCTGGCGCACTGGCTGACGGACGCGATGGGCGAGTACGGGCTGCCGGAGGTGGACTGAGGCCGCCGGGCGGGAGCTACCCCACGTCCCTCGGCGCGGTCCGTACCGGCGGTGACTGGTCCGGCCAGGCGACCGCGTACGTGGGGTCGCCTCCGCGCCGTATCCGCACATGGCGGAGCAGCTCGCGCACGATCCCGGCGCTGCCCGATCCCCAGCCGGTGTGCGGTGCGAGGAGGCTCGGGGTGGCCCGGTGTTCGACGTGGCACCAGCGCACTCCGCGGGAGTCGCGGGTCGCGCGGGAGAGGAGGTCCGCGACGAGGCGGTGGGCGAAGCCGGGGCGGTCGTCCCGCTCGACGAGGCGGTCGCAGGCGAGCGCCAGCACCCCGGCCGTGCCGCAGCACCGCCCGCTGTTGTCCCAGAACCCGGGCCGCAGCCGACGCGGCAGACCGGACCGGGTGACGGTGGACCAGCACCGGTCGGCGAGCGCCTGCCACCGGGAATCGTCGAGGACGTCCCCGAGCAGCCGGAAGACCTGGGCGTCACCGGACGGGCCGTGGCACCAGGTCCAGGGCGCGCACCGCGGCACCGGCCGGGGTGCCGAGCTCGTCGTGGACCGCCCGGAGGACGAGCGCCATACCGGTCAGGCCGAAGTACAGGGAGGCGTTCTCCTGATGTTCGACGGCGGCCGACACGCTGCGGGCGGCGCGCACCGCGGCGTCGCCGTACCGGTCGTCGCCGAAGTGCCGCCATGCCTCCAGGAGTACGGCGATGACGCCTGCCGTCCCGAAGTAGAAGGTGGGGTCGGTCTCGTCCCCGGAGGGTGTGGCGGTCCAGGCCAGGGCGCTGTCCCCGGTCTCCCGTGCGCTGTCGAGCAACCAGCGCAGGGCGTCCGCCGCCAGCGCCTCGGCCTCGTCCACCGCCGCGCCCGTCGCATCGGTCGCATCCGTCGCCGTCATGGCGCCCCACTGTGGCAGACCGTACGGCGCGCGCCCAGACCGCTGCCGCGGGCGGTGCGCGGGACGCCTGCCGGCCGCGCGCCGCCCGCCCCGTCACTGCGTGAAGCGGATCTCCGTCTCCGGCGCGAGCCCCAGCTCGGGGCCGGTGCACGGGGCCGGCACGGTGAGCAGGATGTTGTAGTGGTTGGGGAAGTGGCAGGCGTCGAAGCCGAGGACGGTGCCGACGCGGCGGCCGCCGGCCCAGACCGTGTCGCCGCGGTCGAGGACCCCGCCACACTCCAGTTCCACGAAGCCCAGGAACCCCACCCGGTCCACCGGCCCCTCCGCCGCGGTCCCGGTGTGGTCCGTGGTGACCAACTCATGGACCTCGCCGGCCCGCACACAGCGGGAGGCGAACGGTTCCAGGGTCATCCCGCGGTCGTCACGCCGGTGCGTGAGGACCTTCACCAACCGTCCGTGCACCGGCCGCTTGCCGCCGTCCTCCGCCGGGTTCATGACCGGGCCTCCTGCCGGGCGCCGCGGGCGTAGGCGTCGGCGACGAGTTCCGCCGTGACCAGGCCGTCCGGCGCCGTCGGGCCGCCGCTCGCCCCGGCGCGGACGGACCGGGAGAACTCCCGCAGCACCCCCTCGTACTCGTGCCAGAGCGAGCCCTTGAACTCCGGGTGTCCGGCGAGCATGTCGGCGTGGTCGGTGCGGCCGTCCGCGAGCCGCACCTCGACGGTCTTCCGCTCCCCCGGGTACGACCAGTCCAGCACGATCCGGACGGCGGTACCGGCGGGCGTCTCCAGCAGGATCTGCGCCGAGCGGTCCACGCCGTGGGCGTCGAGGCGCAGGTCGGCGCCGGTGACGTGGACGTCGCCGAGGAGGAGGCGGGCGACGTCGAGGGCGTTGGGCCCGTTGTCGGCGAGGCAGCCGCCGCCGCAGCGCGCCGGGTCGAGATACCAGCGGTCCCGCCCGGCGTGCTCCTCGATCAGCTCCTCGTACCGCACCGTCAGCGAGGCGACCGGCACACCGCGGGGCAACCGGTCGCGGAGTGCGAGGACCTCGGTGTTGTAGCGGCGGTGGAAGGAGGTGAAGAGCACGGCGCCCCGCTCCCGCGCCAGGGTGACCAGGTGCCGGGCGTCCTCGACGCCGTTGGCGAGCGGCTTCTCCACGCAGACGGAACGCCCGGCGGCGAGCGCGTCGCGGCAGACGGGGAAGTGCAGGTCGTTGGGGACGTTGACGACGACGGCGGCCACGTCGGCGGTGGCCAACAACTCCCGGTGGTCGGTGTGGCGGGCGATCTGCGGCGGCAGACCGCGGTGGGTGGCGGTGTCCGGGTCGCAGACCGCGACGAGCTCCGCCTCCGGGGAGCGGTCGAGGGCGGCGAGGTAGAAGCGGGAGATGACGCCGAGGCCGATGATGCCGATGCGCAGGGGTGTCATACGGCGCCTCCGGCGGGGACGGTGTCGGGGAAGGAGAGACCGGCGGCGTCCGCGACGGCGCGGAGTTCGGCGTGGAGCGCGGGGGCCAGCGGGACGCCGTGGGCGGTGCGTGCGCGGGTGCGGCGCTGTTCGTGCCAGCCCGGGTAGCGGACCGGGTCACCGGGATCGTGCGGCGGGCAGGCCAGCAGGGCGCCGAAGAGGCCGGTGGCGGTGGTGGCGACGTCGGCCGGGGAGCGCAGCGCGGCCGGGGCGACGGCGAGCAGGAAGTAGCCGACGTCGTCGTCGGGCCGGGCGGTCGGCACCTTCCCGGCGGCGGGCTGCGGCCCCACCCCGGAGCCGGAGACCAGCGCGGACAACACCTCGACCAGCAGCCCGAGCCCGAAGCCCTTGTGGGCGCCGTGCTCCGGGTCGCCGCCCAGCCACTGCAGCTGGGCCTCACCGCGGTCGTACGCCGCGGGGTCGGTGACGGGGGCGCCGTCGGCGCCGGCGAGCCAGCCCGGCGGGATCGTTTCCCCGGCCCGGGCGGCCGCGCGGATCCGGCCGGTGGGGACGACGGTGGTGCTCATGTCGAGGGTGAACGGCGGATGGTCGCCGGCCGGGGCGGCGAGCGCGAGCGGGTTGGTGCCGAGCATCGGGGCGGCGCCGCCGGGCGGCGGGACGAGGCGCTGGTGGCCGCAGTTGGCGGTGGCCAGGCCGATCATGCCGTGCTCGACGGCGCGCAGCGCATGGAATCCGGCGCAGCCGAAGTGGGTGCCGCCGCGGACCGACACCATCCCGATGCCATGGGTACGGGCGCGTGCGGCCGCGAGGTCCATCGCCTCGGCGGCGGCCCACAGCCCGAGGCCGCGGTGTGCGTCGAGCAGGACGGCGGCGCCGGTGTCGGTGACGATCTCCGGTTCGGCGTGCGGATCGCAGCGCCCGGAGTCGAGGAGCGGGAGGTAGAGCCGGGCGAGGTTGGTCAGGCCGTGGGTGGTGAAGCCGGTGAGGTCGCCGTGGCACAGGGCCCGGGCCGCGGTGGCGGCGCGTCCGCCGGGCAGGCCCCGGGCGCGCAGCACATCGGTGGCGAAGGTGAGCAGCGGGCCGTACGGGACGCGGATCGCGTCGGCGCGGTCCTCGGTGGTGTCCGGGGCGCGGCCGGTGGCCGGTGCGGCGGGGGTCGGGGGCATGGGGGTCCTCTCGGTGTGGGGGTGGGACGGGGTCAGCGGGGCGCGCTGGGGTGGGCGCGCCGCCGGGCGGCGAAGGCGGTCAGGACACGGGCGACCTCCTCGGCGTAGCGGTCGAGGTCGGCGAGGTCGGCGAACTCCCCGTCGGCGTGGGCGTGGTTGGCGCCGAGGTCGCCGGGGCCGAGGACGGCGGTGCAGGTGTCGGGGAGGTCGGCCATCCAGATGGCGTCGCAGGTGAAGGCCGGTTCGGTGTCCGGCCAGCGGGTGAGTCCGGCGTCCTCCGTCAGCAGCTCGTCGGCCCAGGTGGCGCGGCTGTCCAGGGCCGGCAGAGCGCGTTTGTGCCAGCGGACGGAGGTGAGCGCGGCGGCGTCCTCGACGGTCCGGGCGAGGGTGGGTTCGGCGGCGGCCGAGGCCCGGAAGGCGTCGATCCCCTCCCGTACGGCCGTGTGCAGCGCGGCTTCGGCGGCGCGGGCGGTGGCACGGCTGCCGTAGGAGAGGTTCAGCAGCAGGCGGCCGGTGCCGTAGACCTTGTTGTGGCGGTCGCCGGTGTGGAGTCCGGCGACGCAGACGCCCGCGCCGGGCACCCGCCCGGGCAGCACGGTGGCGAGGTGGTGGGCGAGGTGGCCGAGGAGTGCGGTGGCGTTGTGTCCGGCGGCCGGGCAGTCGTCGACCGCGTCGACGCCGTCGACCTGGATACAGGCGGTCATCGCGGCGGTGGCGCGCGGCAGAAAGCGGTGCCGGGTCGGTTCGCAGAAGAGGTTGAGGGCACCGGTGAGCCCTTCGCGGACGAGCGGCCGGGTGCCGTAGGTGCCCATGGCGCCGCCCTCCTCGCCCGCGACCGCCTGGACGAGCACGGCGATGTCGGTGCCGACGGCCGGGTCGCGGGCCATGGCCGCGCGGATCCCGGCGAGCAGGGCGACGGCCGGGCCCTTGGCGTCGATGGCGCCGCGGCCGCGGAAGCGGGTGCCGTCGAAGGTGGCGGGCCACCAGCCACCGACGGTGTCGAGGTGCACGTTGAACATCACGGTGTCCGCCCGTGGCAGCGGCGGCCCCAGCCGCAGGACGAGCGAGGGCTGGCAGGCGAGGAAGTCGGGACGCCCGGCGGCGGCCTCGCGGACCGTCAACGGCACGTCGTCCAGGTCGAGTTCGGCCGGATCGGGCGCGGCGTGGCGCACGGTGGCCAGGCCGAGCGGGGCGGCGGCCGCGGCGTAGGCGCGTCCGGCGTCCCACAGGCGGACGCCGGTGGTGTCGCCGCCGTTCTCCAGCGGTCCGGCGGTGGGCGTGTCGAGGAGGCGGAGCAGCAGGTCGCGATCGGCGGGGCCGAGGTGGGCGGGGTAGGGGGCGGTCACGGGCGGCCGCCGCGCGCCGCCGGGGACACCGCGGGGCGGACCTCGCGCTCCACCAGGCGCTCCAGGGCCTGGCCGTACGCGGTGAACGCGGCGATGCCGTCCAGTTCGCGGTGGTCCGTGCCGTCGTGCGGGCGCAGCCGGGTGTGCGGTTCGATCGACCAGGTGCCCTGCCAGCCGCGGCGGGCCAGGGTGGTGAGGCAGGCGGCGACGCCGGACTGTCCGTGGCCGGGGAGGGTGTAGACGACATCGCCGTCCGGGCCGGCCGTGGCGTCCTTGACGTGGACGTGGGCGACGTGGTCGACGACGGCGTCGAGCAGGGTGGCGGCGTCGTAGCCGTGCGGGACGCCGTTGCCGATGTCGAAGAGCAGCCGCAGCGCGGGGCTGGCGACATGGTCGAGAAGGGCGAGCATCCGGTCGGCGCGGGTGCCGGCCCAGCCGTGGCAGTTCTCGTGCAGGAGAACGAGGCCGTGGTCCTCGGCGAGGCGGGTGAGGGTGGTCATCCGGTCGAGGACCCGGCGGCGCCACTCGTCCTCGGGGAGCCCGCCGTCGGGGTAGGACATCACGCGGACGTGGCGGGTGCCGAGGGTGGCGCAGCGGGCGGCGAGGGTCCGCAGTTCGGCGAGGTCCTGCTCTAACGGATCGGTGGCCGGGCGGCTCCAGTTGGCGATCCGGGAATCGACGCAGACGACATCGGTGTGCGTGGCGGCCAGCCGTCCGGCGAGGGCGTCGAAGGCGTCGGGCGCCAGGTCGGCGAGGGCGGTGCCGTCGACGGAGCGGAGTTCGACGGCGCCCCAGCCGAGGCCGTGGACGGCGGCGAGCTGCCCCTCGGCGTCGGATGCCGCCTCGTCGCCGATGCCCGCGTAGCGGATGCCGGGCGCGGCCCATCCGGTGCCCGGGCCCGGCTGCGGGTGGGGGGTGTGTCGGACGGACTCAGCCGGCATGACCGGCCACCTCTTTCCGGTCGGTGGTACGGGGAGGGAGCGGCGGGACCGTGGCGGCCAGCCGCCGGGCGTCGTCGAGGAGTTCGACGGTGCGGATGTGCAGGCCGAGATCGCCCGGCCCGCCGGGGAGCGCCCGCTCGTCCGGGGCGGTGCGGCCCGCGGCGTGGCGGTAGGCGCGGACCAGGCAGCGGGTGAGGGCGTCGTCGGGGAGCAGTTCCCGGGTGATGGTCGTGGGGCCGCCGCGGGGCCGGCGTTCGATGAGGAGTTGGGCGACGTCGTCGTCCTCGCTGACCGGGTAGTCACCGGTCAGGCGGGCGCGGTCGGTCTCGATGACGATGCGGCGGCGGCGGACGGGCGAGGTGAGGTCGGAGTACACCTCGCTGTGGCCGCCGGTGGCGTGGGCCAGCCGCAGCCGGGCGGTGCCCAGGCGGGGGGCGACGGCGTCGCCGAGGCGGACGTCGCTCCAGGAGGCGTCGGCGGCGCAGGCGTCGCCGAGCAGCCGCAGCAGCACCCCGACGGCGTGCGGGACCTCGACCTCGAAGGCGCTGGTGTGGCTGGATGCGGTCAGGGAGCGGCGGAAGCGGGGTTTGTGCTGGGTGACGCCGATGTGCCGGACGGCGCCGAGCGATCCGTCGCCGAGGAGTGCGGCGAGGCGGTCGGTCAGCGCGCTGTGCAGCCAGGGCGCGACGACGGTGACGTCCAGGTGGTGACGGTCGACGGCGGCACGCACCCGGTGGAGCGCGGCGCGGTCGGCGGCCAGGGGTTTCTCGACGACGAGGCGGCGGAAGCCGAGGGCCGCGGCCTCTTCCAGCACGCCGTCGCGGACGGCGGGCGGGGTGCAGAGGTGGACGACGGTGGCGTCCGGGTCGAGGAGGCGGCGGGCAGCGCGGAGGTCGGCGGCGACGGTGAGGCCGTCGGGGGCGTCGGCGGGGGTCCGGCCCGGGTCCACGCCCACGACCGGTCCCGTGGCGAAGAGCCCGGGCTCGGCGCTGCGGGCGCGGAGCAGGACCGGCAGATGAAGCCCCGTTCCGGACCTGCCGAGCCCGACGAGCAGGGTGCGCAGCACGGTGGGTGTGCCTCCTTCGTGTGTTCGGGCGCCCCGGGCGGGGACCGTTCCCTTTTCCGGCGGGCGCCGTTTTCCTGGTATGCCCTGCCCACTGTCCGTTTTCCGGCGGATTTTCCGCCGGGCGTACGGTGCGGGCCTCCGGCAGGAAGGCGGGTGGCACGTTTCCACGCCGAATCATCCGACGGAAAGGAAAACGTGTTGTCACTCCATGACGAGTCGTCACGGTACCTCTCGGTCACGCTCTCCCTCTCCCCCGGGAAAACAATTGATCACATTCGACGGACCGTGATCGCCTGTGCCGAACGGCGACCATCGTCGGCCGACTTGAGAGTGACCGCGAGCGAGACTGAGCACTTTCACCAATCTGAGTGAACCCCCTTCCGCTGCCCCCTTCGAGCGATTCCGCTCATTTAAGGTTGAGCCGAAAATCGGGGGATCGTACGGAAGTCCGTACGAAACTCGCAGCGTGAGGAGAGATGGTGGAAAGACTGGCCGTGATCGGCCTCGGTTACACGGGGCTCCCGCTGGCGCGTGAAGCGTGCGCCGCGGGGATGCGGGTCACCGGGATGGACACGAATCCGGCCGTGACGGCGACGCTGGAATCCGGCCGCTCACCGCTGCCGGACGTCACGGAAGCCGAGGTCACGGCCATGCGCGCCGCCGGCTTCCACGCCACCACCGACCCCGGCGTACTGGCCGAGGCATCCGCCGCCGTCCTCTGCGTCCCGACCCCGCTGGACGAGGCGGGCGGGCCGGATCTGACGCATGTGAAGGACGCGGCGCGGACGCTGGGCGCCCATCTGAAGCCGGGCACACTCGTCATTCTGGAATCCACCTCCTTTCCCGGCACCACGGACGGACCGGTCCGCGCGATTCTCGAAGAGTCCTCCGGCCTCACCGCAGGCCCGGATTTCTCCCTCGCCTTCTCACCGGAGCGCATCGACCCCGGAAATGACACCTTCGGCGTCCGGAACACCCCGCGCGTGGTCGGCGGTTACACCCCCGCCTGTACGGATGCCGCCCTCGCTTTCTTCCGGCGGTTGTGCGACCGCGTGGTCCGGGCCCGTTCCGCGCGTGAGGCGGAGCTGTCCAAATTGCTGGAGAACGTCTACCGCAGCGTGAATATCGCCCTGGTCAACGAAATCGCGGTGACCGCCCGCGCCTGGGGAATCGATGTCGCCAATGTCATCGACTGCGCCGCCAGCAAACCCTTCGGATTTCAGGAATTCCGCCCCGGCCCCGGCGTGGGCGGCCACTGCATTCCCGTCGACCCGGCTTATCTGACGCACTGGGCGCGCGAGATCGGCTCCCCGCTGCCGCTCGTCGAGCTGGCCCAGCGGATCAACTCCGCCATGCCGTCCCATGTCGTCCGCCGCGCCGGGCAGCTCCTGAGCGGTGTCGGCAAGGAGCTGGCCGGCTCCCGCGTCCTGCTCGTCGGTGTGACGTACAAGCGCGACAGCCGCGATCTGCGGTCCACGCCCGCCGCACCGCTCGCCCGGCTGCTGGACGAGGCCGGGGCCCGGGTGACGTACCACGATCCGCTCGCCGACGGCTGGGCCCCCGGCGGCACGGTCTGTCCCGCCGAGCCGGATCTGCACCGGGCCGCGACCACGGCGGATCTGACGATCCTGCTCCAGGACCACCGGGTGATCCCCGTCGAGGCGCTGCCCGGCTGGTCACCGCTGCTGCTCGACACCCGGGACCGGCTCCGCGGCACCACCGCCCAACCGCTCTGAGCCGGCCACGCGGGCCTGCGGGCGCTCCCGGACGGTGGTCCGCCCGGGAGCGCCCGCAGGCCGTACGCGCCCGGCGGACGTCATGTCCACCGGCCGGTGCCCAGCGGTTCGGCGGCCCGTGGACGTACCAGGCGGCGCAGTTCCAGACGGCGCACCTTGCCGGTCTCGGTACGCGGGACCTCGTCCCACTCCCGTACCAACGGCTCCGCCATCGCCGGCAGATCGCGTACCGCCACGGCCCATGCCTCCGGATCGAGCGAGCCGTCGGCGGTCACCAGCACCGGCAGCAGCTCCGGGCCCGGCACGCCCAGGACGGTGCATTCGACGACCTCGGAGAGCCGGTCCTCGATGACGTCCTCCAGTTCCACACAGCTCGCGCCGGGGACGGTGTCGACCTCCCGGTCGGTGAGGATCAGGCTGCCGGAGCGGGTGAGCACCCCGATGTCGCCGGTGTTCCACCACGGCCCGTCGGCCTTGGCCGCCCAGCGGTCCTGCTCGCCGACGTACCCCACGCACCGCGCCTTGGTCCGGGCGAGGACCAGCCCGGGCCGGCCCCGGCCCACCGGGCGCAGGGTCTGCGGGTCGACCACCCGCAGCCGGGTCCGTCCGGGCACCGGCCGTCCCAGGTCGCGGGTGGTGGGGTGGCGTTCCCCGGTGTGCTCCAGGGATTTACGGGTCAGCAGCCGGAACGTCAGCGGGCCGGTCTCGGTCTGGCCCCAGCCCTGGAGCCAGCGCGGCTGCCGGTGCCGGGAGGCCGCCAGGAAGCTGCGGACGGTCGGCGGGTGGACGGCGTCGAAGGTGGAGACGTAGAGCCGGAGGTCCTGGAGGGCGGCGCTGCGACGGGCGGCCAGATCACGCCAGGTGACGAAGGTGGCCGGAGAGGCCTCCAGCGTGGTGGGCGGGGTGCGCAGCAGCGTCTGCTCCGCCGTCCGCGGGTCGTGGTCGGCGAGGAGGACGATCGCGCGCGGCTCCAGGTGGAGCACGCTGATCGTCCAGGGCACCGCCCGGCCGTGGGTGAACGGATCGGCGGTCGCCACCGTGTCGGAGCGACGGCTGGAGAGCACCGGCACCCGGTTGCACTCGAAGTGCGCGAGGCGGTGGACGATCGTCCGGGTCGAGTGCGCCACCAGCTTCGGCAGCCCGGTCGTCCCGGAGGTGTGGTGAATGACCACGGTGTCGTCGAGCGCCCGCGAGACCACCGGCGGGACACCGTGCCCGTCGACGTCCTCGGGCGTCAGGATCTCCCCGGCGGCGGGCCCGTCGTACGGGACGCCGCCGACGACAAGGGTGCGCGCCGCGTGCGCGGTGAGATCGGTGCCGGGGCGGGCGGTGAGCGTGCTGGCCGAGGTCACCAGCAGCGCCGGGTCGAGCCGTTGCAGCAGGTCGCAGAGGGCGTCGCCGCGCAGCCGCGAGGAGAGCAGCGCCGGTACGGCGCCGAGGCGGGAGGCGGCGCAGGCCAGCAGGACGGTGTCCCAGTGGTTGGGTTTGACGACGGCCACCCGGTCGCCGGCGCGGACACCGGAGGCGGCCAGCCGCGCGGCGGTCTGCCGCACCAGGTCGGCGACCTGCTCGATGCCGTACTCCGTCGGGCCGTCCGGCGCCAGGTCGAAGGGGCGGCTCAGGTGCACGGCGGTGCGGCTGCCGCGGTCGGCCAGCAGATCGAAGAGGGTGCCGAGAGCGGGGGGTTTCACGGTGCCGTACGCACCTTTCCGAGGGGGTCGGAGGCGGGCCGGCGTCCGTGGACGGTGACCATCACCTGGGAGAGCCAGCAGTGGGCGGGGTCGGTGAGCTCCACCTGGGCGCGGGCGAGGCGTTCCTCGGTGACCGCGCCGCGGGCGAGCATCGCGGGTGCCAGGTGCTCCAGCCAGAGCGCGAACCAGCGCGCCGCGTCACCGCCGCCGCGCACCACCGCGGAGCGCCCTTCCGCGACGATGTCCACCAGCCCGGCGTCGGTGGCGAGTTGGACGTCGAGCAGTCCGCAGCGGGGGTGGTAGCCGGAGGCGCACATCACGTCGTAGGCGGCGCGTTTGACATCGCTCAGGAAGTCGTCCTGGGCGGGGTGGCTGAAGAGGGAGGCCGTGTCGGTGTCCTCCAGGACCAGATGGCCGCCGGGCTTGAGGGCGCGGTGGAGACGGTCCACGGCCTGCTGCCGGTCGCCGACGTGCTGGAGGACGAGGCGGGCGTGGATGAGGTCGAAGTGGGCCTCGGGGAGTTCGTCGGTGACGACGTCGTGGCGGTGGACGGTCACCCCGCGGCCGGTCAGCCACTTCAGACGCTCGGTGTCGAGGTCGGCGGCGACCACCTCGCCGGTCGGCCCGACCCGGTCGGCGAGCCAGGCGGCGACGGAGCCGCGCCCGGCGCCGATCTCCAGACAGGACCAGCCGGGCCCGACGCCGGTGGCGGCGAGCCGCTCCCGAGTGCCCGGGTCCCAGAGCGCCTCCCCCAGGGCGAGACGTTCCTCCTCGCGGGCGAAGGCGGTGGCGAAGACATAGCGGTCAGGGGTGGGTGTCATCGGCGGGCCCCTTCCGTGGCGAAGGCACAGACGGCGTCGGCGACGTGCTCGACCTGCGCGTCCGTCAGATGCGGGTGGACGGGCAGCGCCAGTTGCCGGGTCGCGGCGCGCTCGGCGTGCGGCCAGCGCCGCCCGGCCGGGGCGTACGGGGCGAAGGCCGGCTGCCGGGGCAGCGCCCGCGGGTAGTAGACGTGTGAGGCCACGCCGTGCTCGGCGAGGTGGTCGCGGAGCGCGTCGCGCCGCTCGGCGAGGAGCGAGTAGACGTAGTAGCAGCGACCGTTGCGGCCGGGCGGCGGGGGCAGGACCCCGGCGTCGCGCAGCGGGGCGAACCGCTCGGTGTAGTACGCGGCGATGCGGGCCCGGCGTTCGAGGCGGGCGGCGAGTCCGGGCAGCCGGTGGAGCTGGAAGGCGGCGAGGATCTCGTCGAAGCGGCTGTTGAGGCCGAGGCGCTGGTGGACGAAGCGCGGGCCCTCCTGACCGTGGTTGCGCAGCGCCCGCACGGTGCGGCCGAGCGCCGGGTCCGAGGTGAGGACGGCGCCGCCCTCCCCCGCCGTGCCGAACGTCTTGACCTGGACGAACGAGAAGACCCCGGCGTCGCCCCAGGTGCCCGCGGCGCGGCCGTCGAGGACGCCGCCCTGGGCGACGGCGGAGTCCTCGACGAGGCGGACGCCGCGGTCGTCGGCGATCTTGCGGAGCGCCGGCATGTCGGCCATCACGGAGAACATGTGGGCAGGCATCAGCGCCTTGGTGCGGGCGGTGACCGCGTCGTCCATCGCCTGGGGGTCGGCCACCATCGTCCAGGGGTCGATGTCGGCGAAGACCGGGGTGGCGCCGAGCCCCGCGACGGTGCTGGCGAGCGGTGCGCAGCCGTAGGCGGGGACGACGACCTCGTCGCCGGGGCCGATGTCCATGGCCCGCAGCACGAGGGTGAGGGCGGAGGTGCCGCTGGAGCAGGCGATGACGTCGCCCGCGCCGTACAGGGTGCGCAGCGCGTCCTCGAACGCGGCGGTGCGGGTGCCGAGGATGAACTTCTGGTCGGGCGTGGTGCCGATCTCGTGGACCAGGTCGATGAGGACCTCGCGGTCCTGCTCGAAGAGGTCCGGTGGGAAGAAGGGGATCAACGGGCGGCCCTCCCGGTGGCGAAGCGGCGGATGAGGTCACAGACCCGGTCGACGTCGTCGGTGCCCAGGTCCGGGTAGAGGGGCAGCGCGACGGTCCGCCCGCAGGCCCGTTCCGCGTGCGGGAACTGCCCCCGGCGGTACCCGAGGTGGGCGAAGCAGGGCTGGAGGTGGAGCGGGACGGGGTAGTACGTCTCGGTGCCGACGCCGTGTTCGGTGAGGTACGCGACGAGTGCGTCGCGGCGCTCCACCTCGATCAGGTAGACGTAGAAGACCGGCTCGGTGGGCACCTCGTGCGTCACGAGGGTGGGCAGGCGGAGTACGCCGGGGACGTCGCGGAGCCGTTCGGTGTAGGCGGCGGCGAGGGCGGCGCGGCGGCGGATGTCCTCGGCGAGGGCCGGGAGTTTGCCGAGGAGGACGGCGGCCTGGAGGTCGTCCATCTTGCTGTTGACGCCGATGAGATCGGTGGGGCGGTTGATGCCCGGGAAGTGGCCGAGGGTGCGGCCGTGGCGTCCGTGGTGGCGCAACGCCGCGACGGTTTCGGCGAGTTGCGGGTCGTCGGTGAGGAAGGCCCCGGCGTCGCCGAGCGCGCCGAGCGTCTTGGTCGGGAAGAAGGAGAGCACCCCGCCGGCGCCCAGCAGCCCGGCGTGGACGCCGCCCCAACGCATCCCGATCGCCTCGGCGCTGTCCTCCAGAACGGTCAGGCCGTGGCGTTCGGCGACCCGGGCCAGGCCCCCCATGTCGGCCATCTGGCAGAAGAGGTGCACCGGCATCAGCGTCCGGGTGCGCTCGGTGACGGCGGCGTCCGCGGCGGCGGGGTCGAGGCCGTAGCCGACGGGGTCGATGTCGGCGAAGACGGGCGTTCCGCCGGCGAGGGCCACGGCGGAGGCGGTGGCCATGAAGCTGAAGGCGGGGACGACGACCTCGTCGCCGGGGCGCAGTCCCATGGCGCGCAGCGCGAGGACGAGGGCGTCGGTGCCGCTGTTGACGCCGACGGCGTAGCGGGCGCCGGTCCAGGCGGCCAGTGCCTGCTCGAAGCGGCCCACTTGGCTGCCGTGGGAGAACTTGCCGTCGTCGGCCACCTCGGTGAGACGGTCGCGGATGGCGGGCCAGCGCTCCTCGAAGGAGCGGGCGTGGGTGAAGAAGGGAACCGGGCGGGGCGGGGCGTCGGGCGCCCCGGTGCGGCCGGTTGCGGTGTGGTGGTCCATGGGTCCTCGGGGTCGGTACCGGCGGGGCGGGCCGGTGGCGGGAAAGGGCCGGGCCCCGCACCCGTCGGCGAGGTGCGGGGCCCGGGGCGGGTCACAGCAGGGCGACGTCGAGCTCGCCCGCGTGGTACTTGTGCACGGCCTGGACCAGCTCCTCGACGGTCAGCCTGCCGTCGCCGTCGGCGTCGATGGCCTCGAACGCGGTCTCGGCGGTCTCCTCGGGGCTGCCGATCGCGCGGATCCAGGAGCGGAACTCCTTGGGGTCGACCTGGCCGTCGCCGTCGGTGTCGCAGAGCCCGACGATGGAGCTGATGGTCGGGCGCAGCACCTCGTTGAAGCCCTCCGCGCCGCGGTCGAGGACCTGGCGGCCGGCCAGCTCACGGAACTGGTCGAGGCCGAGCGAGCCGTCCTTGTCGATCCCGGCGTGACCGGCGAGGTAGTCCCACATGCCGAGGTAGGCCGTCAGCACGGCCTCACCGCGGTCGGAGGACGGGGCGGTGTCGAAGGCGCGGAGGATGCGCTGCGCCTCCTCGTCCCAGTCGCTGCGGTCGATACGGCCGTCGCCGTCCCGGTCCCACAGCTCGAACCGGCGCTGGAGTCGCTCTGCCTGGATGTCATTGGTCATGGGGGAATTCCTTCTCAAGAGAGGGTCACTGATAGGGCACGGGGGTGTGCACGGCTGTGCCGTGGTCGCCCCCGCGGCGGGCCGAGGCCCACAGGAGGTACAGCGCGACGACGACGGGCAGCACCAGCGTGATCAGCTGGGCGACGACGTCGGCGGGCGAGAACATCGCCAGATGGTGCAGATGGAAAAGAAGGTGCGGCACGGAGAAGACGAGTTGTGCCAGTGCGGCGGCCCGGACGAGGGGCGGTCGCGGCGCGCGGGCGGCGCAGAGCAGCACCACCGCCAGCGCCACCACGAGGGAACCGAAGTCCCGGACCAGATGCTCGTTGTACGGGGCGAACACGGCCACCCACCGGCGGCCCGGCAGCGGGAAGTTCCGGAAGAAGCTGTGGGGCAGGAAGAGCGCCCACGCGCCCGGAACTCCCTGGGCCAGGGCCGACAGGAGCAGCGCCGCCCGCATCCGTGCCGTCCGTGGGCCGGTCCGGCCCACACGCAGTGCGGGCCGGAAGGACCGGACCGCACCACGGGCTGGGAACACCAGGGTCAGGCGCCGAGCAGCGGGGCGTCCAGCTCACCGGCGTGGTAGCGGCCGACCGCGTGGACGATCTCCTGGACGGAGAGCTGTCCGTCGCCGTTGGCGTCGACGGCCTGGAAGGCGGCGTCGGCGTCGGTGTCGGCGTTGATGGCCTGCAGCCACTTCGCGAACTCGGGCGGGCTGATCTGGCCGTCGCCGTCGGTGTCGGCGAGGTGCACCATGGCGTGGATGCTGGGCTGCAGAACGCGCGCGAACCCGACCGGCCCCTCGGCGAGCACCTGCTCCTCGGCGACCTGGAGGAACTGGTCCTTCGTCAGCGTGTCGCCGGCGCCGGCCTTCTCGCTGAGGAAGTCGAACAGCATCGGGTAGGCGTGCAGCAGCAGCTGGGCGCGGGGCGAGTCGGCCGACTCGCCGAACGCCTCGACGATGCGGCGCGCCTCGTTCTCCAGGTCCGCGCGGCTGATCTGGCCGTCGTTGTCCGTGTCGTACAGGGCGAAGCGCTGCTGGAGGCGTGACTGCTGCAGGTCCTTGTTGGACATGACACTCCTTGAGGAATGAATGACGGGTGGAACGAGTGACGAAGGACGTCGGAAATGCGGCCGCGGAAGAATGACGCGGAGAACTTGCGTCGCAGGCATGACTGACGCGAGGAACGGAGTCGTGAAATACGCACGACGCCTCTGGGAAACCCACCGCTCTCACGGCGCTTCGTGCAATCCAAGAATGTCCCAGCGGGGCCGACGTATGCACCGGATGGAGCAAGGACGATCCGTACGAGTGACATCGGCGCCCGATTCCCGCCACCGGCCCATTTTTGGACAGAGGGGTAGGAGAAACGTTCTGAGCTGGCGATGGGGATTCGTCAGCCCTATCGGCAGGCCATCCGGGCAGCGCGGTCCGTCCGAAGGCGCGCCTTGAAAACGATCACCTGATCTGATGAACATGCACAACTGGCCTCTCAGTGGGTTCGGGACGTCTCATACCGTCACTTCCGATTGATATTCGGCAGGCCGATTTCGAGGCCTGCCGTGACCACGGAGAGTTCTGTGACCCACGATTCCCATGGCGCCGTAGCGATTGCGCCACCCGTCTCCTCGGGGAAATTCGCTGCTTATTGCAGACTGGCCAAACTCGACATCTTCGACTACTACCTCAGCCTCGCCGTCGCCTGGAGCCTGCTGGCCGCGCCGCTGCGCGCGGACTCCACGACCCTCGCGGTGCTCGCGCTCTTCGGCCTCGGCATGCTCTGCCTCGTCGCCGCGATGACCACGTTCGACGACGTGACCGGCCTGCGCGACGGCAGCGACGCGGCCAACTACGGCCCCGACGCGCCGCTGCGCAAGATCCGCCGCAAGCCCCTGCTGGCCGGCACGCTCACCGAACGGGAGGCGATCCGCTTCGGCTGGGCCACGGCCGCCGGGTGCGTACTGCTGTGGGGCGCGGCCGTCGCCGTCGCCCCGCACGCCCCGTGGTGGGCGGTGGCGACCGCCGCGCTCTGCCTGGTCACCTCGGTGCAGTACTCCTACGGCTTGAAGATCAGCTACCACGGCTGGCAGGAGATCTTCATGGTCGCCCTGGGCCTCGGCCTGGTGGTGGCGCCGTACGGGCTGCTCGCCGGGCGGATCACCGGCTTCGCGCTGGTCCAGGGCGCGCTGTTCGGTCTGGGGCCGCTGCTGTTCGGCGTCTACTCCAACACCAACGACCGGGCCGGCGACGCCGCGGTGGGCCGTCCGACGGTGGCGGTGCTGACCACCGAGCGCGGCAACAAGGTCTTCATCGGCGCGGTCTCCGCGGTGGAGAGCGTGCTGATCGCCGCGGCGGCCCTCACCGGCCTGGCCCCGTGGTGGTTCCCGCTGGCGATGCTCCCGGTCGTCGCGCTGCGCGTCGCCCAGTTCGTCACGGGCGTGGTCCGCGGCCGGATCCTCACCGCCCGCAAGCTCGGCACGTACACCCACCGCGTCTCGGTCGTGGCGCTGGTGGTCACCAATGTGCTGCTCGCCGCAGCGGCCGGCGGTGGGGTGTGAGCACCGCCCACGACGTCGTGGTCGTCGGTGCGGGGATATCGGGGCTGGCGGCCGCGGACACGCTGCGGCGGGCGGGCCGTTCGGTCACCGTGCTGGAGGCGGCCGACACCGTCGGCGGGCGGATGCGCACCCACCGGGCGGACGGCTATGTCATGGACACCGGCGCCGAGGTGCTGTCCGTCGCCGGATACGACGCGACCTGGCGGCTCATCCGCCGTACGGGGCCGGGCCCGGCGGAGACGACGCGGATCCCGCATCCCGTCGCCACCTGGCGCGACGGCCGGGTGCACCGCCATGTCGGCGCGCCGCGGGCGCTGCTCAGCGGCGGCGGCCTCTCGCTCCGCGGCCGCGCCTCGCTCGCCCGCTTCATGGCGACGGAGGGCCGCCGCCGGGCCGCCTACGACCCGGATCTGCCGGAGCGCACCCCGCTGGGCACCCTGACGCTGGCGGAGTACGCGCGCGGCTACCGTTCCGAGCTGCACGACTTCCTGTTCCAGCCGATCGCCGGCTGTTTCTTCGGCTGGGACACCACGCGTTCGGCCGCCGCTCCCTTCGTCACCAACATGCTGGCCTGCGGCTCGACCGCCCGCTGGCGCAGCTACACCGACGGCATGGACACCCTCGCCCGCCATCTGGCGCGCACGGTGGACGTCACCACCGGCTGCGCCGTCCACGAGGTGCTCACGGCCGCGGGCCATGCCCGGGTGGTCACGACCACCGGTACGCTCACCGCCCGCGCGGTGCTGCTCTGCGTCCCGGCACCGGTGGCGCTGCGGCTGCACGTCAACGCGCCGGAGGCGGCGGTCCCGTACCTCGCGGCCTGCGGCTACGTCCCGCGCCTGAAGGTGAGTTACACGCTCGACCGGCCGCTGGCACCGCGCGGCGGCGAGTCGGCGTACGCGGTGCTGCTGCCCGCGGCCACGGAACCGGATCTGTCGGGCGTGATGCTGGAGCACAACAAGGGCTGCGGCCGGGCCCCGGAGGGCCGTGGTCTGGTGTCGCTGATGGCGGCGCCCGAGGCGGCCCGGGAGCTGATCGATGCGCCCGAGGGCGAGATCCTGGCCCGGATCGGGGACGCCGCCGCCCGCTATCTTCCGGAGCTGCGCGCGGCCACGCTCCGTACGTTCGTGCACCGCTGGCCGCACGGTATCCCGGAGGCCACCCCGCGGGCGCTGGCGCACCGCGACGCCTTCCTCGCCCGCGACGCCGCGCCCGTCGAGTACGCCGGCGACTGGCTGATGCTCCGCCCGAGCAGCGAGGGGGCGGTGCGCTCCGCGGAGTTGGCGGCGGCGCGCGTCCTGTCACGGCTGCCGCACACGGCGCCGGCCCTGCCGGGCCGCTCCCGCTGACCCGTCGTGCGCCCGCCGCTCCGGCCCGGGGCGGGCGGACGGCGCACGCCACCGGGCCGGCCTTCCCCGTCCGCCGTCCGGCACCGCCGTGCCGGACACCACCGTCACCCTGTAAAGGACCCTCATGACCAGCACCGTCGAAGAGAACCTCGGCGAAGCCAACCCGGTCGTCCGCAACGCCTACGAGCAGCAGCTCCAGGGGTACTGGGACACCAAGACCACCGACGACATCAATCTCCTCCTCGGCGCCGAAGACGGGCTGTACCACCACCACTACGGCATCGGTGACTACGACCCGGCCGTGCTCGCGGCGCCGCCCGAGCAGCGGGAGGCGCTGATCCTGCGGGAGATGCACCGTATGGAGAACGCCGAGACGGAGCTGATCCTCGATGCGCTGGGCGACGTCCCGGCCGGTGCCCGGGGTATGGACGCCGGGTCGGGCCGCGGCGGCACCTCGTTCATGGTCGCCGAGCGGTTCGGCTGCCGGATGGACGGCGTCAACTTCTGTGCCCACCACATCGCGTTCGCGGAGCGCGTCGCCAAGGAGCGCGGCTGGGACGACCGGGTGCGGTTCCACTTCGCGAACATGCTCCAGACGCCTTTCGCGGACGGCTCGTTCGACTTCGTCGTCAGCAACGAGACGACGATGTACGTCGATCTGCACGATCTTTTCGCGGAGTTCGCTCGGCTGCTGCGGCCCGGCGGCCGGTACGTCTGCGTCACCTGGTGCCGCAACGAGACGGTCGCGGACCGCTCGGACGCCTCCCGCCGGATCGACGAGCACTATGTGAGCCGGATGCACCGGCGCGGCACGTACTTCGACGCGATGGCGGCCAACGGGCTGGTGCCGTTCCACGTCGGACGGCACACCGCCGAGGCGATCCCCTACTGGGAGCTGCGGGACCACTCGGAGCGGCGTACCGGTGTGGAGAAGCCGTTCCTGGAGGGCTACCGGGAGGGCAGCATGGACTATCTGGTGATCGGGTGTGAGCGGGTGCGCTGACCCGGTCCGGCCGGTGGGCCGGGCCCGTTCCGGCCGGCGTCGTCGCCTTGTGCGGCGGCGCCGGCCGGCGTGGTGCCAGGGGCCGGCGCGAGGGCAGTCGCGTTGACAGATAGCGGGTGGCTACCCGTTAATTGGGCCCGGTGGCGCGTGGCACCGGCCAAAGAGCAGTGGGCCGGCCGGTGGCCGGGCGTGCACCCCGATCGTGAGGGGCCTGCCGTGAGCATGTACACCACGCCCTGTCCGTGACGTAGTACCGCCGCCGGTCGGCGCCTTCCGTGGCGTCCCCCGTGCGGCCGTCGCGTCGAGCTGTTCTCCTTCGTTTTGCCGCGCCGCGGCCTGCGGGGCCGCGCCCCGTGCCGCCGCGCCGCGTTCCCGCCGGGCCGTCCCGCGTTCCTCCCGGGGCGCCGGTCTCCGTCTCCGCGGCCGAAGCCGCCCGTATTTCCCGGAGTCATATCCGTATGTCCTCGTCCTTCCACCTTTCCGTCATCGAGGAGTTCCGTGCCCACGGCGGACGCGTCGGTGGCCCCTTCGAGGGTGGCGATCTGCTGCTGTTGACGACCACCGGCGCCCGCTCGGGGCTGCCCCGGACGACGCCGCTCGGCTACGTCCGGCACGGCGGCGCGCTCCTGGTCGTCGCCTCGAATCTCGGTGCGCCGCGCCATCCGGCCTGGTACCGCAATCTGCTCGCCCGTCCCCTCGTCCGGGTCGAGGTCGGCACCCGCGCGTTCGAGGCGCTGGCGGTGCCCGCCGAGGGGCCGCGGCGGGCGGAGCTGTTCCGGGAGGTGGTGCGGGTGGCGCCCGGGTACGGCGACCATCAGGCGGCCACCGCGCGGGAACTGCCGGTGGTCGAGTTGGCGTCGGCGGAGCCCGCGGGCTGGGCGGGGCCGCGGGAGGTCCGCACCCTGGCCGACAAGATTCTTGAGGTGCACGCCTGGCTGCGCGGGCAGCTGCGGCAGGTGACGGCGGAGACCGAGGCGTATTTCACGGCACGGGAGGCGCGGCAGGGGGCCGGTGCGCCGCCGGTGCCGGGGCTCGGGTTGCAGATCCGGCAGCGGTGTCTGGCCTTCTGCCAGACGTTGCGGTTCCACCACGACGGCGAGGACGGCCATGTCTTCCCGGTCATGGCCGGCCACCATCCGGAGCTGGCGGAGGTGTTCGCGCGGCTGGGTGCGGAGCACCGGGCGATCGCCGGTGTCCAGGAGCGGCTGGCGGCGTTGCTGACCGGCGTCGGGGTGGCGGAGCCGGAAGTCTTCCGCACCGAACTGCGGCGGATGTCGGCGGAGTTGCTGGCGCATCTCGCGTACGAGGAGGAGACGGTCGTACCGCTGCTGGCGGGGGTTCCCTGGCCGCCGACGCCCGGTGGGAGGGGGTGACGGGCCCGGTGGGAGGGGGTGACGGGCCCGGCGGGAGGGGGTGGCGGCGCCCGGACCGCTGCGCGCGGTGGGCGCCGGTTTCCGGTCATTGCGGGGCGCTGTGGACTGGTCGGGGACGGCGGAGGGTACGTCGGTTCTTCAAGCAGGCGACGCAAAATCGCTGGGCAGCTGGCGCATCTGCACATATCATGCACATCATGTGCTCAACTTCTGCACCTGGGGCGTTCCACGCCCGGTCCCTGACCGAGGTGAACGCCGCCATAAGGGCGTTCATGACGGCACGGGCCGGACGGTCGCTGGGGCCCGAGGAGCAGGCCGAGTACGAGCAGCTGCTCGCGGCCTGGTCGGCCGCCGTGGCGCGGACACCGGACGCTTCCCGTACGGAGCGCCCGGCGTCCGCCCCCCTCACACCGTGACGCCCCGGGGCCGCAGGCGGGCCGCCGCGGTGCCCAAGCCGGTGGGCCCGCCGAGGCGCCGGCCGTGGGGGGCGACGGGGCGGCGCAGCTCCGCCTCGTCGTAGCGGTGGCAGCCCTCGTGCCAGATGAGGATCCCGGCGAGCCAGTGCTTCAGCTCCTCCGCGTAGCCGGTGAGCGTGGCGCGGGCCGCCGCGTCGAGGCCGAACTCGTCGAAGAGTGCCGGGAGCTCGACGGCGAGGAGATGCTCGAACTCCCGCATCCGTGAGGTCATCAGATCGTTGACGATCTCCAGCGCCTCCCGCGTCCCGCAGCCGAAGAAGTTCTCCACGACGAGGACGGCGTTGTGCACCTCGCCCTCGAACTGGATCTCCTTCTGGTACGAGAACAGGTCGTTGAGGAGCCCCGCGTAGTCCGCGGCGGCGTTCTCCATCGCCTGGACAGGCCGGGTGCGGTAGATCTCGGGCGGGACGGTGCGGCCGTGGCCGAGCCGGGAGAGGCTCATGGTGAGGTCCGCGCCGAAGGTCCGGCGGCGCATCTCGACGTAATCGACCGGGTCCGGGACGCGGTTCGCCCAGTGGTTGTCCAGCTCCCACAGCCAGCTGCCGGTCATGTCCTCGATGGTGCGGCGGAAGGTGCGGCGGGCGGCGGGCGTCATGGGAGCCGCGGTGCGCCGCCACAGATCGGCCAGTCCGCGCTCCAGCGCGTTCCGCGGCTCCGGCAGGTCCGCGCCGGATTCGACGGGCATGAAGGAGGACAGCCGGTCGGTGCAGGCGCGGGCGCCGACCGCGTCGCGGCTGCGGCCGAAGACCACCGGGTAGTAGTCGTCGCCGTAGGTGCCCCAGGTCAGCCAGCCGGTGGTGAGGTCGAGACCTTCGGGGGTGGCGTCCGGGTGGATGCCGGCGGAGCAGAGGGCGAAGTCGAAGGCGCGAAGCTTGTGCTCGTCCCAGATGACGGGCGGCGCGGAGCCGCCGCCGGGCAGCCCGGGCGGCTGCTCCAGCATGCCCATGCGGCGCGCCCAGCCGACGATCCGCTCCCGGGAGCCCGCCAGATGCGGCGAGAGCCGGGTGGTGTACGGCAGGTACAGCTCCGGGAGCCGCACCTTTCCGACGGGCCGGAACGGCACATGGGTGTGTTGCCGGACGCGGGCCGGGAGGGTGGCCGCGAGGGAGCCGGCGATGCGGGCGGCGGAGGTGCCGAGGCCGGTGGGTCCGCCGAGGACGGGGGTGAGGGCGCTCGGCGTCTTGTCCGTGGCGGCGTTCATGTAGCGGCTGGAGCGCAGATGCCATTCGTGGCCGCCGGACTGCCAGTCCTGGAGCCCCTTGACGTACGCGGCGATGTCGGCGCAGGCCGCGGGGGACAGACCGTGTTCGGCGCAGAGGACGGGCACCTCGGTGAGCGCGGTGTGTTCGAACTGGTGGAGCCGGGAGGTGAGGAGGTCGTTGACGGCGTCGGCGGCCTCCTGGGTGGTGCAGCCGAGGAAGGTCTCGAAGACCAGGACACCGTTGGAGAGTTCTCCCTCCTCCTCGATCTCCCGCTGGTAGGAGAAGAGGTCGTTCCGCAGGTGGACGGCGTCGGAGAAGGTGTCCTTGAGGACCCGCAGCGGACGGGTGGCGGCGACGGCCGCGGGTATCTCGGCGCCCGCCGCGTACTCGACGAGCCCGGCGGACCAGGGGGCGCCGCCGACCTTGCGGCGCATCTCGATGTACTCGACGGGGTTGGCGATGCGGCCGGTGCTGATGTTGGCCAGCTCCCACAGCGACTCCTCCAGGAGATGCTGGGTGTACTCCGCGAAGCGGCGGCGCCAGTCGCGGGACATCGCCGGAACGGTGCGTCGCCACAGGTCGGCGAGGCCCTTCTCGACGGCGTTGACCGGCTCGGGCGGCGGGCCGGCCGGGTCCACCGGCATGAAGGCGGGCAGCCGGTCGAGGTAGGCCTTGGCGCCCGCCATGTCCTGGCCGCGTTTGAAGCTCTCCAGGAAGTGGTCGTCGAAGAAGAAGACCCAGACGTACCAGTCGGTGACGGTGGCGAGCTCCGCCGCCGGGGCGTCGGGGTGGGTGTAGGCGCAGAGCAGGGCGTAGTCGTGGGCGTCGAAGTCCCGCTCGTCCCAGATGCCTGACCCTTCGATCATCTCCATCTCACGGGCCCACGCCTTGGAGTGGTCACGGACCGCCTCCAGGTGCGGGTTGAGCCGTGCGGGATACGGCTCGTAGAACTCCGGAAGTACGAAGGGCTGTGTCATCTGCGCCTCACCTCGTCTCGTCGTGTCCGCCTCGGCGCCCGGTCAGCCCCGGCGGCCGATCTCGACGTTCTCCAGCACGCCGAGCGCGTCCGGTACCAGTACGGCGGCGGAGTAGTAGGTGGAGACCAGGTACGAGATGATCGCCTGCTCGTTGATGCCCATGAAGCGGACGGAGAGACCGGGCTCGTACTCGTCGGGCAGTCCGGTCTGGTGCAGGCCGATGACGCCCTGGTCGTCCTCGCCGGTACGGAGCGCGAGGATCGAGCTGGTGCTCTCCTTGGTGACCGGGATCTTGTTGCAGGGCAGGATCGGGACGCCGCGCCAGGCGGGGGCCTGCTGGCCGCCCAGGTCGACATGGGTGGGGTAGAGACCGCGGGCGTTCATCTCGCGGCCGATGGCGGCGATCGTGCGGGGGTGGGCGAGGAGGAACTTCGTGCCCCGGCGGCGGCTGATCAGCTCGTCGAGGTCGTCCGGGGTGGGCGGGCCGGAGTGGGTCTGGATGCGCTGGCGGTAGTCGGCGTTGTGCAGGAGACCGAACTCGGGGTTGTTGACCAGTTCGTGTTCCTGGCGCTCGCGCAGCGCCTCGATGGTCAGCCGGAGCTGGTGCTCGGTCTGGTCCATCGGCTCGTTGTAGAGGTCGGCGACGCGGGTGTGGACGCGCAGCACGGTCTGGGCGACGCTCAGTTCGTACTCGCGGGGCCGGAGTTCGTAGTCGGCGAAGGTGGCGGGGAGGGTGGGCTCGCCGGTGTGGCCGGCGGCGAGGGCGATCTCGGCCTCGCCGTGCTTGTTCTGGGCCTGCTGCGGCAGGGCGGCGAACTCCTGGAGGTGGCTGCGGAGCGCGGGCGCGGTGTCCAGCAGGGCGGCGAAGTCGCGGCGGGCGAGGACGAGGACGGTGCCGGCGGTCTCGGCCTTGGCGGTGTACTCCCAGACGGCGTCGGGGTCGGTGAGGCCCTGGGCTCCGAAGTGGTCGCCGTCGGCGAGGACGCCGAGGCCGGCGGCGTGTCCGTAGCGGCCGTCGGCGGTGCGGGCGATGCGGCCGTGGGCCAGCAGGAAGACCTGGTCGACGGGGTTGCCCTGCTCGGCGAGGACCTCGCCGGCGGCGATCTCGCGCTGCGCGAAGCGGTCGGCGAGGGCGGTGAGGACGCCGGTGTCGTCGAAGCCGCGCAGCGGGGCGAGTTCGCCCAGTTCCTGGGGGATGACGGCGACGCGGGAGCCGGTCTGGTCGAAGTCGATGCGGCCGTCGCCGACGGTGTAGGTCAGGCGGCGGTTGACGCGGTAGGCGCCGCCCTTCGTCTCGACCCAGGGGAGCATCTTCAGCAGCCAGCGGGAGGTGATGCCCTGCATCTGGGGTGCGGACTTGGTGGTGCTCGCGAGGTTCCGCGCGGCGGCGGTGCCCAGGCTCTGCTGTGCGGCGCGGGTTTCCTCGGTACCGGCGGGGATCGTCATCCGGCGCTCCTCATCGTGGTGGACGCCCGGTCCGCGCGGTCGCCGGGCATGCGGCAACCCGGCGCCGGAGGGCGGGAGTCGGGTGGGGGTGGGTGGTCCCGGGCCGGTCGGGCGGACGGGGTCCGGGCCGCTCGGGGAATCCGTTGATCACACTAAGGCCGTGTCACAGAGGCAAAAGCCGATTCCGGCGCCCCACCGACCGGGTACGCCCGTACGAGTGACATGCGGTCCGCGAAACGTGAGACCCACCTCGGGCGGCGTGTTTTCGCCCCTCGAACGGGGCCGCTCCCCCGCTTTCCCCGCCGGCCAGGGGATGTGCGGCGTGCTGCCGCACGGTCACACGTTCCTTCTCTGGCTTGTTCTCGCGGCTCGGGGACGGGCGGGACGGGGCGGAGCGGGTGGCTCCGGCGTGCTGGGTGGCCGCGCGCTCCCTCCCCTTCGTCGGGGACAAAAAGTGCATTACCCATGTTTACGGATGCGAGGCTTCGGGTGCGGTTGTGACCCCGGCCATAGGTCGTCCGTCACGTACGACGCCGGGTAGTGGACCCGGCGGGGCCGTGCGCCTCGCGGGTGCGGCGGTTTCCGGGAGGCGGGGCGGGGCGTCTACGCGGCGGGGTAGTACGGGACGTCGTTGCCCGTGGGGCGGCGTCCGCCCAGGATGGTCGGGCCCCGGGCGCGGACCTGGTCCGTCCCCGGGCCGCCGGCCCGTGCACGGAGCGCGCCGGCGGGGCGGGAGCGCCGGACGGCGCTCCCGCACGCCAGGGCGCCGGGCCCGTGCGGGCCCGCGGCCGGTCCGGCGCAGGCCGACCGCGACCGGACGCCCGGGCCATCGACAACGCACGCCGGGCGCAGCCGTGCCCGGGCGGGCGGAGGACGGAGTGCAGATGCCGCAGGACAGCGGGAACAACGGGCCGTATCCGGCGGACATCCCGGCGCACGGGGACGGGCCCCGGCCGCCGCGTCGCCGCCGCCGGGGGCTGCGGATCGCCGCGTGGACCGCGCTGGGCGTGGTGGCCGTGGGCGGCGCCGGGACCGCGTACCTCTGGTCGCATCTGAACGGCAACCTCCAGGGCGTCGACATCAACGCGGCGCTCGGCAAGGACCGTCCCGGCGCCTCGAAGGACGGGGCGATGAACATCCTGCTGCTGGGCTCCGACTCGCGGGCCGGTACGGGTGGCGAGTACGGCAGGAACATCAGCGGCGCCCGGTCGGACACCACGATGGTGCTGCACGTCGACAAGGACCACCGCACGGCGAGCGTGGTGAGCATTCCGCGCGACACGATGGTGGACCGGCCGGCGTGCCCGAAGCCGGGCGGCGGTGCGGCGCCCGCCGCGCACCAGGTGATGTTCAACGAGTCGTACCAGGTCGGCGGCCCGGGGTGCACGGTGAAGACGGTCGAGGCACTGTCCGGGGTGCGGATGGACCACTACCTGGAGGTCGACTTCACCGGCTTCAAGAAGATCATCGACGAGCTGGGCGGCGTCGACATCACCACCAAGCAGGCGGTGAAGGACATCCACAGCAAACTCGACCTCCCGGCCGGGAAGCACACCCTCAAGGGCGAGCAGGCGCTGAGCCTGGTCCGGACCCGGCACGGCGTCGGGGACGGCAGTGACCTGGGACGGATCCAGTTGCAGCAGGCGTTCATCAAGGCGCTCACCCACCGGATCGACGATGTCGGGCTGAGCAATCCGGCGAAACTGTACGCGCTGGCGGACACCGCGACGCGGACGGTGCGCGCCGATTCGCAACTCGCCTCCACCGGCAAGCTGTTGGGCCTCGCCCAGGAGCTGAAGGGCATCGGCCCGAAGAACATGAAGATGGTGACGCTGCCGGTCACCTACGACCCGCAGAACCCGGACCGGGTGGTGGCGCTGCCCGCGGCGTCCGCGAAGGTGTGGCAGGCACTCCGGGACGACCGGCCGATCCCGGCGTCCGCGGGGCGCGACTCGGTGGGCGACAAGGGCTCGTCCCCGGTGGTGGTCCAGTCCTGAGCGGGGCGGGGCGGCGGCTCCGTCCGGCCGGGCCGTAGCTCCCTCCCGCCGGGCGGCGACCGGCGCCCCGGCGCGGCGGCGGGGTCCGGGTGCGCCCGCGCACTCCCCTTTTTCCTTTTCCGTCACCTTCGATGACGGTCCGTCAGTGCCGGGGGCGGGTATCAGCCGGGGGTACCGGTGGCATTCCTCTTCGCCTCTCCCGGAGCCGCAGATGATCCAAGCCAGTCCGCAACCCGGCGACATAGGTCTGACCCAGATATCCGGCACGGTGGGCCGGTTGATCCGGTTCGGCCAGTGGCTGAACGGCAACGGCTTCGCCGACTACCAGCACGCGTTCCTCGTCCTGCCCGGCGACCGGCTGATCGAGGCCGAACCCGGCGGGGCGCGGATCGTCCCCCTCGACTCGTATGCGGGCGCCGACGTGGTGTACGTCTGCCCGCCCGGCCTGACCGACGCGGACCGCGACCGGATCTGCACGGCGTCCTCGGTGTACGAGGGCGTGCCGTACAGCTTCCTCGACTATCTGGCCATCGCCACGCACCGGCTGAAGCTGCCGGTGCCGGGACTGCGCCGCTATGTGGCGGCGACGGGCCACATGATCTGTTCCCAGCTCGTCGACCAGTGCTACCAGGACGGCGGGGTGCATCTCTTCGACGACGGCCGGTGGCCGGGGTATGTGACGCCGCTGGCGCTGTACGACCAGCTGGCCGACTGAGGCGGGGCCCGCCGGGCGAACGGGTCGACGGGGTCCGGCGGGGCTCCTACTGTGGCCGTCATGATCATCAGACGTACGGACCGGCGTCCCGGGCCTCTCGTGGCGGCCGTGGTGTTCGCCATCGGCATGGCGGGCACCACCCTGCCCACCCCGCTGTACGGGCTCTACCGGCAGGAGCTGGGCCTGTCACAGCTGATGGTGACCGTGATCTTCGCGGCGTACGCGCTGGGGGTGATCGCGGTGCTGCTGCTCGCCGGGAACGTCTCGGACGAGGTGGGGCGGCGGCCCGTGCTGCTGGTGGCGCTGGGCCTGTCGGCGGCGAGCGCGCTCTGTTTCGTGGACGAGGGCGGGCTGCCGCTGCTGTTGCTGGGGCGGGTGCTGTCCGGGTTCGCGGCGGGGTTGTTCAGCGGGGCGGCGACGGCGGCGGTGCTGGAGCTGGCGCGGCCCGGCGGTGAGGCGGTGGCCGGGTTCGCGGCGACGGCGGCGAACATGGGCGGGCTCGGGTGCGGTCCGCTGCTGGCCGGGGCGCTGGCGCAGTACGCGCCGTGGCCGCTGAAGCTGCCGTTCCTGGTGCATCTGGCGTTGCTGGCGGTGGCTGCGGCGTTGGTGATCCGGGTGCTGCCGGAGACGGTGGCGGAGCCGGGACGGCCGTCGCCGCCGCGGCCGAGGCGGTTGGTGCCGCCGCCGGAGGTGCGGGGGGTGTTCGTGCCGTCGGCGGTCGCGGCGTTCGCCGGGTTCTCGCTGCTGGGGCTGTTCACGGCGGTGGCACCGAGCTTCGTCGGCCAGACGCTGGGCGTGCACAATCTGGCGGTCTCGGGCGCGGTGGTCTTCACCGTCTTCCTCGGGTCGACGGCCGGGCAGGCGCTGTCCGGCCGGCTGGGGGTGCGGCGGGCGCTGCCCGCCGGGTGCCTGGTGCTGGTCGCCGGATTGCTGCTGGTGGGGGCGTCGCTGGCGGTGCGGTCGCTGCCGCTGCTGGTGGGCGGCGCGCTGTGCGGCGGCTTCGGGCAGGGCCTCGCGTTCCGGGCCGGGCTGACGGCGGTGGGCGCGGCGGCCCCGCCCGCCCACCGGGGCGGCACCATCTCGGCGTTCTTCCTCGCGGCGTACGTGGGCATCTCGCTGCCGGTGGTGGGCGTCGGGGCGCTCACCGTGCCGCTGGGGCTGCGCGGCGCGGGGCTGACGTTCGCCGGGTGCGTGATCGTGGTCGCGGTGGTGGTGGGGGTGTACGTGCTGCGGCGCCCGCCCGGTGAGAGGTGACGGGCCGCGGCGGACCGGCCCGAGCCCTCGCGGCCGGGCGCCCGTGATCCGGCGGGGGCCGTCGGCCGAGGTGCCGCGGGCCCCGCTGCGGCCCGGGGTGACCGGCCCTCTCCGCCCTCCCGGGGTGCCGTGGCCGCCCGGCACGGTTCCAATGGAAGGAGAACGGCCGTACGCCCGCGCCGTTGCGGGGGCGGGCATCCGCCTACGGCGAGGAGGGCACCGGAGATGACCATCGCGACGCGGCTGCTGACCGCGCTTCCGACCGCGTACCGTGACCAGCTGATGACGCTGGCGCGCGAGGTGTCGTTCGAGCAGGACACCCGCATCTTCGAGGAGCGGGGCCGCGCGGACCGGTTCTGGGTGCTGCGCTCGGGATCGGTGACGCTCGACCTGAACGTCCCGGGCCGCCGCCGCGTCACGGTGGCCACCCTCGGCCCCGGGGATCTGCTGGGCTGGTCCTGGCTGTTCCCGCCGCACGAGTGGGACTTCGGAGCCGAGGCGTTCAGCCCGGTGCGCGCCCATGAATTCGACGCCCGCAGCGTCCGCGCGCTCTGCGACGCCGACCCGGCGCTGGGGCTGACGCTGGTCAGCGCCATCACCCAGGTCCTGGCCCACCGGCTGGAGGCGACCCGGGCGAAGCTGATCGACCAGTACGCGGTCCCGCACGCGGTGACGACCTAGACGGCGTAGCGGACCCCGGGCCGGGGCGGGACACCCGGCCCGACCGCGGCCGCCCGGCTCAGCTCCGGGCGGCCGCGAGGGTGCCCTGTGCCCGGTCGACGAGGGCCTGGAGGCGTGCGTGGTGGGCGCCGCGCCAGTAGACGCGGTCGCACTCCGTACAGCGGGCGAACACGTCGTAGGTGCGGCGGGTGCCGTGGTGGAGCCGTTCGACGACGGCGTCCTTGCCGGCGTCGGTGAGCGGGCCGTTGCAGGCGGTGCAGCGGGTCCAGGGCGCGACCTCGGGCACGAACCTGCCGAGGACGTCGGTGAGTTGGTCATCGGGCCGGTCGCTGTAGACGTAGGCGCCGGCCCACAGTTCGCGGCGGTGGAGCAGCCCGCGGTCGCGGGTGAGCAGGACCCGCCGCTCGGCCGCCGACCGTGCCGCCAGCGCCGCGTCACCCGGGTCCTCGGCGGTGTACGCGGCGTCGACGCCCAGCAGCCGCAACCGGCGGGCCAGGGTGCCGAGATGGACGTCGAGCAGGAAGCGCAGCGGGGCCCCGGGGACGGTCTGCGGGCGGGCGACGGCGAGCACCGTGACGCACTCGCCCGCGCGCGGCACATGCGACGGGTTGACCGGCGCGCCGTCCACCCGCAACTCCCCCACCTCGGTGAGCGGCACCCCCAGCGATTCGACGACATGGCCGAGCGAGGCGGCTCCGTCCGTCACCACACGGGCGTGGTCGCCGGAGCGCCCTGCGGGGAGGAAGAGATGGAGCGCGGGCGCGAAGCTGAAGGAGATCTCGGGTCCGTTCACCCCTCCAGCATGGCACCGGCCGCACCGCCCGGGCCAGGGGATTTCCGCTGGTGGGGGCAGGTGCGACCGTCGGGCGGCGGCCCACGTTTCGCCGAGCGGGTCAGAGCGCGTCGGCGAGTTCTCTCAGCCGGTCGGCGAGGCAGGGGTCGGGGTGCGGTACGCGGCCGAACTCGTCGTCCTCGTCGACGGTGAGCAGCCCGATCACGGCGCGCAGCGCGGCGCGGGGCTGGTAGCCGTCGGGCGGCGGTGCGGTGTGCGGCCGGCTGAGGACGGTCGGGCCGCCGGCGAGTGCGGCCGCCTGGCCCGCCCAGTGCTCGGCGTCGCGGAGTTCCCCGCGGGCGAGGTGGAGCAGGTGCAGGCAGTGCGCGGCCGCGGCGCTGCCCGCCCCGGCGGCGAACTGCCACCAGAACTGGGCGCCTTCGGGGCATCCGGCGAGGTACAGGAGACTGCCGAAGTGGAGGGCGCCGTCGGGGTCGATGCGGCGGCTGTTGGCGAGCTTGGCGAGGAGTTCGGCGGCGTCGCCGCGGTGCAGCGCCTGTGCGCACAGGGCGCGCAGATCGGCACCGGCCCGGTCGTGGGCCGAGACCAGCACCAACGCCGGGCGGCGGCCGGGGGCGGGGCGCAGAGTGGTGGCGTCCCGGCGCACCGCGTCGGCGGCGGCGAGGTCGTACGCCATGTGCCGCTTGGAGGCGGCGAGGTCGAAGTCGGCGAAGGCGTCGGGGATCGTGGCGTCGTCGAGGACTTCGTGGATGCTGCGCGAGGACCGCACGGTCACTCCTCTTCCTTCTCGTCGCCGGTGGCCGCGGTCAGCGGCAGCCCGAGCTTTCTGGCGATCCGGCGCTTGGCGAGGCGCCGGTGGGACCGGACGGTGTCGCGGGTGACGCCCATGATGTCGGCGACCCGGTCCGAGGGGTAGCCGAGGACGTGGAGCAGCACGATCACGTCGTACTGCCGCTCGGGGAGGGAGGCGATGGCGGTGTAGAGGCCGAGGGAGGTCTCCATCACCTCGAACTGGCAGCGGACCGATTCGAGGGTGGCGCGCGCGGTGCGCTGGAAGGCCGTGGTCGCCACCATCCGCGAGGGCGCTCCGGTGAGCCGCAGATGGGTGTCGACGCGGACCTTCAGCAGCGCCCAGGCGTAGGCCTCCGGGCTCTCCTCCTGGATGACGTGCGCCCAGTTGAGGGCGAGGTGGGAGAAGCAGCGGCGGACGACGGCCTGGGCCGCGTCCTTGTCGCCGAGCATGGTGTGGGCGTAGTTGAGGTACGCCTTGACGTACAGGTCGTGGAAGGCTTCCAGGGCGGTCGGCAGGGTGTACTGCACCGGCGGTAGGTCGGCGTTCACGGGGAGACCTCCTCGTCCCGGGCGGCAGGTACGTGGCCGGTGTGCCACGGAGGGGCGGGCGGACGGTCCTCGACCAGTGCCGCCGCGCCCACCCGGACGCCCGCCCGCAGCAGACGCCGCGTCAGGCGTCGGGTGTCCGGGGCGAAGACACGCACCGCGGTGAGCAGCACCAGCGGGGCGAGCGCATCGTTGAGAGTCACGTCTGTGTCCTCCTTCCGGCCCGGCGCCCGCCGGGGTGCGGCGGGCGCCGGAGATTTCGCTGTCCTCCTCCGCAGGATTTCCGAAAGGGGTGGGCAAACGTGCAATGCGGTGCGGAAGGAAATACGGAAAGCGATCGTCCGGTGACGCGGAGAGGTCTCCTCCGTGCCGCCCGGCGTCCGCTCCCCCGCCGGACCAGGGAGGATCGCCACCACCCCGCCGACCTGGGGAGGAGTTTCCCCTCACGCCGGACGCGCGGAGGTTGACTATCCGTCGGGCAAATGACAACGACATCCACCCACCCCTCATCATGTGAGGCAGATCACTGATCATTGCCGCATGATTTCGGTGGACGCCGGAATGCGGGGCGGCCCCTGGCCCTCACGCCGTGGCCGGCGCGCGGTCGGGGCGGCCGTAGTGGGCGCGTTGCGTCACGCCGCCGTAGCCGTAGCCGTCCGGGTCCAGTTCGTGGAGCGCGACGCCGCGCCGGGCCAGCGGGCCGAGGACGTCCGTGAGCAGGGCGTCCGCCGCGGCGACGAACGCCGCCCGCTCCTCGGCGGTGTTCGTGCCCCGCGTCAGATTGCCCTCGACGTAGGCATCCCGGGCATCGGTCAGCGGGGCGCCGGCCACGAACCAGCGGCCGGACGGGACGAGGTCGAGGTGGACGAGGGTGCGTGCGGCGTCCTTGCGCAGGACGGACACGGCGAGGGCGGTCAGCCCCTCGGCCAGGGCGCGTTGCCCCTCGGCGGGCAGCGCGGGGTCGGTGACGGTGACGCGGAAGTACGGCATGGCTCTCCCGGGGGGGGACGGCGGACGGGGCGGGGCGCCGGGTGCGGCGCCCCGCCGTGGGCCCGCCCAGCCTCACCGGCGCGGCATCATGAGGCCAACGCATCCCTGTCATCGCTCCATGAGGCCGCCGCATGTCCGTGAATCTTCCCCAGCTCAGAGCCTTTCTCGCGGTCGTGGAGACGGGCGGCTTCGGCGCCGCCGCGGACGAGTTGGGGGTGAGCCAGTCCGCGGTCTCGCACGCGGTCGCCGCCCTGGAGCGGACGCTGGGCGGCCCGCTCCTCGTACGGGCCGTCCCGGCGCGGCCCACCGCGCTCGGGCGGCGGGCGCTGCCGCATGCCCGCGCCGCGCTGGCGGCGGTCGGCTCCCTGGAACTGCTCGGCGACGACGGGACGCTGCGCGGCACGGTCCGGCTGGCGGCCACCCCCACCGTCCGCCGGGGTCTCCTCCCGGATCTGCTGCGGCACTGGCGGGCGGAGCTGCCGGGGGTCACGGTGCGGGTCTTCGAGGGCGACAGCGGGGAGCTGGCCGACTGGCTGGCGAACGGCACGGCGGACGCCGCCGTCCTCGTCGACCCGCCGCCCGGGCCGGGCCTCACCCTGGCCTCGGACGGCTACCGCGCCCTGCTCCCCCGCGACCATCCGCTGGCGGACGAGCCGCACATCGCCCTCGCGGACCTCGCCGACGACGCGTTCCTCGTCGCGCCGCACGGCTGCGAGGAGCGGGTACGGGAGCTCCACGCCCCGGCCGGTGCCCGTTTCGCGCCCGCGCGGCGGGTCCGTGACCTCGCCACGCTGATCAGCATGGTGCAGGCGGGGCTGGGCGTGACCGTGCTGTCGGAGGTGTCCCGGCCGCTGATCGGCCCGGATCTCGTACTGCTGCCGCTGGACCCGCCCGCCGCGCGCCGCCTCGTGCTCAGCGGGCCGCGGTCGGGGCCCTGGCATCCGGCGGTGCGCCCGCTAGCGACGGCGGCCGCGGAGTGTCTGGCCGGGCACGCCCGCCCCGGAGAGGCCCGCTGACCCGGGCGGTCACCTCCCCCGCTTCCGTCCGCGGGGCGCCGTGGCGCCCGGCGGCCAGCGGTGGGCGGCCTCACCGGGGGCGAGGCGGTCGACCACCTCGGCCAGCTCCCGGCAGGCGTCCTCGACCTTCTCCCGGACGGCGTTCTGCTCGGCGACGAGCGCGGCGAGCAGCAGCGCGGTGAGCGCCGCCGCGCCGTTCAGGGCCTGGAGGTTGACCATCACCAGCAGGAAGCTGTGCCCGGCGAACGGGCCCGCCCGGTCGTTGGCCGCCGCGATGGCCAGGACGGAGACGATCAACGCGACGGGTGCGGCACCGGCCAGCTGGAACCGCACCGCCGCCCACACGATCAGCGGGAAGACCAGGAAGAGCAGCGAGAGCGAGCTGCGGGTGCACAGCAGCCCGACGCCGACGGCGGCGAGCAGCAGCGCCGCCGCCTCCACGGCGCGCGCCGGGCGGATCGCGCGCGGCAGGCCGGCGTGCCACGCCACCAGCAGCAGCGGGGTGACGATCAGTACGCCCATCGCGTCGCCCGCCCACCAGGCGGCCCACGCGGGCCAGAACTGCGCGGCCGGGAGATGGCCGATCAGCACCTGGTTCCCGGCCCCGAACGTCGCGCTGACCAGCATCCCGGCCAGCGCGCCCAGCACCACCAGCGCCACCCCGTCGCGCAGCCGGTCCAGCTCGGTACGGAACCCGGCCCGGCGCAACAGCAGCGCGGCGCACACCGGGGCGAGGGTGTTGCCGGCGAGGTTGCCGAGGATCCCGGCGTCCACCGGGCCGATGCCCGCGATGACGAAGAACGTGCCGAGCAGGATGCCCGGCCAGGTGCGCAACCCGAAGACGAGCAGGCAGCTCAGCGCGATGCCGGTGGGCGGCCACATCGGCGTGACCACCGTCCCGTCGATCACCACCTGCTCCAGCAGACCGATCCGGGCGCCCACGAAGTACGCGACGGCCAGGGCGAGGACCTTCAGGGCGTCGGCAGCGAGAGGGGGCACGTTCCCGGTGCGCATCCCTCCAGCATCGGGCAACGGCCCCGGACCCGCGCGGCCACCGCCACGGACGGCGGCACCGCGTTCACCCGTTGTCCCGGTCCGCCCGGTCGTAGCAGAGGACGACGACCGCGGCGTCGTCGGTGTGGCCGGTGAACTCCGCGACATCCATCACCGCCGCGGCGACATCGGCCGGATCGCCGGTCGGGGCGCAGTCGCGCACCCGCTTCGCCGCCTCCGCGAGCCCCGCCTCGATCGGGAACGACGGCCCTTCCACCACACCATCGGTCAGCAGCGCGAACGCGCCGCGCGGGGCGAGCCGCCAGTACGTGACCGGGTACGTCTCGCCGGGCAGCACCCCCAGCGGCGCGCCGCCGGTCTCCTCGGCGATACCGCACCGGCCGTCGGCGGTGGCCCAGACACCCGGCGGATGCCCGGCGCGGGCGGCGACCACCTCCCAGGTCACGGGGTCGAAGGTGAGGAAGGTGCAGGTGGCGAAGAGCGGGCTGTCCACGGAGAGCAGCAGTTCGTTGGCGCGGGCGAGGACCACGCCCGGGTCGGCGCCGCCGCCCGCCACGGCGCGCAGCCCCATGCGGATCTGCCCCATGAACGCCGCCGCCTCGACGTCATGGCCCTGGACGTCGCCGATGCAGAACGCCAGCCGGCCGCCGGGCAGCGGGAACCCGTCGTACCAGTCGCCGCCGATGTCCAGACCGTTGCGCGCCGGGGCGTACGCGGCGGCGGCCCGCACCCCGGGGACGCCGGGCAGGGCGGCCGGGAGCATCTCCCGCTGGAGCGCCTCCGCCAGTTCGACCCGGGCACGCTGGAGTTCGGCGCCGGCCCGGGCCTGGGCGGTGAGCCGGCCGAGCGTCGTCAGCAGATCGTCGGCGCTCAACTCCCGCGCGGGACGCCGCCGGAACATGGCCGCCTCCGTGGTGCGGTGGGTGTCCGCCGCGGGAGGCACGCGCGGCGTGTCGTGGCCGCCTCCTGTTGCCGTCGCCGACCGGACGGGCCGACGCACAAGCTCCCGTCAGGATAGGCCGGTACGGGCGGTTTCGCCTGGTGGGCGCGGTGCCCGTGCCCTCACTCCGCCGCCACCGGAGCCGGCGCCGGGACCACCGCGAGGTACCGGACCCCGGACCGTACCGCCCAGAAGAACAGCGCGAGGGCCACGGCGGCAACGGTGAGGGAGTCGTACGGGGCGGGCAGCAGGCCGGTGCCGCCGAAGGAGCCGAGCCGGGAGAGGACGGTCAGGGCGAGGAGGTAGCACACCAGCCAGGCGCCGGTGCGCAGTTCGGCGGCGAGCGGGCGGCGGGGCAGTTCACCGGGGGTGGGGGCGGTGCCGGGGCGCCGCATGAGGAGGAAGAGCAGCAGTCCGCCGAGGACCATCGGGAGCGCCAGCCGCAGCGCCGCCCAGCCCGACCAGTAGACGAACTCGCTCGCCACCACGAAGCTCACCGGCGCGAGCCAGCGCAGACCCGGGATCCAGCCGGCGGTGACGGTGCCCGGGTCGGCGCGGAAGACGGCGGCGGCCACCGCCGACGCCGCGTAGATCAGCAGGTACATGTCCCCCATCACGCTGACGATCTGTTGCCAGCCGCCGATCGGCAGCAGGAAGAGGACGATCACCGCGAGGTTGACGACCAGGGCGCGGCGCGGCACGCCGGAGCGGGCGTCCACCTTCATGAAGTAGCGCGGGATGGTGCCGTTCTTGGCGAGCGCGTAGGTGTGGCGGGCGTCGAGGGCGACGCCGACGTACGCGGAGCCGCCGGGTGAGAGGACGGCATCGGCGTAGAGCAGGCTGGAGAGCCAGTGCAGATTGAGGATGAGGGCGAGCTGGCCGAAGGGCGATTCGAAGGAGACGCCGTGCCAGCCGCCGCCGAGCAGCGACTCGGGGACGGTGAACAGGAACGCCACCTGGAGCGCGAGGTACATCAGCACCGCCAGCCCGATCCCGGCGAGGACGGCGGCGGGCAGGGTGCGGCGCGGGTTGCGGGTCTCACCGGAGAAGTCCAGCGGCGCCTGGAAGCCGTTGACGGAGTACACGATGCCGCCGCCGGCGAGGGCGGTCAGGCAGGCGGCGTAGCCGTACGGGGCGAAGCCACCGTGGTCGCTGAGGCGGCCGGAGTGCCAGCCGGAGGCGATGAGGGCGGCCACGGTGACCACCGGGACCACGATCTTGAAGACCGAGACGAGGTTGTTGAGCCGGGCGAACAGCCGCACCGCGAACCAGTTCAGCGCGGTCAGCACCACGCTGAGCCCGGCGGCGAGCGCGACGCCGGAGGCGGAGAGCGTCCGTCCGTTGTAGAGGTCGGGCAGATAGTGCGCGGCGTACTGCATGATGGCGCTGATCTCGGCCGCGGTGCCGCCGACGGACAGCAGCACCGACCAGCCGACGAGGGTGCCCACGAGCGGACCGCCGGCGTGCAGCGGCCAGCGGACGGTGCCGCCGCCCTCGGGCCGGGAAGCACCCAGTTCGATCATGACGAGGGCGACCAGCGCGCAGAGCAGACCGGCGCCGATCCAGGAGAGCAGGGAGGCCGGCCCCGCGGTCTGCGCGGCGTAGAGGGCGGCGAAGAGCCAGCCGGAGCCGACGATGTTGGAGAAACCGATCGCGGTCAGGCCCCAGAATCCCAGATCCCGGCGGAGCCTCCGCTCCTGCGCCACCGCCGCCGGTGTTCCCGGCTCCCCGCCCGTCACCTGATGCTCCGCCACGTTCCGGCCTCCCGCTCCGCTTCCGGCTGTACGGCGCCGCGCTCACGGGGCCCGGTGGGGATTCTGCCGGTCACCGGCCGGTTTTCTCCGGTTGTCGGGTGAACGGGACGCCGGGCGCGACGGGTTCGTCAGCGGATGCGGTTTTTCTTCCGGGGCGGCGGGTCAGCCGCAGCACCAGCAGCCGGACCAGCAGGCGGAGCGCGGCGGGTGCCGGTGGCACTCGGAGTCGTCCGGGGGCACCACCCAGTCGGTGCCGTCGGCGGTGACGGCGACGGCGAGGCGGGCGTAGAGGATCACGGTGATCGCCGCCAGCTCCTCCGGTTCGGCGACCCCGCCCTCGATGCGCAGGCCGATGTCGCGCGGCGCGTCCGGCGGGGCGGTCACGGCAGCGCCCCGCGGGTACGGGGCCCCGGCCGGGCGGCCCGTGGCGGGCGGGCCGGCGGGGCCGGGGCTCCGGAGCTGGTCGGCGCGGTCACACGGCCGACCCTAGGAGCGCCGGCGGGGAGTGTCGCGCCCGTGTGGACCGATCGGGCGAGGCGCGCGGACGGACACGGCGCGGGCCGCGGAGCGGTCAGCCGTCGGCCGTGCGCGGCGTGCCCCCGGCGCCCAGGAGCGCATCGGCGGCCGGGGTGCGGCGGTAGAGGACCGAGGCCCCGGCCCGGCGGCGGCTCACCAGCCCGGCGTCGCGGAGGACCTTCAGATGGCCACCGACGGAGCCCAGGCCGAGACCGGTCAGGGCGGCGAGCTGGCTGGTGCTCCTGGGCGGGGCGAGGAGGGTGAGGAGGGTGGCGCGGTTGGTGCCGAGGAGGCGGGCGAGCGGGTCCGGGACGGGCGGCGGTCCGTCGGGGCCGGTGCCCGGTCCGTCCGCGAGGGCCGTGCCGGACGCCGGGTAGATCATCGCGTAGCTGTCGGGCAGCTCCCACGCCACCCAGCCGTTCGGCCCGCCGACGGGGACGAAGAGGAGGTCGGCACCGGTGAGGTCGCGGGAGGGGCGGTCGGCGCCGTTGATGCGGAGGCGGCCGTTGCCGAGCCAGCGGGTGCGCGGGCCGAGATCGGCGACGGCGGCGGCCCAGCCGTGCCGGCTCAGCCGGTGCGCCCGCCCGATGACGTCGGCCTCCAGCACCCGGCTGCGGCGCGGCCAGTCGGGTCGGACGACGCCCTGCCACACCCGGTCGAGCAGGTCGGCGGCGCGGCCCGCCGGGTCCGGGACGTCCAGCGCGCGGGGCAGCCGTCCACCGCAGGCCGCGGCGAGGTCGGCACGGGCCTCGCGGGCGGGGGTGGCGCGGACCCGGGCCAGCTCCCCGGCGAACGTGGGGGTGTCGTGGCGCGGCGGCCGGGTGAGGAAGTCGGGCGTCCAGTGCACCCCGACCCCGGCCGCCGCCCAGGCCCGGACGAACGGATCGGCGGTGAGCCGCGCGCGGAACGCCTCCGCGGGCGACGGGCGCCCGCCGCGCCGGACGGGGGCCGGGTGCGTGGTCAGCGTCCGCAGCGTGGCGACCGTCTCGATCAGCGGTGAGAGCACGAACCGGCTCCGCGCCAGCACCTCGGCGTCGACCAGCCACTCCCCCATGCGGTGCTCCTCCCCGTCCGCCACCGGCCGATCGCGTGCGCCGCCGCCCGGTCCGGGGCGGGGCCGCGTTCCGGCCCGGGCCGGGCGGTCGCCGCCCGATGCGCTCGGCCCCTGACCGCCCGGGTCACCGGCGTACCGGAGCCGCCACCCGCCCCGCTCACCTTTCGTATCGGGACGAAACAGTAGGACGCCGGGGCCGGGGCGCTCCACCCTGTCCGCCATGCAGCCTCCCGAGAGTCTTCCGCACCAGTTCCTGCGCACCCGCCGCTTCACGCTGGGCGCCCCCGACCGGTTCACCGTCTCCCCCGACGGCGCCACCGTCCTGTTCCTGCGCAGCGCCTCGGGCGACGATCCGGTGCACCGCCTGTGGGCGCTGGACACCGCCTCGGGCCGCGAACGGCTGCTCTTCGACCCGGCCGATCCGGCGCACGGCGCGGGCCCGTCGGGCGACGGCGTCACGGCGTACGCCACCGACGCGGCGGGCACGCTCGCCGCCTGTCTGTGCGGCGGGGCGCTGTGGGCGGTGGAGGTGGCGACGGGCCGGGTGCGCGCGCTGCCGGTGGCCGGGCGCCCGGCCGATCCGCGGCCCGATCCGACGGGCCGCCGCATCGCCTATCTCGCGGACGGCGCCCTGCGGGTGATCGGCGCGGACGGCACCGGGGCCCGCGAGATCGCCGCGCCCGACGGGCCGGACGTCCGCTACGGCGCTGCCGAGTACGCGGCGGCCGCCTCGATGGGCCGCGACCGGGGCTACTGGTGGGCGCCGGACGGCTCCCGTCTCCTGGTGGCACGGGTCGACGAGAGCGCCGTCGCCCGCTGGTACGTCGCCGATCCGGCGCATCCGGCGACGCCGCCGCGCGCGGTCCGCTACCCGGCGGCGGGCACCGCGAACGCGGAGGTGACGCTGTGGCTGGTACCGGCCGACGGGGGCGCCCGTACCGAAGTGGCCTGGGACCGGGCCGGGTTCCCGTATCTGACGGCGGCGGGCTGGGACGCCCACGGCCCGTTCGCCGCGGTGCAGAGCCGGGACCAGCGGCGGCTGCGGACGTACGCGGTGGACCCGGCCGACGGGCGGCCGGCGCTCCTGGCCGAGCAGCGCGATCCGTGCTGGGTGACGCTGGTGCCGGGCACCCCGGCGCGCACCGCGTCCGGCGCGCTGGTGGCGCACCGGGACACCGAGGGGGCCGACGGCACACGGCAGTTGACCGTCGGCGGTACGGCCGTCACCCCCGACGGGCTCCAGCTGCGGGAGGTGCTCGGGGTCGGCGGCGAGGGGGTGCTGTTCACGGCGTCCGCGGACGTGGTCGGGCAGGCGCTGTGGTCCTGGTGTCCGGAGGGCGGCGCCCGGCCGCTGACCACCGCCCCGGGCGTGCACACCGGGGTGCGGGGCGGGCCCACGCTGCTCCGGGTCGCCCGGGCGCCGCACCGGCCCGGCGCCACCGCGGTGGTGGCGCGCGCCGGGCGCCCGGACCTGCCGGTGGCCTCGTACGCCGAGCGGCCGGTGCTGGCACTGTGCGAGCGGCGGCTGACGGTGACGGGGCGTGGGCTGCACAGCCGGTTGCTGCTGCCGTCGTGGTACCGGCCGGGCGGTGGGCGGCTGCCGGTGCTGGTCGATCCGTACGCGGGCCCGGCGCTCCAGCGGGTGACCGCCGCCCAGGCGCCGCTCATGTTCGTCTCACAGTGGTTCGCCGAGCAGGGGTTCGCGGTGCTGGTGACCGACGGCCGCGGCACGCCGGGCCGCTCCCCGGACTGGGAGCGCACGGTGTACGGCGACGTCGTGTCGGCGGCGCTGGAGGATCAGGCGGCGGCGCTGACGGAGGTGCTGGGGCGGTTCCCGGAGCTGGATCCGGGCCGGGTCGCGGTCCGCGGCTGGTCGTTCTCCGGGATGCTCGCCGTGGCGGCGGTGGTGCGGCGCCCCGACCTCTTCCACGCGGCGGTCGCGGGCGCGGGCCCCTACGATCCGCGGCTGTACGACACCCACTGGCGGGAGCGGTTCCTCGGGCATCCGGACACGCACCCCGAGAGGTACGACGCCTGCGCCCTGACCCGGGAGGCCGCGGGGCTGACCCGCCCGTTGCTGCTGATGCACGGGCTGGCGGACGACAACGTCCACGCCGCCCACACGCTGCGGCTCTCCGCCGCCCTGCTGGCCGCCGGACGCCCGCACGAGGTACTGCCGCTGCCCGGCACGGCGCACGCCCCGACCGATCCGGTGCTCTTCACGAATCTGCTGCGCCATCAGGTCGACTTCCTCTGGCGGCACCTGGGGCGCGAGGACAGTGCGGCCGTCTCGTAACGGCCGCCGACGGGGGGCGGGCGAGAGTGCCGCCCGCCCCCGGTCTCACTCGATGACCAGCTCGACGTCGATGTTGCCGCGGGTGGCCTTGGAGTACGGGCAGAACCGGTGGGTGGCCTCGACGAGTTCCCGGCCGGCGGCGCCCGCGAGGGCGTCCGGCAGCTCGACGCGCATCACGACGGCGAGGCCGAAGCCGGTGTCGTCCTTGCCGATCGAGACCTCGGCGGTGACCGACACCTCCGCGGTGTCGACCTTCAGCTGCCGTCCGACCTGCGCCATCGCACTGGCGAAGCAGGCGGCGTACCCGGCGGCGAAGAGCTGCTCGGGGTTGGTGCCCTCGCCGCTGCCGCCGAGCGCGGGCGGCATGGCCAGCGCGAGGTCGAGCCGGCCGTCGGAGCTGACGGCGCGGCCGTCCCGGCCGTTGGCGGTGGCGGCGGCGGTGTAGAGCGCGTCCATGGGTGTCCCTCCGGTTCCGGCGGCCGCGTCCCGGCCACCGGAGAGAACAATGACACACAACTAAATTGCACACAACTCAATGTCCCGCGATTCAATGCCTCGACGGCTAACCTGGGGGCATGGCCGCCTCCCCCAGCCCCTCCGGCTCCCCCGACTCCCCGCTCACCGACGCCGAGCTGCTCCGCCTCGACCACCAGGTCTGTTTCTCGCTGCACGCCGCTTCGCGCGCCTTCGGCGCGGTCTACCGGGACGCGCTCAAGGACCTCGGGCTGACCTATCCGCAGTACCTGGTGATGCTCGTGCTGTGGGAGGACGGCCCGCTCCCCGTCAAGTCCATCGGCGAGCGGCTGCGCCTCGACTCCGGCACCCTCTCCCCGCTCCTCAAGCGCCTGGAGGCCGCCGGTCTGGTGCGCCGGGTGCGCAGCGCGGAGGACGAACGGTCGGTCGGCGTCCACCTCACCGACGCCGGCGCCGCGCTGCGCGAGCGGGCGCTGCCGGTGCCCCGCCGGATGCTCGCCGCCACCGGCCTGGAGCTGGCGGAACTGCGCACGCTGCGCGCCCTGTTGAGCCGGGTGACCCGGACCCTCGACGAGACCTGAGCCGCCCGGCCGGGCCGCCGCGCGCATCCCGATCCGGCCGCGCCCCGTACCCTCCCGTCACCCTGCGCCGTTAGACGGGGCGAGTGCCTTCCGCGCCGTGCGGGCAGGGGCGCGCACCGCGCGTGCGCCCCCTGCGTCGCCCCTCACCCCATCGAGCGAACGGCGTTGGGGAGTTTTCCGGACGAAGACGTATAAAGGGTGCCGCCGAACCAGCCGGAGCCGCCGGCGAGCCCCGCCAGGACGCGGTTGGCAACAGCGCCTACGAATGCGGAGGAGTGCCACGTGAACGCGGCAGAAGTCGTCAACACCCTGCTGGTCCAGCGATTCGGGGTCGATCCGGTCGACGTCAGCGCCGAGACCTCGCTGCAGCATCTGCGGATGGACTCGCTCGCCCTGGAGGAGCTGCGGTTGCTCATCGAGGACCGCCTCGACGTCGATCTCGACGAGGTCGCGCTCACCTCCCGGGACACCGTGGGAGCGCTGGTGGCGGCCGTCGACGGCAAAGTCGCCGCGTGACGGCCCGCACGCCGTTCGCCGCGGCCGTGACGGGCGTGGGGCTGATCACCGCCGCGGGCGTCGGAGCCAAGGCCACCTGGCACACCGTCACCGGCGGGACGACCCCGGTCGGCGTCCGCCACCGCCCCGAACTCACCGATCTGCCCTGCGACTTCACCTACGGCGTCGACGGTCTCGACACCACCGAGGTGCTGGGCGTCGCCACCCAGCGGCTGATGGACCGCTTCGCGCAGCTCGCGGTGATCGCGGCCCGGGAGGCGATGGCCGACGCCGGCCTCGACGCCGGGAGCTGGGACGGCACCCGTGTCGCCGTCGTCATCGGCTCGGCCCACGGCGGGCTGCCGTTCTACGACGAGCAGCACACCGCGCTGCTGGAGCGCGGCGCCCGCCGGGTCTCCCCCAAGCTCGCGCCGCTCGCCGTCGTCAACAGCGCGGCCAGCAGCGTCGCGATGGACCTCGGCGCACAGGGCCCCAGCCTGGGCGTGGCCACCGCCTGCTCGTCGGGGACCGTCGCGCTGGGCACCGCCCATCAGCTGCTGCGCGCGGGCGCCTGTGACATCGCCGTCGCGGGCGGCGCCGAATCGGTCTGCTCCCGGCTGCTGGTCGCCAGCGCCTGCCAGATGAAGGCCGTCTCCACCCGCCGCGACGATCCGGCTGCCGCCTGCCGCCCGTTCGACGCCGACCGCGACGGTTTCGTCATCGGCGAGGGCGCCGGACTCCTCGTCCTGGAGCGCCCCGAGCACGCCCGCGCCCGCGGGGCGACGGTCCGTGCCCATGTCGCGGGGTACGGCGCCTCCAGCGACGCCTACGCCGCGGTCGCCCCCGACCCCGAGGGCCGCGGCGTCGAGCGTGCCCTGCGTACCGCGCTCGCGGACGCCGGGGTCGGCCCGCGGGACATCGGCCATGTCAACGCGCACGGCACCTCCACCGTCGTCAACGACCGGATCGAGGCGGCGATGCTCCGCCGGGTCCTGGGCGAGGACGCACTGGTCACCTCCACCAAGGCGATGACCGGGCACACTCTGGGGGCGGCGGGCGGCATCGAGACCGCGCTCACCGTCCTCGCGCTGGAGTCCCAGCTGGTCCCGCCGACCGCCAATCTGGACACGCCCGATCCCCGGATCCCCCTGGAGATCGTGCGCGGCGCGGCCCGGCCCGCGCCCTTCGACTGGGCGGCCAAGACGTCGCTCGGCTTCGGCGGCCACAACGCCGCACTCGTCCTGACCCGCGCCTGACGCGCGCCGCCCCCGCGGATCTCCCGAGAAGGAACCGTCATGTCCGAGGAAACGATCCGCTCACTGTCGGTGGGCGGGGTGTCCTACGCGTACCGGCTGCTGCACCGGCCGGACGGCGTCACCGAACCCGTCATGGTGCTGGGCGGTGCCCTGCAAGGCATGTTCGGGTGGCCGCAGATGGAAGAACGGCTGACGCCCGTGGCCGGCGTGATCACCGCCGATCTGCCCGGGATGGGCACCGCCGAACCGCTGCCGCCGGGCCCGAGCACCGAGCTGCTGTGCCGGGCGATCGAGCACATCCTCGACGACCTCGGGCTGGCGCGGGTCAACCTCTTCGGCTTCTCCTACGGCGCCGGCCTCGCCTTCGGCTGCGCCCGGCGCTTCCCGGACCGTATCGCCCGGCTGGCGCTGGGCGGGGTCCCGTCCCACATCAGCGACGAGCAGTGCGCCCACTGGGAGCGGGCCGCCGAAGAGCTGCGGCGCGGGGCGGTGGACACCTTCGCGACGCTCGCCACGGACGGTCTGCTCTGCCTGGACGAGGGGCGGTACGTGACCCGGCGGCGGCTGGCCTACCGCTATGTCCGACGGTCGATGCTGCAGGCGGCCCGCACCTCCCCGCACGCGCTCGACTCGCTGGTCCGGGCGGTGACCGACCGCCCGGACTTCTCCGGCGGGCTCAGCGGCGTGCCGACCCTGGTGTTCAGCGGCGCCCACGACACCGTGACCACCCCGGCCCGGCAGCGGCGGTTCGCCGCCACCCTCGACGGCAGCCGTTTCCTGGTGATCCCGGACGCCGACCACTGGGTCGTCCTGGAGCGCCCGCAGGCCGTCGCCGACCTCGTCGCCCGCTTCTTCACCGACCGTCCGCTCTCCTCGGCCCCGGCGCTGGCGCCGGTCGCCCGCGACGGCGAGCCGACGGACGGTGCGGCGGCGTACGTCTGAGCCGGTGCGGGGCCGGCGCCGGGCGGATTCCGCCGAACGCGCCCGCCACCGGCCCCGTACCCGGTAGGAAGGGCCCATGGTTTCTCCCCCGGAGTACGGACCCGAAGGCCCGATCCGCGCCGTGACGGCGCGGCCGCCGGTGCCGGTAGCCGGGGTGCTGTTCGACTTCTCCGGGACCCTCTTCCAGATCGCGCCGTACGCCGACCGCATCCGGGCGGCCGTCCCCTGTGCCGTGGACGACGCCACGGTGGACGCCTGGCTGACCGCCCTGGCGACGGGGCTGACCGATCCCGGGGTGCGCGCCGCGCAGCACGCCCGCGACACCTCCGCCCGGGCCCACCGGCACGCCTTCACCACCTGGTACGCGTCGGTGCCCGCGCTCGCTCCGTACGCGGAGGCGCTGTACGAGCAGCTGCGGACGCCCGCGCACTGGCTGCCGTACGCGGACAGTGCGCGGACCCTCGCGGCGCTGGCGGCGCGCGGGATCGCGGTCGGGGTGGTGAGCGATGTGGGCTGGGATCTGCGGCCGACCTTCGCCCACCACGGGCTCGCGGAGTACGTCGGGGCCTGGGTGCACTCCTTCGAGCACCGCACCGAGAAGCCCGATCCGGCCCTCTTCCACCACGCCTGCGCGCTGCTCGGGCTGGCCCCCGCACAGGCGCTGATGGTCGGCGACCACCCCGCCAAGGACGGCGGTGGCGCCCTCGCCGGGCTGCGCTCCTACGTCCTGCCGAGCGGTGCGGCGCCGGGCGGTGTCCGCGGGCTGGACGCGGTACTGCGCCTGGTGACGCCGGGCCCGGCCGGCTGAGCCGCGCCCCTCTCCTTCCTTGTGGCGCAGGCCACTTCGGCGCTCTTCCGCGCCGTCTCGCGCGCCGCTTTTCGGTCGCCGCGGAGTGAGGGCAGGCACAGGGCGTACGTCACGTACGAGGGCGCTTAGTCGCGCCGGATCCCGTGGCGACATAGGAAAACGCGGATGATTGCGGACATTTACCCTCATCTCACTATGCACGGTAGTACGTCACATCATTGCCACCGATTCAGGGCCGCGCTAACCATGGATCCAGCAAGCGCCGAGAACGTGCCGGTGAACTCCTCGCCCTGGTGAGTGAGCGCGGCCAGACCCTCGGTTCCCGCGCCGCCGAAGGCCGCATTCCGCACCAGCCCCTGAGAAGAGGTCACCACCGCATGTCCCGTTTCGCCCTGCTCCGCAACGTCCGCGTCACCCGCACCCAGAAGGTCGCCACCGCCGTGCTGGCCGCCGCCGGTGCCACTACCGCCCTGGCCGTGACGGCCGCCCCGAGCCAGGCGGCGCCCGCCACCTCCGCGCACGCCCCGGCCGCGGTCAAGCCCGTGAGCGCCAACGGCATGCCGAAGACCGGCGCCGGCAAGAGCGCCGAGACCGCCTCCGCCACGGTGTCGGCCGCGGGTCACCTGAAGGTCACCGCCGTCGAGAAGCAGGGCCACGCCGCCAAGCAGGCCGCCAACCGCTCCGCCGAGCGTCAGGCCCCGAAGTCGTATGCGAACAACCTCGACGGCTGGATCCGCCAGTCCCTCGACATCATGAAGAACAAGGGCATACCCGGCTCCTACGAAGGGCTCCACCGCAACATCATGCGCGAGTCCTCCGGCAACCCCAACGCCGTCAACAACTGGGACATCAACGCCATCAACGGCATCCCCTCCAAGGGCCTCCTCCAGGTGATCCAGCCCACCTTCGACACCTACCACGTCAAGGGCACCCCCCATAAGCTCACCGACCCCGTCGCCAACATCACCGCCGCAGCCAACTACGCCGCCCACCGCTACGGCTCCATCGACAACGTCAACTCCGCCTACTGAGCCGGAACATGACGGCCGTCACCCCTGACGGCGACAGCATCGGGCGACCGGCCTCCGGCCGGCCGTGACCACAGACGAGGGCCCTGTCCGCCTCCCGCGGCCAGGGCCCTCGTCGTCGTGCGCGGACACCTACCGGACGGCGCCGCCACCCAGCGGTCCGAGGCCGAGGAGGGCCCCGACGACCTGGCCGACGACCTCCAGGCCGGCTTTCTCCTTCGGGGTGAGGTCGTGGTCGTCGGCGGGTGCCGCGACGGCCGGACCGGCGACCAGGGCGCCTGCGGCGCAGAGAGCGGCGACCAGGACGGTCAGACGACGGAACATAGACGCTTCCTTACGGTGCGAGGGCTCGGACGGGCCCAGTCTCGGCGAGCCGCGCGCCCCGGCCGCCGCGACAGTCCGGGCGCTGCGGCGAACGGCCCACCGACTGTGCCGCAACGGGCGCTCCACCCGTCCGCGCCACGGGACGACGGGGCCGCACACCCCCGGATCCGGGCCCGCTCCGGGCGTGACCCGGGCCATACGCACGGCCCCCCTGAAGGGGGCGCCAGGTGATGCCGGGCACAGGACGCACGTCACCTACGAGGTCCGGTAGTCCTGCCGACACCGCCACAGCACGGGATAAAAAGCCTGCAACATCGGACATATCGCCCCATCTCACTACGAGGGGTAGTACGTCACATCATTGCCACCGCTACGGGACAGCGCTAACCATGAATCCCGTAAGCACCGAGAACGTGCCGACGGACTCCTCCCGCCAGGTGAGCGAGCGCGGCCTGACCCTCGGTTCCACGCGCCGCCACAGGCCGCTCCCCCGCGTCCCGCACCCGGAAGAGGTCACCACCGCATGTCCCGTTTCACCCTGCTCCGCAATGCCCGCGTCACCCGCACCCAGAAGGTCGCCGTCGCCGTGCTGGCCGCCGCGGGCGCCACCGGCGCCCTGACCGCCACCGCGACGCCGAGCAACGCCCAGCCCGCCGCCGCGCACGCCCCGGCCGCGGTCAAGCCCGTGAGCGCCAACGGCATGCCGAAGCTGGTGACCGGCGAGGCGACGACCGCCGAGGCCAAGACCGCGGACGTCTCCGCGTCGGTGGCCGACGGCCTGAAGGTCACCGCGGTGGCGAAGCAGGACCGGGCCGCCCACGAGGCCGCCAACCGCTCCATGGAGCGCGCGTCCCTCGCCCCGAAGGCCGCCCCCAAGGCCGCGCCGAAGTCGTATGCGAACAACCTCGACGGCTGGATCCGCCAGTCCCTCGACATCATGAAGAACAAGGGCATACCCGGCTCCTACGAAGGACTCCACCGCAACATCATGCGCGAGTCCTCCGGCAACCCCAACGCCGTCAACGACTGGGACATCAACGCCATCAACGGCATCCCCTCCAAGGGCCTCCTCCAGGTGATCCAGCCCACCTTCGACACCTACCACGTCAAGGGCACCCCCCATAAGCTCACCGACCCCGTCGCCAACATCACCGCCGCAGCCAACTACGCCGCCCACCGCTACGGCTCCATCGACAACGTCAACTCCGCCTACTGACACGGAGTGACACCGCGCTGACGGGCACGCGCTCCGGCACCACGCCGGACCGTGCGCCCCCGAGACCGCGGACCGGGGCGACTGGCGCGTGCGCCTCGTCCGCAGCCCCGCAGCGGGCCCCGTTCACCGGGGCCCGCTGCGGCGTTTGCACACCAAGGTGCCCGAAGTGCGGCGACACGCCGTCAGGGACGTCCGATCGGGTGAGACCGACCGGCTGAATGGCGGACTGACGGGCCATCTGGTCTTCGGCGCGTACGGATTAGCGTATACGTCTTCTTATCGGCCGATATGTTCCGTCTTTCACATCTGCCGATGACGACCTCACCGATGGCTTTCGGAGGCACTCGATGCCCTTGCGCAGTTCCGGTCCCGCCCGCCGTGCGTTCCCCGTCACGGCCGGAACCCTCATCGTCCTCACCGCGCTCGCCCTGCCGCTCGCGCTGCCCACCGCCGCGGTGGCCGCCACCGGGAACGGCCGGGAGCCCGCCCATCCCGAGCAGGACTGGATGGGCTCCACCATCGCCGCCCACGAGGGGGGCGACCGGGCCGGCGGCAAGGACACGGACGACCCGGAGACGACGGAGTCCAACGCCGTCACGTCGGTCAACGGCGTCGACGTCTCCAGCCACAACGGCAACGTCGGCTGGCCCGCGCTGCGGCAGAGCGGGGTGCGCTTCGCGTACGTCAAGGCGACCGAGGGAACGACCTACAAGAACCCGTACTTCACCCAGCAGTACAAGGGGTCGTACGACGCGGGGATCATTCACGGCGCGTACCACTTCGCGCTGCCCGACCACTCCAGCGGCGCGTCACAGGCGAAGTACTTCGCGAAGGAGGGCGGCGCCTGGTCGAAGGACGGCAAGACGCTGCCCGGGGCGCTGGACATGGAGTACAACCCCTACGGATCGACCTGCTACGGCAAGAGCGAGTCCGCGATGATCGACTGGATCGCGGACTTCCTGAAGACGTACCGCGCCGAGACCAAGCGGGACGCCGTCCTCTACACCTCCACCAACTGGTGGAAGCAGTGCACCGGCAACTCCACGAAGTTCGGGAAGACCAACCCGCTGTGGGTCCCCCGCTACGGCTCGTCCGTGGGGGAGCTGCCGGCGGGCTGGGACTTCCACACCATCTGGCAGTACACCTCCAGCGGACAGACGGTCGGCGACCGCAACCGCTTCAACGGCTCGTTCAGCCGTCTGCAGGCACTCGCCAACGGCTGACGCCACCGTGTGTGACGGCCGGTCCCGGCGCCCGATGCGGTGCCGGGACCGGCCGTTCGGCGTACCGGCGCCTACCCCCGGCCGGACGGGGAACTCTCCGCGGCGTGCGCGATGTTGCGGGCCATCCCGCCGAACACCGCGGCGTGGAAGGGCGCGACGGCCCACCAGTAGGCGTGTCCGGCCAGTCCGCGCGGGTGGAAGAGGGCGCGCTGGCCGTAGACGGTACGGCCGTGGGCGTCGCGGCCGACGGTCAGCTCCAGCCAGGCCAGGCCCGGCAGCCGCATCTCGGCGCGCAGCCGCAGCAGCCGCCCGGGGGCGATCTCCTCGACCCGCCAGAAGTCGAGGGAGTCACCGGCCCGCAGCCGGGCGGCGTCGCGGCGGCCGCGGCGCAGCCCGACGCCGCCGACCAGCCGGTCGAGCAGGCCCCGGACCGCCCAGGCGGCGGGGAACGAGTACCAGCCGTGCTCCCCGCCGATGCCCTCGACGACGTTCCAGAGCGCTTCGGGGGTGGCGTCCACCAGGCGCCGGCGGCGGTCGGTGTAGAGGCTGCCGCCCGCCCAGTCGGGGTCGGTGGGCAGCGGCTCGGCGGGGGCGCCGGGGACCGCGGCGCTGGACCAGCGGGTGGCGACCTTGGCCTCCCGGATCCGGCGCAGGGCCAGGGCCAGCGCCTCGTCGAGCGGGAGCGGGTGGCCGGGCGGGTCGGGGACGTACCGGGCGATGTCGTGCTCCTGGCAGACGACCTCGTGGCGCAGCGATTCGGCGAGCGGCCGGGCGAGGCCGCCGGGGACGGGGGTGACCAGGCCGACCCAGAGGCTGGACAGGCCCGGGGTGAGGACCGGGACGGACACGATGAACCGGCCGGGCAGCCCGGCGACGCGGGCGTAGCGCTGCATCATGTCGCGGTAGGTGAGGACGTCGGGGCCGCCGATGTCGAAGGCGCGGGAGACGTCGTCGGGCAGGGTGGCGCAGCCGACGAGATACCGCAGGACGTCGCGGACGGCGATGGGCTGGGTGCGGGTGGCGACCCAACTGGGCGTGATCATCACCGGGAGGCGTTCGGTCAGGTAGCGGAGCATCTCGAACGAGGCGGAACCGGAGCCGATGATCACCGCGGCGCGCAGTGCGGCGGTGGGGACGCCGGAGGCGAGCAGGATGTCGGCCACCTCGGCGCGGGAGCGCAGATGCGGGGAGAGCTGGTTCCGTGGGACGCCGGGCGGAGTGAGGCCGCCGAGGTAGACGAGGCGGCGGATTGCGGCGGCGCGGGCCTCGTCGGCGAAGATCCGGGCGGCGCGGCGGTCGGTCTCCTCGAAGGCGGCGCCGGTGCCGAGGGCGTGCACCAGGTAGTAGGCGGTGTCGACGCCGTCGAGCGCCCCGCGGACGGAGGCGACATCGGTGACATCGCCCCGCCGGATCTCGATGCGGCCCGCCCAGGGATGGTCGCGGAGCTTCTGCGGGGTGCGGGCCAGGGCCCGTACGGCGAACCCGGCGTCCAGCAGCTCGGGGACGAGGCGCCCGCCGATGTATCCGGTGGCGCCGGTGACCAGCGCGAGGGGGCGCTTCGGCGGGGTGTGCGCGCCGGGTACCCGGTCGTGCGCGGCCGGGTCCGGGCCGCCGGGCCCTGTGGTGTCGGCCATGGACCGTGCCTCCTGACGGGGCGGGTGCCGGGGCGACGGGGCGCGCCGCCCCACCCGGCTCAGTGTGGCACCGGGAGGGGCGGGGCGGCACGCCGGCGGGCGCGGGGCCAGGCACCGGGTGGCACGGGCGCGGGCCCGGCGCGGGATGTACCGGGCGCCCCGGTGGCGCCATCCGGCCGCCGCTCCCGGTCTTCATCGCGCCGCGGCGTTTCTCCGTCCCCGATACGGGCCAGGGTGCGGTCATGGGACACGGGGTCCGGCCCCGTCCGGCCGTGTCCGCCGGTTCGTCCGACCCGCAGGAGCCGTCATGCCCGAGCAGGAAACCGATCGCCGCCCGCCGCGGTTCGGCGTCAACTACACGCCGTCGCAGGGATGGTTCCACCACTGGCTCGACTTCGACCCGGACGCGGTGCGCGCCGATCTGGACGCCGTCGCCGGCCTCGGCCTCGACCACGTACGCGTCTTCCCGCTGTGGCCGCTGTTCCAGCCCAATCGGACACTGATCCGGCCGCGCGCCGTGGAGCAGCTGGTGGCGCTGGCGGACGCGGCCGCCGAGCGGGGTCTCGACGTCGCCGTCGACGGCCTCCAGGGGCATCTGTCGAGCTTCGACTTCCTGCCCGCCTGGACCCGGACCTGGCACCGCCGGAACCTGTTCACCGATCCGGAGGTGCTGGCCGGGCAGCAGGAGTACCTGCGGACGCTGGCCGCCGCGCTCGCCGACCGGCCCGCGTTCCTCGGGATGACGGTCGGCAACGAGTTCAACCAGTTCGCGGACGGTCCGCACCCCGATCCGGACCGGATCGACGCCGCGCGGGCCGGGGCGTGGCTGGAGCTGATGCTGGCGGCCTGTGAGCGCGGGGCGCCGGGGCGGCCGCATCTGCACGCCGCCTACGACGCCGCCTGGTACCAGGACGGTCACCCCTTCACGCCCGCGCACGCCGCCCGGCTGGGCGCGGTGACGGCGGTGCACTCCTGGGTCTTCAACGGGACGGCGCAGCGCCACGGCGCCACCGGCGTCGCGACGGAGCAGCACGCCGCGTATCTAATCGAGCTGTCGAAGGCGTGGGCCGACGATCCGCGCCGTCCGGTGTGGCTCCAGGAGGTGGGCGCCCCGGCGCCGCACATCCCGCCGGAGGGCGTCGCCCGCTTCACCGCGGCCACCGTCGACGCCGCGCTGGACTGCGCGGACGTGTGGGGCGTGACGTGGTGGTGTTCGCACGACGTGGACCGGGCGCTGGCGGACTTCCCGGAGCTGGAGTACGGGCTGGGGCTGTTCACCACCGACGGGACGGCCAAACCCGCGGCCCGGGCCCTCGCCGAGCGGGCCGCCGCCTGCCGCGCCCGGCCGCCCCGCCCCGCCCCCCGCACCACCGCGCTCGTCGTCGACGCGGGTGATCCGGAGACGGCGCCGCACCGGTCGGTGTGCGCCCCGGGCGGGCCGGTCTTCGAGGCATGGGCCCGGCTGGCGGCCGACGGCGTCCGGCCCGCGCTGGTGTTGGCGGGACACACCGGCGACGTGGACCGGCTGACGGCCCGCGGCATCACGGAACTGGTGACTCCGGACGAGGTGAGGGGCGGCGCCGCGGTCCGGCATCCCGGCTGACCACGGCCGCCTCGCCCCGCCCCGAGCCCACCCCCGACGTGAGGAGCACACCCATGCACGACGACCGCGCCCTGACCGAAGCCCGTCTCGCCCGGGTCCTCGACGAACGCATCCGGCCCGCGCTGTACCCCGCCTCCGTACCGCTGGAGGTCTCCGCCTGGGTCGCGCCGGGTGAGCCGGTTCCGGTGGCGGAGGGGATCGCGGCGCCGCACTCCCCCGTGGCCGTCGGGGACGCCTGGGGCGCGCCCTGGGGGACGACGTGGTTCAAGGTGACCGGTGAGGTGCCCCGGGAGTGGGCGGGGCGGACCGTGGAGGCGGTGCTCGACCTCGGGTTCGACGAGCAGCAGCCGGGCTTCCAGTGCGAGGCGCTGGTCCACACACCGGACGGCACCCCCGTCAAGGGCCTCAACCCGCGCAACCAGTGGGTGCGGGTCGGCGCCCCGGTGTGCGGCGGCGAACGCGTCGAATGGCATCTGGAGGCGGCGTCGAACCCGGTGATCCTCGGCGATCCGCCGTTCCGGCCGACGCCGCTGGGCGACCCGGAGACCGCGGGCCATGCGCCGCTGTACCGGCTGGCGCGGATGGATCTGGCCGTGTTCGACCGGGCGGTGTGGGAGTTGATCCAGGATCTGGAGGTGCTGGGCGAGCTGATGGCCGAGCTGCCGGTGGAGGCGGGGCGCCGCTGGGAGATCCTGCGGGCGGTCGGCCGGGCGCTGGACGTGGTGGACCTCCAGGACGTGGGCGGTACGGCCACGGCGGCGCGGGAGCGGCTGCGGGAGGTGCTGGCGGCGCCCGCGGGCGCGTCGGCGCACCGGATCAGTGCGGTGGGGCATGCGCACATCGACTCGGCGTGGCTGTGGCCGCTGCGCGAGACGGTGCGGAAGGTGGCGCGTACCGCGTCGAACATGACGGCGCTGCTGGCGGACGAGCCGGAGTTCGTGTTCGCGATGAGCCAGGCGCAGCAGTTCGCCTGGCTCAAGGAGCACCGGCCCGCGGTGTACGCGAAGGTCAAGGAGGCGGTGGCGGCGGGCCGGTTCGTCCCGGCGGGCGGCATGTGGGTGGAGTCGGACACCAACATGCCCGGGTCGGAGGCGATGGCGCGGCAGTTCGTGCACGGGCGGCGGTTCTTCCTGGAGGAGTTCGGTGTCGAGAACGACGAGGTGTGGCTGCCGGACACCTTCGGGTTCGCCGCGGGGCTGCCGCAGATCATCAAGGCGGCGGGCGCCCGGTGGCTGCTGACGCAGAAGATCTCCTGGAGCCGGACGAACTCCTTCCCGCACCACACCTTCCGCTGGGAGGGCATCGACGGCACCCGGATCTTCACGCACTTCCCGCCGGTCGACACGTACAACTGCGAGATGTCGGGTGCGCAGCTGGCGCATGCGGCGCGGAACTTCAAGGAGAAGGGGGCGGCGCGGCGGTCGCTGGCGCCGACCGGGTGGGGTGACGGCGGGGGCGGCACCACCCGCGAGATGATCGCCAAGGCGCGGCGGGTGCGGGATCTGGCCGGTTCGCCGGTGGTGGTGTGGGAGAAGCCGGCGGACTTCTTCGCGGCGGCCGAGGCGGAGTACCCGGAGGCGCCGGTCTGGGTGGGTGAGCTGTATCTGGAGCTGCACCGCGGGACGCTGACCAGCCAGGCGCGCACCAAGCGCGGCAACCGCCGCAGCGAGCAGTTGCTGCGGGAGGCGGAACTGTGGTCGGCGACCGCGGCGGTGACGGCCGGTCATCCCTATCCGTATGCGGCGCTGGACCGGCTGTGGAAGGCGGTGCTGCTGCACCAGTTCCACGACATCCTGCCCGGCTCGTCGATCGCCTGGGTGCACCGGGAGGCGGCGCGGACGTATGCGGCGGTCGCGGCGGAGCTGGAGGGGATCGTCGCGGGTGCGCTGGCGGCGCTGGCCGGGGACGGGGAGCGGGAGCTGACGGCGAACGCGGCGCCGCACGCCCGTGCCGGGGTCGCCGCCGGCGAGCTGGCCCCGGCGGTGTCCGAGGGTGGTCCGGTGACCGCGCAGCCGCGCGCGGGAGGCGGGTTCGTGCTGGTCAACGGCGTGCTGCGGGTGGAGGTCGACGGCCGGGGGCTGCTGGTCTCGGTGTACGACCTGGCGGCGGGGCGGGAGTGCGTCGCGCCGGGCGGTGCCGCCAATCTGCTCCAGCTGCACCCGGACTTCCCGAACATGTGGGACGCGTGGGATGTGGACGCGTTCTACCGGAACACCGTCACCGAGCTGACCGACGCGGACGAGGTGGTGCTCACGGCGGCGTCCGACGAGGCGGCGACGGTGCGGGTCACGCGGCGGTTCGGCGCCTCCCGTGTGGTGCAGACGGTGACGCTCCCCCGGGGCGCGGGCCGGGTCGACCTGGCGGCGGAGGTCGACTGGTACGAGACGGAGAAGTTCCTCAAGGCCGCCTTTCCGCTGGATCTGCACACCGACCGGTACGCGGCGGAGACCCAGTTCGGGCATCTGTACCGGCCCACGCACACCAACACCAGCTGGGACGCGGCGAAGTTCGAGGCGTGTGCGCACCGCTTCGTCCACCTCACGGAGCCCGGCTGGGGTGTGGCGCTGGTGAACGACGCGACGTACGGGCACGACGTGACCCGCACCGTGCGGGAGGCGCCCGACGAGCCGGGTACCACGACCACGGTGCGGCTCTCCCTGCTGCGTGCCCCGCGCTTCCCGGACCCGGAGACCGACCACGGGGTGCACCGCTTCGGGTACGCGCTGGTGCCCGGCGCGGACATCGGCGGGGCGGTGCGCGAGGGCCACCGCATCAACCTGCCGGAGCGGCGGGTGACGGGCGCGGGCCCGGTGGCGCCGCTGGTCTCCGTCGCCGGGGAGTCGGTGGTGGTGACGGCGGTGAAGCTCGCGGACGACGGCAGCGGCGATGTGGTGGTGCGGCTGCACGAGGCGCACGGTGCGCGCGCCACCGCGACGCTCACCCCGTCGTTCGTGCCGTCCGGGGTGGTCGCCACGGATCTGCTGGAGCGCCCGGTGGCCGACGGCCCGCGTCTCGTCCGGGAGGGCGCCGCGGTGCGGCTGGCGCTGCGGCCGTTCCAGCTGGTCACGCTGCGGCTGGCGCGGGCGGCGGGGTGAGCGCGGAGGGCGGCCGGCGGCGGTGGGCGGCCGGGCCGCGGGGTGTCACGGCGGGTGGCCGTCGTCCTGAGGTGCGGCGGGCTCGTCCTCCTCGGGGTAGCCGTCGTGGCCCGGGTCGAGGTCGAGCATGTCCAGCAGCAGGGACAGCTCCCCCGCGTCCCGGGCCCGGCCGGCCAGCGCGGACCGGGCCCGCCGACGCTCCTCGTCGCGGCTGATGCGGCGGGGCGGGGGCCCGTCGGGCGTGCGGTGTTCATCGGTCACCGGTGCATTCTGGGCCGGTGCCCGGTCGGCGCGCCCGCCGGACGGGCCGCTGCTGCGCCGCCCAGGCCGTATCCGTGGCCCGGCCGGGTGACGGCGGGCGCGGTCGGGCGCCGCGGGCCGCGGGGATGCGGGGTGCCGGGAGCGGCGCGATGCTGGAGCCGACGGGGATCGTCGTGAGGGAGGATCACCCATGTCCATGCTCGACAAGCTCAAGTCCATGCTCAAGGGCCACGAGGAACAGACCGGCAAGGGCATCGACAAGGCCGGCGACTACGTCGACAAGCGGACCCAGGGGAAGTACAGCGGCCAGGTCGACAAGGGCCAGGAGCGGCTGAAGGACGAGTTCGGCGGGGGCGACGACAAGGGCCGGCCGCCGCAGTCCTGACCCTCCGGACCGCGGCCGCCACCGCGGTCCGCCCCTTCCGTGGCCCCGCGCGGGAGCGCCCCGGCGCTCCCGCGCGGGGCCACCGGCCGGTCCGGGACCGGCAGGGCGTCACTCCCCGGTGATCTCCAGGCCCCGCAAGGGGCCGGGGTCCAGCACGGCGCCGCCCGCGGCGAGATCGCGCGGGAGGTCGGCGGCGGTCACTCCGGTCAGATAGAGGGCCGCTTCCTCGCCCTCGGCGGCATGGTCGCGCCTGCGGCGGCGGACCTCGATGGCCTTGACCGTCACCTCACGCGGCCCCGCCGGCAGCGGCAACAGCCCCCGCTGCCCGGTCCGTATCGCCCCCGAGACCACCTGCCCGGTGAAGGCCACCCCGCGCACCGGCACGACGAAGACGTCCGCCACGGTGAAGCGGAACGGCCCTGCGGCGGGCGGCGGTTCGGTGCCGCCGCGCCTGCTGAAGATTCCCATGCCCGTCATCCTCGCACGCCCGTACGACAATGAGCCGGAATATCCACAACGGTGCAGGTGGGCCGCCTGCTGTGGGCCGATGACGGCGGTGTCCGCCGGTCTGGCGCCCGATGTTCTGCGCCGTCCCGCCACCGTCGCCGCCGCACCGGCCCGCGCATTGACGCCGCCTCGCAGCGGGTGCCGGTGAGGAACGGGTTCACGCCGTACGGCGTCGCCGAGCGGTATCCGCACATCAACGGCGCCTGGCGCGACCACCGGCTCTTCCGGAGGATCCTCGACGACCGCGAGCCGTGAGCCGGACACACGACGGCGCCCGCCCCGGACACGCGGGGCGGGCGCCGTCGGAAGGCAGGCTCAGACCGCGAGGCGGATCTTCTCCGCCTGCGGGCCCTTCTGCCCCTGGGTGACCTCGAACGTCACCTTCTGGCCCTCCTGGAGCTCCCGGAAGCCGGTGGCGTCGATGTTCGAGTAGTGCGCGAAGACGTCGGCGCCGCCGCCGTCCTGCGCGATGAAGCCGAAGCCCTTCTCCGAGTTGAACCACTTCACGGTTCCGCTGGCCATATCCGTCTCCTTCGTTCAAGGGGCTCGTATCGGCTTCCGCGCGGTGCGGCAGCCGGAGGTGATCGCCCTGGTCCGGAGAGGTATCGCACAGAAAGAACGCCCGTGAAGGCGACACGGGCGTCCGGCACTTCGGAACCACGACAGCTGATCGGGACGCTACACCGAGTCCTGCCCGGCAGTCATCACCGTCGTGGCAGTCGCGTCACGGGTCCCCTGCGGGTACGCCCCCACGGTCCACCGAATCCCCGACCGGTCGTACGTCCGTACGGGGCCCGGCCGGGGTGGCGGGTCAGCCCTGACGACGGCGGAGCACGACCACCGTGGAGCCGGTGACCAGCACCGCACCGGCGGCGACGAACCACCACACGCCCGGCCCGGAGCCGTCCGGCGTACCGGCGTCGTGGCCCAGCGCGGCGGCGCGCAGCACGGCCGCCCGGTCGGTGGCGCGGCGCCGGGCCGCGCGGTCGGCGGCGGGCTGGTGGGAGGCCGGTCCGTCGGCGTCCGGCTCCGGGGCCGACGGCAGCGGTCCCACGCGGTCCGGCAGCATCGCGACCGGTTCGATGTCGGGTGCGGCGTCGAAGCCCCAGTCCAGGAGCGAGCGGGCCTCCTCGTAGACCGCGTTGTTCTTGCCGGACTGCGGGTTCATGACGGTGACGAGCAGCGTCCGGCCGTCGTGGCGGGCGGCGGCGACGAGGGTGTTGCCCGCCTGCGAGGTGTAGCCGTTCTTGACGCCGATGAGGCCGGGGTAGGGCTCCACTCCGTGCGAGCCGACCAGCAGCCGGTTGGTGTTCTGGATGCCGAACGCGTCCGGGCCGCCGGACTCGGGGAACTCCGCCTCCTTGGTGCTCGCGAAGCGGGCGAAGTCCTCGTTGGTGAGCCCGGCCTTGGCGAAGAGGGTGAGGTCGTAGGCGGAGGAGTGCTGGCCGGGTGTGTCGTAGCCGTCCGCCGACTCGACGTCGGTGTCCCGGGCGCCGAGGCGGTCGGCCATCGCCCGCATGTCGTCCAAGGTCGTCTCCCAGCCGCCGTTCATCGCGGCCAGGGTGCGCACCGCGTCGCTGCCGGAGCTGAGGAAGACGCCGCGCCACAGGTCGGCGACGGTGTAGCGGTGGTCTTCCTTGATGCCGACGAGGGAGCTGCCGGGGCTGATGTCCGACAGGTCGTCCTCGGAGACGGTGTGCACGGTCTCCTGACCGAATTTCGGCAGCACGGTGACGGCGAAGAGGGTCTTGAGGGTGGAGGCGGGCGGCAGTTCGCGGTGGGCATCCTTGGCGGCGAGCACCCGGCCGTCGTCGGCGTCGGTGACCATCCAGGACAGGGCGGAGACATCGGGAGGTTCGTCGACGTCGGGCGCGGAGCGCACCTGGACGCCGGGGCGGTCGAGGCGGACGGCGGCGGAGGTGGCCGGGGCGTCGCCGGCCACCAGGGGGCCGTCCCCCGGGGAGCCGGCCGCGGCGGCCGGGAGGGCGGTGACGGCGACGGTCGCGGCGCAAACGGCCGCAGCGGTCCCGGCTTTGACGGAGGGCCATTTCGCTGACGACATGAGGCCACGCTAGGAACGGCCCCGGGCGCGTCGCCGTCTGGAGTGCTCCATCCGGTTCATCGGCTCGACCCGGCACGGCGTGTCGGGTCGACGTGGCGGTCCGGGCCGGGTCGACGCGCGTCGACCCGGCCCGGATCAGGTCACCAGATCTCGTTGACCCACTCGGGGTGGTCGATGAACGGGTTCCTGTTGTGCTGGTACTTGTCGAAGATCACCTGGTTGCGGTGCTGCTCGAACGCGTCGGGCGGGTCGGCCTGGCTCCACGCCTTGAGGACGGAGAGCTTCCCGATGTTCGGGGCCGAGCCGTTGTCGACCTTGTCGTTGGGCTCCAGGTCGGGGAAGCCGTCGTCACCGTCGTACCGGACGGCCATGTAGAGGATCATCCGGGCGACGTCGCCCTTGACCGCGTCGCGCGGCTCGAAGGAGTCGTTGTCGGTGAAGCTGCCGGGCGCCTCGGGGACCGGGGAGCCGCCGTTGTCGAAGTCCTTGTTGCCACGGTCGCTGTTGACCGAGACGTCCTCGGGCCGCAGGTGGTGCAGGTCGGTGCCGGGGCCGGTGGAGGTACCGAAGTCGCCGTGGGACTTGGCCCAGACGTGCTCGCGGTTCCAGTCGTCCGGGTTCCCGCCGTTGGCGTCCTTGCTCTGGGAGCGGCCGGAGTAGAGGAGGATGACGTCGGACTTGTTGTCCGGGTCCTCGTCGGTGTCCTTGAGGGCGTCCCAGACCTGGCTGTAGGAGAGCTTGCCGGTCTGGGTGGACTTGATGATCTGGTGCAGGCTGGACTTCAGCTCCTGCCCGGTCTTGCCGATGGCGTCCTTGTAGTAGGTGTCGTCATAGGCGGTGTGTGTCGCCCCGGGTGCCGCCGGACCGCCGGACACATGGGCGGCGGCCGGGTGGGGGGCGGCGGGGGTGGCTGTCGCGGTGGCCGGGAGCTGGGTGGCCAGCGCGACGGACGCGGCCACGGCGGCCACGGCGAGCGCGGTACGGCGGCGACCTCTACGGGTCGCGCGGGTGATGTCCACGAAGGTGTCCTCTCCCCGAATGGTGGTACCGGGCCGCGAGTTGTGGGGGTGCGGCCGATACCGGCCGTTGGGTGTACGGCCGGTGGGCAGCCTTCCACCGCAACAAATCCCACAGTGTGAACAGCAGGGGGGAGTTGTGTGCGCAGACCGTGAAGAGCGGGCCTTTCATACCGGACGGCCCCGATTGTCGGACGGCCGCACCGCCGGTTCCGCGCCACCGGACAGCCGCCCGCCGGACCGGTTGCGCCTCCGGACCGGACGGCCGCCCGACGGCGGTCAGGCGCGCCGCAGCCCCGGCAGCCCGCGCAGTTCGCCGACGCGCAGCAGCCGGGCCAGCCCCCAGAAGGCCGCCGCCATGACGAGACCCCCGACCGGCAGGGTCACGGCGGGCGCCCCGCCGCGGACGATGCCGGTGGCTGCGAGGTGGCCGAGGAGGGCGGCCGCCGCGGCGGCCGCGGCCAGCTTCCCGTAGGTGCGGCACAGCCGCCGCCCGTCGAGCCTGCCGTGCAGGCGGCGGCGCAGCCGGACCGCGGTGAGCAGCAGCCCGGCGGTGTAGGCGACGGCGTACGCGGCGGCCATACCGGTCACCGCCCAGCGCGGCGGCAGCAGCAGATGGCAGGCGACGGCGAGGGCGATGTTGACGGCGGCGATCTGGGCGGCGGTCCAGAACGGCGTACGGGTGTCCTCGAAGGCGTAGAAGCCGCGGAGCAGCAGGTACTGCGCGGAGAACGGGATCAGGCCGAGGCCGAGCGCCTGGAGCATGTGGCCGGCCGGGGCGGCGGAGGCGGCGTCTACCGCGCCGTGGGCGAAGAGGAGCTGGGCGGTCTGCGGGCCGAAGGCGAGGAAGAAGAATCCGGCCGGGACGATGACGACGCCGCTGGCGCGCAGCGCGCGGGAGAGGTCGCCGCGCAGATCGTCCAGGCGGTGGTCGGCCACCGCGCGGCTCATCCGGGGCAGCAGGGCGGTGACGAGCGAAACGGTGACGAGGGACTGCGGCAGCATCCAGATCGTCTGGGCGTAGGAGTACGCGGTGAACCCGACCCCGGCGGTGGGCAGTCGGCGGTCGGCGGCGCCCGCGAGATGGGTGACGACGGTCATCGCGGCGAGATTGGCGAGCACCAGCAGCAGGGTCCAGCGGGCGGCGGTCAGGCTCTTGCGGAGTCCGGCGCCGCGCCAGTCGAAGCGCGGCCGGAAGCGGAAGCCGGACGCCCGGACGAACGGGATGAGCGCCACGGCCTGGACCACGATGCCCGCGGTGGTGCCGATGCCGAGGAGCCGCACCTGGCCCGCGGTGATGTCGGCGACCTCGCGGGGGCCGGTGAGCAGGGCGATGTAGAGGCCGAACACGGCGATGAGGACGAGGTTGTTGAGGACCGGCGTCCACATCATCGCGCCGAACTTCTGCCGGGCGTTGAGGAGTTGCCCGAGGATGAAGTACAGGCCGTGGAAGAAGATCTGCGGCAGCAGGAAACGGGCGAAGACGACGGTCAGCTCGAAGGCGGCGTGATTCCCCGGCCCGTCGGACGCATAGACCGCGACGATCCCCGGCGCCGCCCACACCGCGAGCACCGTGCCGACCGCCAGCACGCTCAACACCAGGGTGACCAGCCGTTGTTCGTGGGCGTGGCCGCCGTCGGGATGCTCGGCCCGGGCGCGTACCAGCTGCGGGACGAGGACGGAGTTGAGGGCGCCGCCGATGAGGAGGGTGTAGACGCTCATCGGGACGACGCCGGCGGTGGTGTACGTAGTGGCGAGCAGGCCGGTGCCGAGGGCGGCGGCCTGGAGGGTCTGGCGGATCATGCCGGTGGCCCGGGAGACGGCGGTCCCCGCGGCCATCAGCGCGGAGGAGCGCAGGGCTCCGGCGGGTTTCGCCGCGGCGTGGCGGGGGCCTGCGCCGGGCGGTGGGCCGGCCGGGGACCCGCCGGTGGGCGGTATCCGCAGCGGGAGGGTGTCGTCGGGTTTCTCCTGGGTCATGGGCCTCAACCTAGTGCTGTGACGGGATGGTCCACCGCGACCGGAAGGCGGCTCGCGGGGCGAGCGCACGCGCAACGGCTGGTATTACTGGGGCATGCAGGAAGACACGGCACGCTCCGCGATCGACACGTTCATCTCCGCGTTCAACACCTCGGACGACAGCTATGTGAATGCCCTGCTCTCCCAGGCCCTGACCTCAGACGTGGTCTTCTGGGGGCCGTTGGGTCGCAGCGAAGGAATCGCGGCGGTCGAGCGGTTCGTGCTGGACATCCGGCGCCACCCGGCGGGGGCCGGCACGATGGTGCGCTGCTCATCGGTGGACATGCCTGGTGAGTGGGCCCGGTACCAGTGGGTCTTCACCACGCCGGATGGAGGCCCCCGCCTGGCGGGAACGGACATCGTCCATCTGCAGCGGAGCCTCATCGACCAGGTCATCGTCTTTGCGGGGGAGATCGAGACGCCCGCCTCCTGAGTCGTCCTTCCGTCGCTGTCCTTCTCCTGAACTTGTCCCTTGGCCCCGGCCCCTACGAGCACAGCCGCGGCCGGTACGCCCTGCGGGTCCGGGCCGGGCGGACGACCATCGAGGTATGGCGGATTCCACGGGCCCCGGCCGCTCCCCCGGTGGTGCGCCACCGGTGATCGCGCCGATGCTGGCGGTGGCGGGGCCGCTGCCCGTACCGGACGACGGCTGGGCGTTCGAGGTCAAGTGGGACGGGGTGCGGTGCGTCGTGACGGTGCGGGACGACGGGAGCGTACGACCGGTGTCGCGGGCCGGGAACGATCTGTCGGCGGCCTACCCCGAACTGCTGGTCCCGGCGGACGGCGCGCGCGGGCACACGCTCGTCCTCGACGGCGAGGTGGTGGCCCCGGACGCGGCGGGGCGGCCGGACTTCGGGCGGTTGCAGCACCGGATGGGCGTGAGCGATGCGCGGCGGGCCGCCCGTCTGGCGCGCGAGACGCCCGTACGGCTGGTCCTCTTCGACGTGCTGCATCTCGACGGCCGGTCGCTGCTGGCCCGGCCGTACCGGGAGCGGCGCCGGGTGCTGACCGGCCTGGAGCTGTCCGGCCCGGCCTGGTCGGTGCCGGCGGCGCTGCCCGGGCACTCCGCCGAGGTGTGGGACGCGGTGGTGCAGGCGGACCTCGAAGGTGTGGTCGCCAAGCGGCTGGATTCGCCGTACACGCCGGGTGTGCGGTCGGCGCACTGGCGGAAGACGAAGCGGGTGGAGACGCTGGACGTGGTCATCGGCGGCTGGACGCCGGGGCTCGGCGGTTTGCGGGGGCTGCCGGGGGCGGTGCTGGTCGGCACCGATGCGCCGGAGGGGCTGCGGTTCGCGGGGTCGGTCGGGTCGGGGCTGTCGCTGCGGGAACGGCGGGAGCTGGCCGGGTATCTGGAGGTGCTGGCCCGCACGGAATCGCCGTTCGCCGGGCCGGTCGGGGTGGCGGGGGCCCGCTGGGTGGAGCCGCGGCTGGTCGCCGAGGTGACGGCGTCGTCGTGGACGGAGGCCGGGCGGCTGCGGCATCCGGTGTGGCTGCGGCTGCGGCCGGATCTGACGCGGCTCGGGTAGCCGTGCGCGGTCAGGCGGGGCGGGGCAGCGGATGCGCGTAGTTGGGGTTGAGCAGCGGGGCGAAGAGATCGCCGTGCCGGGCGCGGCGGGCGGCGATCTCGCCGAAGAGGAAGGTGAGTTGGGCCGGGTCGGTGCAGCCGGCGACCTCGTCCCAGGTGACGGGCGTGGAGACGGTGGGGGTGGCGCGGGCCCGCAGGGTGTAGGCGCAGGCGGTGGTCTTGGCGGCGGCGTTCTGCGAGTAGTCGAGGAAGACCTTGCCGGGGCGCAGATCCTTGCGCATCTTCGCGGTGACCAGGTCCGGGAACGCGGCGGCGGCTTCGACGGCCAGGGCGCGGGCGTAGGCGGTGGCGTCGTCGGACGGGGCGGGTTCGATGGGGGCGAGCAGATGCAGCCCCTTGGAGCCGCTGGTCTTGACGCAGGCGTACAGACCGTCGGCGGCCAGCCGGTCGCGCAGCCAGCGGGCGACGGCGCAGCATTCGACGAGGGTGGCGGGGGCTCCGGGGTCGAGGTCGAGGACGAGGCGGTCGGCGGTGGCCGGGGTGTCGCAGGTCCACTGGGGTGCGTGCAGTTCGACCACGAGGTTGGCGGCCCACACCAGGGAGGCGAGGTCCTGGAGCAGCACCTGCCGGCGGGAGTGCGCGGAGCGCGACGGGACCTCGCAGGTCTTCACCCAGGCGGGTGTACCGGGTGGCACGTTCTTGGTGAAGAAGCGCTCGCCGTCGGGCCCGTCGGGGTAGCGCAGAAAGGACACCGGCCGGTCGTGGAGGTGTGCGAGCAGAGCGCCCGCCGTGGTGGTGACGTAGTGCAGCACCTCGCCCTTGGTGGTGCCGGTCTCCGGATAGAGGACCTTGTCGAGGCGGGTGAGCGGGAGGCGCCGCCCCTCCACGATGGTTATCGGCGACATACGATGAGAATCCCACACAAGGGATGAATGATGCGATCTGTATGGAACGGTGCGATCTCCTTCGGCCTGGTCAGCATCCCCGTGAAGACCTACAGCGCGACGGACCGCAGCACCTCGGTCTCCTTCGTCCGCATCCACGAGAAGGACGGCGGACGCATCCAGTACCGCAAGGTCTGCGAGCTGGACGGCGAGGAGGTCCCCAACGAGGAGATCGGCCGGGGCTACCGGGCCACCGACGACACGATCGTGCCGATCACCGACGAGGACCTGTCCCATCTGCCGCTGCCCACCACGAAGACGCTGACCATCCTGGCGTTCCTGGACGCCGGTGAGATCGACCCGCTCCAGATGGACAGGGCGTACTACCTCGGCCCCAACGGTCCCACCGCCACCAAGCCGTACACCCTGTTGCGGGAGGCGCTGGAGCACCACGGCAAGGTCGCCGTCGGGAAGGTGGCGATGCACGGCCGGGAGACGTTGGCGATGCTGCGGGCACACGACGGGGCGATCGTGATGCACGCCCTGCTGTGGCCGGACCAGATCCGTTCGACGGCCGGGGTGGTGCCGGACGGCGTCGAGATCCGCGACAGCGAACTGACGCTGGCCGAGACGCTGATGGACTCCCTGGGGGAGCTGGACCCGGGCGAGCTGCACGACGACTACCGCGAGGCGGTGGAGAGCCTGGTCGCCGCGAAGCTGGAGGGCGGCGAACCGGCCGCCCCGGAGACCGCGGGTGCCTCCGGCGGCCAGGTGATCGACCTGATGGCCGCGTTGGAGAGCAGCGTCCGGGCGGCGCAGGAGGGCCGCGGCGAGCGGACCGGGGCGGACGAGGAGTCCGGGGCGGAGGCGGACGCCACCGTCACCCCGATCCGTGGCCGCAAGGGCGGCAAGAGCGGTACGGGCACGAAGAAGCCGGCGTCCACGGGCCGGAAGACGGCGTCGGACTCCTCGGGGGCGCCGGGGCGGAAGCGGACGGCGGCGAAGGCGTCGGCCGGCCGGACGAAGTCGGCCACCGGATCCGGCGGTTCGGGGTCGGGGGCGAAGAAGAGCACCACGGAGAAGAGCACCGCGAAGAAGACGACCGCGAAGAAGACGACGAAGGAGACCGCGTCCGAGAAGAGCGTCGGCACCGCCAAGTCGGGCCGCGCGAAATCGGCGGCCAAGGGGGCGTCGAAGCGCACCTCGGCGTGAGCGGGGCGGGTACGGTACGGCCGTCCGCCCCGGCCGCCCCGTCCACAGAGGGCGGCACAGCGCACGGGCAGCGGCTCCGCGCCAGGACCGTGGCGCCCGCTGTCACCCCGGCGCTCTAGAGTCGGAGTATGGCTTCAGACGAGGGGAACACCCGCATCGACAGCTGGATCTGGTCGGTCCGGCTCACCAAGACCCGGTCGCTGGCCGCGTCCGCCTGCCGGGCGGGCCACGTCCGGATCAACGGCGAGCGGGTGAAGCCCGCCTCCACCGTGCGCACCGGCGACGAGGTGCGGCTGCGGTACGCCGGGCGGGAGCGGATCGTGGTGGTCTCCCGGCTGGTGCGCAAGCGGGTGGGCGCGCCCGTCGCCGCGGAGTGCTACGTCGACAACACCCCGCCCGAGCCGCCGCGCGCCCAGGCACCGGTCGTCGCGGTACGCGACCGGGGCACGGGCCGCCCCACCAAGCGCGACCGCCGCGAGATCGAGCAGCTGCGCGGCCGCTGAGCCGGGACGTGCGGACGGCCGGAGGCCCGGCGGTTCACGGGCCGTCGAGCGCGTCCACGTACACCCAGGCGCCGTCCTCGCGGACGAAGCGGCTGTTCTCGTGCTGGCTGTCGGCCGCGCCGCGCCAGGTGGAGTGGGCGCGGAACTCCACCGTGCCCTCGGCGTGGAAGGCGCTGCCGCCGGTGGCGGCGAGGATGTCCAGGCCGGTCCACCGCCGCCCGGCGTCGAGGTCAAGCGTGGCCGGGCGGGTCGAGGAGTGCCAGGTACGCAGCAGGTAGGCGGTGTCCCCGACGGCGAAGGCGGCGTAGCGCGAGCGCATCAGCCGCTCGGCGGTCGGAGCGGCGGCGTCGCCCCGGTGGAACGGCGCACAGCAGTCGCCGTAGGACGCGTCCCGGCCGCAGGGACACGGGTCCGCGGCGGGGACGGCGGGGCGGGCGACGGGGCGACGGGGCGCGCTCTTCGGCTTCTTCGGCTTCTTCGGCTTCTTCGACACGCTTCGATTGTGCAGGTCGGGCGCGCGGGCCCGGCGGCGGGGCCGTACCGCACGCGCTCCCGCCCGGACGGCGGCCGGGCCGGCGTCCGCGGGGCCGCACCCGGACATCAGGCCGATTTTCCATGCGTCCATATGAACGGATTCAACGACAATTCACTCTTTTGCGGCTTTTCCTGGCTTGGTACGTCCTGTGAAGTTGGAAGAACTCATGGTGACCGTCCCACCTCCTCCCAGGAGAGAACCTCATGATCCTGTCCATTTCCGGTGTGATCCTGCTCGGCGTCATCGTCTTCCTCTTCTTCCGCAAGGACGGCCTCAAGGCCTCGCACGCCCTGGTGTGCGCGCTCTTCGGCTTCTACCTGGCGGGCTCCGCCATCGCCCCGAGCATCAAGGCGGGCGGCGCGAGCCTCGCCAGCCTCCTGGGAGGGCTCCGGATCTAGCGGCCGTCCGGACGGGCCCGGCGGGCGGCGCTCCCCAGGGCGTGTCCCCCGCCGGTCCCGGCCCGGTGTCCGTAACGTCGCGTCCGGCTGCCGGGCGCGGCCTTCCGGCGCCCGCCCGGCGCCGCACTCCCCGCCCCGGCGCGTGTCCCGCCGTTCCCCGGCCCGCTCCCCCGCCGGGCCGCCCACCGCCGCGTACGACCCCAGGAGACCGATGTGGCCCGGCGCCCTCTGCCCCGCATCCTGACCGACCGCGCGCCGCTCACCCGTGGCCGTGAGCTGGCGCGCACCGCAGCCGACGGCGCCGGCGACATCTTCCATCCGCTCCTCACCCTCAGCCGCGGGCTGCGCCGCCTCGCCGTCTCCGCCGGGCAGCGCTGGCGCGCCACACCCCAGGAGCGCCGGGCCCCGGTGTGCTTCCTGAGCGGCGCCTGCATCCTCGCCGTGGCGCTGGCGCCGTACGGTCCGCTGCTCGGGCTGCTCGCGGTGATGGGCGCCGCCGCCTGGGCCGGGCGGGACCGTTCGCCCGCCCCCTCCGGCCCGGGCGAGGCGGAGTCGGCCCGGCTCCGTGCGCTGTACGAGGCGCTCGTCCCGTACTTCGCCGGGGACGGGGACCCCGAGCCGCTGTACGCGTACGGCGGCGACTGGGCGGCGGCGTTCGAGGCGTACACCTTCGACGACGACGGCCGGATCGCGCAGCTGCATCTGCGCTACCCGGCGTACTTCACCGACGGCGAGCCCGCGGCCCGGGCCCGGATCGAGCAGGTGCTGCACGCGAAGTCGGGGCGCGGCCGGGAGTACCGCTTCGACTGGGACGAGGAGGCGAACACGCTGACGCTGACCGTCCTGGAGGCGCTGCCCACCGACATCGTGGCGCAGCGGTTCGTGACCGCGCCGGGCGAGACGGTGCTCGGCTTCACCGATCCGGAGTCGGTGCAGCGGACGCTGCCGGTCACCGACGGCGATGTGACGTGGGACGAGCCGCCGGTGGTCTGGCGCACCGGGTCACGCTCGTCCGAACCGCATCTGCTGGTCCTGGGGCAGCCCGGCTCCGGCACCACGACGCTGCTGCGGTCGCTGGCGCTCCAGGCGTTGCTCCACGGCGATGTGCTGATCATCGACGGCGGCGGCACCGGCGAGTTCGGGGCGCTGGCCGGGCGCGCCGGGGTGCTCGGTGTGGAGAGCGGGCCGTCCGGCGCGCTGGCGACCCTGGCGTGGGCGGCGCAGGAGACCGAGCGGCGCCTCCTCGTCGCGAGCCGGGCCCGCCAGGCGGGCGAACCGGCCCCCGACGACACCCGCCGCCCGCTGTGGATCCTCGCCGACCGGCCCACCGCACTGACCCATCTGGCGGCCGCCGAGGGCCGCGACGATCCGCAGCGGCTGCTCCAGGTGCCGCTGCGGCACGGCCGCGCGGCGCAGGTGACGGTGGTGGTGGCCGAGCAGTTCGACAGCGCGGACCTGCTGAGCGAGCCGGTCCGGGCGCACACCCGGGCGCGGGTGGTGCTCGGGTCCGCGACGCCGGACGAGGTCGGCGCGGTGCTCGGCGCCGAACCGCACACCACGCCGACGCCGGTGGTCCCGCCCGGCCGCGGCTACGCCCGGCTGGGCACGGGCCCGGTGCTGCGGCTCCAGGTACCGGCGACACCGGACCCGTACGACGAGGCGACGGGCGAGGCGCTCCGGCGGGCGGTGCTCGCGCTGCTGCCGGAGCGGACCGTGCCCGCCGGGGAGCGCCCGGCCGCCGGGCCGGTGCGGATGACGAAGACCTTCGCCACGCCCTCGACCGGCCAGGAGGCGCCCGGGCGCACCGCCGAGGAGCCGGCGCAGGGAGCCGGGCCGCCGGCGGCGGACGCGACCGGCCCCACGGGTGGCGCGATCACGGTTCACGGCACGGTGCGGGCAGCGGGCGCGGAGGGCTGACGGGCACACCCGCGTGCGGACCGGGAGCGCCGTTCAGCAGCCGCCCGCGCCGGCGCCGGAAGCGGCCGACGCCGCGATGGCGGCATCGGTGCCGCGCCGTGCCGCCCGGTCCCCGGCGCGCTTGGCCTCCTCCAGGCCGGCGCCGCGCATGCCCGCCGCCATGGTGGCCTCCATGCGGCGCCGCTCCACCAACTCGGCGCGCTGCTGCTTCAGTTTGCTCAGGAACGACATCACGGCCCTCGCATCTTCCTGTGAGACGGCATCCGAACGTGCCGGCGCATTCACTGTACGGCGGACGTATGACAAGACCCCGCGCCGTGACCGCGTACCGCTTCAACCACCGCTCCCCCGGCGGGCAGCCTGCTCCCACTCCGGTCGTTCCCGGCCCCGGCGCGACCGGCGCGACCGGCGGAGAGTGCGGCCGCGGCACGGGGGCGGGGCAGCCGCCCCCGCACGTCAACCCTCGGCAATCACGCACCCACGCACGGCGATATGCGCGTTTTATCCAATTTTCACGCCATGCACTTGTTGGGGTCAGAGGTCCGACGTAGTGTCGGAAGTGTCGCGGTGGAAACGTTCCGTCCGGACGACCGCACCAGAGTGAACGCCCTGACGGGCGCGCCGAATCGCCACCAGAGCACGGTCCGGGAAAGCCGCGGCGGCATCCGATCACTGGAGGCAGAGATGACCTTCAAGGTGTTCTTCCCCCGCATCCGCAACGACCGTGGCGGACACGGTGACCACGGCGACCACGGCGGCCGAGGCGATGACTTCGGCGGACGCGGCGACTACGGCGGACGTGACGGACGCGACTGGGGCGACTACGGCGGACGCGGCGACTACGGCGGCTTCCGCAGGTAACCATCCGAAATGTTGTCGCGGATTCCGATATCCGCTGACGACCGTGTGACATGTGCTTCGGATCCGGATCCACGGACCTGAGGCTTGGACGAGGCGGGCCCGCGCACACCGCGCGGGTCGGCCTCGTGAACTGCCGTCAGCCGGTAGGACCGCCGCGGCCGGAGGAAGCTGACGACCGTGCAGCAACGACGCCCGACAGCCGGGAGAGGGAGACCGTCGGCGACCGCGGCGCACACCGTCAACGGCCAGGAGCGCCGAATGGCCCACGACCGCCTTCCCGAAGCGGACCCGCCCGCCTCCACCACCGCGCCTCTCACTACGCCCCCCGAGGCGCCTCGCCCCTCCTCGCCGCACCCGCCGCTCACCAGCGAAGCGCCCATTGCGACGCGTCATGTCGGCCCCGCGGAGGCGTTCCACCGCTTCTGGCCGCTGACCCGGGGTGACCGCCGCTGGCTGCTGACCGTGATCGGTTGCGCCATCGTCGCCGCCCTCGCGGAGACGGCCGCGATCCTGCTCTTCGCCCAACTCACCGACCAGGCCCTGGCGAAGGGCTCGGTCAGCGCCTTCTGGGGCCCCGCCGGCGCATGGCTGGCGGTGGCGGTCATCGGCGCCGCCGTCGGCTATCTCGGCAACTCCCTCGCCGCCTGGATCGCGGAACGCTTCCTGCTGCGCCTGCGTGCCCGGGTCTTCTCCCATCTCCAGAAGCTGCCGCCGCACTTCTTCCAGCGCAATCGCCGCGGCGACCTGGTGGAACGGCTGACAGGCGACATCGACGCCATCGAACGGCTCGTCGTCAGCGGTGTGGTGGGCGCCTCCGCGGCCCTCTTCTCCACCTTCTTCTACGCCGCCGCGGCCCTCTGGCTGCGCTGGGAACTGGCCCTCGCCACCTTCATCGCCGCCCCCCTCTTCTACCTCGCCACCCGCCGCTTCACCGGACGCATCCGCCAGGTCACCCGCCGCCAGCGGGCAGCCGACGGCGCCCTCACCTCCGTCGTCGAGGAAACGCTGGTGAATGTCGTCCTCACCCAGGCGTACAACCGCCAGCACGACGAGGAGGAACGCCTGGTCAGGGAGGCCCGCCGCTGGCTCCGCGCCTCCGTCGCCAGCGCCCGCCTGGGCGCCCTCTACGACCAGTTCATCGAGATCCTGGAAACCCTCTGCGTGCTGGCCATCATCGGCCTGGGCGCCTGGGAGATCTCGGCGGGCCGGCTGACCCTCGGGCAGCTCCTCGCCTTCGCCGCATTCATCGGCTATCTCTACCCGCCGATCCGCTCCCTCGGCCGCCTCGGGCTCACCGCCACCGCCGCCACCGCCGCCGCCGACCGGCTGCTGGAAATCCTCGACGCCGACCCGGCGGTCACCGACCCGCCCCCGACCCGGACGATCCCCTTCCCGCACCGTGCCCACGGCGAGCTCCGCATCGACGACATCACCTTCCGCTACCCCCGCTCCCCCCGCGACGCCCTCAACTCCCTCACCTTCACCGCCCACCCCGGTGAGTTCGTCGTCGTCACCGGGCCCAGCGGCGCCGGCAAGTCCACCCTGGCCGCCCTTCTCCTGCGCTTCTACGACCCGGACACCGGCACCATCCGCCTCGACGACACCCCGATCGACCGCCTCCCCCTCACCGACCTGCGCCGCAACATCACCCTGCTCCCCCAGGAGACCCTCGTCCTCCACGACACCATCGAGCGCAACATCGCCTGCGGCCGCGACGACCCCACCCCCACCCGCGACGAGGTCACCCGGGCAGCCCGGGCAGCCGACGCGCACGGCTTCATCACCGCCCTCCCGGACGGCTACGACACGGTCATCGCCCCGTCCACCGCCGCCCTCTCCGGCGGCCAGCTCCAGCGGGTCGCCATCGCCCGCGCCATGCTCCGCGACGCCCCGGTCCTCATCCTCGACGAGCCCACCACCGGCCTCGACACCCTCGCCGCCCAGCGCATCCTGGGCCCCTTGCACCACCTGGCCGCCGGGCGCACCACCCTCGTCATCACCCACGACCTCGACCTGGCCACCACCGCCGACCACATCCTCGTCCTCAACGACGGCCACCTCACCGAATCCGGCACCCACCCCCAGCTCCTGGCCCGGGGCGGCCTGTACGCGGAGCTGTTCGAAGGGCGGACATGAGCGGGCACCGGCGGCGAGGGAGGACGCCGGGGCACCCGCCGCCGAGCGCTCCCGGTGCCGGAAGGCGTCCCCGGACGCCCGTCGGCCTCAGGCGACCAGCGTCCGCACCGACTCCACGCCGGTGGTGTGGCCGCCGGCCACCAGCCGGGCCGCGTTCGCCAGCCGGTCGGCGGCCTCCTCGGCCACCGCGCCGCCGACCGTGAACGGCAGCCGTACGTACCCCTCGAAGGCGCCGTCGACGCCGAAGCGCGGCCCGGACGGCACCCGGACGCCCAGCCGCTCCCCCGCCTCGGCGATCCGGGAGCCGGACAGGCCGCCGGTGCGGACCCAGAGCGTGAGGCCGCCGTGCGGGACCGTGAACTCCCAGTCGGGCAGCGCGCGGCGGAGCGCGCCGACGATCGCGTCGCGGTTGCGGCGGGCCTCGTCGCGGCGGATGGCGACCGCCTCCTCCCAGCCGCCGGAGTCCAGCAGCGAGGCGATGGCGAGCTGTTCGAGGACGGGTGAGCCCAGGTCGGAGTAGGCGCGGGCGGCGACCAGGCTGCGGATCAGATCGGGCGCGGCGCGCACCCAGCCGATCCGCATCCCGGCCCAGAACGCCTTGCTGGCCGAGCCGACGGTGATGACGGAGCTGCCCGCCGGATCGAACGCGCAGACCGGGCGCGGCGGCTCGGGATCGTCGTCCAGCCGCAGCTCGGTCATGGTCTCGTCGACGACGAGGAGGGTGCCGGCCGCGCGCGCCGCGTCGACCATGCGGCGGCGCTGGTCCTCGGTGGCGAGGGTGCCGGTGGGGTTGTGGAAGTCGGCGACGACGTACGCCATGCGTGGCGCGGCGTCCCGCATCACCTGGCGCCAGGCGGGGATGTCCCAGCCGCCCAGCCGCTCGGTGAGCGCCACCGGCACCAGCCGGGCGCCCGCGTCCCGCATCAGCTGGAGGATGTTGGTGTACGACGGGGAGTCGACGGCGACGCGTTCGCCGGGGCCGGTGCAGAGCTTGCAGATGGCGGCTACGGCGCCCATCGCGCCCGTGGTGACCATGATCTGCTCGGGCATGGTGGGGATGCCGCGGGCGGTGTAGCGGTCGGCGAGCGCCCGGCGCAGGACGGGCAGTCCCGCGGGGTAGTCGCCGTGGGTGTGGGCGTAGAGCGGCAGGTCGGCCATGGCGCCCTGGACGGCGCGGGTCAGCCACGGCTCCGGGGCCGGGAGCGCCGCGCAGCCCAGATCGATCACGGATCCGCCGGCCTCCGGTGGCAGCGGCTCCAGCCCGCGGGTGGGCAGCGGGTTGCCGGCCGGTACGGCGGTCCAGCTGCCGGAGCCGCGGCGGGACTCCAGGAAGCCTTCGGCGCGCAGCGCCTCGTAGGCGGCGGCGACGGTGGTGCGGCTGACACCGAGGGCGCCGGCCAGTTCGCGTTCGGCGGGCAGCCGGGCGGCGACCGGGACACGCCCTTCCAGGACGAGCAGGCGGACACCGTCGGCGAGGCTGCGGTAGGCGGGCAACCGGCGTCCGGCGGCGGTCAGTTCGGCGTCCCTGGGGTCCTGCGACCGGAGCAGCCGGGCGAGCTGCGGAGCACCCACCGCCGAAGTCCACTGCGCCATGATTGCAGTCCACCTTTCCCCGATTGGCTATCGATGACCCGTACCGACCTGCCACATGGTGGCACGCGTCGGTCCAATCCTGCCAGGAGGAGGAAGTTCGTTGTCCATGGACGAGGCGCACAAGACGCCGGGGACATTTCTGCCGCGTCGGCTCGTGCAGCTCTACACGGGTCTGGTGCTCTACGGCGTGAGCATGGCGCTCCAGCTGCGCGCCGGGCTCGGGCTGGAGCCGTGGAGCGTGCTCAACCAAGGCATCTCGCTGCACACCGGGCTGTCGATGGGGACGGTCACCATCGTCACCGGTGCGCTGATCCTGCTGCTGTGGATACCGCTGCGGCAGCGCCCGGGGCTCGGCACGGTCTCCAACGTCGTCGTGCTGGGCCTGGTCATGGACGCCACGCTGTCGCTCCTCCCCACGCCGCAGGCGCTGCTCGTCCGCATCCCGCTGCTGTTCCTCGCGGTGCTGGTCAACGGCGCGGCGACCGGTCTGTACATCTCGGCGCGCTTCGGCCCGGGACCGCGCGACGGCCTGATGACCGGACTGCACCGGCGTACCGGACGGCCGGTGCGCCTGGTGCGGACCTGCCTGGAGGTGACCGTCCTCGCCGTGGGTTTCCTGCTCGGCGGTTCGGTCGGCGCGGGCACCGTCCTGTACGCGCTGGCGATCGGCCCGCTGGCGCAGTTCTTCCTGCGCCGCTTCGCGGTCAAGGGGCTGCCGCCGGAGCCCTCGCGGGTGGTGGCGGGCGGCGACGCCCCGGTCGCACCGGCGACAATCACCGAGTGACCCCTGCGATACGCCCCCGCCACCCGTACCTCGACCACCCCGCGCCGCTGCCGTTCGCGCACCGCGGCGGGGCGGCGGACGGGCTGGAGAACACCGCCGCCGCGTTCCGGCGCGCGGTCGCGGCGGGCTACCGCTACCTGGAGACCGATGTGCACGCCACCTCGGACGGGAAGCTGGTGGCCTTCCACGACGCGACGCTGGAGCGGGTCACCGACGGGCGGGGCGCGATCGGGGAGCTGCCGTGGCGGGCGGTGCGCGGCGCCCGGGTCGCCGGGCGGGAGCCGCTGCCGCTCTTCGAGGACCTGCTGGCGGAGTTCCCCGGGGCGCGCTGGAACGTCGATCTGAAGGCGGAGGCGGCGCTGGAGCCGCTGGTGGAGCTGGTGCGGCGGGCGGACGCGTGGGACCGGGTCTGTGTCGGCTCGTTCTCCGAGGCGCGGGTGGCGCGGGCGCAGCGGCGGGCCGGGGCGCGGCTGGCGACGTCGCTGGGCACCCGGGGCGTGGCCGGGCTGCGGCTGCGCTCGCTGGGCCCGGCGCCGCTGCCGCTGGACCGGCTGCTGGGCGCGGCGGTGCGGCGCAGCGCGGTGTGTGTGCAGGTGCCGGAGCGGCAGACGGGGGTCCCGGTGACGGACCGGCGGTTCGTCCGCGCGGCGCATGCGCTGGGGTTGCAGGTGCATGTGTGGACGGTGAACGATCCCGGCCGCATGGCCGCGCTGTTGGATCTTGGCGTGGATGGCATCATGACCGATCACATCGACACACTGCGTGCGGTGCTGACCGGACGGAACGCCTGGATCTGACCCCCGGCGCCCGGTCGTGCCGCCGGGGGGAAGACGGGGGTGGGCGGTGCACGCACCGACCGTGGACGAACAACCCGCGCGGCTCGCCGCGCTCCGCCGCGAACAGCGCGGCTGGTACTGGTACGACTGGGCCAACAGCGTCTACTCCACGACCGTGCTGACGGTCTTCCTGGGCCCGTATCTGACCTCGATCGCGCAGGCCGCCGCGGGTCCGGACGGTTTCGTCCATCCGCTCGGGATACCGGTGCGCCCCGGTTCGTTCTTCGCGTACACCGTCTCGGCGTCGCTGCTGCTGTCGGTGCTGGCCATGCCGCTGGCCGGGGCGGTGGCCGACCGGACGGGCCGCAAGAAGCCGCTGCTCGGTCTCTGCACGGTGACCGGTTCGGTGGCGACGGCCGGGATGTTCTGGCTGGAGGGCACGCGCTATCTGCTGGGCGGGGCGCTGCTGATCGTCGCGAACGTCGCGTTCGTGGTCTCGATGATGCTCTACAACTCCTATCTGCCGCAGATCGCCGGGCCCGAGGAGCGCGACGCGGTCTCCACCCGCGGCTGGGCGTTCGGCTACGCGGCGGCCGGTCTGGCGCTCATCGGCCATCTGGTGCTCTACGGCGCGCACGCCTCCTTCGGTCTGACCGAGGGCGCCGCGATCCGCATCTGTCTGGCCTCATCCGGCCTGTGGTGGGGGCTGTTCTCGGTCATTCCGCTGCGCAGACTGCGCGACCGCTGGGCGGACCGGACGCCGGAGCGTCCCGGACCGGACGGACCCGCGGCGGCGGGCCGGGGCCTGTCCCAGCTGCGCGCCACCCTCCGCGACATGCGCGCCCGTCCGCTCACCCTCGCCTTCCTGCTGGCGTACCTCGTCTACAACGACGGCGTGCAGACGGTCATCACCCAGGCGTCCGTCTACGGTTCGCAGGAGCTGGGCCTCGACCAGACGACGCTGATCGCCTCGGTCCTGCTGGTGCAGGTGCTGGCGGCGGCCGGGGCGCTGGTGATGGGGCGGCTGGCCCGGCGGTACGGCGCGCAGCGCACGGTCCTCGGTTCGCTGGTGGCGTGGACGGCGACGATCGTCGCGGGGTGCGCACTGCCGCCCGGGGAGCCGGTGTGGTTCTACGCGCTGGCCGCGGCCATCGGCCTGGTTCTGGGCGGCAGTCAGGCGCTTTCGCGTTCGCTCTTCTCCCATGTGGTGCCGCGCGGCAAGGAGGCGGAGTACTTCTCCGCGTACGAGATCAGCGACCGGGGTGTGAGCTGGCTGGGGCCGCTGGTGTTCGGGGTGGCGTACCAGCTGTCGGGGAGTTACCGGCTGGCCATCGCATCGCTGGGGGTGTTCTTCGTGGTGGGATTCGTCCTGCTGGCGCGGGTCCCGATGCGGCGGGCCGTGGCTGCGGCGGGGAATCCCGTACCGGACCGGATTTAGTTTCGGTGGAGGTGGCGCGGTAGTATACGCCTTTGGCTCACCAGGCGGACCGTTACTGCGCGTTCGAGAGAAGTGGGCGCTGGGTGACATCTCCTGTCAGATGTGACAAAACGGGCGCTGGTGGGTACAACAAGGGGCGGCACGAAGGTAGGCAGCGGCACGCAGCGTCTCCGTCACGGCGGAGGCGGGCGAGTGGTGAAGGTGAGCAGCGGCGTACGGCGCCTCCGTCAGGAACGGTGGTCGGTGACGGGCGGGCGCATCCATCCCGAATTCGGGAATCTTCACCGCCGACCGGACGTTGACCAGATGACGACGACAGCGACACCTGTCCTGTGGGCGACAAGCCCGGGAGGCACGATTCATGAGTGAGCGAGCTCTTCGCGGCACGCGACTCGTGGTGACCAGCTACGAGACCGACCGCGGCATCGACCTGGCCCCGCGCCAGGCGGTGGAGTACGCATGCCAGAACGGACATCGGTTTGAGATGCCGTTCTCGGTTGAGGCCGAGATTCCGCCGGAGTGGGAGTGCAAGGTATGTGGCGCACCCTCGCTTCTGGTGGATGGCGACGGCCCGGAGGAAAAGAAGGGTAAGCCCGCGCGTACGCACTGGGACATGCTCATGGAGCGCCGCACCCGCGAGGAGCTGGAGGAGGTGCTGGCCGAACGGCTGGCCGTCCTGCGCTCCGGCACCATGAACATCGCCGTGCATCCGCGCGACAGCAATCGCAAGTCCGCCTGACGACCGGACTTCCCGACGCAGTAGCGCACCACAGCAGCACATGAGGGCCGGTGCCACCACTCGGTGGCACCGGCCCTCGTGCGTGTCCGGACGGTGCGGGCCCGGACGGTCCGGCGCCGCCCGGGCCGGTTCCGCTCCCCCACGGAGCCGGCCCGTCGCCGCGCCCGGCCGCCCGCTCAGCGGGTCAGCGGCGGGTCCTGGCGGGGCGGGCGCGGCGGCTCGTCGTCGCGGATGACCTCACCCTGGACGACCTTGCCGTCGGGCCGGTGCATCCGCGCCTGCTGGAAGGCGTCACCGAGGGACCCGGGGGCCGGGCGCGCGGCGCGGCGGGTCAGCAGCTTCTCGGCGCGGCGGCGGAGCAGCTTCCCGGTCGGCGGGAAGAGGCAGAACAGGCCCAGCACGTCGGAGATCATGCCGGGAAGGATCAGCAGCAGACCGCCGAGCATCGGCAGGGTGTTGCCGCCGTCCTTGGCGGGCTCGGGTGCCGTACCGGACTGCACCGACTCGGCCAGCCGGCGCCAGGCCCGGCGGCCCGCCCTCTTGATCACATAACTGCCCGCGACGACCCCGGCGATCAGCAGCAGGAAGACCGTCCAGCCGCCGGCCGCCTCGGCCACCAGCCGGAGCAGCCAGACCTCCAGGACCAACCAGGCGATCACCGCGAGCGGCAGGAAACGGCGGGCGGCGGAGCGCCGGGGCGGGCGGGGCGGTGGCGTGGGCGTGGCTCCGAACGTCATGCCTCAAGTGTGCCTGGCCGCCCGCCCGGGCCGTCCCCGAGGGTCGCCGCGACGATCACCTCGGGGCGGCCGGGGTCACTTTCCGCGGATCTTGTCCAGGCGGGAGCCGACGCCCCAGGCGGTGACCCGCCACAGCGCCTCGACGACGATGTCCCGGCTCATCTTGGAGTCGCCGCGCTCCCGCTCGACGAAGGTGATCGGCACCTCGACGACGTGCAGCCCGGCCTTGACCGCGCGGCGGGCCAGGTCGACCTGGAAGCAGTACCCCTGGGAGGCCACCTCGTCCAGGCCCAGCCGGTCGAGCGCGTCCACCCGGAAGGCGCGGAATCCGCCGGTCACGTCGCGGATCGGCACGTCGAGCAGCAGGCGGGAGTAGGTGGAGCCGCCGCGGGAGAGGAATTCGCGGGACTTCGGCCAGTTCACCACCCGGCCGCCGGGTACCCAGCGCGAGCCGAGGACCAGATCGGCGCCCTTGAGCGCGGTGAGCAGCCGCGGCAGCTCCTCCGGCTGGTGGGAGCCGTCGGCGTCCATCTCGACGAGGACGCCGTAGCCGTGCTCGACGCCCCAGCGGAACCCGGCGAGATAGGCGGCGCCGAGCCCTTCCTTGCCCTTGCGGTGCAGCACATGGACGTGGTCGTCCGCGGCCGCGAGTTCGTCGGCGAGCTTGCCGGTGCCGTCCGGGCTGTTGTCGTCCGCGACGAGCACATGCGCCTCGGGGACGGCGGACCGTACCCGCTCGACGATCGGCTTGACGTTCTCCGCCTCGTTGTACGTCGGGATGATCACCAAGGTGGTGCCGAGCGGACCGTACTGCCGCTGACCGCCGTCTGTCACTGCTGCCCCTTCTCGTCCTTCGGTCGCCCGCGCCGGCCGATCAGAGGGGACGCGACGCAGGACAGAAGGCCCACGATAGCGAGCGTCCACTCGGGTGCCGCACCCGCGCGGTCGGCGAGCGTCGTTTCGTCGCGGAGCGGGATGCGCGCCGAGACGACACCCTGGGTGAATTCGGGAATCTTCCGGACGATCTTTCCGTCCGGTGCGACCACCGCGCTGATTCCGCTGGTCGCGGCGGTCACGACGGCGCGGCCGTGCTCGACGGCGCGCAGCTTCGACATCGCCAGCTGCTGTTCGGGCTGTCCGGTACGGCCGTAGGTCGCGTTGTTGGTCTGGATCACCAGGGCCCGGGCCCCGGCGCGCACGGTGTCGTGCACGATCTCGTCATAGGCGACCTCGAAGCAGATGACGTCACCGAGCCGGGCGGGCCCGACCTTCAGGACGCCGGTGTGGTCACCCGGGTAGAAGTCCCGGGGCACCCGCTGGAACCGCGTGATGATCTTGCTGAGTTGTTCCCGGAACGGCACGTACTCGCCGAACGGCACCGGGTGCTGCTTGGTGTACGAGGCGCCGGGGCCCTTGGCCGGGTCCCAGACGATGCCCTCGTTGAAGACGTACCCGGGCTTGGTCGGGTGGTCGACGAGGGCGCCGACGAGCACCGGCACGCCGATCGCCCGGACCGCCTCGTCGATCCGCTCGCGGGCCTGCGGGAAGCGGAAGGGGTCGAGGTCGGAGGCGTTCTCCGGCCAGATGACCAGGTCGGGCTTGTTCGCCTTGCCGGCCCGGACATCCGCGGCCAGCTGCTCGGTGGCCCGGGCGTGGTTGTCGAGGATCTGCATCGGGCGGCCGAGGAAGTCCATACCGGGCTGCTGGACATTGCCCTGGACGACCGCGATGTCGACGGTGTCGTCCGCCTTGGTCGGTACGGGGACCAGCGTGCCGGCCGCGGTGAGCGCCGCGGCGAGGCCGAACGCCTCCACGGCGGGCAGCGCGCGGCGCAGCGTCCCACCGGAGCGCAGTCCCCACAGCCCGGCGGCGCAGGCCGCCAGCAGACCGCCGGTCAGCGCGACGGCGAAGGTCACCAGCGGCGCGCCGCCCAGCGCGGCGAGCGGGGTGAACGGCGAGCCGGTGTGGGCGAACGCGAGGCGCCCCCAGGGGAAGCCGCCGAACGGGAGCCGGTCGCGGGCACACTCCTGGGCGACCCACAGACAGGCGCCCCACAGCGGCCACCACGGCAGCCGGGAGACGCGGGCGAGCCCGGCGCCGAGCAACGCCATGAACAGCGCCTCGGCGAACGACAGCCCCACCACGGCGTCCCAGCCGACCACATGGAGCCACTTGAGCAGCAGCAGGAAGAACGGCAGGCCGAGAACGAGGCCGAGCCAGGCGCCCTGTGCGGCGCTCCGGCCGCGGACCAGCAGCGCCAGCGCGGCGACCGCGACCAGGGAGAGCGGCCACAGGTCGTACGGCGGGAAGGCGAGGCCGAGGGCGATTCCGGCGCAGGCGGCGAGCGCGGTGCGCGGGGCCGTGCGGCGGGCGAGGGCGCCGAGACGGCGCCACCGGCCGGGACGGGGCGGTGCCGGGTCCGGCGCGGTCGGCGGCGCGGAACCGTCGGCCGCGTCGCGGTCGGCCGCGGCTTCGGTGGTGTCGGAGGGGCCCGGGGGCACGGTCGCGCCTTCCTGCAGGTCGTGCGGTGGTGAGCAGACCGTACATCGGAAGGCCGGGGTGGCGGGTGCGGGGTGCCGGAGGCGGCAGGCGGTCCGTGGCGCCGCCGGGTGGGCGGTGCGGATAGGGGCCCGGTGCCCTTCGGGCCGACCTGGGGCCCGCTGGCTGCGGGTCGACCGAGAGCCGTTGTCTACTGAGCGTCCGGGCCCCACCCGGGTCGCACCGTCCTCCCGGCTCTCCAGGGAGCCGGGAGGGACCCCTCCGGCCGGAGCGTTTCCGCGTCTCGCGCCGCTGGTGCTGGACCTGGCTCACAGTGACGGCGTCCGGTCCCGGCACACCGCCCGTGGCCCAGCCGCGGCCGACGACGGTACGGAATCTCCCGGCCGGACGTCCTGTGGTGGACTCGGCCGAACCTACCGGCCGCCGACCGGCTGCTGTCAACAGCCGCCACATCCGGGGCCTTTTCACCGTCCCGCCGGACCGGTGGCCGCCGATCCCAGGCGGGGCAGGGGCGTACGGCGCGGCCGCCGCGCGCGGCGGCGGCCGCGGGAAGTCACTCGTTCGGCCGTGCGAAGACGGTACGTCCGGCGACGACGGTGGCGAGGCAGACCGGCAGCGGACGGTCCGGGCTGAGGTCGGGCAGGCCCGGGGTGCCGGAGCGGGGATCGGTCGACCAGCGCTCGACGCGCTCGTCGGGCGTCTGGACGACGAGGTCCCCGGCGCGCCAGACGGCGTAGTCCGCGGGGGCGCCGGGCACCAGCACACCGGCGTCGTCGCGGCCGATGGCGCGCCAGCCGCCGCGGGTGTGGGCGGTGAAGGCGGCGCGGGCGGAGATGCCGTGCGCCCGGGTGCGGTGGAAGACCGCGGCGCGGATCGTGCCCCAGGGGTCGAGGGGCGTGACGGGGCTGTCGGAGCCGAGGGCGAGCGGCACCCCGGCCTTCAGCAGCGCCGCGTACGGGTTGAGGGTGCGGGCGCGGTCGGCGCCGAGGCGTGCCGCGTACATGCCCTCGGTACCGCCCCAGGCCGCGTCGAAGGCGGGCTGGACGGAGGCGGTCAGGGCCAGGTCGGCGAAGGCGGCGAGGGTGCGCTCGGTGAGCATCTCGGCGTGTTCGACGCGGTGGCGGGCGGCGCGGACGCGGGCGAGGCCGACGCGGTCGGCGGCGGCCCGGACGCCGTCGGTGACGGTGGTCAGCGCGGCATCGCCGATGGCGTGGAAGCCGGCCTGGAGTCCGGCCTCGGTGCAGTGCGCGACGTGGGTGGCGACGGCCTCGGCGTCGAGGTGGGCGGTACCGGTGTGGCCGGCGTCTGCGTAGGGCGCGTGGAGGTGGGCGGTGTGCGAGCCGAGGGAGCCGTCGGCGAAGAGATCACCCGCGGCGCCGAGGGCGCCCAGTTCGCGGATGCGGTCGGCTTCCTTTGCGGATGCGACCAGTTCGGCCCAGTAGCCGACGACCCGCGGACCGTTCCCCTCGGCGGCGAGGGCGAGCAGGGCGGTGAAGTCGTCCTCGCCGGAGATCTCCGGACCGGCGCATTCGTGGACGCTGCCGATGCCGAGCGAGGCGGCCCGGGCGAGCGCGGCGCGCTGCGCGTCGGCGCGCTGGGCGGGCGTGAGCGTGGCGTACGCGGTCTGCCGCACGGCGTGGTGGGCATCGCCGGTCAGCGGGGCGTCGGCATGGAATCCGGGCAGGTCACGCAGGCCGGGGACGAGGTCGAGCAGGGCGGTGGTGACGACGGCGGAGTGCACGTCGACGCGGGTGAGATAGAGGGGACGGCCGCCGGTGGCCTCGTCCAGTTCGGCGCGGGACGGCGGGCGGCCCTCGGGCCAGGCGGTGGCGTCCCAGCCGTGGCCGAGGAGGACCCGGTCGTGCGGACGGGCCGCGGCGTGCGCGCGGACGCGGGCGAGCGCGTCGGCGAGACGGGTGGCCGGCGCGAGGTCGAGGCCGGTGAGGGCGAGGCCGGTGGCAGTGGTGTGCACATGTGCGTCCGTGAACGCCGGGGTGACGAGTGCGCCGTCGAGGTGGACGACCTCGTCGACGCCGTCGGCGAAGGAATCGGCGGCGCCCTCCTCCCCCACCCACGCGATGCTGTCGCCCTCCACCACCATGGCGGTGGCGAAGGGGTCGGCGGGGCTGTGCACCTCACCGCCCCGCAGCAGGACGGTACGGGGACGGGCCGGATCGGGGATGCGCTCGCTCATACCGGACAGTTTCGCCCCTGCCGGGCCGGGGCCGGTGCGCGGGGTGGGCGAAGGCGCGGCGTGGCGGGAGATACGCGGCCGGCCGGTCGGCCGCGCCCCGTGCGAGCCCCGCCTCAGATACGGGGCGGCCGGGCCTCGTACGGCGTGGACAGGACGACGGTGGTGCGGGTCGAGACGCCGGCCAGGCTGCGGATGCGGCTGAGCAGGTGCTCCAGCTCCAGCGGGGTGGCGACGCGGACCTTGAGGATGTAGTTCTCGTCGCCGGCGACGCTGTGGCATGCCTCCAGCTCGGGGACGTCCGCGAGGCGCTCGGCGATGTCGTCGGGGGCGCTGGGGTCGAAGGGTTTGACCGAGATGAAGGCGGTCAGCGGCAGCCCCACCGCCTCCGGGTCCACGATCGCGGCATAGCCGCGGATCACCCCGCGCTGCTCCAGGCGGCGCACCCGCTGGTGCACCGCCGAGGTGGACAGGCCGGTGGCCTTGCCCAGGTCGGTGTAGCTCATCCGCCCGTCCTTGACGAGCAGATCCACGATTCGTCGGTCCAACTCCTCCACGCGTTCAACTTACTGTGCCGACGCGCCCCCGTGCACCGCGCGCCGGGTTGTGGACACCCCCGCGCGCCGTTCATGTGACGAACGCCACAGGCGCGCTCCGCTGTCCGGAGGGCGGCGGCGATTATGCACGCGGCATGAGGGGAATTGCTGGTGGTGGCCCGGACCGCCCGTCACAGGAGCGGCGGCCGAGCGGCCCACCCGAGGGGGATGGACACCATGCGACGCATCAAGCAGGACACCACTGCGACCCGAGTCGGCACCACCGACGGCGACAGTCCCGGCTTCGTCGAGGACGACGATCCGGACGAGTTCGGCACCTACGACATCTTCCGGGTCGCCTGCCCGGACTGCGGGCAGCCCATCGCGCTGCTCGCCGAGGAGGACAGCCTTCCCGAGCACGCGCTGTGCCCCTCGCCGTGGAACCCGTTCGGCCTGACGGTCTGCCAGGGGTCGGGGCGGCCGGTCAGTGAGGCCGCGCAGACGCCGGACGCGCTGGACGCCCACGAGCAGGACGCGGCCGTCCTGTTGACGCTTCCGGAGGGCCTGGACTGGCGCCGTCAGCCGTTCTCGCACATCGGCGGCGACGGCTCCGGCACCGTCCGGGTGCCGCGGATGCGCCACGCCTGACGACGCGCACGACGGCGCTCGGCGTCCGCCCGACAGCGCCCGGAGCGAGGGGGTCCGACGCTCCCTCCGCTCCTCCTCCCGTGTCCCCGGGCCGGTACGACCGGTCCGGGTTCTTTCATGTCCGCACCCGCACGGCGCGCCCGCCCCCGGCGGGTACGGAAAAGGCCCGCCCCTCGTCGCGAGGCGGGCCCGAACCGGCATCTGGCGGGGCGGAGTTCGCCCCGGGCGGTTCAGCGTGATTCCGGTCCCGCCAGATGGCGGGCGATGACCATCCGCTGGATCTGGTTGGTGCCCTCGACGATCTGCAGGACCTTCGCCTCGCGCATGTAGCGCTCGGCGGGGAAGTCCTGGGTGTAGCCGTAGCCGCCCAGGAGTTGGACGGCGTCGGTGGTCACCCGCATCGCGGTGTCGGTGCAGAAGAGCTTGGCCATCGCCGCCTCCTTGGAGAACGGGCGGCCCGCGTCGCGCAGCCGGGCCGCGGCGAGGTAGAGCGCTCGGCCGGCCTCGATCCGGGTGGCCATGTCGGCGAGCAGGAACCGCAGGCCCTGGAAGTCGGCGATCGGACGGCCGAACTGCCGCCGCTCCGCGGTGTATCCGAGCGCGGTGTCCAGCGCGGCCTGGGCGACGCCGACGGCGCAGGCGGCGATGCCGAGGCGGCCGGAGTCCAGGGCGGCCAGCGCGATGGCGAAGCCCTGGCCCTCGTCGCCGAGGCGGCGGTCGTCGCCGACCCGTACGCCGTCGAAGTGCAGCTGGGCGGTGGGCGAGCCCTTCATGCCCATCTTGCGTTCGGGGGCGGCGGCGGAGAGGCCCTCGGCGTCGCCGGGGACGAGGAACGCGGTGATGCCGCGGGCGCCGCTGTCGCCGGTGCGGGCGAGCACGGTGTAGAAGTCGGCCACGCCGCCGTGGGTGATCCACGCCTTGGTGCCGTTGAGGACCCAGTCGTCGCCGTCGCGGACGGCGCGGGTGGTCAGGGAGGCGGCGTCGGAGCCCGAGGAGGGCTCGGAGAGGCAGTAGGCGCCGAGGAGCCCGCCGCCGAGCATGGCGGGCAGAAGTGCGGCGCGCTGCTCCTTGGTCCCGAATCCGGCAAGGGCATGACAGGCCAGAGTGTGGACGCTGACGCCGAGGCCGACGGTGAGGCGGGCGGCCGCCAGCTCCTCCAGGACCTGGAGGTAGACCTCGTAGGGCTGCTCGCCGCCGCCGAACTCCTCGGCGTACGGCAGGGAGAGCAGTCCGGATTCGGAGAGCAGGGTGAAGGTCGCGCGCGGGAAGCGGCCGGCCTCCTCTTCCTCGGCGGCGCTCGGGGCGATCTCCCGCTCGGCGAGATCCCTGACGAGCGTCAGCAGGTCACGGGCTTCCTCGGTGGGCAGACTGCGGTCCACCGGGCGGGGGCCGTACTCGGTCATGGCGGCGCTCTCCTCCGTCTCGGGCGCTGGCGGCCCCGCACGCGTGGGGTGGGCGGCGGTGCCGTCTTCCGGGTGCCCAGCCGATGATTGCCCTCCGGGTCTCGGAACGCGATGACCTGCGACTGTGGCGCTTGGAGTATGCCCGATCGGCGGCCTGGCGTCACGGGTTGACGGACGGGGAATGATCTTTGCGCAGGCAGATGAACTGGCGGCGAAATTGGTCCGAACCATTGACGCACTGGTCTAGTCCATCTAGCTTCTCCCCAACGCCCCACGCGTTTTGGAACGTTCGGAACGCAGGTCGCATCCCGTCCCTCGTCCCCCCTCCGAGGAGAAGACATGCTCAGACCGCACCGTGGACGATCGCGCCGAGCTCTGGCAGCCACCACCGCCCTCTGTACGGTGGCGCTCTCCGGCACCCTGCTCGCGGGCCAGGCGCTCGCCGCCCCGTCCGGCGCCCCCACCGCCGCACACCCGGCGGCCGCCACGGCGAAGACCGCGGCGCAGCCTGCCACCGCCGCGGGCGACAAGGTCGTCGGATACTTCACCAACTGGGGTGTCTACGACCGGAATTACCACGTCAAGAACATCGAGACGTCGGGCTCCGCCGACAAGCTGACGCATATCAACTACGCCTTCGGCAACGTCACCGGCGGCAAGTGCGCCATCGGTGACTCCTACGCCGACTACGACAAGGCGTACACCGCCGACCAGAGCGTCGACGGCAAGGCCGACACCTGGGACGACGGTGCGCTGCGCGGCAACTTCAACCAGCTGCGCAAGCTGAAGAAGCTGCACCCGAACCTCAAGGTGGTCTGGTCGTTCGGCGGCTGGACCTGGTCCGGCGGCTTCGGTGAGGCGGCCAAGAACCCGGCGGCGTTCGCCAAGTCCTGCCACGACATGGTCGAGGACCCCCGGTGGGCCGATGTCTTCGACGGCATCGACATCGACTGGGAGTACCCCAACGACTGCGGTCTGACCTGCGACACCAGCGGGAAGGACGCCTTCACCAACGTGATGAAGGCGCTGCGCGAGGAGTTCGGCAAGGACGAGCTGGTGACCGCGGCCATCAGCGCCGACGCCTCCGACGGCGGCAAGCTCGACAAGGCGGACTACGCCGGCGCCGCCCAGTACGTCGACTGGTACAACCCGATGACGTACGACTACTTCGGCGCGTGGGACGACAAGGGGCCGACCGCTCCGCACTCCCCGCTGACCGCGTACGACGGCATCCCGCGGGACGGCTTCAACACGACCGACACCACCGCCAAGCTGAAGAAGCTCGGTGTTCCGGCGGACAAGCTGCTGCTGGGCATCGGCTTCTACGGCCGCGGCTGGCAGGGCGTGACCGACGACAAGCCGGGCGGCACCGCCACCGGCGCGGCCCCGGGCAAGTACGAGGCCGGGATCGACGACTACAAGGTCCTCAAGGACCGGTGCCCGGCCACCGGCAAGATCGCCGGCACCGCGTACGCCAAGTGCGGGGACCAGTGGTGGAGTTACGACACCCCGGAGACCATCGCCGGGAAGATGGCCTTCAAGAACGAGCAGGGCATGGGCGGCACGTTCTTCTGGGAGCTGAGCGGTGACACCGCGAACGGCGAGCTGATCAAGGCGATCAAGTAGCACCTCGCGGGTCGCGTACGAAGGGCGGGAGGCCGCGGCCTCCCGCCCTTCGTACGCGTGCGCTCCGGGCTCAGCCGGCCGGCGGCGCCGGGCAGTCCGGCTCGTGCTCCGCGATCAGGCGCAGGGCGTCCTCCAGCCCGCGCACCAGCAGTTCACGGATGGTTTCGCGGGGCAGCCGCTGCTCCTCGATCCAGTGCAGGGTGACCCCCTCGACGCCGCTCAGCCAGCCGATCAGCACCGTACGGGCCAGGCAGGGCAGGTCGTCGCGGCCCCAGGCGCCGTGCGCGAGGGCGGTGAGCATCCGGGCGCGGACCGCGTCGCGCATCGCCTGGACCTCCGCGTCGAAGCCGACGCCCCCGGTGACGATGGCCCGGTAGGCGGCCTGGTGGTGCTGGGCGTAGCGGAGATAGCCGTCGACGGTGTGGCGCACCCGGTCGTAGGGCGGCAGGTCCTGGGCGGCACCGGCCCGCTCGGCGAGCTGGGCGACGGCGTCCTCGACGATCGCGAGGTAGTAGCCGCGCTTGTTGGTGAAGTAGTAGTAGATCAGGCCCTTGGCGACGCCCGCGTGCCGGGCGATGTCGTCCATGGAGAGGGCGTCGTACGACGTGTCGGCGAACAACTTCCGTCCGACGGCTATGAGGTCCCGCCGACGCGCCTGTGAACGGTCGGTGGTGCAGGCACTCCGTCCACGCTGCTGGGTCTTGTTCACAATCCGCTCTCATCTGCAACTGCCGTAAATTCCCGGCAGTATGACAGAGCGTCAATTTCCACGCCGGGAGTGCACCGGGCGCAGTCACGGCGGCCCGCGCTCCCCCGGCCCGCGCCCGGCGCCGTTGTCCCCCGCACGGGGGTTTACGGCGCCGCCGCGTTCCCGGACGATCGGCGTACGGGGCGGCGCCGCACGGAGAGGTGGTACGTGGTCAATCCTTGGCTGGCGTTGGAGGCGGGCGCGGATCCCGCCGCGCGGATCGCCTCCCTGCGGCGGGCGCACGAGACGTTCCTCGCGGGCGGGCCGGTGGCGCCGCCGGTGCGCCCGGTGGTCGCCGACTCCTGGCGGCGCTCGGCCGACGCCCGCGCGGCGCCCGACGGCGCGGTCCCGGTGGAGCTGGACGGCGAGGCGCTGCGCGCCCACCGCGACAGCCATCCGCTCGCCCGCGCGCTGCCCGTCTTCCGGGAACTCCTGGGCACCACCGCGCAGGACGGGGCGCATCTGATGGCCGTCTGCGACGCGCAGGGCCGGATGCTGTGGGTCGAGGGCCACCCGGGCGTGCGGCGGGGCGCGGAGCGCATGAACTTCGTGGTCGGGGCGCGCTGGGACGAGCGGCACGCCGGGACCAACGCGCCCGGCACCGCGCTCGCCGCGGGCCACCCCGTCCAGATCTTCGCGGCGGAGCACTACAACCGGCGGGTGCAGCGCTGGACGTGCGCCGCGGCGCCGCTGCACGACCGGCGCACCGGGCGGCTGCTGGGCGCGGTCGACATCACCGGCGGCGACCATCTCGCCCACCCCCACAGCCTCGCCCTCGTCCAGGCCACCGCCCGCGCCGCCGAGGCGCATCTCGCCGCGTCCGCGCCGGAACCCTGCGTCCATCTCACCGCGCTGGGCCGCGACGAGGCGCTGCTGGTGGTGGACGGCCGGCGGTTGCGGCTGGGGCGGCGGCACAGCGAGATCATGGTGCTGCTCGCCCACCACCCCGACGGCCTGACCGGTGATCAGCTGTCATTGCTGCTGTACGGCGAGCGGGAGGTGCGCCCCGTGACGCTCCGGGCCGAACTCTCGCGGCTGCGGCACCTCGTGGGCCCGCTGCTCGACTCCCGCCCGTACCGGCTGCGGCGCCCCGTCGGCACCGACGCCGCCGCGGTCGGCGCCGCCCTGGCCGCCGGCGACCCGTCGGCGGCGCTCGACGGCTACCCGGGCCCGCTGCTCCCGCTGTCCGACGCCCCCGGCGTACGGCGACTGCGGGACGCTCTGGAGGCGCGGCTCCGGCGCACCCTGCTGACCTGCGGCGATCCGGAGGGGCTGCGGCAGTGGGCCGGGACGCCCTGGGGCGAGGACGACCTGGAGGTCTGGGAGGCGCTGGCCGCCGCGCTCCCCCCGCACGCCCCCGGACACGCACGGGCCCGGGCCGCGGTGCGGCGGCTGCGGGAGGTGTACGGGGTGGTGGGGCGGTAGGGCGATGCGGGTTCCGGGCGGCGCCGGACCACCACGGCGCGGTCCCGCCCCGGCCGCCGCTGCCCGCGCAACGTTGTGGCAACCTCCCCCGCCCTACCGTGCGCGCACCGTCCTCCGCAGGGAAGCGGAGGGCACCGCGCCGAGCGATTGGGAGGCCGTGCCATGGCCCGCTTTGCCCACCCCGGTTCCGCCGATGCCGTGATGTCCTACCGGAGCCGGTACGACCACTGGATCGGCGGCGAGTACGTCGCGCCCGCCCGGGGCCGGTACTTCGAGAACCCGACGCCGGTGAACGGCCGGCCCTTCACCGAGGTGGCGCGCGGCACCGCCGAGGACGTCGAACGCGCCCTGGACGCGGCGCACGCGGCGGCCCCCGCCTGGGCCCGTACCGCGCCCGCCGAACGCGCCGTGATCCTCAACCGCATCGCGGACCGGATGGAGGCCCACCTCCAGGAGCTGGCCGTCGCCGAGAGCTGGGAGAACGGCAAGCCGGTCCGGGAGACGCTGGCCGCCGACATCCCGCTGGCCATCGACCACTTCCGCTACTTCGCCGGTGCGGTGCGCGCCCAGGAGGGCACCCTCTCCGAGATCGACGCGGACACCGTCGCGTACCACTTCCACGAGCCGCTGGGCGTCGTCGCGCAGATCATCCCGTGGAACTTCCCCATCCTCATGGCGACCTGGAAACTGGCCCCCGCGCTCGCCGCGGGCAACGCCGTGGTCCTGAAGCCCGCCGAGCAGACGCCCGCCTCGGTGCACTTCCTGATGAGCCTGATCGCGGACCTGCTGCCGCCGGGCGTCGTCAACATCGTCAACGGCTTCGGCGCCGAGGCGGGCAAACCGCTGGCCTCCAGCCCCCGGGTGGCGAAGGTCGCGTTCACCGGCGAGACCACGACCGGCCGTCTGATCATGCAGTACGCCTCGGAGAACCTGCGGCCGGTCACCCTCGAACTGGGCGGCAAGAGCCCCAACATCTTCTTCGACGACGTCTCGTCGGCCACCGACGACTTCCTCGACAAGGCGCTGGAGGGCTTCACGATGTTCGCCCTCAACCAGGGCGAGGTCTGCACCTGCCCGTCCCGCGCCCTGATCCAGCGCGGCCACTACCAGGACTTCCTCGCCGCGGGAGTGGCCCGCACCGAGAAGATCGTCCAGGGCCATCCGCTCGACACCGACACCATGGTCGGCGCGCAGGCGTCCAACGACCAGCTGGAGAAGATCCTCTCCTACCTGGACATCGGCCGTCAGGAAGGCGCCCGCGTCCTCACCGGCGGCGCCCGCGCCGAACTCGGCGGCGAACTGGAGGGCGGCTACTACGTCCGCCCCACCGTCTTCGAGGGCAACAACGCCATGCGCGTCTTCCAGGAGGAGATCTTCGGCCCTGTCGTGGCCGTCGCCCCCTTCGCCGACTTCGACGACGCCATCACCCTCGCCAACGACACCCTCTACGGCCTCGGCGCCGGCGTCTGGACCCGCGACGGCTCCACCGCCTACCGCGCCGGCCGCGCCATCCAGGCCGGCCGGGTGTGGACCAACTGCTACCACGCCTACCCGGCCCACGCCGCCTTCGGCGGCTACAAGCAGTCCGGCATCGGCCGCGAGAACCACAAGATGATGCTGGATCACTATCAGCAGACGAAGAACGTTCTAGTTTCATACAGCCCGAAGAAACTTGGGTTCTTCTAGAGCCTCAAGTCGGCTGCCTGGAGGCGCCGTTACGCTCCAGGCAGCCCGACATTGGAGTCACTCTGGGTAAGCAACAGGCTGCCTCAGGTCGATGGTCGACCTGCACGGGGAATGTCCCCGGACCAGTCACGGACCAGACTCCCGCCCGGTGTGAGGCAGGCGACAACCCTCTGTCACGTGTGGTGGCGCGACCTAGCGGGACCGCTCAGGCTCAGCAGCACGCTCCGCGGGCGTGGGAACATCCTTCGAGCCCGACCGCTCTCATCACATGGTTCGCATGACCGTCGTGCTGGCGGCTGTGCCTGGCGCGGTGTGTCAACTCACCCCAGAGTGGTGGGGGCCGATTACCCGGCGGACTGTCAGTGCCTGCGCATAGCCTGCCGACATGTCCTCGAATACCGGTGAGCTCCGCCACCTCATGCTCGGCTCGATCTTCAAGCCCGAGGTTCCCCTGGGGTCGGCCCGGGACACCCCCATCACCTGCCACGCCTCACCAACGGGCAAGGGCAAGCTCCACGGAAGCCCCGAGTGCCGCGCACTGCGGTCGGCCGCTTCTGTGAACCAGTTCGACATCCCGTTCGGCGAAGCCGTCGAGCGGCTTTGTACGAACTGCCGGTGGGCTCTGTTCACGGACAGTCCGATCCTGCCGCTCGGCGCGGCGGTGAACGACGTGGACTCTCTCACCATCTGGCTCGACAGGAACCCGACGACGATGAGGACATCAAGGCCGAGCATGACGCGGCAATCGCCCTCTCCACCGGCGATTACCCGCCCCACACCAATGACGTCGAAGACGCGGATGAGGAAGACAACGAGGCCGGGCACGACGAAGAGTGGGAACGCTATGACCGCGCCCGCGATCTCCGCTCCGGACGCCACTCACACTGGCGCCGACTGCACTCCTACCTGATACGGAGCAACCAGGCAGTAGCCGATTACCCGTTTCTCGCCCCGTGGGCCGACGGACTTCAGAGTCGGCTCACCGCCGTCCTCGACGCCGAGCGTCGGGCTTTCGCGGCCCTCGTCCAGCCGGCCCATCTTCTGGAGGCGGCTGCCGTACGCGTCCTGCCCACGCCGCAATTCTCCGGCGATCCCGGCTTCGCCGGATTGGGAGCAGAAGCGGAGAAGACCTTCCGGCGAGCGTGGTACGAGTGGAGTCGCCGAGCCACCTGGTCCTGGCAGCGCCTGGAAGATCATGACTTCTCTGTGTACACCGTCGTCAGCGACGCCTTCGGGCGCCGCCGCAAGGGGAAGCCCCCGAGGCCCACGCCGCGTTCCGCCAGCTCACCGCCGACTGGATCCGCCAGGCACGCGAAGAAGCCGACCGCCCCGCCACCGCGCCCTGGCAGCTGGTGGCAGTCAAGACACCCGCCCTTCCCCGAACCCGCCACAGTGAGCCGGAACGCGACCCCCTCACCCCATGGGAGGTATCCGTCATCGCCACCTACCAGGTGGCTTTCAACCGAGAGGCCGGCACCGCAGCCTTGCTCGCTCCCCAACTCGTCGCCGAGCAACTGCTCGCATGTGCCTCCCCCAACATGCCAGTCCAGCGTCTTGCACCCGACGGCAGCGCACTGCCCGCGGAGGCGCGGCTCGAGCAGTGGGACCACGAGGGCCTCACCCGCACGTGACATCGCACTGTCAGGTCACTAGCCGATCACCGACTGCGACGGTCTCGGGAGAAACCGCGCGATTCACAGCCTCGGGGTTACTGCGGCGAGGGCCGCGGTGAAGGCGGTGGCGAGGGTGAGGGTAGCCGCGAAGGCGATCCCAGCGCGGGTGAGAGCGGCGGGATAGGTGGCGCCGTCGAGACGCGCCAGCTTCCCCGCTACTGCGGCGGCCAAGACCGCGACGACGACCACCAAGGCGGTAACGAGCAGGATGAGGGCGAGCGTGGGCACGGTGTTCTCCTTCGGTCACGAGCAGCGGGTGCTGTCGCGGCCCCAAGATCCCGAAAGTGATGGTCGCTGGGGTTCGGCCGGACAATGATGAACACCGACGAACACGGAGGGGGCGGGAGCATGGCGGGCGAGGACACCGAAGACCGGGAGGAGGCGCTCAAAAAACTGCGGGAGCTGCTGGCCGATGAACTGGCCAATGCCCGTCTGGCGAAAGCTCAGCTCGCGATCCGAGCGAGTTTGGGGCGTACCACGGTCTCCGAGGCATACCAGGTGGGCGGGCCGGTGCCGTCGGCGGTCACCGTGGCAGCGCTGGCACGTGCTCTCAAGCTCCCGAACGAGAAGCGGGACTTGCTGCTGGCGCTGCGGCGCCGTGCTGCCGGCGAAGGCGGTGAGGATCCGATCGTGCGTGGCGGGCCGGGAAGGCCGGTCGAGGAGTGGGATCCCCACGACCTTGAAGTGCATCCCGCCAGCACCGAGCCCGGGGCCGGAGTGCGGGCGACGCGTGCCTTGTCGGGGTATGCGCGGCGCAGGCACGACGAGGTGCTCGGCGAGGTGGTGCGCGCCGCAGTGGCCGGGCGTAGTGGGATGGTGGTGTTGGTCGGGTCATCGTCGACGGGGAAGACACGGGCGTGTTGGGAGGCGGTACAAGCGCTGGCCGGGACGGGGTGGCGGCTGTGGCATCCCTTCGAACCGACCCGCGCGGACGCCGCGCTCGCGAATCTGGAGAAGGTCGGGCCTCGGACGGTGGTGTGGCTGAACGAAGCTCAGCACTACCTCGGCGACCCCAACACCGGCGAGCGTGTCGCCGCTGCCCTGCACTCGTTGCTGACTGACCCGGAGCGGGCGCCGGTGGCAGTGTTTGGGACACTATGGCCGGAGTACGTCGAGAAGTACACGGCCTCGCCGCCGCCCGGTGCGCCGGACTCCCATAGCCGGCTCCGGGAATTGCTGAGCGGGCGGACCGTGATCGTCCCGGAAGCATTCGACGAGGCGGCCCTCGACACCGCACGGGACCTCGCTGCCGCTGGTGACGAGCTGCTGAGGGACGCGCTCAGCCGCGTAGAAGGGCACGGTCGACTCGCTCAGGATCTCGCCGGTGGCCCAGAGCTCCTGCGGCGGTATCAGCAAGGCACGCCCTCGGCACGAGCCCTGTTGGAAGCGGCTATGGACGCCCGTCGGCTCGGCGTCGGCCTCCACCTCCCTCAAGCCTTCCTCATCGACGCCGCCGAGGACTACTTCACCGACCATGACTACAACTACCGCAGCCCCGACTGGGCCGAAGCTGCCTTCGCCGCCCTCGCCGAACCCGTCCACGGCAAACAAGCACCCCTCACCCGAACTGCCACTCGACCTGCACGGCGCCCTCCGGGCGGGTCGGTACCCGCCGAGGTGACGGCGTCGGCGGGTAGGGGCACAGTGTTCCGGCTGGCGGACTACCTGGAACAACACGGCCGCGCGGAACGCTGGTACCTGTGTCCCCCGGCATCGTTCTGGCACGCAGCCCATACCCACCTCACCCACGCCGAAGACCTCACCAACCTCTCCCTCGCAGCGCAGCAACGGTGGCGTCGGCAATGGGCCCACCATCTCCGCCAGAGAGCCCTCGCAACCGACACCTCCAACCGCGGCCCCCTCCTGATCCGCATGGCGGAGGTGTGGGAGAAGAGCGGGGATGGGGAGATCGCCGAGGCCCTCGCCCGCGAAGCCGCCACAGATGGAAGCCCGTACTTCCTGACCTCTTTGGCGAAGGCGCGGGCAAAGGCCGGGGATCGCAAAGGCGCTGAAGCCCTCCTCCTCGAAGCCTCCGCAGCCGGGGATTTCGACTCCCTGACATTCTTGCTGGATCTGTGGGAGAGGGGTGAAAGCCCCGGCAGAGCCGAGACCCTCCTCCGCGAAGTGGCCGATGCAGGCAACGCCGACGCCCTGATTCACCTGGCTTCCCTTCGGGAAAGGGCCGGGGACCTCGAAGCCGCTGAAGCCTTCCTTCGCGAAGCCGCCGACGCCGGAAGAACCCACGCCCTACTCCGCTTGTCGTACCTGCGGATGGAGGTTGGAGACCACGCGGGAGCCGAAACCCTCGCCCACAAAGCAGCCGCTGCTGGCGACTCCATGGCATTGAGCCTCCTAGCCGAGCTGCGGGAAGCGGTCGGGGACCGTGAGGTAGCCGAAGCCCTCGCCCGCGAAGCAGCCGCTCACGGCGACTCAACGGCTGCGTCTCGGATTGTGGAGCGGCGAGAGAACGCAGGCGACCACGAAGAAGCCCAAACCCTCGCCCTCAGAACAGCCAACGCAGGTAGCACGGAAGTCCTAGACCTCCTGTTGGAGCTGCGGGAAGAGGCAGGAGACCGCGAGGGAGCCGAAACCCTCGCCTTCAGAGCAGCTGGCGCCGGGCATGCTTGGGCTCTGCACCTCCTTGCGGAGATCCGGCATGCGGAGGGGGACCACAAGGGAGCCGAACTCCTCGCATGCGAAGCCGCCGATGCCAACGACCCGTTCGCCCTGGCCATGCTGGCCCAGATACGGGAGGACACGGGCGATTTCGAAGAAGCCGAAACGCTCGCCTTCAGAGCGGCTGGCGCCGGAAACGTCTTCGCGCTGCCTCGCCTGGGGCTGCAGCGGGAGCGATCTGGGAACCATGAGGGCGCGGATACCTTCGCTCGTAAAGTGTCCGCCGCCGGGTACACCATGCTCTTGGCCAGCCTGGCCCAGATGCGAGCACAGGCTGGGGACCGCGAAAGCGCCGAAATTCTCGCCCACGAAGCGGCCAGCGCCAGAGACCCAGACGCTCTGGTCCTTCTTGGGGAACTATGCGAGGAAGCGGGTAACCACGAGCGAGCTGAGGCCCTCTTCCGAGCAGCCGCAAACACGGGGGAAGCCAAGTCGCTCAGAGCCTTCGCAAGGTGGCCGCACGGCCTGGAACCGGACGGTTCACCGACGCCGCCCTGGTTTAGGGATCTCTGAGCCGGGCCTCTCGAATGCCGCACACCTCAGGATGAGACCTGGGCAATGCACGATCCTTCCCAACCACCCCACCAGGCAGGCTAGTTCAGATGCACCCGACCGCACAGCAGATCCGTCACAGGCACCTTTCGTGGTATCTTGTCTGCTTCAGCGCCAGGAACAAACTCGCCGCAACTGGGCGTGAGACTCACAGCTGTTGTTATGGCAAAAGGGGTGGGGGGACATCGTGGCTACAGCGCCGCGTTTCATGGCCGCGAAAGCTCGTCCGTTACCGGTTCTCGTACTGGCAGACGTCAGCGGAAGCATGGGGGAGCCTCGCGAGAAGATCGATGTACTCAATGAGTGCATACGCCACATGCTCGACGATTTCGCGAAGGCCGATGTGGGGCGAGGCGCCATCCACGTCGGCGTGATCTCTTTCAGCCAGGGCGGAGCCGAACTGCATCAGAACATGGTGCCCGCGGCCGAGGCCGTCTGGACCGACCTGGAAGCGCGGGGAGGCACCCCGCTGGGCGCGGCCCTCAGCATGGCCGACACGGTGCTGCGCGACGAGTCCGCCGTGCCGGCCCGCTCCTTCTCTCCCACCATCGTTCTCGTGTCCGACGGGATGCCCAACGACGAGTGGGAGGAGGCTCTCGACCGGCTGCTCGCCTCCCCGAAGGGTTCCCAGGCCAACCGCCTGGCCGTCGCCATCGGTCCCGACATGACCGAGCAGGCCAAGGCCGTGCTGCGGCGGTTCGTCAGCGACGACACCAACGGCGTCTTCGAGGCACAGGACGTCGGGCGCATCCAGCAGTACTTCCGCTGGGTCACGGTCACCGTCACCCAGCAGGCCCGAAGCACTCGCCCGGACCGTGCGCCGGTACTCAGCCCCGACGACCTGTCCGACTTCGGCGCCTGATCCGGCCGGAGAACGCGGCGAGAGGAAAACACCCGTGGCATCGCGCTGGGATCTTGGCGGTCTGCTGCGGCCCGTCGAGGACGAGTACCACCAGTTGTGGCCGCTGTCCCACTCGATCGGAGCCGGCGGTCAGGGCGAGGTGTGGCTGGCCCGAGGCGGACGTACCGCCATCAAGATGATCACCGCGCCGACCCAGGAAGCGGCGGATGCCGTCCATACGCGGTTACGGCGCATTCAGCGTCTGCCGCTGGACGGCGTCCCCTTGGCCGGGGTCCTCGCGCTGCTCGCCCCGCCGAAGCTCGGTTATGTGATGGAACTGGCGGACGAGATGGTCCCGTTGGACCGCCTGTGCGTTCCGGACGAGGATGATCTTGCGGCGTGGTACCTGCGTACCGGGGGCCTGGAGCGCCGACTGCGGTTGCTCGCCAAACTCGCGGACGCCGTCGCCCGGCTCCATTCACGGGCCATCGTGTACCAGGACCTGTCCCCCTCGAACGTTCTGGTCTCCGCCGCACCCGAGCAGCAGGAGATCCGCCTCATCGATGTGGACAACCTCGGTCTGGTCTCGGCGGTCGAGTCCGCGCCGGTGCACACCCCGGGGTACGGGGCGCCGGAGATCGTGTCGGGGCGCAGTGGCGCCACGACGCTGGCCGACGCGCACGCACTCGCCGTCCTGGTCTTCGAGACGCTCACCGCGAGCCACCCGTTCCGTGGCGACGAAGTCCTGGATGCCGATCCCGCCTACCAACAGGAGTACGCGGACTGCTTCCGTCTCCCCTGGATCGACCATCCCACCGACCGCAGCAACGAGTGCAGTTGGGGCATCGCTCCCCGCGAAGAGGTGTTGTCCGGTCAGCTCTGGGACCTGGCCACCCGGTGCTTCGTGGACGCCGTGACCGATCCCCTGGCCCGGCCGTCGGCCGCCCGGTGGGCCGCCGCCCTGCATTCCGCGGCGGGACAGACGGTCGAATGCCCGGAATGCCGGTGGAGCTTTCGGGCCATCGCTTCCTCCTGCCTCGCCTGTGGTAGGCCCCGGGGCCGGGTCTGGCTGCTGCGCCACGGCCTGACCGGCCCGGTAGGTGTCGATGGGGAGGGCACGTCGGGGTCAGGGTCCGGTGACGACATACCCCTGGTGGAGCTGTCGGAGGTCCCTCTGCCCGACTTCACCGTGCTGCGCCCCGACGCCGAGACGACACTGACCGCCCGTCACACCTCCCCCGCTCCGGACCGGCCGGACACGGTGGTCGCGCAGTTGCGCTCTCAAGGCCAGGGCGTGACGGTGACCAACCTTTCCCGCGACAGCCTCTGGCTGGACCACACGGACGGTCGGCCCTGGCGGGAGATAGGCCAGGGAGGCCAGGCGACCGTACCCGTCGACGGACGGCCCTGGACGCTTCACTTCGGCAGGCAGGGCGTGATCCACCGCTGGGTACGTCTGGTGGCTCTGGAGGCGAGCAAGTGAGCGTGCGACCCAAGCAGCCGGTCATGCCCGCCCGCATGCCAGGGGAACCCGTACTCGTCTCCTTCCTCTGGCATCGGGTACCGCAGGGGTCGGCCGATCGGTCACTGCCCGACGGCAGCGAGGTCCGCCTCTACCGACGGCCCACAGGACAACTGGACCTGGTCACCGACTCCGCCACGTTCGGGATCACACCCGCAACTCCGGAGGACGCACGGAAACTCGACCAGGTCCAGGCAGCCGAGACCACGAGTGTCACCGTCACCGCGCATCCCGTAAGGCCGCAGCCGCCTGCCCCGGTTCCCGCGCCTCGACGTCGTCATGGGGCCCTGCCCCCGGCGGCGGCCGACAGTCCGTTCACCTTACGGGTGCACATCTACGCCCCTGCCGTAGGGCTGGCGGTACCGCTCAGCAACGGGCTGCTCCTCGATGTCGATGACGCGGTCCTGGAGGACGCCGCCAAGTACACGGGCCCCGCGGACACCGGCAACATCGGTTCCGTCATGGCATTCCTGGCTCGTGAACTTCTCCTGGAGCCCCGCCCCGGGGCTCCGGCGGACGCCCGGCGCATGGTGGTCTCGGCCGGTCCGACCGGCAGCTTCGAAGCCGGCTTCCGTGTGCATGGACCGGGGCTCATGGCCGACGTCGAGAAACACAGCGGCGGCTACCGCATCGTCCGGCTGCTCAGAGCGGTCCACGATCAGCACTCCACCGTCCAGAAGGCGTTGGCCGTCGGATCCATCGACTTCCGTGACATGACCGCCAGACAGCGGGATCGCGAGCGGATCCAGCAGGGCCTCGACCTGGTGGCCAGCCAGGATGGTTACCTGGCCATGTGGGACAGGTACCAAGAGCTGGAGGCGCGCCACATCAGGAGGCGCCTGCGTGACTTCGGGACCATCCGCTACACCGACGTCAAGGTCGAGTCTGACGGCCGCTGCGCGTTCACAGTGGACCTTCGCCGTGCCCTGCCCCGTACCCGAGCCGCGCTGGAGAACACGGCCGCGGTCGAACGCGTCGAGATCGAGGCCGCCCCAGAGGTTCCGGCCTCCGTGACGGACACCGCGATGAGCGACCGGGAATGGCTTGTGGCGTCCCGTGCGCAGAAGGTGCGGGCGTGGGTCGGTGAACCGCTGGGATACGACAGTGTCACCGAGGTCCTGAGGCTCACGGCGACCCTCAACAACCAGCAGGACCCGCCCCCTCAGGGGTGGCTCTACCTGGCTCACCGCGGTGACCAGCGTCGACTAGACCGGCGCGAAAAGGCCATGCAACAGCTGCGCACGCACGGAACACACATTCCCGCGCTGCCGACGCTGCTGGAGGGGGGTGTCTGGCCGCAGCCGGCCCCACGGCGGATCACCAAGCTGCTGCCGTCCGCCCTCAACTGCTTTGCGCCGCACGGGCCGACACCGGCCCAGCGGGAGGCGGTGCTCGCCGCCCTCAACACGCCGGACGTCGCGATCATCCAGGGACCGCCGGGCACCGGCAAGACCCAGGTGATCGCCGCTCTGGTCAACCAGTTGGGCGATCTCGCCCAGGGGGGAGCCATCGCCGGGAGCACCCTGCTGACAAGCTTCCAGCACGCGGCTGTGGACCATCTCGTCACTCGCGGCTGGGTCTTCGGGCTTCCGCCGCTCAAGGTGGACTCGCGCGGCCGGGGAAGCAAAGTGGCGCTGGACACCTGGCGCATCGAAGCGGCCCGCGCTGCCGACCTGCGGCTGCGTGAACGCCCGGCAGGGCCCCATCTGGCCGCTCGGCGGGCCGCCGCCGAGCTGGCGGCCACCTACCGGGCGGCGCCGGTCCCGCCCGAGTTCCTGCCACACTTCCTCGACCAGGTGATCACCCAGCTCGAACACGTCGCCGAACCGATGTTGGTCGCTGAACTACGCGGTCACCGGGACCGAGCCGAGCAACAGCGCGTGCGAGCCGCCGCCGTGGCCGACCGCGATGTGCGCGCGGACCTGCTGCCCTACATTCGGTCGTTGCGTTGCACCGCCACCGGCTTCGACGACGACGGTCCGCGCACGGCCCGAGCGCTCCTGGTACGGCTCGAAATCGCCGACAGCCCACTGTTCGACGGCATCTCGTACCGGGAGCCGCTGCGTGCGGCGGTCGACGCCACCGCACCGCAGACGGCACTGCTCGACGCGCTCACCACGCTGCGCGACACCCTGATCGACCGTCTCACCGCGCGCATCCGGCTGCCGGAAGTCACCGTGGCCGATCCCGCGATCGTCGATCTCCTCGACCGGCTCGCGGCCCGACTCGCCGAAGCGGTGACCCGGTCCCCCGACGCCATCGCCGCGGCGCTGCTCGATTACCGGGACGACCTGCGCAGCGATCCGGAAGGCGTCGACGACACCCTGCGCGCCTATACGGTGTCGCTGGCCTCGACCTGTCAGCAGGCCGTGTCCAAGGCCATGGTGGAGAGCGGCGGCCGTCAGGACGGGGTGTTCGAGTCGGTCGTCGTCGACGAAGCGGCTCGGGCCAACCCGCTGGACCTCCTCATCCCCCTCGCCCAGGCCCGGCGCCGCATCGTGCTGGTCGGCGACCACGCCCAGCTTCCCCACATGCTGGAGCCGGACGTGGAGCGCGAGCTGGCTTCGCTCGGTGACGACGTCCGTGACCGGCTGCAGGAGAGCCTGTTCCAACGACTGGGCCGGCGCTGGGAGCACGGTTCGCCCGACGGACACACCCGGTTCGTCCGCCTCGATACCCAGTTCCGTATGCATCCCGTACTCGGCACCTTCGTCAGCGACAACTTCTACGAGGGCAAACTACGCAACGGCCGCGAGGCGGACGATTTCATCCACGAGATCGACCGGTACGGCGAGGTTCCCGCTGTGTGGCTTTCCGTACCACAGTCCGCTGGTGGCGAGAGCAGGCGGGGTACGAGTCGGGCCCGGCCCGCCGAAGCCGCCGTCATCGCCGCGGAGATAGCCGCGTTGATCGAGCGGCATCCGAGCACGACCTTCGGTGTCATCTCGTTCTACGCCGCCCAGGTCACCGAGGTGTGGAAGGAACTGAAGAAGGTCGGGCTCGCCGAGTTCACGGAGGCGGGCGGATGGCGTCCCGTACCCCGGCTCAGCCGCGATGAGGACGGCACGCCGCTCGACCGGCTGCGGGTCGGCACCGTCGACGCCTTCCAGGGCATGGAGTTCTCGGTCACCTATCTGTCCACCGTGCGCAGCTGTGTCCCCGACGCGCGGACCGACACCAAGCGCGCCTACGGGCACCTGACCGTCACCAACCGACTGTGCGTCGCGATGAGTCGCCAGCAACGACTGCTGGTCGTGGTGGGGGATGACGACATGTTCGGACCAGCCGGCCCGGACGCGGTCAAGCCCCTCGCCGCGTTCCTGGAGCTGTGCCGGAAGGAGACGAGCGGCCGTGTCGTTCGACCGTGAGACCCCTGTTTTCCAGCTGGCCCTGCCGCCTCGCCGGCGGTACCGGCCTGTCCTGCTGCCCGTATGGGTGCATCAAGTGACGGCTCCGACCGGCTACTCCCGGACCCTGGACGTCTTTCAGAACGTGGTGCTTCGCCTGTGTGCCGCCGGAGTACGAGATGTCGGCGATCTGTCCCGGTTGATCGGACTGGACACCGCCCTGTGCCGCACGGTGATCGCCCGGCTGGTGGAGGGGCAGCTGATGGGGCCCGGGCTGAAACCGACCGAGGCGGGGCAACGCACCGTGGCCGAGGGGGAAGTCGCGGAGACGGAGCCGCGACTCGCCCGTGTCTTCCAGGACCCCGCCACCGGAGGACTCCTGCCTCGCATTTTGGTCGCAGATCCTGTCCGTGCCGATCTGAGGGCGCACCGCGGTCGCTGGGTCACCATTCAGTTCGGTACTGCCGGCGCTTCCCGGGAGGTCAGCGCGCTGACGCTGCGGGCAGGCGGCTCCTGGTTGCGCCCGTCGGAGCGTGACGTCCTCGACGCCTGCAAGAATCACGATCTGGCGGCACGGGGCCTGCGCGGTACTTCCCGCGAGCCGGTGGACTCTCTGGGGGCGACTCGCCGGGTCGGGTTCCACGGAACGGCGAACCCGGCCCACGTCGTGTGCTACGTCGTCGAGGGCAACGACGGGTCCGGGCGTATGTGGACCGTCGAGGACCCGTTCGCGGTCGGCGACGGGCGTTTCTTCGCGGATCTTCTGGCCGCCCGTGCACAGGCGGACGAGCAACTGGGCCAGCTGATCGACGACATACTCGGAAAGAGCCGCCGCGAGCGGACCACCGCGGCGCGCAAGGTCGACCGGGAGCTCGCCGAGGACGCCCGCGCCGATGTGGTGCGGATGCTCGGCGAGGAGGTCCGCGACCACCCGGCGGTGCTGACCCACCTGGCGGACATCGAACTGGCGCTCCTCAAGGACACCGCTCGGGAACGGGAGAACGCGGCACGCAACGCCATCCGCGTCTTCGAGTGCATCCTTCCCGACCTCAACGAGCGGTTCCCCGCCCAGATTCCACCGTCCAGGGAGCCGGGAGTGCGCGAACGGGCGTTCGTACTGACCGCGCAGCGTCTGGGCGCCGCATCCGTGCCGCCGGAGATGCGCAAGTACTGCACCCGGCCGGCCGGAGGACTGGCCGGAGACATCATCAGAGCCGTGTGGGCGGCCGGGGAGGACGCACAGCATCCGTTCGCCGCGTTCCTCCGCGAGTGCCCCACCCTTCTGGAAGATCTCGACCGATCACGCATCCTGCGCAACAACGCGACGCACGGACCGACCGGCGCACCGGCCCCCGATGAGCTGGAGCACATCCGCACGCTCGTGTACGACGCAGCCCGCCACTTGCTCGGTCTGAGCAGCGGCAGAATCACAACCGGCAAGAGGTGAACCGACGTCATGGGGAAGAGGCAGACGCGACCGCGTCAGAAGGGCAAGGGGAAGGTGTGGCCAGGGCAGCCACCCGCTCCTCAGCGCACCGCGACCGCGCGTGCCCGTCAATCGCCTCCGGCGGCTGCCCCCGAACCGGAGCGTACTGACGACACCGCCGCGCTGCTGGCGGAGATCCGGCAGGTCGCGGATGAGGCCCAGGTGGCTGCCGCGGGGGAGGCCGGATCCGACGGCGCGACCTCTGACCTCGTCACTTCCTGGCAGCTGTACCGCGCGATCGCCGAGCGCCAGGCCGACGCGGTGAGCAAACTGACGGCACGGGCAGAAGCGCTCCACGCCGAGCAGGAGGGCCTCACTGCGACGGTCGCCCGAAGAGCCGAGGAAGCCGCTGCCCTGCGGGAGAGCGAGGCCGCGCTGGACGCCCGCACGGAACTCCTCGACCGCAAGGAACGCGAGCTGTCCGACCGCGAGCAAGCGGCTGAAGCACGGGTCACTCAACGCCGCCTGGAGGCAGGCCGAGAGCTGGAGACCTGGCTGACGGAGCAGCGCCGGACTGCGGTTGCCGCCCTGGACACCGAGCGCGAGGACCGGCAGACACGGTGGAACGAGGAGCAGCGTCGCCTGGCCGACACGCAGACGGCTTTGGATCAGCGGGAGAGTGAACTCGCCCGGCGCGAACGGGACCTGCGATCCGCGCGGCTCCGGTTGGAGGACGAACGCGAGGACATCGACCACCTCAAAGCCGCGCTCCAGGAGCAGCAGGCCACCCGCGCGGAACGGTTCGAGCGCGACGTGACGAGCCGCACGGGCCAGCTGCTTCAGGAAAGGGAGGAGAACCGGAACAGGCTGGCCGCCGTCACCGAGGGAAACGAACGCCTCAGCGCGCGTCTCAACGAGTACGACGGCGCACTGGCGTCTCTGGGGGGTATGACCCTCGAGCAGGTCGTCGAGCGCCTATCCGAACTTCGGGCCGAGAACGCCCGCCTGCTGGAGGAGAACGCCTCCGCGCCCAGGGCCGACGCCCAGCTGCTGGGGCAACTGCGGCAGCAGGTCACGCAACTGGCCGCTGACAATGAGGAGTTGGTCCAGGAGCGTGGGGAACTGGAGTCCGCGCTCCAACGCGACCGCATCGCGGTCAGTGAGCGCCAGAACTACGTGGAGGCCAACAACTGGCTGCGTGCCGCCAACGGTCAACTGCAGCAGCTATTGAACGAGGAAGCAGCCAAGCTCCGCACCACGGCCCAGGCCGGTAAAGAGGGTCACGCGTTCCCGGCGTGCTCGGCGATGGACCAGGAGTACGGCACGCCCCAGCCCTTCGACGCGCGTACGCCGGACATGCCCGAACTCGTAAGCCACATGCAGGCCGTCATCCGCCAAAAGGCCGGTCTCTCCTATCGCCTGTCCGATCTGCGTCTGGTCCTGGGGGGCATGGCGATGAGCCGGCTCCATCTCTTCCAGGGCATCAGCGGTATCGGCAAGACCGGTCTGGCCCGCGCGCTCGCCATCGCCTTCGGCAGTGACAGCAGTGCCGCCGTGGTGCCCGTCCAGGCCGGCTGGCGCGACCCGCAGGATCTGATGGGCTACTACAACAGCTTCGACCGGCTCTTCTACGAATCCGAGTTCACCAAGGCCCTGTATCGCGCGCAGTGCCCTGCCTTCAGGGACCGGCCCTTCTTCATCGTCCTCGACGAGATGAACCTCTCCCACCCCGAGCAGTACTTCAGCGGAGTGCTGTCGGCCCTGGCCATCAAGGACCAGCCCAGGCTGGCGCTGACCACTGCGCCGGTCAGGAACCCTGCAAAACTGATCATCGACGGAACACACATAGCTGTCCCGGACAACGTCTGGTTCATCGGAACCGCCAATCACGACGAGACGACCGTCGGCTTCGCCGACAAGACCTACGACCGTTCCTTCGTCCTGGAGTTGCCCTGGCGACACCCGGAGCTGCCGGAGACCGCGCCCGCGTTCTCGGAACCGCTCGGTCTGCAGGGCCTCAGTCAGCTCTTCGACAAGGCGCAGGCCGTCTACGGCGCGCAGGCCGACGGCATCATCGAATTCCTCGACACCCACTGGCGCAGCCGTATGGCGGACGAACTGCGCATCGGGTGGGGCAACCGGCTCGAGACGCAGATCAAACAGTTCGCACCCGTCGTGGTCGCCGCCGGGGGCAGCCCGGGAGAAGCGCTCGACCACCTCCTCGCCACCCGCATCCTGCGCTCGGTCCAGGGACGGTACGACATCCATGCCGACACCCTCGACACACTGCGCGACGACCTCGTCGAGAGCCTGACGCGGCTCGACAGCGCTCACGAACCGGAGGCGACGCGGCGGCTGCTGGACGACGAGCTCCGCACGCGTGGTCGGCAGTGAAGCGGGAAGCGGTCGAGCCCGAACTCGACTCCCTTCTCGTCCGTCATCTGCTGGCGCTGTCGTCCCTTCTCATGGAAGCCACCACTCTCGACGGCTGGCTGGCCATGCCGCCAATCGTCCTCGATGTCACCGAGGAAACCGGGCCCCTGCCGATCGAGGACGTCTTTGAGCGCGAGTCCGGTGCGTTACGCGCGGTCTGTAACCGCCCGTACACGCGTCTACGGACGGTGGAGGAGGTAGTGCCGACGTCCCGCGTCCGCTCGATCGCGGCCGGCGCCGTCGCACGCCTGGCCTCCCGTCCCGAGGACTGGGCCGCGCACTCGCTCGCCGGCGTGCGCCCCAGCCGGCTGCTCGCCCGGCGCAGCGAGGAGGACACCGACATCTACGAGAACCGGGTCGCCGGGGCTGTCCTCACCGCGATGCGCTCGCACCTGCAGCAGCGGATCGCCAAGCTCAGGGACCTGAGCAGAATGGTGAACGATGTGCACGGTCTACTCATGCCCTCGCAGGAGACATCCTGGCGGGCTCGGCGGGATCTGGCCGGTCTGCTGAGAAACATCGAGGATTCCGGGCGGCAACGAGCCGCCGCGGTCGCGCGATTGCGGACACTGGAATCGTCCCTCGCGGTGGTGGAGATCATGCTCGGCTCGCCGTTGGCGCGCGCGGTCGACCGCCGCGCCGCCCCGCCCCGCGAACTGCACGCCACGAATCTACTCAGCAGAGACCCGCATTACCGAAGAGTTGCTCTGCTCTGGCAAGCCTGCACCGCCATCGCCACCGTGGGCGCCGGAGATGTGGAGACCGACCGCAGACGCCGAGAAGCGCACATCGCTTTCGAACGGTTCACAGCCCTTCTGCTCGCCCTAGCCTGCAAGTTGGCCCAGGCCATTCCGGATGAGAATCAGTCGGCGCCAGCTCCCGGCCAGACCACCCACTTTCGCCTGCGCGGGGAGCCGTTGACGATCACCTGGACCCGGTCAGGCGACTTCTCCGTTATTTGGTGTGAGCGTCACGTGCTACGTGTAATTCCGTTCGCAGCCGACCTGTGCTCGGCTCCCGACGCAGCGTCAATCACCACGTCAATCACAAACGTCCGCCGAAACCGGCTGACCAGCGACTTCGACAACGACCTCATCGTCTATCCGGGGCTGCTTCAGGAACGACAGAACGCAAAACCCGATGTCGTCCAGGCTACTTATAGAATCGGACACTTCGACGGCGGTGCCACTGGACAGCAGGTGAGCGTTGCTCCTCTGTCCCCTCTGGATATTTTCAGCGTCAGCCGCCTGGTCCGAGCTATCCAATGGGCCACCTTGGGCACCGACGTTCGCCGCTACCCACGCACCGCAGGAATACCCGCAAGCCACCGCTCCGCTTTGACGAACTGTGGCTGGCTCGAGCCCCGTCCCGACGGTGTCGCGGTCTTGCGTACCCCAAGCCCGGACGAGCTGGAACAACTACCCACGCAACTCAAAACAACCCTAAGGCGGAAAACCAACGTTAAAGCAGACGAATATGAAGCCCAACGGATGCGCACCACTCTCGAAACGTTGAGAGATGCAGCTGCAAAGACCACCCTTTTCACGGTGTGCCCCGTGTGCGGCAAGAGAGGCTCTCAACACCAAACGGAGTTTGAACCTCGCGAAGGCGGATTGTTCAGAGCTTCCTGCTCTTCATGCCGTACCCGTTGGGAACTCCGCCGCTGTCGGGCCTGCAACCAGACCTTCCCGTTGATGGACCCTGATGGCACTTCCGCCATCGGCGCTGCCGAGCCGGACATCGATCGCCGCTTCGGTGGTGCCATGTTGGCAATTCCGTGCTGGGCGCCGGAAGGCAAGGGTCAATTTATCTGCCCCGCATGCAGCACCTGCGGTCAGATAACTCGAGCAAATTCCTGCCCACGCGGATGTTCAGTTCATGCACCGGACTAGAATGGATACAAATCAGGTTGCAGGCGACCGCCACTAGCGTTCCAAGCACTTAATTTATGCTTGATCTGAGCCTGCCCGTAATCGAGTTCGGTGGAATCGAGGATAACTACGCGGCAGCGGCAGCCCCGCGTTTCGGTCCAGATCTGCACTTATACCATGCACTGGGATACGGCAAGCGACCTTCGCCGGCGTCTGGACCGACTACGTGGGTACCGAATATTGCGTCGGCGTAGTTCAGTCCGGCTGCAGCAAGCGGGAATGATCACGGCTACCGTCCTGGAACGAAAACTCGGCATGGACCCCATCAAGTTCACTCCCGCGGACCGGGCGTTCCTCGCCGCTCTGCTGATCCCCCTGCCACGCCAGGCCCTGCGTCGACTCCGGCTACTGGTCCGGAGCGACACCGTGCTGCGCTGGCACCGCGACCTGACCAAGCGGCGTCACGCCCGCACCTGCCGGCGGCAGCAGATCAGAGCCGCGGCGATGCCGCCGAATGCCAGGAAGTGGTCGGCCTTGTGCTCGTAGCGACGGTGCAGGCGGCGACACCCCGACAGCCTGTGGGTGCTCGAAACTCGGCCACCTCTGCTGACCTGGCTTTGCGATCCAGCCAGGTGTGGCGAGATCCCGGGGCATGGCTCTGCGACTGCGGCAGCGGAAAGCGAAGGTGCCTTCTGAACTGGGGCGATGAAGCTTGATCTGGGCTTCATTTCGTACCGGCAGGAAGGCACTTTTTGCACGCACACGCGGAAACCGACGGCGGCGGCTCACAACACTGCCAGTCCACACCAACGGGCCGCCTGCACACAGCACAGCCGTTTCGAAGATCCGGACCAGGAGCGGACCAACTCGACTGCACACCAGCTGCTTCCGCCTGTCACCGCAGGTCAGAGGCGAATGACGCCTGTACGACAAGCAGACGAAGAATCTTCTGGTGTCGTACTCGCCGAAGAAGCTCGGGTTCTTCTAGACCTACGAAATGAGGCGCCTGACCTGGGCTTTTGCCCGTCAGGCGCCTCTCTCTCGACCCGCTCAGAGCAAGGCCCGATTTACGTCGTAACCCCCAGTTCCTCCCACCGCTGGCCCGGTCCTGCCCAGTTGTTCCGGACCAGTCACGGACCAAAACCCCACTCACCCCTCAGGCGCCGCGCCCCGGCTGGCGCCGGTCCCACTCCGCCATCAACTGCTCGATGAGACGGTTGGCCTGCTCCCCCACCGCGTCCGGGAACTTGGCGTAGTGGCGGAAGAGGACTTCGATGCTCTGGCCCGCGCGGCGAGCACATTCAGCCGGTCCACACCGGAGTACAGCCAGAACGAGATCCCAGCGTGCCGCAGGTCGTAGGGCCGCTCGGCCAAGCCGGAGGTGAGTTCGGCGCGAGTCAGGGCATCCTTCCGCGCTCGCGCCCACGTCGTGCCATACGCGGCGGCGTCCACACGATCTGACTGAGCCCGACGCGCCGGTCATCAGCGACTTAGACCGTGTCCGACATGGTCAGTTGGCGGTTGGGCTGCGTATGGGGAGTGGGCGGTGAGGGCGGATCGTGTTGGTCAGCGGCTGTGTCTGGCGGGCGCTGCCGCCTTGCTTCGGCGCGTCGAAGTCGACCGTCCATCGTCGGTTCCTGATCTGGTCCAGAGCCGGGGTCCGGGGTCGGCTGCACCAGAAGGTGCTCCAACTCCTGGACGATCAGGACCTGGTGGACTTGTCCCGGGCGGCCTTGGAGTCGGCTCACGTCCGTGCGAAAAAAGGGGGCGAACTTGCAGGTCCGAGCCCTGTGGACCGGGGTAAGCCCGGTTCCAGGATGCATGTCCCGTCCGACGCGAACGGACTGCCCCTACGGGTCGGTCTCTCCGCGGCCCACACCCATGACGGCCTCGCTCTGAAGCCGATGCTGTCCCATTTGGACAAACGCCTCCTGGCCGAGGTGTCGGGGGCGGTTCCGCCGCCGCATCACGGTTGCAGGGGGCGCCTTCGACGGGCCGTGCCCGTAAGCGGGGAGGGCGGCCCGGGGGCTGCCGCCCTTGCCGCCGTCGCCGATGAACGGCGGCAAGGACGCGACCGGTCAGACCAGGACGGGGCCCGGGGCAGCCTTGGCCGTAACCCGCAGGAGCCCTCTCCGCGCGCTCATTCGACGCTTCCCGAGACCGCCCCGTGCAGGAAGACCTCCACCAGCTCCTGCGGGGTCAGGTCGGGCTCGTCCTCGGTACGCGGCTGGGTGAAGAGCAGCCCGAAGAAGAGGGCCGCGATCTGCTCCGGCGGGCGGCGCAGGGCGGCCCTGTCGGGCTCCAGCAGATCCGCGAGGGCCGCGCGGATACGGGCCGTCGACTCGTTGCGGCCCGCACCGCGCACCGTGCCGGGGTGCTTGCCGCCGCGGTGCCCCAGCGAGCCGGCGATCGCGCCCATCCTGGACATGTGCGCCTGCAGCGCCTCCGCGGCCTCCGCGAGCCGGTCGGGCAGCGGCTGGGACACGTCGATCGCGTCGAGCTCGCGGACCGCGTGCTCAGGGGAGAGCGCCTCTGCCACGCAGGCCTGCAGCAGTTCGTCCTTGTCGGCGAAGACCCGGAAGATCGTGCCTTCGCCGATGCCCGCGGCGCGGGCGATCTTCGCGGTCGTGACCGCGGCGCCGTATTCGGCGATCAGCGGAATCGCGGTCTGGATGATCATCGCCCGGCGCTGCTCCGGCGACATGCCGGGGGCGCGGCGGCGGGTGGTCTGGTTCTCCTTGGGTGCCGTCATGGCCACGAGAGTACGGAGTGAGCGCTCACTCCGTCAATGAGTGAGCACTCACTCCGCTCAAGGCGATTGCTCCGGCGGACGAGCCGTTCCCTGTGCGTCGACCGTTCGGGAGCTGCGCGAATTTGTTCATGACGCAGATCGGGCACCGGGTGCCGCGTTACGGTGCTGCCGGGACGTTCCGGGAGGGGAATACGGGGATGCTGGATCAGGCGTTGGGGGCGTTGGCCGCGGCGGGCGGGACCGCGGTGGTGCAGGCCGCGGGCACGGACATGTGGACCGGGCTGCGGCAGGCGGTGGCTTGCTGGTTCGGCCGGGGTGACGCGCAGCGTGAACGGACGGAGCTGGAGCGCCTGGACCAGGCCGCGAGCGAGCTGGAGTCCGCCGAGGGCGCCGAGGCGGAGCGGGTACACGTCCGTCAGGAGGCGGCGTGGCAGGCCCGGATCGAGGCTCTGCTGGAGAGCCTGGACGTGACGGAGCGAAGCCGTGCCGCCGAGGAGCTGAGCGCCCTGCTGGCCCGGCACACCGCCCATGGCGGGGCGTCGGCGGGCAACGGCGGACAAGCCGTCGCAGGGGATGTGCGCATCGAGGCCCACCACGGTTCCGCGGCCGCCTGGAGCATGGGGAACGTGTCCCTGGGAAACCCTCCCCAGCCGGGTCCGCAACAGGGCTGAGCGGCCCCGGAGCCACATCACCCGCTCCTGACCGACCTACCGGAGTCTTCGCCGACCACGGCGGCCTCGCGGTCGGCTCCGCCATGCACGTGCACCACTTCGCCGCGCCCCGTACGGCGGTGGCCTGGCCGCACCAGGTCGGCGTGATCCCCTCCCGCGCTCTGTCCTTCCAGCACCGGGCCGAGGCCGACCAACTGCGAGCCATGGTCGAAGGCGGGGGCACCGCGGTGCTGAGCCAGGTACTGAGCGGGACCGGCGGGGTGGGCAAGACCCAACTGGCCGCCGACTACGCCCGCAGTGCCTGGGAGAACGGCACGGTGGACGTGCTGGTGTGGGTGACCGCCGGCAGCCGCCAGGCGATCATGGCCGGATACGCGCAAGCCGGAGTGGAACTGCTGGCCGCGGACCCCGGCACCCCGGAGCAGGCCGCGCAAGCCTTCCTGGCCTGGCTGGAGCCCAAGGGCGGCCGGAGACGGTGCCGATGGCTGGTGGTCCTGGACGATCTGGCGGACCCGGCCGATCTGCGCGGACTGTGGCCCCCGGACCGGCACGGCCGCACGCTGGTGACCACCCGCCGCCGCGAGGCCGCGGTGAGCGGGGAGGGCCGACGCCTCGTACGCGTAGGCATGTTCACGCCGCAGGAGGCCGCCACCTACCTCGCGACCGCCCTCGCCGCACACGGCCGCCACGACCCCGCCGAGGAGACAGCCGCCCTCGCAGCCGACCTGGGGTACCTGCCCCTGGCCCTCGCCCAGGCCGCCGCCTACCTCATCGATACCGCCCTCAGCTGCGCCGACTACCGGCGCCTGCTGGGTGACCGGGTCAGAAGGCTGGCCGATCTGCTTCCCGAGCCCGGTGCGCTTCCCGACGGCCAGGCCACCCCCGTGGCCGCCACCTGGTCGCTGTCGACCGAACGTGCCGACCAGCTCCGCCCCGTCGGCCTCGCCCGCCCCATGCTCCAACTGGCCGCCGTGCTCGATCCCAACGGCACCCCCGGCACCGTCCTGACCAGTACGCCTGCCCTGACATACCTCAGCGCTCACCGCAGCGGTCAGGCCCCGGCCCCGGTGACGGTCGAGGACGCGGTGGGCGCCCTCAGAGCCTTGCACCGCCTCAGCCTGATCGACCACACCCCCGACGACCCACACTCGACCGTCCGTGTCCACCAGCTCATCCAACGCGCCGCCTGCGACGACCTCGTACCCGCCCAACGCGACGCACTCGCCCGCACCGCCGCAGACGCCCTGACCGCCGCGTGGCCCGTGGTGGAACGCGACACCGAACTCACCCAGGCCCTGCGCGCCAACACCGACACCTTGAGCCGCCACGCGGCAGACGCGCTGTATCGGTCGCGCATCCACCCGGTGCTGTACCGGGCCGGTACGAGCGTGGGGGAATCCGGCCAGGTCGCCGCCGCCTACGAGCACTTCCAGCACCTGGCCGCAGAGGCGACGCGCCGCCTGGGCCCCGACCACCTCGATACCCTCTCCTGCCGCGCGCACATCGCCCACTGGCAGGGCGAGGCCGGCAACGTGGCCGGGGCCGCCGGCGCGGTCGCAGAGCTGCTGGACGACATGCTGCGGGTCCTGGGCCCCGACCACCCCCACACGCTCGCCACCCGCAGTGGCGCCGCCCACTGGCGGGGGAAGACCGGGGACGCGGCCGGAGCCGCCGCCGCGTTCGCCGAACTGCTCGACGACCGCGAGCGGGTGTTGGGCCGCGACCACCCCCACACCCTCATGACCCGCAACGGCGTCGCCCGGTGGCGGGGCGAGGCCGGGGACGTGGCCGGAGCCGGCCGTGCGTCGGCCGAGCTGCTCGACGACGCGGTGCGGGTCCTGGGCCCCGACCACCCTCACACCCGCGCCATCCGTATGGACGTCGCCCGGTGGCGAGGGGAGGCCGGGGACGTGGCCGAAGCCGGCACCGCGTCCGCCGAATGGCTCGACGACGCGCTACGGGTATGGGGCCCCGACCACCCCAACACCCTCACCGCCCGCGCCAACGACGCCCATTGGCAGGGGAAGGCCGGAGACGCGGCCGAAGCCGCCGCGGCGCTGGCCGCATTGCTCGACGACATGCTGCGGGTGCTGGGCCCCGACCACCCCGAAACCCTCAACACCCGTGCCGGCCTGGCCCACTGGCGGGGAGAGGCCGGAGACGTGACCGGAGCCTATCGCGCGTTGGCGGAGCTGCTCGACGACATGCTGGCCGTGCTGGGCCCCGATCACCCCGACACCCTCCACACCCAAAGCAGCGCCGCCCGATGGCGCGGTGAGGCCGGGGACGCGGCCGGAGCCGCCGCCGCGTTCGCCGAACTGCTCCACGACCGCGAGCGGGTGTCGGGCCCCGACCACCCGCACACGCTCGCCACCCGCGAGGAGCTTGCCCATTGGCGAGGCAGAGCGGAAAGCGGCGATCAGACTGCCGGCACGCCGGCCGAGGGATGCTGCGCGGACGGGCTGTACCGGCCACGGTGACGCCGGCCGCCGTGCACCCTCCGGTGGGCTTTTGACCCGCAGGCTTCCGGCGCGCCCCTCTCCGGCTGGGACCGCGCCGACGTCGCTCCTACGGCAGCACGTCCTCCGTCACCTCGATATGGCCCTGGTCGGGGTCGATGACGCCGCCGAGGCGCTGGAAGGCGCCGTCGGTGAGGTCGAGGCACTTGGGTTCCTGCGGGATCTGGCACCAGGAGTGCGGCGACCACGGCGATCGTGGCCGCCAGATACTCAAAGCGTTGCGCACAGCTCCTCCGTCGAATGTGGGGTGGGCGGTGGGGAGTCGGGGCCGAGTCCGGAGAGGAACTGAACGTCCGCCTCGCAGCGTGAGACGAAAGGATCACCGACGGGACGTCACGTACGGGCGTACGTCGACCGCGTGCATCCCCGCAGCCCGCGCCGCCGCGAGCGCGTTCTGGCTGATCGCGGCACCTTCCTTCCGCCCGAGTTCGTACCAAGCGGGCCGGGCGCCGCGCGCCGTCATGGCGGCGGTGCGTAGCCGCATCGGAAGCCCGCTGGGCTACGGCGGGGCGCTGCGGAGCCTGACCGTTCATGCGGCACCACATCGACATACGGCCGGTAGTACTCCTTCCAGCTCCCGGACCTGTCTGGCGGCCTGCGGCCCATGCACGATCCGGACGCCTCCGGGGACGAGTGACGGCCGTGGTCTTGTGAATCCGGCCGGAGGCTACTGCTGTGGGCTGGGGCCGGCTGTGTCCAGAGCGGCGCCGGCCTGGTCAGCGAGGGTCACGGCGACCAAGCGGGCTTCCAGGGCGGGGCGGGTGTCCGGCGCCGGGTTGAGCATGAATCGGCCCTGGAACCGGCCGCCTCCGCTGGCACGCAACTCGATCTCCTCCTGGGGCCAGCCGAGCTGGTCCACGTCCCATCGCTTGCGTCCGACGGTGACGCTACCGTCTTGCTCCAGGCGGGCGGGGTGGCCCAGGAGGGAGCCGTACTCGAAACGGCACTGCTGCAGCTGTAGCAGGTCGGTGAGTTGCTGCTCGACGTGGTCGACGACCGCATCGGCGGAGGAGGCCGACTGAGCCAGCTGGGCGGTGTCATGGACGCGGAAGAGGTAGTCGGCGTCCGTGACGACAAGCACCTCCAGCTTCCGGGCGTGGGCGGCCAGTTGCGACACCGCCAGGCCCACCGCCAGCAGCAGGGCCGCGGTGGCGATGTCCCCGCCGTGACCGATCGTGAAGCTCTGGTAGGGCCGGGTGAGGAAGAAGTCGAACCACACGGCCGTGGACAGGGCAGCCAGCGCGCCGGCCAGACGGCTGCCGGCAGCGGCGACGGCCACGATGACCACCACCAGGATCAGGGCCAGGTTCGTGCTCGACACGCCGCCTCGGAAGGGCACCAGAAGGAGCGCGACCAGCAGCGGGCCCGCCAGGGCTGCCGCCAGCGCGATGCGGTCCCGAAGCGGATACCGGGCCATCTGTCCACCTCCACCGCACTGCCTATCACGAAGAATCCCCTTTGTCCGGATGGCATGCAGGCAGTGGCCCACCGCCCTGCGGGGTCGCGGCGGTGGCCGCTGGTCCTCCCCTGTGGCTTACGGGACCTGGATCAGGTGGCATACGGGTGCGCTTGACGTCTTCCTGACGCTCTGACCAGGGATTTGAGGTGCTCGTCCCCTTTAGATTCAGTGAAGCTGGGTTCCGGCTGGACGACATGGACGTGGAGGGGGCCTGGTGGCTGCAGACGATGAGGACGCCGGTGGCGCGGACAGCCGCGTTGCCGGGGCGGAGGGTGAACCCCGGGAACGGGACCGGCTGACCGTCCCGCAGGGGCTGGCCGCTCTGTCCCTCGACGCGCTGGCATCCGTTGCCTACGGACCCGAGGCGATCGTCGTCGTCCTCGCGGTGGCCGGCAGCCGCGGCCTGCAGTTCACGCTGCCGGTCACGCTGGCGATCGTGGTACTCCTGGCCGCCCTCACGTTCTCCTACCGCCAGGTGATCGCGGCCTTCCCCAACGGCGGGGGCGCCTACGCGGTCGCCGGGCGCCATCTGGGACGGCGCCTCAGCCTGATCGCCGCCGCCTCCCTGATCATCGACTACGTCCTCAACGTCGCGGTCTCGGTCTCCGCCGGCGTCGCCGCGCTCACCTCCGCCTTCCCCGCCCTGTACGGCGAGCGGGTGCTGCTGTGCGTGCTCGTCCTGGCCTTGATCACCGCCGTCAACCTGTACGGGGTCGCCGAGTCGGCCAAGGTGATGATCGCCCCGACCGTGGTGTTCATCGCGGCGATCGCAGCCGTGGTCCTGGCCGGCCTGCTACGCGCCCATCCGGCCGTTCAGCCCGTCCACTCCACCGCCTCCACCACCTCCACCGTCGGGGCACTGCTGCTGATGCGGGCCTTCGCCTCGGGCTGCTCGGCCCTGACCGGAGTCGAGGCCATCGCCAATGCCGTCCCCACCTTCCGCACCCCACGGGTCAAGCGGGCGCAGCGCACCGAAGTCGCCCTCGGGGCGCTGCTGGGGGCCATGCTGATCTGCCTGTCCCTGCTGATCGGCAAGTTCCACGTCGCCCCCAGCGCCACCCAGACCGTCCTCGCCCAGCTGACCGAGGCCGCTCTGGGGCGCAACGCCGGCTTCTACATCGTGCAGTTCGCCACCATGGTGCTTCTCGCGCTCGCCGCGAACACCTCCTTCGGCGGCATGCCCGTGCTCACCTCTTTGCTGGCCCGTGACAACCACCTGCCCCACATCTTCGGCCTCCGTGCCGACCGGCAGGTCTACCGCTACGGCGTCGTGGTGCTCGCGGCGACCGCCCTGGCGCTGCTCATCGTCGCCGAGGGCGACACCCAAAAGCTGGTGCCGGTCTTCGCCATCGGGGTGTTCATCGGCTTCACCCTCTCCCAGGCCGGCATGGTCCGGCACTGGCGCGAGGAAGGCAGTCCCGGCTGGCCCGCGCGCGCCGCCCTCAACGGCCTGGGCGCCTTTTTGACAGCCGCAGCCCTGGCCATCGAGCTGATCTCGAAATTCCACGAGGGCGGCTGGCTGGTCTTCCTCGCCGTCGCCGTCCTGGTCACGCTGTTCGAAGCGGTCCACCGCACCTACCGGCGCATCGGCACCGCCCTCCACCTTGGCGAGGTACCCGCACCGCCACAAACACGCCGCTCGCTGGTCGTCATCCCGGTCGGCGCGGTCAACCTGCTCACCCAGGAAGCGGTCAGCGCCGCCCTCTCCCTAGGTGACGAGGTCCGCGCCGTCACCGTCGTCCACCCCGAAGACCCTGAAGCACACTCCGCCGACGAGGTCCGCCAGGCATGGAACACCTGGCAACCCGATGTGCCGCTCACCGTGCTGCACAGCCGCACCCGCTCCCTCACCCGGCCAATCGTCGACTACCTGCACGCGCTCAGCACCCAGGACAGTCACGACCGCCTGGTCGTCCTGATCCCCGAAATGCACCTGCCCAAGCCATGGCAGCGCCTGCTGCAAAACCAGCGCGGCGCCGTCCTGGACCGCGCCATCCGCCACCACACCGACGCCGTCATCTGCCGCCTGCGTTTCCCCCTCGAACTGACTCGCTGACGCCCCCAGACACAGGGCAGGAAGACGCGCCGGTACCCGCCGAGACCGGTCAGCGCAACCCGAGGCGTCTCACCCCGTGGAAACAGCGGCCCGCGACCCGAAGATTCAGCGGCGGCTGCCGCCCGGAGCAAGCGGGCTGGTGAGCTCCGCGATGGCCTCCGGAGACGGCTTGAAGTAGCGGCGGACGTTCTCCGGCTTCTTGTGCCGGGACTTCGCCATCAGCATCAGCAGGCTCGCCCCGGCCTCGCCGAGATGGGTCAGGGCGGAGCGGCGGTACTGATGCAGGTCCCAGCCCGTTCCGGGCCCGCGCACCGCGGTGTGCCCGTCCAACAGGGCACGCGCCTGTCCGTAGACGACGACGTCGGCGACAGCCAGCTCGTTGCGGGTGATGGTGCCGGTCTTGTCGGCGCACAGCACGTCCACCCCGGCCGTCTCCTCCACCGCGGGCAAGTGACTGACCACGGCTTCCCGCTTGGCCAGATACCGGGCTCCGACAGTCATCGTCACCGACAGCACCGCCGGCAGAGCGACCGGAACCGAGGCGATGACCACCAGCCAGAGCGAACTCCAGCGTGCGCGCCACTCCGCTCCCCCGCAGCAACGACAGCACAATGATCGCAACGACCAGGCCGGGCGCGAGCAGGCTCAAGTACTTACCGATGTTGATGACCGCGCGCGGGAAATGGCTCACCGGTGCCGCCCGCCCCGCCAGCTCCGCTGTGCGGCCGAACTCCGTTTCCACGCCCGTGGCCAGCACACGCGCCACCGGGCCGCCCCGCGGCACCGCAGACCCCGAGTACATGCCGTCACCAGGGTTCTTGGGAACCGGCAGCGACTCTGTCAGCGCCGACTCGTCCGCCTCCCCCTCCCCCCGACCCCCTCCCGTCCGCGGGCACCACCTCCCCGCGGCCGATCCGCACCAGGTCTCCCGGAACCAGCTCCACTGCCGGCACCGTCGTCCACGCCCCGGCGCGTTTGACCTGCGCCACCTTCGCCAGCCGCTCCTTGAGCGCCGCGATCGCGTTCTGCGCCTGATGCTCTTCCCAGAACCCCACGACCCCGTTCAGCAGCAACAAGACCGCAATGATCGCGAAATCCGCCCACCGGATCGTCGCCGCCGTCAGCACCAGGGCCGCTTCGATCATCCACGGGACCGGCCCCCAGAAATGCCCCCAAGAACTCCACCAGGACACTCGCTTCTTCAAGGACCAGCAGGACAGCGGCTCGGCGGCCGCCAGTTACGTGCCGCGGTTGCGGCGGTTCAGCAGTTGACACCTACTGGATCGGGGTCGGCGAGGCCGGTGACGCCCAGCCGTGGAAACGGTGGCCGCTGGCACAGGCTCCGCGCAGGCGGCGTCTTCTGGGCACCTGATCGGCCGGAGTGTCCGCGCCCCGCATGCCAACTGCTGGCGGTCAGGATCCGCCCTCGACGCTTCAAGCACCGTACGGTCGTGGACTGTTCTCACCCGTAGTGCTCGGCAAGGGCATGGAAGGCTTCCTTCGGCTCCCAGTGCATTCCGGGGTAGGCGCGGGCCTGAGCGCCATCGTCGAGCATCTTGACGATGCCGTAGGAGCCGAGGTCCAGATCGATGCGGGGATCCGGCCGGTGCGGCAGTTCGAAGCCGGCGAAGCTGAACCAGAAGACGGTGTCGACGCCTTCGTGCTCGAACACGGGGAGCAACTCGTTCATGTAGCGGACCTGCTCGCCCTCGTCCCGGATCGTCCCGGGCCTGACGCGGCCGTCTGGCGCGATCACGGTCCAGCCACCCGCGCCGAGGTCGGCGGCACCCTGGAAGGTGCAGCAGCCGGCTTCGGTGACGACCACCGGTTTGCCGTGGGAGAAATACTGCCTGAGCTGTCGGCGGTAGGTGAGGGCGTTGCGGCTGTTGCGGTAGGCGTCGACGCCGACGATGTCGAACGGGCGCCAGTCGATCTGCTCGATCGGGATCGACGCGTAGCTGATCGGGCCGCCGAACCTGGGCCGGACGACCTTGACGACCTCGCCGAGGAAGCCGTTGACGCGCTCGGGGATCTCCGCGAGCGCGGCCGCCCGCTCTTCGGGGGCGGCGCGCAGGGCCTGCATACGGTCGGAGAAGGTGCCGCCGGGGAGGTAGCCGCAGGCGAACAGGCTCAGTTCGCACCCCGTGGCCAGGACGACGGTGGCTCCGGCACGGCGAAGCGCCTCCGCGCGGTCGGCGCAGTCGGCGAAGTAGGGCAGCATCTGGTCTTCGGTCATCTCGCAGGGGAACGGCGAGTACCAGACGTCCAGTCCGGCGGTGGCCGCGTGCTCGGCCGCGACGCTGAGGCGTTCGGGGTCGCCACCGGTGACGCGCACGGCGGTGCAGTGCAGGTCGTCGGCGATGATGCGCATCTCACGCTCCACCACGTGGGGATCGAAGGTGTAGCGGGTGTTGCTGCCGTCGGGGAACGTTCCGGTGTCGTACTGCACACCCTTGCCGCGCATCAGGACCCCCATAGGGTTCAGCGTGTACCTTAACTTGAAGTTAAGATACACACCGTGCCCAAAAAGGAAACCGGCGCCCCGCGTCCCGCCGAGTCCGCGCGCGGCTCCTCCGTCGACGACACCGGTGCCCGTCCGGCACGGCGTCGCAGGGGCGCCGCCCTGGAAGCCGCCCTGCTCCAGGCAGCGTGGGAAGAACTCCTCGCCGTCGGCTACCAGCAGCTGACGTTCGAGGCCGTGGCGGCCCGCGCCGGAACCAGCAGAACCGTTCTCTACCGCCGGTGGCCCAGCCGCCGCGATCTGGTCCTGGCCGCTCTGCGTCACCAGACACCACCGCTGCCACCCCCCACACCCGACACGGGAGCCCTGCGCACCGACGTCCTCGCCCTGCTGCAGCGCCTCACCCTGCGCATGACAGAGATCGCACCCGTCCTCGGCGTACTCGCCGACGAGCGCACCCGCGACAGCGACCTCGCCCACTACCTCCAGGAACGCACCCAGCAGGCGGGCCGGTCCGCGATGGCAACGGTGCTCGACCGCGCCGCACAACGCGGTGAGCTCGATCAAACGTCCATCCCCGCACGCGTCGCCACGCTGCCCTTCACCCTGGTGGTCGGCGAAACGCTTCTCACCCGCCTCCCCCCTTCCCGAGCCGCCCTCACCGAAGTGGTGGACCAGATCTTTCTCCCCCTGATCGCTCACCACCGTCGCTTCCCGAGCTGACAACTGCGCTCACGGAACACCGCCGACCCACTACCGCTCACCGTTCCTGGCAGGGATCCGCGCCCTGACGGAAGTTCACCGTGCTGCCGAGCACGCGCCGGGCGGTGGTGTAACTGCCGACGGGCGAGCCCGGATGGTCAGCGCAGCCAGGCAGGAGGGCCCCGGGGACGTGGATCAGCGGGTGATCTCCGAGAGCACAAATCGAGCTGGGAAGGCCGACCTCACAGGCGCCCTCGACGTGGCCGCTTCGAGGAACCGTTCGATCGAGCACGAGACGGATCCCGCCCGGCGGGCGATCATCGCCGCGATGAACCGGCTGGTCACCGGGAAGCCCCAGCGCTCCAGCGGCCGACTCGGTGTCTCCCAACTCGCCGTCGAGGCCGACGTCAAGAGATGGCATCTGACCCACCAGCACCTCGACCTCAAGGACCTCTTCCGGTCACACATCGCCGAGGCAGAGACCCAGAGGGCCACAAGCCTCCGGGCCATGCGCCGAGTTGTGCGCCGGTGCGGTGCCAACGCACGACGGGCCGGTCAGGCGGTTTTGACGGTGGTGCCGGCGTTGCCGAGTGCGGTGACTTCGTCGGCGGGTGCGGTGGTGTCGGTGACGACGGTGTGCGCGAGGCTGGCGGGGCCTACGTGGGCGTAGGCGGTGTGGCCGAGTTTGCTGCCGTCGGTGGCGACGATCACGCGGCGGGAGGAGGCGATGCCCGCCTTCTTCACGGCGGCGTCGTCGAGGTCGTAGGCGGTCAGGCCGTCGGCAGCGCTCAGGCCGCAGCAGCCGATGATCGCGGTGTCGAAGCGCAAGGCTGCCAGGGAGGCGAGGGTGAGGGGGCCGGTGAGGGATCCTTCGGCGGCGCGGGGCTGGCCGCCGGGCACCACCAGGGTGGCCGGGCCGGGAGTTTCTCCGAGCAGGTGGATGGCCTGCAGTGACAGGGGCATCACGGTGACGGGGCGCTCGCGCAGCAGGCGGGCGACTTCCAGGCAGGTGGTACCGCTGTCCAGCAGGACGCTCTCGCCGTCGGTGATGAGCGCGCAGATCTCGGCGGCGATGCTCTGCTTGGCCTCGGTCGCCTCGTGGGCGCGCAGCGCGAAGGGGGGCTCCTCACCACGCAGCAGCAGGGTGCGGGCGCCGCCGCGGACGCGTTCGAGGGCGCCCTGGGCGGCGAGGGTGTCGAGATCGCGCCGGATGGTCATCTCGGAGGCCCCGGTCAGCTGCGCGAGCTCCTGCACGGTGGCGCCGCCGGAGTCCCTGACGGCCTTGACGATCAGTCCGTGCCGGTCTGCGTTGCTCATACCGCGATTGAACACCACTACGAAACGAACAAGTGACTTGTTAGCTTCGTAGACTTTCGAACATGATTTATGTTCGTTACGGTGGATCGCATGGGACGTTCGCTTCGAGCCGCCCGTGTGGCGACCTTCGTCTACTTCGCCCTGTGCGGCACCGTCATGGGCACCTGGGTGGTGCAGATCCCCGCGATCGAGGACCGCGTGGGCATCAGCCACGCCACCCTCGGCGGCCTGCTGGTCCTCCTGGGCGGCGGCGCCTTCCTGGGCATGCAGGTGACCGGGCCGCTGACCGACCGCCTCGGGGCCCGCCTGGTGCTGCCGACCTCCGCGGTGCTGTGCAGCGCCGCCCTGGTCCTGCCCGCCCTGGCCCACGGTGTGTGGACGCTCGCGGTGGCCCTGCTCGTCCTCGGGTTCTGCAACGGCTGCCTGGACGTGAGCATGAACGCCCACGCCGTCCACGTGGAGAAGGCGTACGGGCGGCCCGTCATGTCGGCCTTCCACGCCACCTTCTCCATCGGCGGCGTGCTGGCCGCGCTGCTCGTGGCGGCCGCCACGAGCGCCGGCCTGCACACGGCCGTGACCATGGGCATCATCGCGGTAGCGGGCATCGTGACCGCACTGGTGGCGGCCCGCTCCGTGCTGCCCACCACCCGGCCCGCCGCCGACGCCGCCTCCGGTCCGGCCGGGCAGGCTGCGGACCCGCAGGTGAAGCGGGGCGTATCGGCCAGCCGTATCTGGTTCCTGGCCGCGCTCGCCTTCATGGTCATGCTGTGCGAGGGCGCCGCCAACGACTGGAGCGCCCTGCACATGAAGGACATCCTCGGCGCCTCCGTCTCCACCGCCGCCTTCGCCTACGGCACCTATGCGGCGCTGATGACCACCGGCCGACTCTTCGCAGACCGGCTCGTCGCCCGGTTCGGGCCGATGGCGATCCTGCGCTGCGGCGCCGCCCTGGCCGCCGTCGGCATCACCGCCGTGGCCGTCACCCCGTGGGCAGGGGGCGCGTTCGCCGGCTGGGCGCTGTTCGGCCTGGGCCTGTCCGGCTGCGTGCCCCAGCTGCTCAGCGCGGCCGGGCATGCAGACCCGGCGAACGCGGGCGCCGCCGTCTCGCGGGTCTCCGGGCTCGGCTACGTCGGCATGCTCGCCGGCCCCGCCGTCATCGGCTGGCTCACCCACCTGGTGCCGCTGAACCGCGCCTTCCTCCTGCTCACCCTGTTCTGCCTGATCGCCAGCGCGGCCGCAGGAGTCCTGCGCCCGGGCCGCTCCACCGTGCGCGTGGCCTCCGGCCGCCCGCGCAAGGCGGCCTGCAGCGATCGCTGACCGCCTGCGCGGCACGGACCCTGACCCCCGCGCCGCGCAGGCCCCCCCGCCATGAACCCGACCCTGTCGATGCCAACCCGTGCCAGGAGCCCTCGATGTCCCAGCCCAACGCCGCCTCGGACCGCGGCCGTGTCGGCGTGATGCTGCCCCGTGACCTGCCCGTGAACGAAGTGCTGCCCTACGCCCGCCGCGCCGAGGAGCTGGGCTTCGACCAGCTCTGGGTGGTCGAGGACCTCGGCTGGCGCGGCGGCCTCGCGCAGGCCGCCACCGTCCTGGCCAGCACCGCACACCTCACCGTCGGCATCGGGATCCTGCCCGCCGGCGCCCGCAACGTCTCCTTCGCCGCGATGGAACTGGCCACCCTCGCCCAGATGTTCCCCGGCCGCCTCATCGCGGGCATCGGCCACGGCATGCCCGACTGGATGCGCCAGACCGGGGCCTGGCCCGCCAGCCCCCTCACCCTCCTCAAGGAGTACGCCACCACGCTACGGCTGCTCCTGCACGGCAAACCCGGCCCGGGAGGTGGCCGCTACGTGCACGCCGAGGACGTCGTCCTCACCGAGACCCCCGACGTCGTGCCCCCGGTCATCCTGGGCGTGCGCGGCCCCAAGTCGCAGGCCGCGGCGGGCCAGGTCGCCGACGGACTCCTGCTGGCCGAACCCGCCGCCCCCGCCTACATCACCGCTTCCCTGCACCACCTGCACACCGGCACCGCGCCCCTGCGGGAGCCGTACGTCGTCACCTACGACGCGGCCGCAGTCGACGACGACGAGGCCGGCGCCCTCGCCCGCGCCCGCACCGCCCTGAAGGACATCGGCGAACCGGACTGGGCCGCCCACATCGCCCCCATGCCCTTCGCCACTCAGCTGCGGGAGCACCGCGCCGCCTGCATCGACGCCGAACACTTCGCCCGCACCCTGCCCGACGCATGGGTGCGCGAGCTGAGCATCACCGGCACCCCCGACCAGGCACGCGCCGCGATCCGCGCCCGCCACGCGGCAGGCGCCACCAGCGTCGTCCTCGCCCCCGCCGGCCCCGACGCCCGAAGAGCCCTCACCTCACTCGCCCGCGCCCTGCCCCACCACCCATAAACCCGAACACCCCACAGATCGAAACGAGTTCGACCCCGCACCAAAAGGAACCACCCTCATGTCCAGTGACCGCCGCATCATCCTCTTCGACCTCTTCGGCGTCATCGCCCGCCACCAACGCCCGGGCGCCCTGGAGAAGATGGCCGCCCGCGCCGGCACCTCCCTGGATGCCTTCACCACCGCCTACTGGACCCTGCGACCGCCCTACGACGCCGGGCAGCAGACCCCTGCCGCGTACTGGAGCGACGTCCTGCGCGCCCTGTCCCGCCCCGCCGATGCGGACACGATCGAGGAACTGCGCCTGACCGACATCGACAGCTGGTCCCGCGTCGACGACCGCATGGTCACCCCCGACGCCTGCGGGAACGCCCTCCAGGCGCAGGACGGCGAGGTCGTCGCCTTCCGGTGCTCGCCGTCCCTCGGTCAGGACCGTGGCGGAGACTTCCGGCGCGTCCGGGAGGCGCCCGGGAATGCCACCGTGACGTGTCCCCCCCCGGGGGCCTGCCGGGCGGCCCGCACCACGTGGGCGCAGGTCATCGCGGTGCCGTCGTCGACGAGGAAACCCGCCCCGGCCACTCTCCCGTCGGCCCTGAGCACCTTCACCACCGATACGGCCGGCGCCGCACCACCAGCCACCCTCAGCTCCGCGCCATCCCCCCACGTTGACTTCCGGGCCCCTCGACCGGGTCTGCCTCACCCGAGGTCACCCTTGGGCTCCTCCCCCGTCGCGGCGGGATCCGTCTTGTTCCACTTGAGACGGACCTTCAGATGGACGACCCCTTCGACGCTGGTGATGACCACACCGGCCTTCGCCGCGAGCCCCACCCCGAACTCCACCTCAACCTCCTCCGGACCGTCCTCACGCAGTTCGCTCAGCACCGTGCGGACCATCTCCCGCACCGGAGCCGGCGTCGCCTGCAACGTCTGCGGCAGCTCCTGGATCGCCTCCGCGACCCGACCGACCTTCACCTGCTGGAAGTCCGTGACCCGGACGGTGCCTGGCCGCGGTCCTCCTGATTACGATCAGGACGTGACCACGTTGTTCCTGATGATCGGCCTGCCCGGGGCCGGGAAGACCACGAAGGCTCGGCAACTCGCCGAGGAGCACGGCGCCCTGCGGCTGACGCCGGATGAGTGGATGATTCCGCTGTTCGGCGAGCCGGAGGCGGACGGGAAGCGCGACGTGCTGGAAGGCCGGCTCCTCTGGCTCGGTCTGGAGGCGCTCGGGCTGGGAACCAGCGTGGTCCTGGATTTCGGGTGCTGGTCCCGTGACGAGAGGTCCGCAATCCGCTGGTTGGTGGAGTCTTCTGGGGCATCCTGCCGCCTTGTTTACCTGCCAGTGGACCATGAGACCCAACGTGCTCGAATCGTCGATCGCCAGTCGGCCACTCCGGATCAGACCTTCCCGATTAGCGAAGCGGACCTCGTGTACTGGAGGACGCTCTTCGAAGCGCCCGACACCGCCGAACTCGCTGGGCAAGAGATCGGAGCTCCGCCTCCTGGATCGTCGGGATGGCTGAGTTGGGCTGCCGATCGGTGGCCGTCGCTCACGTGAAACCCAACCATGGCGCGGCTCCACGCCGGGAACAGCAGCCTTGGGCGCGCTCAAGGACTCGCTGGTAGGGCTGCCGTGGAACCCGCCGGCTGCAGCTGCGGCGTACGCGTTGAACGACTCCAGCCCGGTCTGGCCCCATCAGCCCAACCACAGACCGCTGCTGGACTACCGCACGGGCCCGGTGGCAGCCGAAGGGCGCTGTCAGTACCCGGTGATAGGAAGCTGGGATGCCCCAGAGACCTGCTTTCGAAGAGCTGCTCACCCTGGTCCAGGACCGCTCTGACGCCCTGCACAGCAGCGTCGCGGGCTCCCCCCCATCTGGGTGTCCGCGTCCCCAGCTGCCCCGGCTGGTCGCTCCGCGACCTCGTCGCGCACCTTGCCCAGGTGCATCGGTTCTGGGCGGCGGCGGTCGTAGCCGGCCCCAACGAGAAGCCCCCGACCGTGGCACCGGCCGATGACACGCCGTCAGCCAACCTCGCGGCGGAATCTGCCGCAGCCACCCAGGAGTTGATCGCAGCCCTGCGAGCCGCGGGCCCCGCGGCGGGCTGCTGGACTTGGTGGAGCGACTCCGACGTCCCGATGACGAGCGGTGCCGTGGCTCGCCATCAGCTCCGGGAGGCCGCTGTCCACGCCTTCGACGCCCAGCTGGCTACCGGCGCTCCCCTGCCCATCCCTGCGGATATCGCCCTCGACGGCATTGCCGAGTTCATCGGCGTCGGCCACGGCACCGCCGGCCCCTGGCCGCACAAGCCGACCCGCATCGGTCTGCACGCCGCCGAGGGCGAATCATGGCTGGTTGACCTGACGGCATCAGGCTCACACGTCATCGACGGCCAACATAAAACGGCCGCTGACCTGCACGGATCAGCGAGCGACCTGCTGCTCACCTTGCACGGCCGCCTCCCACTGGACAGCCAACGAAGCCAGGGTGCCCGCGCCACCCTGGAGAACTTCCTGCGCTGGCCCGACCTGGGCTGACCTACCAGCCCCAGGGCCCCCGCTGGCGGGACGCTCTGACGTGCGCCCCCGCCAGCGAGACCACGAACTGCAGGGGGAGTATTGACTGTAATGCCCGGGCCACTCGCGCGGCGGGTTCACCAGCAAGCTCCACTTGAGCGCGGACGGCCGCTGCCGTCCGCTGTCCCTGATCGTCACACCGGGACAGCGGGCGGACTGCACGCAGTTCGAGCCCGTAACCACAGTCGGCGAACAGCCGGCCCGGCCGGTGACGCGGACGCCCTCGGACTCCGCGACCGCGAGGTATCGCGTCGAGCAGGGGCATCAGCTGGGTGACGTCATGACGGTTTCCGCCGGTCAGCGAGATCGCCAGCGGCGTTCCGTGCCGGTCGGCGATCAGATGGTGCTTGCTGCCCGGACGCGCGCGGTCGACTGGCGAAGGTCCGGTGTGAGCCCCCCTTTGAGGGCCCTGACGTGCGAGCCGTCCACCGCCGCGTCATTCATGTCCAGCAGCCGGCCGCCCGCAACCACCGCGCGGCTGCCGAGCGGGGTTCTTGGGGCCCGTGCGCCAGGGCTGCTGGACTTGCGGCTGCCCTGGCGCGATGCCGCTCTGCGGCGGCGGTGCGTCAGCTCTGTGTGGTGGCATCGCCCGTCTGCCCAGAGCCCTCGGCTGCGCCCGTCTTCTCGCGCATCTTGCGCACCAGCTCCGCCTTCCGGTCGGCGGCACTCTGGCGGTCGAGGTTGCGGTGCGGACCGTTGTTCTGCCTTTCGGCGCGGGACAGCTTCTTGCGCTGGCCGCCGCCCTGGCCCACGGGGTTGTTGATGTTCTTGCTGTCGGTCACAGGTTCTCCCGGTAACGATGTGAAACGGTCTACAGATTCATCGGCGGGGGACGGGCGCGGCGACGCCGAAGGACGTCAGCAGGGGCCCGTCACGCTCTCACTCGTAAATCGACGTCTGGAAGAACATGACAAGGACGTTACCCGGTTCCGGCGGCCCCGCGCACCAAACTTTCGCCGCCCCCGGCTGTCGGACCACAGCACGATGTGGAGCCGCGGAAAGTGGGGGGCGGATTTGGGCCGACGCGGGAGGGACGCCCTGACGGCCGGCGACGACGGCGAGCTGGCCTGGATGGTCACCCGTCGGACGCCAGGCCAGCAAACCGGCCATCTTCATCGATTGTTGATCCTGGCAATGCCGCCCAGGGCCCGATCGGTACAGCGGTGCGTGCCATCACGTGCCAGTAGTAGCGGTAAACAACGGTCAACCAAAGGCCAGGCGAGGTACCCACGAAGGCGCCGCCATCTCATATTTCCGCAGGCCAATAGCTATACAGATACCTGGGCCCCGGGTGATTCCCAAACTGAGGGCTCAGGCCGTCGGGGCGCCCTGCCAGATGTCCCACTGCTGCTGCTCCCCGCGCCCGCAGGGATGGTTCTCCGTGTACGAGCTGCCCGACGACATCATCGAGGCGCGGGCCCGGATCAGGTCCAGGAACTCAGCGATGCTGCGGGCCCCGTCGACCGCCACGTCGTGGGCGCTGCCCCCCCGCCGAGATCAGGTGGGTGTGGGTGTCGTCGAAGACGGGCAGCACGGTCACGTCGTCACTGGGCAGATCCAGCACGCGGGTGCCGGGCCCGATCAGCTCGTCCAGACCATGCGGATCCACGTCGACGGCCGCGATCCGGTCCCCGCGCACGGCCGGCGACCGCTGGGGCGCCTGTACCGGTCGGGGATGCTCACCGCGCCATGTTGCCCCAGACCGAGCAACTACGAAGCCCGGCCAGCGGGCACTGGATCAACTAATCTCGCCGGTCAGTACAAGTAGGCCGTGCCCGGGCGATCACAGCCCCCGCGGAGGGTTGGCCCAGGTAGTGGGCGCCATCAGGCCGTACGTAGTGCACTTCCCGTAGCGGAACTCGCTGGAGGCGCCACACATTGCCGTGGTGCAATGCACGCCATGATTCTCGGAGATCTTGTGCAACTACGTGCGCTGGCACCGTCCGACGCGGAGTCGTTGTGGCGGTGGAACAACGACCCCGACGTGATGCGCTGGATGGACGCGTATTACGACCAGCACCTGGAGGGGGTGCGCAAACGCCTCGACGAGCGGGGACGGAACACGTACGGGGACACGCTGTACGGGATCGAGGTACGTGACGAGGACAGGTTGATCGGGTTGGTGCGGCTGCGGGATGCCGAGCCGGAGACGGGCTGCGCAGAGCTGGACATCTACCTGGGCGAGAAGGATCACTGGGGCCGCGGGTACGCCACCGACGCGCTGCGCACCATGTGTCGGCACGGGTTCGACGCCATGCGGCTGCACAAGATCTCCCTCACCGTAGTCACGGAGAACAAGGCGGCTCACCACATCTACGAGAAGGTCGGCTTCGTCGAAGAGGGGCGACTGCGTCAGTCGTTCCACCGGGACGGGCAGTGGTATGACCGGTTCGCCATGGGGCTGTTGAGGGAGGAGCTGCGTTAGAAGTTGGCCGGGCGATCATGTTCGGAGCCAGATGACGAGGGTTGCTGCCATTCTGGTGGCAATGCCATCAGATACGACAAGACCGCTACCTCCTACAAGGCAGCGGTCAGTCTCGCGTCATTCCTGCTCTGGGCAAGATCCGTTTGAAGACGGACCCTGGATGTCGCCCCTGACGCTCCGGTGTGCGGCACGAAGCTGAGCTGGAGCGCGCCGAAGCTGGTCGCGACCACCAACGAGAAGGGGCAGGGCGTGAGCGTGCGCACGCTGCACGTCCTGGCGCCGTGGGGAGCTGTACCCAAGCGCTGCGATGAGCGGGAAAATCGCAGGCTCGTCGGATGCGGTTGAATGCGAAAATGATCTTCGGCCTCCAGGGAGTTCCACCAATATGTCCGATTCGCTGACGATCCTCCATACGCTCGGCAGCCACTCCTTCGCCGAGATCGGCGTGCCCTCGGCTGTGACTGTCAGCGAGGAGCCGTGGTGGGAGCCGCGCCGGCAATCTCCCGGTTGGCTTTTCCACTGCGCTCACCACTCGTGACGACGGTTGGCTCGTGCTCCGCTCCACGGGCGGGGGCCGGCGGCGCGACTCAGAACCGGCCGCGCTGGTCAGCCCTGCGGGAGAAACCCCGGAGGTACGCGTGCCACTGGGGGGATTCGACCTCTTCAATCACTCCTTTCCGACCCGTCACAGTCGGCAACTGCTCGTCCTCCAGGGTGAGAGAAGGGAGCCATGGCGGAACAAGTGGGTGGTTGCCGTGGACCCGGCCGGTCCTGACGCCGCACCCGTGGTACGACGACTGTTCTCCCTCGACTGGGAAACCAAGCACGCCCGGCACCTCTTCGGCGGGCCGGGTATCGAGGTCGGCACCGAGGAAGGGCGGGACCTGGTGCACGCGGGGACTGTGCACGACGGTGCAGGCCTACTCCCCGGCAACGCCTTCGTCGTACGGCGGAGTCTCGCGGACGGAGCCGCGCATTGGATCTTCACCGCCGACTTCCCGGTCACCGCCCTGGACGGTGACGAGGAGACGATCTACGTCGCCTTCAACTCCGGTGAACTGGTGGCACTGCGCACCTCGGACGGGACTGTGCTGTGGCGGCAGCGACTGGATGTCGGCGGCCAGCCCGTGGTACCGCTGTCGCTCATGCTTATCTGCCCTGGGCGACTCCTGATCGGCACGGTGGACGGGCGGATCCTCGACTGTTCCGTGGCCGGCTCGGCAGATCGATAGGAAGCATCTGCGGCGCGGCAGGCGACCGCGGCGGGGTCGTCACTCGCTATGACGAGCGCCTGCTGTCGAAGACGAAGGTCTCGTACATGTACGCGCCGGGCGTCTCGCCGGTGGCCTTCGAGGCCGACGGTGTGCGCGGCACCCTGGGTGACACCGCTGCCCAATCCCAAGGCCACGCCGCGGTCAACAGCTACTGGGCCAGCGTGTCGGTGCCCACACAGCACAGCTCCACAGCACCGCCGGGAATCATCGCCCCAACGGCGACTGGCTTGCGCGGTGCCCCGCGGACGGCTCTCCATCGGCGACCGTCGTCGACCCCGACGACAGTTCCGCGGCCGCTGAATCAGTGGCCTACGCGCGTCCCTGGCGTCGTGAGGCGCGCGCAGGCATCTACGGCGAGCACCAGGTGATCGACCCCGCGCAGCGAGGACCGGACAGCGGCCTTCTCACGCAAAAGCCGAACCCCTGTTCGCGGTGGCGGGAGGGCTCCCGGCGCCGCAGACACTTCGGTTCCAGTGCGCCCCGCACCTGGCCGCAACGGGAGGGAAGGTGCCTGCGCCGCAGTGCCCGAGGCCGCCGGCGTTCCCTTCCCTGTTGGATCGACGTGTGCGAGAAGACCGCCCGCACCTCCTGAGTCCGATCACCGCGAGGTGCGGGCCTTCGCGCGTCCATCCTCGCCCAATGAAGTCGCCGTATCATCGCAAGGAGCCGATTCTGGCAACGGATACGGCAACACGAGATGGGTGGGGTCCTCCTCGCGCCGGATCTGTACCGGCGCCCGGGCGTACTCCATGCAGAACTCCACCGGCTCCTTGAAGCTGACCGCTGGCAGCGCCTCGGCTCCGGGCATCGGGACAGTAGTTGCGACGCTGTAGCGATGGCGCATGATCTCATCCGCCCGCTCAGCCGGCTCCATCGAGACGGACGACGAAGCACCGACGGCCTGGTTGGGCACTCCCTGTACCGTCCACTGCGCACGCAGTTCCACAACCCCGGCTTCCGGACACCGCCACCTGAAGCGCGTGACGCACAAAGAGCCGACGTTGAGCCACGAACTCCACCCCCACCCATCACCGAGGAACCCGATTTCAGAAGCCTCCATGACGCCATACGAAAACGGGAGACTGCTCCAGTGGCCTACCAGCGGGTCATCCAATTCCATCCCGAGATCATCCGGCACACGCGCGCGATCTTCTGACCGTACGAGAACGGACATGCCGCCGCCCATCCGGCGCACCCCGCTGCGCCCGGACCTGGACCATGGCGTCTGGAACGGGCCCTCCGGCCTCCTAGCTCACACCTTCGCTGAACAGGACCTCGCCCGACATCGACTGCTACGCACCTGACCAAGCACCAACCGGTCTCCGCCTTCCGTGCCCATTCGCGAGGCGGAGCCGCAGCGACAAGCGGCTTCCACGAGCCCGAGGAGACCTGATGACCGAGCACTTCGCCTACTGGAGCGCGCTGCCTCCGCACCGCTACATGACCCGCACTCAGCTCAGCTCCCTCGACCAACCCCGAGAGCCTGGCGGCCCTGTACGAGCCACCGTCGAGGGCCGCGACGACGCAGGACGGCGCGCCGTCTTCGATCTCTACCTGATCAGCGAATCCCGTGCCACCCGTGCCGGCGCAACCCAACTCGCCGCGGCCGCCGCCCGCGGCACTGCCGGTACCCGCGTGTGCGAGCAATGCGGGGCCCGCCCCGACCTGCCCTGCACCCCCGTCGGCGATTGGCTGCTGTGCCGCACGTGCGCTCACATCGACATGCTGCACGCCCGCCAGAGGCAGGCAGCCGAAGCACGTACACGCGCTGCCGCCTGCGCCGCCGATCTACTGGCGGACGACCGCCTCGCGGTCCTGCACGTCGACTACACCGAACGCGGCACCGCCCCAGCCGGCACGCACCGCACCCCCTCGGCCGCCCACCTCACAGCCCTCGACTCCGACGGCCACGTCCTACTCGACCTCCAGATGCGGCTGATCCCGCCACGTGCGAAGGGCACCATCCCCGAGCGCGCGGTCGACCCGGCCACCGCGGGCGACGAGATCCGCCGCGCGCTCGAAGGACGCATGATGCTCGTCTGGGCAGCCGACAGCCTCCGCGACCTGAGCCGGAGCAAAGCCCTCGACGACGGGTGGCCCTTCCCCACCGGCTACGGCCGTCGCCACGAACTCTGCCACCTCGTCGCGGACTGGCGCGGCGACCTCGATCCCAAGACCGGCCAGCCACGCCCCGCCATGGCCCCGGGCCGCGCGGACAGGATGCTCCACCTTCTTCAGCAGACAGCTGGCGCTGTCGACCCCCACCTGAGCCAGAATCCCCGGCGCCAGGATTAGGCAGTTTCGTTTGGATCAGCCGGTCGTTGGTCCGAGTGTGTCGTTGACTGACGCGCAGTGGGCGCGGATCGAGCCGTTGCTCCCGGCTCGGACGCCGAAGCGGGGTGGCCGTTGGCGGGACCATCGAGAGGCGATCGACGCGATCGCCTTCAAGTTCCGGACCGGCACGCAGTGGGTTCACCTGCCGGAGACGTACGGCAACTGGCGAGGTGTCTACAACCGGCTGCGGATGTGGGCTGTCGACGGCACGTGGGAGCGGGTCTTCACCGCTCTGGTGGCCCAGGCCCACGCGGGCGGGGACCTCAACTGGGCGTCGGTGGACTCCACGATCGTGCGGGCTCACCAGCACGCGGCCGGGGCCCGGCAAAAGGGGCCCCGGCCGGCGAACCTGACGACCATGCCATCGGCCGGTCCCGCGGCGGACTGACAACGAAGATCCACCTCGCCTCCGACGACCGCTGCCGCCCACTGGCCTTTCACCTCACCGCCGGACAGGCCGGTGACGCGCCCGCCTTCCCCGACGTCATGGCCCGCCTGCGCGTTCCCCGTCGGCGAGGACGGCCACGCACCAGGCCGGACCTGGTCCTGGCCGACAAGGCGTACTCCTCCCGCGCGATCCGCGAGCACCTGCGCAAACACGGCATCCGGGCAGTGATCCCCGTCCCCGCCGACCAGCGCGGACACAGGATACGCCGGGGCAGCCGAGGCGGCAGACCACCGGCCTTCGACCGTGAGACCTACAAGCGGCGCAACACGGTCGAACGGTGCATCAACCGTCTGAAGCAGTGGCGAGGCATCGCCACCCGCTACGAGAAGACTGACACCGTCTATCTGGCCGGACTCTACATCGCCGGCATCTTCCTCTGGTCTGCCCGATCCTTCATCCTCAGACGTGACTGTGGACGTTGATGACACTTCCGTCGGGTGCCTGAACAAAGAAACGTCGGATTCCCCATGGTTCCGTGGTCAAGGGATAGACCACCTGGTACCCCTGGCGCTCGGCTGCGGCATACGCGGCGTCAACGTCCTCGACTTCGACTGCCAGTGTCGAATGAGCGGTATGCGCATCCCATGACTCTGCGGCAGGAGAGACCACGGTCATCTGTGCCGTCGGATTACCGGGCGAGGCCAACATCAAGAAGCCGGGCTCGTCCATGCGCACGTCCATGCCCAGGAAATCGCTGTAGAAGCTTCGGCTCTCTTCGATGTCCTGGGTGACGACGTTGGGCATGATGCGACGGATCGTCATCCTCACACTGTAGCGGAGGACCGCTGCACCAGCTTGATCCAAACGAGAGGCCCTAGCTGTGTTGTTCGGTGAGGTTGGTGACGCGGCTGGCGGGTGTGTGGCCGCTGATTCCGGTGTGGGGTCGGTGGTAGTTGTACCAGTGCAGCCAGTCG